>NZ_JAMQKB010000009.1 GCF_028416575.1 Terrihalobacillus insolitus | reverse complement strand
ACTCAGGGTTTTTACCACTAAAAAAGTCACGATCTCAGACCTGCTTTATCATAGTTAACAGGATTACTTAGAAATAAACGCTATACCCCCACTATATACATTTTCATTCTTCGTGGTGGCTGATAAGTCATGGGGGTTTTGAACAACCTCTAAAAAAAATCTTTGAAAAAACAGGCTAAGATAAATATAATAGATAAAGTAAGCATTTCGTTTGAGTAGGGGGAAATCACGATGGAACTCGGAATTCTATTAGCTGTTTTGGTCGGATTGATACTTTTTAGTGTATATAGATACATGAAACAGAGACGCATTTTAAAAACATTGGACGAAGATACATTTCGCCAAGGTTATCGTAAAGCCCAGTTAATTGACGTGAGAGAGCCAAATGAATTCAAGGGTGGGCACATTCTCGGAGCAAGAAATATTCCACTCTCTCAGATGCGCCAGCGTCTTGTGGAAATCAGAAAGGATCAACCCGTTTACTTGTACTGTCAAAACGGGGCAAGAACGGCTAGAGCTGCCTTACTGCTTCACAAAAAAGGCTACAGCGATTTAAATCAATTAAAAGGCGGCTTCAAAAAATGGGGCGGAAAAATTAAAAAATCATAAGACACGAAAAAAAGAAACCTTTTCTCGTTAAAAAGAAAAGGTTTCTTTCTTTGTTATGGTTCGTATCGTAACACTGGTTTTCTTGCGGCTGTTGCTTCATCCATACGTTTTACAACGGTAGTGTGTGGTGCTTCCTGTACAATTTCAGGGTTTTCTTTTGCCTCATCTGATATCTGAAGCATTGTGTCAATAAAACCGTCTAATGTTTCCTTTGATTCCGTCTCCGTTGGTTCCACCATAAGTGCTTCTTCCACATTTAATGGAAAATAAATCGTCGGTGGGTGATATCCGAAATCCAACAAGCGTTTCGCAATATCAAGTGTTCGAACACCTAATTTCTTTTGACCTTTTCCAGAAAGAACAAATTCATGTTTACAATGCTGTGGGAATGGTAAGCTATATTCGCCCTCAAGCCTTCGCATCATATAATTTGCATTGAGAACTGCGTATTCGCTCACTTTTTTCAGACCTTCCCCACCCATAGTCCGAATGTACGTATATGCTCTAAGGTTAATACCAAAGTTACCATAGTACGGTTTCACTCGGCCAATAGAATCTGGGCGCTCATGATCAAAAAAGTATTGGTTTTCTTCATTTTTGGTCAGCACAGGCTTAGGTAAAAACTTGGCTAGTTCTTTTGATACCCCAACAGGTCCAGAACCTGGTCCACCTCCGCCATGTGGGCCAGTGAATGTTTTATGAAGGTTTAAGTGCACAACATCAAATCCCATATCTCCAGGACGTGTATAGCCCATAATTGCGTTTAAATTTGCCCCATCATAGTAAAGTCTTCCACCAGCCTCATGAACGATTTTTGCCATCTCTAAGATTTCTTCTTCAAATAGACCTAATGTATTCGGATTGGTTAACATAAGTGCGGCTGTGTCATTCCCAACAACTCGCTTTAAATCTTCAAGATCGACTAGTCCTCGTTCGTTCGACTTAACGGTCACAGCTTCAAAACCAGCTACAGTAGCAGAAGCAGGATTTGTTCCGTGAGCGGAATCAGGTACGATTACTTTTGTTCGATTATAGTCATTGTTTGCTTCGTGAAAGGCGCGAATCATCATCAATCCAGTCCATTCCCCGTGAGCACCTGCTGCAGGCTGAAGGGAAACCTCATCCATTCCAGTTATTTCTGCTAGCGATGTTTGTAAATCGTACATCATCTCAAGCGCACCTTGAACCGTATTCTGATCTTGGTATGGATGAATGTGACTGAATCCGTCTAATCGAGCCACATCTTCATTTATTTTCGGATTATATTTCATTGTACAAGAGCCAAGTGGATAAAATCCTTGATCCACTCCATAATTTCTTCTAGAAAGGCCTGTATAATGACGTATAATTTCAAGCTCACTTACCTCAGGTAATGCTGGTTCCGTTTTTCGAATATATTTGTCGTCAAGGACAGCCGTAATATCTGTCTCTGGGACATCTAGTTCAGGTAGACTATAACTGGAGCGACCTGGTTTACTTCGTTCAAAAATTAATGGAAAGTCCTGATTATCCACAAATATCCCTCACTTCTTGCACGAACATATCGATTTCCTCTTTCGTGCGTAGTTCTGTTACTGCGATTAACATCTCACCTTTTCTAGTTGGATCTACTTGTTCTAGATTAAATCCACCAATAAATCCACGCTCAAGCAACTGTTCATTTAGCTCTTTAACGGTTATCGGTACATTTATAACGAATTCATTAAAGAAAGAGCCAGTAAAAGGACTACTAAATCCGTTTGCTTGAAACTGAGCCTTCGCATAACGAGCTTTTTGCATGTTTAACCATGCCATTTTCTTTAAACCTTGCTTACCTAACGAGCTCATTGCTACCGATGAAGCTAAAGCATTTAACGCTTGGTTAGAGCAAATATTAGATGTTGCCTTATCTCTTCGAATATGCTGTTCCCGCGCCTGCAAGGTTAATACAAAACCACGCTTGCCATTTTCGTCTTTCGTTTGTCCAACCAATCTACCAGGAACTTTTCTCATTAACTTTTTCGATGTCGCAAAATAACCACAATGCGGCCCACCGAATTGGGCTGGAATACCAAAAACCTGATTATCACCTACCACAATATCTGCTCCAAATTCACCAGGGGGGGTTAAAAAGCCAAGTGCTAATGGATTAGAAGATACGATCATCATCGTTTTCGGGTGATTTTCTAAGAGTGTTTGGACTTCAGACAAAGGTTCTATTTGCCCAAAAAAATTAGGATATTGAAGAATAACGCTAGCCGTATCGCTGTCAAGTGCTTGTTCTAATTGTTTCATATCTGTAATTCCATCGTGGTGGTCGACTTCTACAATTTCAATATGTTGTCCTTTTGTATACGTACGAATAACCTCAATCGACTCAGGATGGACTGCTTTCGAAACAATCACTTTTTTTCGTTTTGTTTGAGCCGCACTTAAGTTTGCTGCTTCCGCTAGTGCAGTTGCCCCATCATACATAGAGGAATTTGCCACATCCATACCAGTTAGTTCACAAATCATCGTTTGAAACTCAAAAATAGCTTGTAGCTCTCCTTGGGAAATTTCTGGCTGATATGGTGTATAGGCTGTATAAAATTCTGACCTAGAAATAATATGATCCACAATAGATGGAATGTAATGATCATAAACGCCTGCTCCTAAAAAAGATGGATGTGACTTTATATTTACATTTTTATTTGCGAGAGCTTTCATTTCCTTTAACAATTCTGCTTCACTTGTTGGTTCTTTTAATTGAAGCTCCCTTTTTAACCGAACTTGCTTAGGAATATCTGAAAACAATTCCTCTGTGGATGGAACCCCAATCGTTTCTAACATTTCTTTTTTATCTGCTGTGGTCATTGGCAAATAACGAAATTCCATTTGCTCTCCCCCTTCATTTATGAACGTTTATAAAATGGTGTCGATACGATCTTTGCTTTTACGCGCTTTTTTCTAATCTGTACAAAAAGTTCTGTTCCAATTGTCGTGTAGTCAGACGAAACAAGAGCAAGGCCGATATTTTTACCCAATGTTGGGGATTGTGTTCCAGAAGTAACGACTCCGATCACTTCGTCAGCAACAAGCACTTCATACCCGTGTCTCGGTATCCCTTTTTCGATCATCTCGATACCGACTAATTTACGCTTTGGTCCTTCTTCCTTCTGCTTTTTTAACACTTCTTTTCCGATGAAATCAGCTTGCTTATTCGTTTTTACGGCAAACGATAGACCCGCTTCTATTGGCGTAATATCAGCAGTCAATTCCTGTCCATACAATGCTAGGTTTGCTTCAAATCTTAAAGTATCTCTAGCACCTAAACCAACTGGTACAAGTCCATCGGCTTCGCCTACATCCAAAAGCGTATTCCATAGTTTTCTTCCATCATCCGCTGAAATATATATTTCAAAGCCGTCTTCTCCCGTGTAACCCGTTCTAGCAACGATCGCTTCATTCTGAATACCAGTAAATGTCACAGAAGATGCAAGTCGGAAAAACGTAATGGATGCTAAATCATAGGATGTTATTTTTTGAAGAATTTTTTCCGCCTTTGGTCCCTGTAGAGCTAGTTGGACAAAATCCTCCGATCGATCAGAAATTTCCACTCCATCTATTTGATGCGCTATTAGCCAATCAAAATCCTTTTGTGTATTAGCAGCATTCACAACCAGCATATATTTGTTTTCAGCTAACATATAAACGATTAGATCATCCACTGTACCACCATTCTCATAGCACATCATGGTGTATTGTGCCCGATTCGGTGTCAGTTTTGCTACATCATTCGTCAGCATGATTTGCAGAAATTCCAAACTGTTCAATCCTTCAACCATTATTTCCCCCATGTGGGAGACATCAAACAGTCCAGCGGCTGTTCTGGTTGCATTATGTTCCTCTTTAATTCCTGTAAATTGAACAGGAAGTGCCCAACCACCAAAATCAACTATTTTTCCCCCTAGCTTCTTGTACTCTGGGAATAATGGCGTTTGCTTTAGTTCTTTCATACATTCAGCTCCTTTTCATTTTTTTTAAGCACATCACTTATGGGGTCTTTAAAGCATAAAGAAAGACAGAGATCCCACTAATTCATAGTGGGATCTCTGTCCTTTTCACCAGAAAGTTTCACACGGTATTGGAATACTGTCTGCCGTGCTTGCATCTTAGGTGGTCTACGAAGGTTCGTAAACGCTCTCCAGAGGTTGCGTCCTACAAGGGTCTTTTTGCCTGAGAGATTCGCAACTGTCATGCTTGCTCCTTCGGCGCTACCATAGGTAGTCTCTCCCCTTATACTCATTCGCTGTTGTTATTTTTTTATAAAATGGGCATACTAGATTTCACGTATGTTCACGAAGATTTATCGACAAAATTTAAATTCAAAAACATTATATCACAGCCTTTCTTCTCTGTGGGAAAGATAATGAATTATTCTTTTAAAAAGTGCGTGTTCTAAAAGTTTTTAGACAATAGGAGGGGCGAAAAATGAACATAGAGATAAAAAAAGACCAAACTTTTATCGATGAACTAGAATCCCGTATCGAACAAGCTGGTGAATTCTGCTCTTGGGATATTTTTAACATGTCCTATCATTCTTCCAAAGCGACACTGACATCCGAATTCAAAGGATTAACAGCACCAAAACACCTTCCACATATGGAGTTTCTTCCCCATCAACTTGATTGTGCCCAACAAGTTGTCGAAGAAATGAACGGAAGGGGAATTCTAGCGGATGAAGTAGGTTTAGGTAAAACGATTGAAGCGGGACTTGTTTTAAAAGAATACATGATACGTGGTTTAGTTAAAAAAGCTTTAATACTTGTTCCTGCTTCCTTAGTAAATCAATGGGTAACCGAACTGAATCAAAAATTTTATATACCTGCTGCATCTCAACGAAAAAAATATGCTTGGGAACAATACGACATCATTGTTACCTCGATAGATACAGCAAAAAGGCCTCAACATCGAGAAATCATCCAGGAAATAAACTATGATTTTATTTTAATCGACGAAGCCCACAAATTAAAAAACAGTAAAACGAAAAATTACGAATTTGTTCGATCATTAAAAAAGAAATATTGTTTATTACTTACTGCAACTCCAGTGCAGAATCGATTAAGTGACATTTTTAATTTGGTTTCCATCTTAAAGCCTGGTCATCTAGGAAATTATGAAGACTTTACGAACAGGTTTGGGCGTGATCGAAAAAGATTATTTAACGACGATTATTTGAAACAGCTCATTCAAAAGGTTATGGTTCGAAACCGCAGAGGAGACACAGGTGTTGACTGGACGAAACGTCACGTCGAAACGGTATGGGTTGATTTTTCCGACGAAGAGCAACAGGCATACGATCAATTAACTACTATTACTAGAAATGCGGAAAAGGGTTCTAGTTTTTCTGCAATTACATTAACCCGTGAGCTTTGTTCTTCACGCGAGGCCTGTTATTTGTCTATCCAAAAAATGATAAATAAAGGGTTAATCGGTGCACAACAGGAAGAATACGAATCCCTAATCCAACAAATCGGTCAGCTTCCACACCATGCAAAGGCACAAAAAATGGTGCAATTAATTCAACAAAAACCCAATCAAAAGTTTATTGTTTTTACTGAATATCGGGCGTCGCAGCTCTATCTTCAATGGCTATTACAACAGCACGGGATCTCATCTGTACCATTTCGAGGAGGTTTTAAAAGGAGCAAAAAGGATTGGATGCGTCAACTTTTTCAAAATCATGCCCAAGTACTAATCGCGACAGAAGCTGGTGGCGAAGGGATTAACCTTCAATTCTGCAACAACATGATCAATTATGATCTACCTTGGAATCCAATGCGGTTGGAACAACGGATAGGCAGGATCCACCGGTTTGGACAACAAGAGGATGTTCATATTTATAACCTCGCGATTCGGAATACAATGGAAGAACATGTGTTAACACTACTATATGAAAAGATACAGTTATTTGAAAAAGTAGTCGGAAATCTTGATTCCATATTAGCTGAGTTAAATATTAAAGACATGGAAAAAGAAATGAATAGAATATTTTCGGAATCAGAAACAGACGGAGAAGCTAAAATTAAGTTGGACAATTTATCATCCGTTATCTCGTTCACTCAGGAACGTTTAATAGAGGAGGAATTAAATGGAACTCGAGAATCTTCATGATTTTCTTGTAAATTATTTTGTTACGAACCAATGTGAGATTATTGAAAATGAAAATGGGCGAATGAAAGTGCAGCTTACAGACAAAATGGATGAAGCGTTAATGAATCGCCCATTTTATTGGCAATATGTGAAAAAACTTGGCTATCCTGGTGAACCGATGCAAGTCACCTTTATTACGAATCCTGATCGAAAGGATGAGGAGGGAGAATGGGTACACTTTGGAAGCCCTCGCCTACATCAAATATTTAAAACATTAACGACCCAAGGGAAATACACGAAACAATTTGAAAGAGTTTCAACCAATCAAAAAACAGCTTTAGTCCCATGGCTTGTCACGAACATTAAAATTAGCTATAAAGGAAAGCAAAAAAAAAATGAAATGCTATCCGTTGGCCTTCATTTAATTAATGGGACGATGGTTACAGGAATGATGGATTCATTACATTCTCGCTCCTTTCAATCGTCCATTTCTGATTTTTGTTATACGATTACACCTATTATTCGATTAAAAAGTGGGTATCAGCGAATTGTCCAGCAAATTGAGAAATGGATTTTGCAGCAGGAACATACTTGGGCAAAGGAATCAATTGAACGTATGGAGGAGGAAAAAGTACTGTTAAAACATTTTTATGAAAATGGACAAGAACTAGATGAAGAAGAAAAAGAATCTACGAAAGCCATTATGGAACAAGAACTTAAAGATATAGAGGATCGATTTAAACCCGAAATTGCACTAGATGTGGTGAATGGGGGCATATTCTATCTGTCACAAGCATCCTCCATGAAAATGATTACCTAAAAAATGTTATGCATCCAAAAAAAGTAGCAGGAAATAAGTTAGAATCTTTTCCCGCTACTTTTTCTTCTTTACCAAAAGCTTGAAAGCAAATGGTAATAATCCAAACCATTTACTAGAAAATGACGATTGTTTTTTTTTGCTTTTTTTACGTTTTCTTCGCTCATCCTGTGGAAGCTCCATATATTTCACGATCTCTTGTGTCATGAATTTCACATAATCATTTCCAGACATCATCTCACCCCACTATACCCGTTTATAGGATTTAGGATGTCCAATTAATCAATTTTTATAAGAGCAATTATTTCCTTTGCAATGGATTCCGGTGTTTTACCATTCGTTGTAACGGTAAAATCAGAAACTTCCTCATACAAAGGTTGTCTTTCCTTATACAATGCACACTTTTGATCCATTTCATTGTTCCACAACGGTCTATCTGTATCACTTGCTAGCCGCTTAACTGTTTCTTCCCAAGATGTGTGCAAATGAACTACGGTTCCATGTTTTCTCAACCAAACTCTATTCTGCTCCGACTTCACTATTCCGCCTCCAGTAGCAATGATGGCATCTTCTTTAGGCAGATTAAAAAGGATATCCGATTCATATGTACGAAACACCTTTTCCCCTTCCATTTGAAAAATAGCGGGTATTTTTTTCTTATGTTTTTCTTCTATAGCAACATCGGTATCAATAACAGGACACGACAACTTCTCTCCCAATACTGCAGAAACAATTGTTTTCCCACTTCCCATAAACCCAACTAATATGATGGACTCCACCTTATATCTCCTCCATAAATCTTTTCTATATTTTTTTAAAAAAAATGAACCTCTTAGCAGGAATTCGTCATTATTTGTCGAATAGTATATCATCAAACACTAAGGAGGTGAACATTTATTGAATGTAACTGCTTCTCTTTCCAAACAAATTCTTTCCACGGCCATTCACGAAAATGCTTCAGACATTCACTATTCTCCTACCGAAAAGCAAACAGACATTTATTTTCGCGTAAATGGAAGGCGAATATTCCATTCTTCGGTGCCCACTTATACTTATAATACATTACTTTCGTATTATAAATTCACTTCTGGAATGGACATTGGTGAAATAAGAAAGCCGCAAAATGGTACCCTTTCTTTTCAGCATTTGAACCAACATTTTTCCCTGCGTTTATCTACCTTACCAGTTAACTCCACCGAAAGTCTTGCCATTCGATTGTTACCCCAAAATGAAAAGTCTGAATTAAATCAACTCTTTTTATTTCCTAATCAACTACAGCGTTTAAAACAGTCTATTTCTCGTCGCTCTGGCATAATTCTTTTCACTGGTCCAACCGGTAGCGGAAAAACAACAACCCTGTATGCATTACTGGAAGATTTGTTAAAAGAAAATGCGTATCAAACAATCACACTTGAAGATCCGATTGAAAAAAAACTATCCGATATTTTACAAGTACAAGTAAATGAAAAAGCAGGAATCAGTTATGATGTCGGATTAAAGGCTGCACTTCGTCATGATCCAGATATCCTGATGGTCGGAGAAATACGGGACAAAGAAACGGCACATTTTGCCTTTCGTGCTGCACACACAGGACATTTGGTACTTTCAACATTGCACGCAAAAAATGCTTATGGAACCATTCTAAGACTACTAGAAATGGGTGTGAAAAAAGTAGACCTAGAGCAGAATTTATTATTTGTGGCAGCAATTGAGTTATTACCCATTTATGTTAAAAACATGGACAAACGTGCTGCGATTTTAGAAATTTTGGAAGATGAACTGCTAATTAGTGCGATTAACGGAATTACCCCAAATGGAAATAGCGTTGGATTTCAGTCCTTCCAAACATTAAGGAGGAAGGCATATGCCTTTGGCTTTACAAATCAAGCAAGTTTTGACGAAGCCCATTAACAAGCGAAAACTTACACTTGAAGAACAATATACGTTTCTACATCGATTACATCGGTTGATTCAAAATGGTTACTCCTTATTAGAATCACTTGAAATGATTAGCTGGGATACAAAAATGGCGGAGCATGCGTGGATCATTTACCATGACCTGAAGACTGGAGCTCCTATTGACAAATGCTTTGAAAAAGTGCATTTCTCGGATAAAATTGTCGCCTATTTTATATTCGCTCGAATAAACGGTGACCTCGAAAAAACGTTGGAAAGATGTTGTCTCATGCTGCAACAGCAAATGGATCACATGAAAAAATTCCAGCAAACGTCTCGTTATCCTTTTATTCTCTTTTGTTTTTTTGTCCTCTTGATCACTTTTGTCAAGACAATGGTATATCCAGCATTCATCCAGTTATTCGAGTCCTCCCTTCAATCTAGTGCGGTTACAGAGCTGTCTCTCTTCCTCATTAACCTATTACTAGGTGGACTAATTGGATTAGGTAGCATTTCTTTTTTTGCCCTATTTGTCTGGCGGTTTTTAAAATCTCGCTTACACCCATCCGTCCAAATAAATATCTATCGAAAAATACCGATTTTCAAGAAGTATAAATCTATCCAGCTCACGTTTATGTTTTGTACCCACTTTGGCTCGTTACTAAAAACAGGCATGCCTATAAAGGATGCACTACAATTCCTAAAAGAACAGCATCGATTACCCATCCTATCTTACTATGCTTCTCAAATGACATACGAACTAGAAAGAGGCTTCCACCTATCCTCCCTTTTATCTTCGTTTGCCCTATTTGAAAAAGAGCTAACAACGATCTTCCAGCGTAATGCTAATGTACAGCTTTTAGAAAAAGACTTAACGATGTATAGCGAACTTTTAACGGAGCGTTTACAGGCAAGCACCAAAAAAGTAATTGGATTGATTCAGCCACTATTTTTCATCCTTTTAGCTGGCATTATTATTTTTGTTTACTTGTCCATTATGCTCCCCATGTATAATTTAATCCAAACTGTTTAGAAAAGAGGAAAACGTATGTTGAAAAACGAAAAAGGTTTTACTTTAATCGAGATGCTCATCGTTTTGATGATCATTTCCATCCTACTAATTCTCATTATTCCAAACCTTGCTGAGAAAAATACAAGCGTACAAAACACAGGCTGTGATGCCCTAGTCCAAATGGCAAACGGACAAGTTCAAGCATATCAAATGGATAACGGTAGTCTCCCAATTGATATGAACGCACTCGTAACTGAAAATTATTTATCGAAAACAACGTGTGAAAACGGTAAAACTCTCACGCTTACCACTGATGGAAAAGTGATTGCCCAGTAAACAGAATGAATGAAAAGGGATTTACACTTTTAGAAGTTGTCGTCGTATTAGGGATAACAGTTATGTTACTTTTTATTGGTATTAAAATCCCGCTGAGTGTCATCGATCATCAAACAACGAAGCAATTTTTCGAAAGATTTCAAAGTGACATGTTACGCATGCAACAAGAAACGACCTTAACTAGTGAATACATACGTATGACCATTTATCCCGATCGTCATACGTATGAAATAAGGAAGGGTGGAACTGGGAAGCTCATGATAAAACGAGAAATACCTGAAGGGTGGGAGATTAATTTACGTACTTTATCTCAACCATTATCTTTCCTGCGAAATGGAAACATCCAAAACCCAGGTACATTTAGTATCACAACAAATGACAGCACATTTCTCATTACGTTCCCTTTTGGGAAAGCGAGGAGTTATATTGTTAAACAATAAAGGATTTTCATATGCCGAGGTCATCGTATCATTTGCTATCTGGGTTACGATCATGATGACATTCATCCCAATTGCATCCCAATTAAAATTAGAACAGCAAATGTTTAGGGAGCAACGGTTTATTCAATCTACACTACATGATGCAATGCAACAAATGCTTTTAGACAGAAGTGAACCTTTTCCACTTACCTACACGGAAACAATTCTGAAGAAAAATGTATCGTTCACTTTTAACATAGAAAAGTCTTTAATAAAAGGATGTGCAACGTGGGAAAATGCCAAGAAAAAAGAAAAATCATTTTGTCTTAATGGCTATTAATCAGCAGGGGATGACCTTTGCTACTTTATTATTTAGCTTGGGGGTTCTTTCCATTATGATTCCGTTCTTCCCATTCCTATTTCAAATACAAAACCAGCCTACCTATTCCGACGAGTTCGCCATTCGTCAATTCTTTCAATTCATCATGAATGAAACATATTCTACAAAAAGCCTTACTGCATCTCCAACAAAGCTAACCTTTGAAAAGTGGGACGGAACATTCGTTGAATTTGAAGAATATGGAGACATAATCAGAAGGCAAGTATCTGACACAGGCCATGAAATATTGCTAAGAGATGTCCGATCCATCTCTTTTACAGAATCCTCAGCTGGAATAACAGTAAGTGTTACCACATTAACAGGAGCGTTTTATGAAAAAAAGATACGATTTGTTCCATAACCAGAATGGATTTTTGTTTCCTTATGTCCTGTTTGTGATGATCCTTATATTGATCTTCGTGTCTTCTAACGTAGCCATATATAAAAACACCGTTATGTATTCAGACTTTTATAAGGAACAGCTAAAAATAGACACGTTAGTTCAAATGAGTACCGCCAAATTTAAAGAGGAAATTGTAAGTACATTACCATCATCGGAAGGAGATCGTTTGTACACCTTCCCAGATGGAACTGTACAGATCTATTATCAAATGCAACAAGAAAAGATAATAGCATCTTTTAGTGCGGTAACCGACGAAAATGCTTCCTTTATCACGACACAAACCTTTTCCTCTCCATAAAATGTATGTTCTTAAGTGGTATGAAAAGAAGAAGGAATCAGGATAAAATTTCTAACCTGAAAAATCACCTCATTCATGTATACTTTGACGCGAAAAGATCCATGCTATTGGATGTAATAAACATTGGGCTATAGCCAAGCGGTAAGGCAGCGGATTTTGATTCCGTCATTCGCTGGTTCGAATCCAGCTAGCCCAGTACATGGATAATCTTTTTAAGTCCTCTGTCCAATGATTTGCGCGTATTGTAAATGTTTTCTTAAGGTGGGTTGCACCAAAAACAGAAAAAAGTAACAAAGAAAGAGCAAGATTCATTTACAATAGGAAATGACTCGTTTATAATAACGATGATAAGTTACCTTTGAAAAGGAGGGGGAAACATGGATCGGATGTTTCGTGTGCTTGCTTTTTGGACAGGAATTTTCACCGTCATGTTTTTAATTGGTGATATGCCAAAAGTGTCGGTTCTATTTTTAGCCCAAACCGTTTTTTTCTTAACCGTAAGCTACTTAAATCTTTCTGAGCGCATGTATATGTACTTATTTGGTGCGTATTGCACCGTCTTCTTCATCGGCTTTACCTACTATTCAAATTTCATCTTAGTTCCAGGATTTGAATAAGTTTAGAAAGACTTAACCGAAGTTAAGTCTTTCTTTTTTGTTTTAATATTAAATAGTACATATCATGCCACTTGCAACGCAGAATTTCAGAAAAAGGGATTATCTTTTTTCTCTTCGCCTATGGTCGTATTAGGTCCATGACCAGGATAAATGGTAAAGTCATCGCTTAAAGTGAACAGCTCATTTCGAATACTGCTGATTAGTTGTTCCGTGTTCCCTCCTGGTAGATCCGTTCTGCCTATACCGCGTTGAAACAAAGCATCTCCACTTATGACTGCCTTTTCTTTTGGAAAGACAAACGAGACACTCCCTGGCGAATGCCCTGGTGTGTGACGAATTTCCAAAGAAAAAGTGCCAATTTGAAATGGGCCGATGGGTAGAAAGTGATCTGGATCATTTGCTCGTATTTCTTTTGTTGAAAAGAGACCCGATCCATTTTTCATCGGATCAGCCAACCAGTCTGATTCCTGCTCGTTTATGTACACTGGAATGTGAAACTGATCCTTAAGTGCGTCTACAGCACCGATGTGATCAAAGTGTGCATGTGTTAACAAAATGGCAATCGGTTTTAGTGCAAGCTGTTCCATATGGGAAACAATCACTTCGCTGTCACCACCTGGATCGATCATTATAGATTGCTCACCATCATCTAAAAGATAACAATTTGTGCCTAATGGACCAAGTGACATGCTAAAAATACGCATCTTCATCTTCCTTTCAAACTTTGTTTAGAAAAAGCATACCAACACCTCGACAAACCAGCTTTTTTGATTTAAAATGTATGAGGAGAAATGATCTACTACATATTAAATAGTAATATAAGAGTTGGCAATATTTCAATCAATATTAGCTATAACTTAAGGGGGTCAACAATAATGGTATTAGCAGTTATGCTATTAGTGGTTGCTATTTTATGTGCTGCTGCTGTAATAAGAGAATTCAAGACAAGAAATTTCTTTGCTGTTGCCTTTGCTGGAGTGTCAGCGCTCGTATTTGGCTGGTTCTCCATTATGACACTAATTGAACCGTTAATAAGTCAAGCACAGTGAAGCGAACTCGTTTCAGCAAGCTGAAACATCGGGGAATCCCCACCTACGCTTCGCTTAGAGGTGGGTCTAAAAGGCCTAAAACCATTTAAAGATTAAAATTTGACAAAAAAGAAAGACCTTTGAAAGGGTCTTTCTTTTTTGTACCTACTTATTTATTTTCAAAATTATAGAATCTGAACAAGTCACCATAGATAATTTCATCTGAATAACTTAATTCTTTTTCAACTTGTTTCTTAATTGGCCCACAGACATTCGAAGGTTTCTCTTGAGTTGATACATCACTTTGACTTTCTAACGCCTCTCCAGTTTGTCTGTCATAGCACGTTCCACTAGAATAAACGTAATCATCACTAACAAACTCGCCGTTTCTAAATGCAACAAAGTCTTCTTTTTGCTTGCCTAGTAAGTCTATACCAAAGCCTAAATTATTCTGTGGTTGAATTCCTAACAAATTAAGCAATGTTGGTTTCACATCAATTTGTCCAGCAATATCCGAAATAACTTTTCCTCCATCGTACCCTGGAATGTTAATAATAAATGGGACACGCTGTAGCTGGGTTTGTTCATATGGTGTTATTTCTTTACCAAGATACTGACTCATAGCTTGATTATGATTTTCACTAATTCCAAAGTGGTCTCCCATAATCACAATGATCGAATCCTCATACAGCCCCGAAGCCTTCAACTGATCAAAAAACTGCTTAATAGCTTCATCCGTGTAGCGAATAGTTTGGAAATAATTATTTAGTGTGTTTGAGTTTGAATCATAACGCTCTATTGTTGCATCCTCTTCGTCTAACTCAAACGGAAAATGATTTGTCAATGTTATGAACTTCGTATAAAAAGGCTGTTCCATCGACTGTAAATATTTCATTGATTGTTCGAATAGCGGTTTATCCTTTAAGCCCCATCCAATCGAGTTTTCTTCGGTAACTTCAAATGCTTCTTCTCCATAAAAATAATCATATCCTAAATTCTTATACATAATGTCTCGATTCCAGAAGCTTTTATTGTTCGCATGTAATACAGACGAGTAATATCCATAATCACCTAATATTTCAGGCATTGCATTGTACTCATTTTGGGCATTTGTAAAAAACACTGCTCCACTTGGGAGTGGATAAAGTGAATTTTCTACTAAAAACTCTGAGTCTGAAGTCCTTCCTTGAGCCACTTGGTTATAAAAATTTTCAAAATACAAACTACTATCCTCTTTAATCAATTCATTTAAAAATGGTGTAACTTCTTCCCCATATAACTCGTTGTTAATGACAAAGCTTTGAAATGATTCGACTGAAATAAATATGACGTTTTTCCCTTTTGCAATACCGAACAAATCCGATTGTTCATTACTTTTTACATTTTCATTGATATAGTCTTTTATTTCTGTTAATTCGTTCCCGTCCGCAAACACACGCTTCGTTTGTGCTTTTGAATTCAGAACTGCATCATATATATGATAATTAAATAAACCTATATTTTTAACTAAATATTCTCTGTCAAATGACCTCTGAAACAATTGTGGACGTTCGATCTCCGCCAAAACAAAGTTACCTGCTAATAGTGCAATCGCAAATGCAGTCGCAGCAATCTTGCCTTTTCTTAGGTGTTGAACCGACAACGTTTGTACATGTTTTTTACTTAAATACCATATAATTACTACATCCGTAAATAACAGTACGTCAGTCCATTTGATCAAAGTTAAAATACTGGATCCCAAATCTGCTGCATTACTTCCTTGAAACAAGACAGGAATGGTAATGAAGTCATTGAAATTGCGATAAAAAACTAAATTAAAGAAAAGAATAAGTGTACCGATCAGTGCACCATACCGAATAAACTTCATTTGTCTTCTTTCCTTAAACCAAACACTTAATGTAAAAAACAAAATTGCAGAAACAATGGCATTAATAAACAAGATAAACTCTTGCATTGTATTGTCAAGAGATATATTAAACATAAAACGATACATAATATATGTTTTAAGTCCAAATAATAATGCTGCTATTTGATATAATGGCAATGTAAATCGTTTTTGAAACATCGGTCATTTCCTCCTCACAACAAATTCCCATTGTATGAATCATCTGCTTAAAAACTCTTCACTTTATATTTTCGCAGACGACTCCTTATTTACGTCCTTCCATAAATGATTAGACGAATAAGATAACATAAAAGTTTCAACTTTTGTAAAAAAAATTAACAAAAATTTTTATTGATAATGTTTTTTAGTATGATTATTCGGTTACCTTTTAAAAGGTTCCCCCATTTTCATTGCCTGTTTTACGATATAAGCACCACCAAAGACACCAGCATCATTGCCGAGTTGGGCTATAACAAATTCACACTCTTTACTAATTCTTGGCAATGCGTGCTTATCAAATGCTTTTCTTAATGGCTTAAGCAAACTTTCACCCGCTTTTGAAACGCCACCACCGATCACGATTTTCGATGGATTAATGGCAATTGCAAGATTTGAAATCGCTAATCCAAGTGTGTTTGTAATATCTTCAACAATTTGATTCGCTAGTTGATCTCCTTTTTCTGCCATCGCAAAGACGTCTTTTGCTGAAATATCCCCCTCTTTACGATCATGTACTGTCAACATACTATGTTTGTTTTGTTTCATACCTTCCTTTGCCTTACGTACAATGCCTGTTGCCGATGCGATTGTCTCTAAACACCCTTTTCTTCCACAATTACATCGTATACCGCTTGGATCTACGGTCATATGCCCAATCTCACCAGCGGTACCATTCACACCCTTCAGTATTTTTCCATTCGCGATGATTCCACCACCTACTCCAGTTCCGAGGGTAACGGCAATGAGGTAATCCGATTTCCTTCCTGCACCCTTCCAATTCTCACCTAGTGCTGCAATATTTGCATCATTATCAACATAAGTGGGTAGACCTGATATTGTCTCCATTTCGTTTCTTAAGTCAAAATTCTTCCAGCCAATATTTACTGCTTCAGAAATGATTCCTGTAATCGGATGAACAAAACCGGGTGCACCTACGCCAATTCCCGCTACATCTTGTTTTGATATATTGTTCTGATCCATGTTTTCTACAATAGATGCCCATATTTCTAATGGAACATGGGCACCCTTTTCCATTTTGTTCGTAGGTATTTCCCATTTATCCATCATGCTCCCGTTATTATCAACAAATGCCATTTTAACGGAAGTGCCACCTATATCTATCCCAATATAATAAGGTTTTTTCATCTATTATAAACCTTCTTTCTCTCTTAACATCGTTGCTTCCTGTCTTAGAAGTAGAATCGCCATTTGATAATCCTCCGTTGTTATACATTGGGATGTATAGAGCTCCTTTAGCTCCGTTTCCATTAATTCTAAATCGGCAAGTCGATCACCAATATAAATAATTGCGCCAAATTTTTTCAATAATTGTTGTACATCATAAACTGATTTCATAGTTATCACCATAGTGTATTATACCAATCCATGTAGAGAAATAAAACAAAAAAGATCCAGTCCTGATTAACGGTCTGGATCTTCTGGATCTAAAAATACTGGTCTTTGATTGTTTAATGGTACGGGTCTCCTAACAAAAACGGCAATAAATGATTTAAATGAAAATGGCATAAACGGCCACAAATATGCTGTTCCAAAAGATTGTGTTTTCATCAATAATAGTATCCATAACGTAATACCAGCTACGTATCCCTCTACTCCAAAAATAGCTGTCACGATAAGTAATGCAATCCGTGAGATCCGATTAGCCAGACTTAGTTCATAGCTTGGCGTCGCAAAGGTACCGATTGCTGCAATTGATAAATATAACACTACTTCATTCGTGAAAAGTCCAACTTCAATCGCGACTTGACCAATTAAAACAGCCGCGACAAGTCCGAGTGCAGTTGCCAAGGAACTTGGTGTATGAATCGCAGCCATTCTTAGCATGTCGATTCCTATCTCAGCTATTAGAAACATCGCCAATAAGGGTATCGTACCAGTTTCCTTAGGTCCAATAAATTGAAGCCCGTCTGGTACAAGTCCTTGATTAACAGAAAACAAATAATATAAAGGTAAAATAAAAATGGATGTTAACACGGCGATATATCGGACAATGCGCAAGTATGCACCGACGAGCGGTTTTTGCCTATATTCTTCTGCATGCTGAAGATGGTGCCAGTAGGTTGCTGGTGTAATCATGACACTAGGTGATCCATCAATCATAATTAATACATGACCTTCAAAAACGTGAGCAGCTGCTGTATCTGGTCTTTCCGTGTACCGAACCGTTGGATATGGATTCCAGTGACGTCCACCTAAAAATTCTTCTACCGTTTTTTCGGCCATTGGTAAACCATCTGTGTCTATTTGTTTTAACGTATGCTTTAAATGATTTACTTTTTCCGTATCTGCAACATCTTCTAAATAGCATAGTACGATGTCTGTCTTTGACCTTCTTCCAACACTTAAATATTCCATTCGAAGGGATCGATCACGAATACGGCGTCGTGTTAGTGCTGTGTTAAAGACGATCGTTTCAACATATCCATCTCTAGACCCTCGCGTCACCCGTTCTAGATCAGGTTCTTCTGGTCCACGTGCAGGATAGGTTCGTGCATCGATCATGATGATTTTATCCATGCCTTCCACAAGTAATGCAGCAGCACCTGCTAATACAGTATCAGTTGCTGCATTCATGTCTTCCACCTGATCTAGTTCCACATATGGAATATACGTTTTCATTAAACGCTCTAATGGGTTTGGATCTAAATGTGCAGGTTCCAACTTCGCTAAAAATTTCATTAATAAATGCAGGATGTCATCTTTTATAAACCCGTCAATCATAAATAATGCCATTTTCTTTCCTGCATATTCGAGATCCATCTGTATAACATCGAAACTTTTGTCAACTGCGAGTCGATCACGCATGTAAGCAACGTTACTACTATAGTTGTTCGTCAACTTCTTTTTATCTGTTTCCATTCTCTCACCCTATTACATGTTGTTACCTGTTAGTTTGTACGAAAAAAAACGAAGCATACACGAATTGTTCTACTCCATCTCATATTCAATAAGGTACAAGCATATATAAAGTAGAGATTCAATTTTTATATTTTGCGTAAAAGAGGTTGTTTCAAAAGTAACTTCAACGGGGGAATTCATATGAACAAATGGATATTAACGGTGATTGGCCTACTATCTTTATTCGTCATTAGCTTTTTATTTATGGATAACGAGCAATCAGTAATCAAATACTTTCCATTGGATGAAGAAAAAAAATTCACAAAAATGTCCAGCTCTCTTCAACTTTTATCCCAAACGGATCAGGATGAATATGATGTGTCATGGACAGTAACATCCGAAATGGAGGAATCCATATATCTACGACAGGATGTTTCCCTTTTATTTGTTGATGGACAACTTCAGGGTATCTTGAGCAAATGGAAAGAAAACGGCCAAAATTTAACCCAGAAATTATCCATACATGGCGAGGACAGTAGCCATTTTCAAATCGTGTCTTTTCATCATGGGGAGATTCATTATCCAGATGATGAAATAAAAAGTATTCAAGGGATGACTCAGGATGAACTATATGTCATTGATTCCCCATATTCAGCTTTAGAATCTTTTGAACAACCAACAGATGCGAATCAAAAAGATTGGAAAAAAACACTTGATCGTGCAACGAATCAACAACTTTCCTTTCAATGGGAGCAGTTGTTAAACTATTTTAATATACCCGATAAAAAGTATACTATTGTTCCTCTCACAAAACTCACTCAATTTGAAACAAAACCAATTCCTGGTTTAAATCAAGAGCAGACAGAGCAAGTGATTGGTCAGCTTTGGGAAGGTTTATACAAAAATTATGTTCTTGAAATAAGTTCAAATATGAATGAAAATCAGCCAATCAAAAGCTATATACCACTTATTTTGTTCGATAAAGAAGCAAAACATTTACTTGTCCTATATCAGGATCAGAACGGTAACAAAAAACAGCTGATTCAATATTATCCATTTTCCTCCAATTGATTGTAGAGGGTTTTAAAATCTTCGTTATCTGGTTGCAGATTATACGCTTTTTCAGCTGCATCTCGCGCTTGGGACAAGTTACTTTTTTCAAAATACAGTAAAGCAAGATTGTACTGCGCTTCTGCGAATTCAGGTTTGAGCTGAACTGTCTGTTCCAGGTCAGAAATTGCAGACTCCTGTTTATTTAACTTTATAAAAGCAAATGAGCGATAAAATAAAAATTCGGCTTTAAAGGATTCAGAGTTCTCCACTTGTTCATTGATCACATCGATTGTTTGCTTATAATCTCCATCCTTAATCAGTTGCTGTACGACTTGCAGCTGGAGCTCTGGGCTTGTTTGAGTAGTACCATAAACAATAAGACTAGAAGCTGCAGCAACATAAACGAGCAACATTACCAACTGTATGCTTCGTTTCTTTTTCTTTGGTAAAAACACAATAGAAGCTGCAATGAAACCACCTATTAAGCCGCCGATGTGCGCACTATTGTCGATTTGCGGCAATGAAAGCCCGAGTACAATATTCAATCCGATAATAAATAACAGATTCTTCCCCATCGTTTGAAAAAACACTTTCTTGTACAGAACACCAAAAAACAATAAGGCTCCAAATAATCCAAACAACGCACCAGAAGCCCCTGCCGCTAATTGTGGACTCAAAGCAAAACTAGCAAGACCACCTATAATACCTGCTAAAAAATAGATGATAAAGAATCGAGCACTTCCATAAATGCGTTCTACAGCGTTTCCTAAATAAAATAGAGCCAACATATTCATAGCTATGTGGAGATAACCAATGTGCAGAAACATGGAAGATACAATTCTCCACCATTCCCCTTCTAAAATAGCTGGATTATACTTGGCACCAAATTTTATTAAGGTAGCTGTGGACATACTCCCACCATTTATTTCTAACAAAATAAAAACTGCTACATTAACGAGTAAGAAAAGATATGTAAAAATTGGTTTTCCATTTTCGAACAGAGATTGAATTTCTCTCGTTCTTTTATTGTGAATTTCAATTAATTTTTCCTTTAGGTGTGCGGTTTCCTTCGTTATTTCTACTTCAGACGTTGGATAAATTGGTTCCTGATACGGAATAGTTAAATCTTGGTATAACCGTTTCAGCTCGGAGCGATATGCATTACCAGAAAAATATACTTGGATTTGAATGGACTTCATGTCTTTTACTTTTATTGGATCACTTAATGTATTCGAGCCATTCACAGGAGGAAATGCTGATATGTAGACGGAATGAAATGTGATCGATTTTCCAGTTAACGTTTTCTTTAATCGTTTAATCTCCTGCTGCACTTGTTCTAGGTCTTGTATCATTTGATTATTCCAATCAAAGCCCTTTTGGGACAGTCGAACAACGTGGGATGTATTGGCTACTTTTTTCTCTAGCCAAAGTTCTTTACTAGCACGCCCAATACGAATAATGTCGAATTTGTGATGCACTACAAGATCATATGCTACATAATAATATAAAAATTCCTCTTCCAATGTCATGTATTCTCCTCCCCCTTCACCATTTTACCATGAACATAAAACAATTCATCTCTAAAACATGTGTTAGACAAAAATACAAATTTCCCATAAATAATGGCAATGTGTTTTCTTTGCCTATACTTAATTCCGCTAAAGTGTAAAAAAATGGGATGCCACTATACCCTTATCGATGCATAGTAACAACCCGTTCTTTTAAACTTATTTTTATTTTTCAAGTAAAAATGGATTGTTTATGTCGTGGATCGTCCCATAATCATAGGTAACAATCTCTTTCTAATAAACGGCATATTCATGGATATTGTAACAATCAATTTACGTAACACGCTTACAGCCAAAAGTGTGTTCATAATTTTGTAGCGAGCTTGAAAAATAATCGTACCTCCAACAAGAAGTGAACCTATTGCTAAAAGTAATCGCAAAATTACCATCCTTTCTGTTACTAAGAATACGCACTTGTAGTTCTATTTTTCATCATCAGGAACAGTAATATACTCACAATTTTTATAAATTCTCTAGCTAGGATTTGCAGTTTCCCTTCTTTTGTCATACCGATTAAAACAAGAGACCCATGTTGGTTATGAGATGATCTACTGGAATATCGTATTGATCAGTAGGTACTTTTTCAATGAGCTGGTTTGTACTTGCTAACGAAACGGTCTCGTTAGGGTAGTTCTTAAGATATCGATCATAGTAACCTCCACCATATCCAATACGAAAACCATGGCTGTCAAATAAAAGTCCAGGTACGATTAAAAGGTCAATATCCTGACAATTTATCTCTATCGTTTGGCTGACAATGGGTTCTAATAAGTCCATATACACCCGTTCAAGTTGATCCATGGAAGTAATTTGATAAAAAACCAGCCTTTTATCTTCTGGAAAACACTTTGGTACAGAAACAGTTTTGTTTTGTTCCCAAGCCTTTTTCACAATCGGAATAGTGTTCCATTCATGTCTACGAGAAATCGTGATTCCGATAGAAGAAGCATTTTTCCAGTAGCTAGTGGCAAACAAATCATGATAGAACCATTTTTCTATTGTTTCTTTATCGTTGTTTTTCAAAGTATGTACATATTTTTTAGCATTATCCCTTAATGAATGTTTATCCATGCGAATCCCTCCTTAACGTATAAAACCTCCACCAAAACTGGCAGAGGTTCCCTTGTTGATCTTATTTAGTCTCACGGTGCAAGGTATGCTTTTTTAGACGTGGACTATATTTTTTAAGTTCCAAGCGCTCAGGATGCTTACGCTTGTTTTTTGTTGTAATATAATTGCGATCACCAGTTTCGGTACATGCAAGTGTAATGTTTACACGCATCATTATCCCTCCAAACCATAAATACTTCTCAAATTTTCATATACTATGCTATATCAGACTTATTTATATTACCAAACTCAGCTTCTCTTTTCAAGCTATTCCGACAGTTTTTTCGATTAACACGATTAAATCGGGATAAAGTATTTTCTGCCAAACACATGTATGGTATAACTAATTATGTAGTTATAAATTGGGGGGGATTAGATGGTCTATACAATTGTAACGTTAGGATTTGTTTCCGTTATCCTTTTTGTCTTGTCATTTTTCATGAGTGATCGGTTTAAAGATATCGAAAAACAATTGGAACAGTTTTCCATTTCAACGATGCAAGATTCGTATCAACTAAAGAAAAAGATAAAAATTTTGGAAGAAGAACTATTATCAGATGATATTGGAAATGATTTGCCTTACCAACAGGAAGCAAGTACCACACAACAGCCACCAATGTTAAGAAAAGTCACTAAATTATACCAGAGTGGCGTACCGATAAGGGAAATCGCAAAAGAAACAGGACTTAGTGAATATGATATTCATTCCATTGTGAAACAATTTGTTTAAAAAGGAGCGAACGAATGAAACAGACGGTACGAGCATTTGCATTAGGATTGTTATCCGCAACAATTTTACTTTCCATCCCTTTTTTGTTGGATTACCGGAGCAAAGAAACTACCAAAAACAATTACCCTTCAACAGAACAAATGATATTAGCTTTAGAAGAAGATGGTTACAACGTGAGCAAGCTCTCTTCTGAAGTGGTGGATGAGGAGACTTCAGAAAAAGAAAATGATGAAATGGACAATTCTGGAGAAAAAGTAGAAATTTCGTATACATTAACAATAGAACCTGGTATGACTACTAATGCTATAGTTAACGAACTGTTTGATGCTAACGTCATTGATGATGAACAAGCATTTCTTACTTTTTTGGCAGAAAATGAGTATGGAACAAAAATTCAACCAGGCGAATTTTACTTCAACCGGGAAATGACGTATGAGGAAATAGCGATCGTGATAACAAAAAGTGACTCGTGAAAATAGGAGTCACTTTTGCTACACAGTCTATTGGTTTAAATCGATCGATTTTCCTTTAACTAAATATAAAATATCTTCACCAATATTCGTGATATGATCTGCGAAGCGCTCAATGTAACGAGCGCTGAAAGCCATCTGCATAATGTGTTGGATTTTTTGTGGGTTTGTAGCTGTTTCTTCTAGCATTTCACGAACAACCTCACCGTACATGTTGTCGACCTTGTCATCCAGTTCTGCAAGTTTCTTTGCCATTGTAATGTCTTCATTTTCAAATGCTTTTTTTGCTACGTCTGACATTTTTAAAGCAATTTCTTTCATATCCTCTATTACTGGGTGAACCGTTAGCCCATGGTCTTCTCCAAGGTGAATCGTTGCTTTTGCAATATTTTTTGCGTTATCCCCCATTCTCTCTAAGTCGGATGAGATTCGTAAAGCAACAATTAATCGCCTTAAATCAGTCGCAACAGGTTGCTGTTTGGCAATTAATAATATGGCCTCTTCATTAATCTCCATTTCTTTCCTATCCACATCAACGTCATCTTCAATTATTTTATGAGCAAGCTCGATGTCCGAAGCATACAATGCATGAACTGCTTGCTGTAATGCTCTTTCGGTTTCTTCGGCAAGCTCAATAATCAATCCTGTTACTTTTTTCAATTCGACATGAAACTGTTCTCTAGCAACCATCACAATCCCCTCCCATTTTTTATCCAAACCGGCCAGTGATATAATCTTCTGTTCTTTTATCGCTTGGATTTGAAAAAAGTTGATTTGTATCAGAAAACTCTACAACTTCTCCGTTTAAGAAAAACGCTGTTTTATCTGAAATTCTTGCTGCTTGTTGCATATTATGAGTGACAATGACAATCGTATATTTTTCTTTGAGTTTTGTGATTAACTCTTCTATTTTCAGAGTAGAAATTGGGTCTAATGCTGACGTTGGCTCATCCATTAGAACAACTTCTGGTTTGGTAGCTAATGCGCGTGCGATACAGAGTCTTTGTTGTTGGCCACCTGATAATCCAAGTGCTGCACTTTGTAGTCGATCCTTCACTTCATCCCATAAAGCTACATCTTTAAGAGATTCCTCCACAATTTCATCTAGTTGTTTCTTTTTTTTAATCCCATGTATTCGAGGTCCATACGCAACATTATCATAAATCGATTGCGGAAATGGGTTTCCTTTTTGAAAGATCATCCCGATTTGTTTTCTCAATTCCACAAGGTCAATTTTTTTATTTAAAATATTCTTATCGTTATAATTAATCTCACCAGACATATGAACGTTTGGGATCATATTAACCATTAGGTTTAATGTTTTAACAAATGTGGATTTCCCACATCCAGATGGTCCTATGATAGCTGTAACCTCATTTTTATACATAGAGAAATTAAGATTAATCAATGCGTGGAAACTACCGTACCATAAATTTAAATCTTTCACATCAAACACGGACTTGTTTGCTGTTGTCGTTTGCATGTGTTTGTGAACCCCCTATCCAAATCTACCTGAAATGTAGTCTTCTGTTTTTTGCTGGGAAGGATTGGTGAAAATAGTTTCCGTACGGTCATACTCTACAACATCTCCATTTAAGAAAAATGCTGTTTTATCCGATATTCGAGAAGCTTGTTGCATGTTATGCGTCACAATAACGATCGAAAATTCATCTTTTAATTGCAAAATTAATTCTTCTATTTTTGCATTGGATATTGGATCTAAAGCAGAGGATGGTTCATCCAATAACAGAACATTCGGTTTCATCGCTAACGTCCTTGCAATACATAATCTTTGCTGCTGTCCACCTGATAATGAAAAAGCGGATTCATGCAAACGATCCTTGACTTCATCCCAAAGTGCCGATTTCTTTAAGCTTTCCTCAACGATTTCGTCTACAACTTTCTTTTTTTGAATACCATAGAATTTTAAAGCATGTGCAATGTTGTTATAGATGGACTTTGGAAATGGATTTGGCTTTTGAAATACCATACCAATTTCTTTCCTTAGTGCTACTACGTTAATATTCTTATTCAAAATATTAACATCTTCATACATTATTTCACCTTCACTTCTGGCAATCGGAATGAGATCATTCATTCTGTTTATGCTTCTTAAAAATGTTGACTTACCGCAGCCAGAAGGGCCGATTAAAGCAGTTACTTTGTTTTTGTCGATGTCAAAGGTAGCATGCTTTACAGCTTGATTACTCCCATAAAATATACTTAGGTTGCTTACTTTCAGAATAGTATCTGTTTCTTTTTTCGGTATTGATTGTTTCTGCTCACTAGTAGCAATTGGCGTTTTCATATCATCACCTAACCCCTCTATTTGCTAGCAGTTATCTTTTTATGAATGGTACTTCCCAACCATCTAGCTAACAAATTAAATAATAGAACCGAAAGAACAAGAACGGCCGAAGCACCATTGGCCACCTCTTCAACATCAGGGATAATCCCTTGTGTGTTTATTTCCCAAATATGAACAGAAAGCGTCTCAGCAGGTCTAAAAATATTTAACGGAGAAGTTTCAGAAAATGGATTCCAGTTCATGTAATTTAGTTTTGGAGTGGATAAACCAGCTGTGAATAACAATGCAGCTGCCTCACCAAACACACGTCCTGAAGCAAGTATTGCACCAGTTAAAATACCTGGAAAAGCAGCAGGAATTAATACCGTTTTAATTGTGTGCCAATGTGTAATGCCAAGTGCTAAACTTGCTTCCTTTTGTTCGGATGGAACGGAGCGTACTGCATCCTCACTGACTCTGACCATGACGGGTATGTTAAATATTGTTAAAGCTAATGCTCCACCTATAATGGTGTATCCCCAGCCAATTGTGTTAACAAATATGAGTAGTCCAAACATTCCTACAACGATAGAAGGTAAAGAGGCAAGCATTTCTATGCAGGAACGAATAAAATGAGTGATTTTACCTGGTTGAGCATATTCTGCCATGTAGATACCACCGAGAACACCAAGTGGCACCGTAATCAGCATTGTAATAAACAGTATATAGAACGAATTAAATAGTTGATCCCTAATCCCCCCACCTGCTTGTACCGTACTCGACGGGGAAGTTAAGAAGCTCCATGAAATATTAGGTATACCCTTTGCTAAAATATATGAAAAAAGGCCAACTAATAATACGACAATGATCGTCGCTAACCCAATCAACACACCAGTGGCAATCCTGTCTGCAACCCTACTATTCATTATATTCTCCTCCTAGATGACAAATACCGAATGATTAAAATGAAGACAAAGGAAATAATTAATAGAATGAGTCCCATTGACCACAGTGTATTGTTTTCTACACTCCCATAGGTTGTATATCCCATATTTAAGGTAATGATGGAAGTTAGTGTTGCTGATGTATCAAGTATACTAGATGGTATAGCTCGGGAATTTCCAATTACCATTTGAACCGCTAGCGCTTCACCGAATGCTCTTGCCATACCCAAAACAATGGCAGTCAAAAGTGATGGTAATGCTGCAGGAACAAGTACCTTTCTAATTGTCTGCCACCTTGTGGCACCTAGTGCATAAGAACCCTCTCGCAAATTTCTAGGCAAAGTCCCCATCGCATCTGTAGCAATCGTTGTGATCGTAGGCAAGATCATAACAGAAAGAACAATTGTCCCAGCAAGTAAACTATACCCTATTCCATCGAATTGATTTCTTATAAAAGGCACTAATACTGTTAGTCCAATAAATCCATAAACGACAGATGGAATACCAACTAGTAATTCAATAACAGGCTGTAGTATTTTTCTTCCCCAAGCAGGTGCAATCTCTGTCATGAATATAGCCGCACCTATTCCAATTGGCGCTGCGATCAAAGCGGATAGCAATGTAACAGCTAATGAGCCATAGATAAAAGGGAATGCTCCAAATTTTGGATTACCTTCATCTGTTGGATTCCAGTCTGTACTCGTTAAAAATTCAATTGGACTTACACCGTTAACTAAAAACGCCTGTAATCCTTTTGTTGCCAAAAAGACAGTGATCGCCACAGTTGCGGTGATCATAATAATGGCAGATAATGTAACAATCATTTTGCCCCTTAGTTCACCGTTGGATTTATTTTTGTTTGACTTCACTAATCTTTCTCTGGCAGAAGTTGTTGTATTTTCCATTTCAATCCGCACTCCTTAAAACTGAGCTCTATTCCTTTATTATTACAGTATTACTATAAGACTTGTTATCGGTTAAGAAAATCCTCTATCGATGTGATATAACGTTTATTGGCGTGTTGAACATCCTCTATATAGAAGTAACAAGAGGGTAAATGTATAGCATGTAAACATTTACCCTGAAAAATTATTTGTTTTTTAAAAATTTACTTGTCGGTTTGATTTCCCTCTTCATCACGTTCTACTTGCATTTTTGTAGCCGCAATGTATCCTTGTTCGGAAACCAGTCCTTCCTGTATTTCATCACTCATTAAATAGTCTAGGAATTGTTTCGCTAACCCAGTTGGTTCCCCTTTCGTATAAGAGTGCTCGTATGCCCAAATTGGGAATGCTCCACTTTGTACATTTTCATCTGTTGCCTTGACACCATCAATCGCTATAGGGGTTACGGAATCGTCTGTGAAGTATGAAAATGCTAGATAACCGATAGCGCCCGGTGTTTCACCTATAATCTTTTTAACAGTGTTAGAGGAATCCTGTGTTATCCCCTCTGCTGGAGTTGCACCGTCTAAACCGAAATTAACGAAAGTTGCTCGGGTACCAGAAGAATCAGGTCTGTTTACTAATGTAATTTCTTGATCAGCACCACCAACTTCACTCCAGTTTGTGATTTCACCAGTAAATACTTTTATTAAATCTTCTTTACTCAAATTGTCAATTCCGACTTCGGGATTGACCGCAGCAGTAATTCCAACTACTGCAACCTTATGATCAACTAATTCATCTGCTGGAATACCGTCTTTTTCTTCTGCAAACACATCTGAGTTTCCAATATCAACAGAGCCTTCAGAAACCTGACTTAGTCCTGTTCCAGAACCACCAGCATTCACTTGAATGTCGGCTCCAGGGTTTTCATTTGTAAATTGTTCTGCAGCTGCTGCCGCAAGGGGTTGCATTGCACTAGAACCTGATATTACGATGGAACCAGAAACACTATCTTCAGAGTCGCTGTTTTCTTGTCCATCGTTATTTTCTTCTCCAGAACCACATGCTGCTAATACTCCAATAGATAATAAAAATAGAGCTGCAAGGATAAATTGTTTCATTTTCTTCATGTTTTTTCCCCCTACAAATTATAATTTCGAAAAGTCAACTTAACCAACCTTCCCTAACATCATAACGTACTAGTTTTAACTTATAGTTAAGTCAATGTTAAGAAAGTGTAAATTTCGACAAAAACTCCTTATGAATTCACTTGACTTTACTATTTAAATTGTTCAAGCAAGACAGATTTATACTCAACCACCTTACATAAAAAAAGCCCTAGTGAATGAACTTCACTAAGGGTACTCCTATATTACTCACTCTCACTATTCTCTTCTTTGCTTGCCGTTTCATCACCAGTTTCTTCGTTCTGTTCTTGTTCTTGTAAGTTCATATTTACGCCATTTTCATCTCGTTCCGCTTTAAGGTTAAAATAAGCGTCCAATATTCCTCTGCCTATTTTATGATTAATAGGGTATTGTCCTGAAATGGCACCAGTATTAGGGACAACTACAGCAAAAGCAACTTCTGGATTATCGTATGGGGCATATCCGACTAGTGTTAGGTTTTCTGTATTATACTTTTTCCCATCCACATACACCTCGTTTTCAGCTGTTCCCGTTTTTCCAGCAGGATCGTACGGTGCATCATTAAAATAGCTATAAGCTGTGCCACCACTTTCTTGGTACACTTTATAGAACCCTTCCTGAACTCGGTCAATATAGGATTGATCCATATCGATTCGATTCATTACTTCTGGGTTATAGCTTTTTAGCACAGCGCCTAATTTATCATTGTAAACAGTTGGCTTTCGTACTTCTTTTACGAGGCGTGGTCGAATGCGATACCCATCATTTGCTATCGTTGATATATATTGTGCCAACTGCATCGTTGTATAGGTGTCGTATTGTCCAATGGCAAAGTCCAACAGATTACCAGCTGCAGGATTACTTCCTTTGTAGCCAGTGCTCTCATACGGGTAGTCAATCCCTGTTTCTACTCCTAACCCAAATTGACTAAAATAGTTTCGTATTTCCTGAAACGAATCTGGATTATAGGAAATCGATTTATTGTACTGATAATTGAATTCTCCCCCTAAGCGCATCGCAATGTAAAACATGTATACGTTAGAAGAGCGTTTTAGTGCATCGATGTCATTAACCGTACCAAGGGAACGGTACGAACTTTTCTCTGGTGTTCCTTTGATTTTGATCGGTCGGTCATAAAATTGTTGACCTGGTGTTATAACACCTGATTGAAGTCCAGATAATACAGTAGCTCCTTTTATCGCAGAACCCGGTCGATGTGCATCATATAGTACACGAAAAGAGTTATCTTCATATTCATTGGTTTCACGATTAAAGCGTTGACCAGAAAGGGCAAGGATTTCGCCTGTTTTTGGATTTAACATCGCCACTAATGCATCCTTCATAAATCGATTTTGATACGGATACATTTCAATTGCAGTCTGCAATTCTTCCTTTACAATTTTATCCACTTCTTGTTGGAGCTCTATATCAACAGATAAAACTAAATCGTTACCTTGTGTGCCCTTAAGTTTCACTTCTGAATCGACTACATTACCACTTTTATTTGTTGTGTATTGGATCTGTTCCTTCATGCCACGAAGTACATTTTCATATTGATTTTCCAGCCCAGTGTCACCAATACGATCGCTCCTACTATAGCCGCGAGCAAGATAATAATCTGTGTTGTCACTCGGAATACCTTCCATTATACTCCCTATAAAGTTTTTAAAGGTAAAACCATATACTGGCTGACGTTTCCAGTCTGCAGGCACGTCTATGCCTGGTAATTCATTAAGATGTTCCGCTACTTTAGCGTATTCCTCTGCCGTTACATCTGTATTTTTTACAATATAAGGTGCTAATTCATAGGCTCGATCAAGTTGTTTTTTAATTGCGATGACTTCTAGCAAATCTTCGTTATCATCAAGATAACGAATATCTGACTGTGTAATTTTGTCTAAGGTCGCTTGGTACTGCTCAGCAATTTCTAACTCTTTTTCTTCTGCTGTAAGCCTACTGTTTGCTTCATCCTGATTTAGAACGTACCAGTACTCTTTTTTATCTCTTTCTGTCACCTTATCTTCTGGATTCTTTATGTCGATCAGCTCTGCTAACCGTTCAGCAATCGTTACTTTTTCTTCCGCAGATGCACCACCCTTTGGCGGCGTATACGTGATTGCCCTAGTTGCTTCGTTCTTTAGTACCAATCTCCCAAAACGATCGTACATTTCTCCCCTTGGTACAGGGTTATAGGTAGTTTGATTTTCTGTTGCATTAATTTTATCCTGTGCATCTTCTCCAAACAAAATTTGAACTACACCTAGTTGGATGATAAGTGTAGAAAAAAGCAAAAATACGATAAAAAATAAAATATTTAAGCGAAAGGGAAGCTGCTGAAATTTCTTTTTTTTCTTCTTTCCCATGTCATCACCTTTTTCTCACAAACTTCCCTTCATTATAACATGGATTCGTTATTCACCTCTATACCTTGTTATCGATTTTCTTCATCCACCAATTCATTTTTCACAAAAACATTCTGCTTCTGTTTCTGTTTGGAATGTTCTTTTTTTGGTTCAAGGTTTATATCTTTTACGAAGAAGTAAATAATGAAATGACCTGCACCAAAAATCATGAGCAAATACGGAATAATTGTTTCAGCTGAAAAGATAGAAATTGCAATCAAAAAGATTCCTATTGAAAACACACGCCCTACATTCAAAAATAATTCTCTCACGACGATATATTCAATTCTCATCTCTCCAGCCTTCCACGCCTTTCCGATCACATCAAAGGACATAGAAAAATATGGTACGTATAAAATGGGATACGATATCCCAATTAAAGCTGCATAGATAAGTAATGTTGGATAACTCATATGAATTAAAATAAGATAGATCGACAAATAAAGAGAGAGTCCTCCAACAAAAATGGAGCCTTTTCTCATATGTGGCTTAATAAACTTTGTTGCTAAGAGATAAAACAAAAAGGAAAAGCCTGAGAAAATCAAATTGAATGTACCAAGGGCAAATTCACTTTGGGTCGTAACAAACACCCAAACGGAGATTACAAAAACAAATATCCCTTCTCTTAACCCTTGAAAGGTATGAGCATAAAGGATTCGTTTCCAATTAGCGTTATGTTTCCGCTCTGTTATAATACGCCTGTATGAAAAGACTCCCTCTGCTGATCTTCTTTTTAAAAACATCGTACAAATAACTGCTAAAACAAAAAGGCTAAAAGAAATACTAAATATAATGGTATATCCTTGAAAACTGTCCATTCTTGAAATAATATACCCTGCAAGGATTGGACCAATCATTCCACCAAATGATTGGAGCAAGCCAAGAAATCCGTTAAAAAAATCTCTTGTTTCTGGTTCCGTTACTTCAAATGTAAGTACATTATAAGCCAACCAATAAAATCCGTACCCAATTCCTAACAAAGCACCAAGTAACACATTGTAAGTTGCAGCCTTTTCACCAGCAAGTAAGACTGTCATAAAAAATAGGGATAAGAAAATCACCCCTAATCGTAATACAATCACTCTGTCTACTTTCTTTGCCCATCTTCCCGCTAAAATAAAGGTTAAAGGCTGCATGATATAAACAGCTATGTTATATGCGGCCAACGAAACATACTCACCAGATTGCTTCCATAAATAGATGTTAACAAATGTGTTCGACAAAAATATACCAAGTGAATATAATCCACCTATTGTTAATAGCAATTTTAGATCTCGATCTATTTCAATATCACCTAATAACGCAGCTAATTTTTTCATATTTCCCGTCTCCTTTTCTACCCTTTATTGTTTTCAAAAGGTAGTGGAGATATTCATTAAAAGGATGTTCTAAATTCCACATTATGTATTGCTGCGTAGACATCAAAAGACCCAAGTGTCTAATCAACACTTGGGTCTGAATTCGTAATTTTTATTTTGCAGCCTCATAACGCTTTGCTACTTCATCCCAGTTTACAACATTCCAAAATGCCGCAATGTAATCTGGGCGTCTGTTTTGGTAATTAAGGTAATAAGCATGCTCCCATACATCTAAACCAAGAATTGGCGTTTTACCTTCCATTACTGGTGTATCTTGATTTGGTGTGCTCGTCACTTCAAGTTCACCATTGTTCACAATTAACCATGCCCAACCAGAACCAAAGCGGCCTGCTGCAGCACTCGCGAACGTTTCTTTAAAAGAATCAAGGCTTCCGAATTTGTCGTTAATTTTTGAAGCTAATTCACCTGATGGCTCGCCACCACCGTTTGGTGAAAGCACTGTCCAGAAAAGGCTGTGATTGGCATGTCCGCCACCGTTATTTCTAACAGCTGTACGAATGTCTTCTGGAACATCGTTTAGGTTACCAAGTAGATCCTCTAGAGATTTGTTTTGTAAATCACTATGTCCTTCCAAAGCACCATTTAGCTTTGTTACATACGTATTGTGGTGTTTCGTGTGGTGAATATTCATGGTCTCCTTATCAATATGAGGCTCAAGCGCATCATACGCATAAGGTAATTCTGGTAATTCAAATTTTGCCATTTACAATTCCTCCTTTTTAAATATGTAAAAAAGAAAAACATTAGGAATGTTTATCCTTTTAATGTAAGATTATCAAAGCAATCGTATATCTGCAAACTATATGCATTAAGAAAACAAAAAAAATAAGCACAACATATGCTTATCCATAAATGGTGGCTCGGGACGGAATCGAACCGCCGACACACGGATTTTCAGTCCGTTGCTCTACCGACTGAGCTACCGAGCCTTATTTAGAAATTAGAGTTTATTTAGGTCTCGCTCATTATCTTGTTTCGAAGCTTATTCGATGATGCTTTGTGCTCTTTAAATTATGTATGGCGGAGGAGGAGGGATTCGAACCCCCGCGAGCCGTGAAGCTCCTGGCGGTTTTCAAGACCGCTCCCTTCAGCCAGACTTGGGTACTCCTCCGCAAAAAAAATATGGTGGACCCTGCAGGACTCGAACCTGCGACCGATCGGTTATGAGCCGATAGCTCTAACCAGCTGAGCTAAGGGTCCGTTTAAGACATGTTTTTCATATTCAATGGGGCGACCGGTGGGGATCGAACCCACGTATGCCGGAACCACAATCCGGTGCGTTAACCACTTCGCCACGACCGCCATCACCTAATAAATTGGTAGCGGTGGAGGGGATCGAACCCACGACCTCACGGGTATGAACCGTACGCTCTCGCCAGCTGAGCTACACCGCCATATGGCTCCACAGGTAGGATTCGAACCTACGACCGATCGGTTAACAGCCGATTGCTCTACCACTGAGCTACTGTGGAATAATAAGTTAGTGAATATGTACTTATAAACCAATCTATGCATGTCCCTATTATTTAGCGACAGAATATAATATATCACAACCAACACACACCGTCAATACTTTTTTTAATTCTAATTTGAAAGCAACAAAATTAATATAGCACATCCCCACCACCCATTCAAGACATTTTTCTGTAATAATCAAATTAATGAAAGAGGATGTATAAAAAGGTCGCTTTCAACTCCCTTTTTATACATGGTATGATGTCTCTATTAGTGCGTGTTCAAAAAATCGGCAAATTAGAAGCAAGCAGGTCGAGGCAGCGTAGTTTTGAGTAGCGGAATGTATGGTTTCAGATACATGAGCAACGGAAAAACAAGCCATTTAAGGAATACAGGCTAAGACCGCCACGTCCTGTGGCAACGCCTGTATGACCCACATCGTGTGGCCCCGAGATGCGCCGCTTATCATTTGGTGACTTTTTGAACATCCTCTATTATCGTGGAATTTTCTTATTCGCCTAATACTTCTTCCGCGATATTAACCGCGTGATCTCCAACACGTTCTAGATTACTAATGATATCTACAAAAACAATACCTGCTGGACCAGTGCACAGACCTTCATTCAAACGAATAATGTGTTTTTTTCGAAATGCTCGCTCCATCTGGTCTATTTTATCTTCTTTTTGCATAACCGCTAAGGCTGCCTCCCTATCCATACTCTCAAGTGACTTCAATGCCTGTTTTACGGTAATAATCGTTAAATCAAACATTTCATTTAGATCGTCTTGTGCTTGTTCTGTGATCAGCACCTTGTTTGAAATTTTGTAATCAATAAGTTCTACTATATTTTCAAAATGATCGCCAATTCGCTCAATATCCCTTACTGAATCCATTAATGCGGAGTGTTTTGTACTCTCTGCGTCGGAAAAAGAGGTACCCGACAGTTCCACTAAATAATCCGTGATTTTTCGATCCAAATTGTTTAACGCACCTTCGATTTGTAATGCGACATCCGCGTGCTTTCTTTGGTTGTTATTCAAATATAAACTTGTTTCTTCAAGCCCCTTGGTTGCATACTCTCCCATACGAATAACTTCTTCTTTTGCTTGATCTAGTGCAACCGATGGGGATTGTTGTATAAATATAGGATCTAGATGCATTGGCTTGTATTCTACAATAGAATCTTCACCTGGAATTAGCTTGGTGACGATCAGAGCCAAACCTGCAATAAATGGAAGTTGGACAACCGTATTGGTTACGTTAAAAATCCCATGCGCAAAAGCAATCGTCATTTTATCACTTAGACCTAGTTCCGTCTGTAAATACCCAATAAATGCAGTATATAACCCTAAGAAAAGTAAAAAAACTGTAGAACCCACAACATTAAATATAACATGTGTTAATGCAGCTCTTTTTGCTGCCACACTTGCACCGATAGCTGCTAATACTGCAGTAATCGTTGTACCGATATTATCTCCAAACAGAACTGGTAAGGCAGCATTTATATCTATAGCCCCTTGTTCAAACAAACTTTGAAGAATCCCAATTGTGGCACTTGAGCTTTGAACTACAACGGTGAATATTGTTCCAACCACAACACCAAGAACTGGATTGTCACTCATACTTACCGTTAAATCTTGAAAAGATTCAACATATCGTAACGGCTTCATCCCGCTTCCCATCAGTTCTAGACCATAAAAAAGGGATCCGAAACCAAAAAGGGTTTGTCCAATATTCGTTATTCTATTATTTTTAAAGAAGAAAAGTAAGAGTGCACCAACTGCTAAGATTGGCAAGGCATATGCCTGAATATCAATACCAATAATAAATGCAGTAACAGTTGTTCCGATATTGGCTCCCATAATGACGCCGATTGCTTGTCTAAGTGTCATAAACCCAGCATTCACCAAACCGACAGTCAGAACAGTCGTACCAGAACTACTTTGTATTAAGATGGTGACAAGGAGGCCTGCAAAAACGCCCATAATTGGGTTACTTGTAAAGCGGTCAAGTATATCTTTAAGACGATCTCCAGCAGACTTTTGCAGCCCTTCACCCATGTACTTAATACCCAATAGGAAAATACCCAGACCGCCGATAAACTCAAATAACATTTCTTGAACATTGTATTCCAATGGTTTTCATCCCTTCTTAGAAAGCTAAACAGCAAATATAAGTCATAAACTCCTGTTTCATTATTAATGAAAGCTGAAGGTTTTGTAAAGTTTTTTCGACACTTTTTTATAAAATTTTCATTATGTTCATTTCGTTCGTACCATCATTATGATTGCTCTGCTAAAATCAGTCAGATATGATAGAGAAAAAGAAAATAATGAGGAGTAACCATTTATGTCTATTTGGAAGCAATTTGGAATTAGCTTTTATCAAATAAAAAAAATTGCTGCATTTCGTATTTTAAAGATAAGTAAAGCAATAGTATATCTCTTTTTTTTAACACTGTTTCTTATGATACCCGTTTTAGTAAATGCGTTCATAAATGATCCGATAATAGATTCCAATCTGATTTCTAATTCAATCGATACTTACGGCTTTTCAAAGTATGTGCTAACAATTGTTACTATACCCTTTATTTACCTAACTATAACAGGTTTAATATTTATCTTTGTTAGCTTTCTCGCTGGATGCGGATTGTTACTTGCTAAAACTTTAAAGAAGAGGGTAGATTACAAACAGGTTTGGGTTATTTCTTCCTACGCCATTACTACACCAACGCTTTCTTTATCGGTAATAGAATTACTTTTTCCTGCTTTACCTTTTACAAAATGGGGCTTACTCATTTTATCTTTACTTTTTTTGCTTGGCGCCATACGTTATTTGCCAAAGTCACAAAAATAAGATGCTTGAAAACAACAAGCATCTTTACCCTTTTTTATTCCTCTTTATTTGACACGACTATTTTTGTTCCATCTACGTGGGTGATCGTAACTGGTGTGTTTTTTGGGATCCATTTACCATTAGAAAGTGCACTATATTCCTCATTTTCTACTTTAATTAAAAAGGATTATTTCACTTTTTGTACAATAGTATTAAGAGAGAACTTCATTTTATAAAGATATGGAAAACGGAAACTAGTAAAAAAGAGGATGATATTCCGTGTTTTTAAGAAAAACTTTCATTGCTATCCTTGTATTGTTTTTTATTGTCAGTATTTTCAAAGACCTAACTGTTGGAACAGTAGTCCCTGTCGAAAAGCAAGATAACCAAGAGGAAAAGGAAAACAATACTCAGAACAAACAAGAGGATCCAAAACAAACGAACCAAGAGAAAGATGAAAACGGAAAGAATTCTTATAAAATTGGCCGCAAAGAGGTTGAGGCAGGTGAAACTGTATTAAGTGTAATTGAACAAATCAACCAAAATGATATCCCTGTTCCGATTTCACAAATAATCATCGATTTTAAAAAGTTAAACCCAGGTGTTGATCCACAGCAGATTGAAGCAGGTCAACAATACCTATTCCCTGTTTATAAGAATGGATCATAGACAGTTTTTAACGTAAATCACTTCTCATTTAGATCATATGCATTTATAATAAGGGGTGGTATTTATTTTACTGTATGGTTCGCGAATAGTTAAAGGAGCGATTTATTTATGGCATTTACGCATAGAAAAGAAACACGTCCTGTCAAAGTTGGAAATGTTATGGTTGGAGGCAAGAATGAGGTCGTCATACAATCGATGACGACAACAAAAACGCACGATGTTGATGCAACTGTTAATGAAATACTGCGATTAGAAGAAGCAGGCTGTCAAATTGTCCGCGTTGCTTGCCCAGATGAACGTGCAGCAAACGCCATTCCAGAAATTAAAAAGAGGATTAATATACCATTAGTGGTAGATATTCATTTTAATTATAAACTTGCCTTAAAAGCGATTGAAGGCGGAGCAGACAAAATTAGAATTAACCCTGGGAATATCGGTAAACGAGAAAAGGTAGAAGCAGTTGTGAATGCTGCTAAGAAAAAAAGGATCCCGATTCGAATTGGTGTTAATGCTGGTTCCTTAGAGCGTCATATTATTGAGAAGTATGGATATCCGACCGCTGACGGAATGGTTGAAAGTGCCTTACATCATATTCAAATTCTTGAAGATCTTGATTTCCATGATATCATTGTATCCTTAAAAGCATCCGATGTTCCGCTTGCAATTGAAGCATATGAAAAGGCTGCTGAAAAAATACCATATCCACTTCACTTGGGGATCACCGAGTCTGGTACATTGTTTGCTGGAACAGTAAAAAGTGCAGCTGGCCTTGGTGCAATCCTTAGTAAAGGAATCGGAAACACGATGCGTATTTCTCTTAGTGCTGACCCTGTTGAGGAAGTGAAAGTGGCAAGGGAATTATTGAAATCATTTGGTCTCGCATCCAATGCTGCAACATTGATATCCTGTCCAACATGCGGAAGAATTGAAATTGACTTAATTTCTATTGCCAACGAGGTTGAGGAATACATTTCCACCATCAAAGCACCCATTAAGGTTGCCGTTTTGGGTTGTGCAGTAAACGGACCAGGTGAGGCTAGAGAAGCTGATATTGGAATAGCAGGTGCACGTGGGGAAGGTTTATTATTCCGTCATGGTGAAATTATCCGCAAAGTTCCAGAAGATACAATGGTGGAAGAATTAAAAGTGGAAGTTGACAAAATAGCTGAGGAATATTTCGCCCAGAAAAAACGAGAAGAACAAGAAGCATAAAAAGAGCTGACCAATATTGGTCAGCTCTTTTTTTATGCTTGTTGTTCTTAGACAAATGGTCGAACAAACAGGCTTAGCACGATCGCAATTGCACCAGCAATGATTGCTGTGTTACCAAGCGTGTCCGCACCTCGATTTTTTGAAACAAAACCGAAAATGATACCAGCCGCCCCAAGAATTACTGGCATGACAAAAAATGAGAGTGCAGACAGAATAACCGCTAACCATCCCATCCCAGTATGCACGTTAGACTGCATCTTGGTTTCTTGTTCATCTGATTTGATTGGGCGGTCCACATCATCTGCTGTCATTTCCTGTCCTAGCTCTTCTTCATACCCACTTCTGTGATCAAGCGTATCATCAAAAGTGTTAGTGGACTGTGCACCTTGTTGTCGGTTTCTAATGGCAGGTACTTCATCACCATTTGGTGGAGATTCTTCGACATCATCAATGTTGTAGTTATGCTTGTCGTCCATACTTACCCCTCCTTTGATCAAAATCGAGGTGCTTTCCTAGTATATGGACAAATGATGTTATTAATAGTGGTACTTCTAACAAGTAAAGGAATCTTTTTTCAAAATAGGAAAATCAACTTTACACTATTTATGCTTTTCGCCATATATATAAAGTAGAAATCTTTAAAAATCTTGAGGTGTTTAAAATGAGTATGCTTCAACAAATAGTTAAAAAAAAATTAAAACAAGTTAGTAGTACTGAATTGTTAAGTTATAGTAAAGAATACAATATCGCCCTTACAAAGAAACAGGCCAAAGAAATTAGTGCTTACTTGAAACAAACCAAACTAGATCCATTCAATGAGAATGATCGAATGAAAATGTTTAAAAAGTTAGCAAAAATTACCGACATTCAAACAGCACAAAAGGCTCAAAAAATATTCCATAAACTAATTAAAGAATATGGGGTTGAATCTTGGTTTGATTAACTAAGATTCATTTGTATGCACTACTTCGGATAACATTAGAAAAGATGCCAGTATAAGGCATCTTTTTTGTCTCTTTTAGATATTGTCCAATTATTGGCTAATAATTTTTTCTTTTAAATCTGGCACAAACGTTTCACCATTTAACATATCTATTTCAAATTTGTATGGAGGTCTTTTGTTCTTTTTGTCTTCCCCCACATATGGGGTTTCTAAGATTTTTGGCAGTTCTTTCAATTGGTGATGGTGCACCACATACTGTAACGCTTCATATCCAATATGACCAAAACCAATATTCTCATGTCTATCCTTTGCGGCACCTTGTTCATTTTTACTATCATTTACATGGATCACCTTTAATCGATCAAGCCCAATGACCCGATCAAATTGATCCAGTACACCGTCAAAATTGTTTCTTATATCATAACCGGCATCATGGATATGGCATGTGTCCAAACAGATGGATAATTTATCATTATAGTGAACACCATCGATGATTTTTGCAAGTTCATCAAACGTTCTCCCTAATTCAGAACCTTTTCCAGCCATTGTTTCTAATGCGATTTGAACTTTTTGGTCAGAATGTAGCACTTCGTTTAATCCTTCGATAATTTTATCAATACCCTTGTCCACTCCTGCACCAACATGTGCACCAGGATGGAGTACGATTTGTTTTGCACCTAGTGCCTCAGTTCGCTCGATTTCACTGCGAAGGAAGGATACACCAAGTTCAAATGTTTCCGGTTTTGTCGTATTCCCAATATTGATTATATATGGAGCATGGACGACGATTTCAAGCATGTTGTGTGCGGCCATATGCTCTTTCCCTGCTTCGATATTTAATTCCTCTACCGGTTTTCTCCTAGTGTTTTGTGGTGCACCAGTATAAATCATAAAAACATTGGCGCCATAACTAGCTGCTTCTTCGCTTGAACCTAGCAGCATTTTTTTTCCACTCATGGATACGTGTGAACCAATTTTCACCACGTCTACACCTTCTTTCCCTTTGTCACTATATATCAGAGCTTAAAAAGTCTCCAAATTTGAGGCAAGCCAATTGAAGAAATGCATTGCTTATCATTTGCTGACTTTTTTTGAATAACAACCTCTATCATTTTATCATAGATTTATCTATTTTTTGAACTTCGAGTTTCTCATTATTTTTTTCTTTACTTGCTCTTGTTGTTTTTTCATTTTTTTCTTGTAGCCAGGTTTCACATTTTTAGGCTTTCGGATATGTTTCCAAGCTTCTTTTTCCGTATCAGATTCAGTACTTTTTCGTTTTTTTCTTTCGTTCCAAGCTTTTGTTTTAACCCAATTGTCCTGATTAATATCGTATGAATCAAAGGTTAAACCTTTCTTTTCTAAACGCTCAATCAACTTTATATCTTCATCGGTATACAAATTAACCGCGGTTCCTTCCATACCTGCTCGTGCGGTGCGACCAACGCGATGGATATAAAATTCCTCTTCCTTAGGAAGCTGAGCGTTAATGACGTGACTCACCCCTTTTATGTCGATTCCTCTTGCAGCAAGGTCTGTTGCAACAATATATTGGTACTTAAGCTGCTGTATGTCTTTTAACGCTCTTTTTCGCTCTCTTGGCGTTAGACCTCCATGCATGAGTCCAACTTCTAACCCCTTCTCCGTTAACTCTATGGCCAATTCATTTGCTTTGTCTTTTCCATTGGTAAAGATAATCGCTAGGTATGGCTGAATTGTCTTAGATATTCGATAAACCATTTCACTTATCGACCGATGACGTAAAGGAATTAAACGATGCTCCATAGTTTCGGGTGATAGATCTTGCTCACCAGCCACCAAGTAACTGGGCTTTTCTAAATACTTATTTAAAAACGGTTGCAGTCTTTCAGGAATGGTTGCAGAGAAAACAAGAATTTGGACATTAGAATTCGTTCTAACTAATAATTGATCAACCTCTTGAATGAAGCCTAAATCTAACATGAGGTCGGCCTCGTCTATGATCAACGATTGAATGGTGTGTATGTTCAGTGCCTCTTCCTTGACAAGGTCTAAAATTCTGCTTGGTGTACCTACCACAATATGTGGCGGTTCCTTCAGTTTTTCGATCGATCTTTTCTTATCCGTTCCCCCGATTAGTAATTTTGCGTTCCACTCTTTCGTCTTTTCGGCAAGTTCGATTATGTTTCGAACTTCATCATAAATTTGGGTTGCTAATTCTCTCGTAGGTGCAGTAACAACAAATTGAACACCATTCGGCTTTTCTTTTTCTAGCTCACTAAAAAGAGGTAGTAAATAAGCGTGTGTTTTTCCTGAACCTGTATGAGATTTTCCGATAATACTTTCCCCGCGAAGAACTGCAGGGATAACCTTTTGTTGGATGTCTGTCGGTTTATGAAAGCCTAACTTTTCAATTACCCCATTTATCATTGGATGGAGTGCATACTGATAAAATAAATGCTTTGTCATTGTTAATACTCCTTTTAATTCCTATGTTGACATTCTGTACTTATTATAGAGGAGAAAAAGAGATATATCCAATTTTGCTCAACTTTTGTTTTAACCCCTTCTTCTACTGTACATACCTCGTTCAAATCTGAAATTCAATAGTTCGCTCTTTGTCATATGATCGGTTTACCTTTATAATAGAAATATCGCCTTCTACGGCGTGTTGATTTTAGAGGTTGTTCAAAAATTTCTTCAATCAGAAAAAGGCAAACTAGTTATAGAGGGGGAACTAAAAATGGAAATTGTAAAGATAGCTCCACGGGGTTACTGTTATGGCGTAGTAGATGCGATGGTAATTGCACAAAACGCAGTAAAAGATCCTAATCTACCCCGTCCTATTTATATACTCGGAATGATCGTCCACAACTCTCATGTTACAGAAGCCTTTCAAAGTGAAGGCGTCATCACATTAGACGGGAAAAATAGACTTGAGCTACTAGAAGACGTGAAGGAAGGTACAGTCGTATTTACAGCACACGGTGTATCACCTGAGGTAAAAGATCGGGCACGTCAAAAAGGATTAACGGTACTAGACGCAACCTGTCCAGATGTAACAAGGACACATGATCTCATTAGAGAAAAAGTGAAAGAAGGCTACAAGGTAGTATACATTGGTAAAAAAGGCCATCCCGAGCCTGAAGGTGCAGTTGGAGTTGCTCCAGATCATGTCTACTTAGTTCAAACCGAAGAAGATGTCGATCATTTAGCAATTGATCATGATAAAATCGTCGTTACCAACCAAACAACAATGAGTCAGTGGGATGTATATGACGTCATGCAAAAAGTCCAGGCAAAATACCCACAAACAGAAATGATCCAAGAAATTTGTATGGCTACACAGGTACGTCAAGAAGCAGTTGCAGAGCAAGCAAAGGATGCCGATTTAACCATCGTAGTTGGAGATCCTAGAAGCAACAACTCTAATCGACTTGCCCAAGTTTCTCAAGATATTGCTGGGACAAAGGCTTACCGAGTGGCTGATGTTACCGAAATCAAACTAGAATGGTTACATGGTGTGAAAAAGGTAGCAGTTACAGCAGGAGCATCCACTCCCACCCCTATTACAAAAGAGGTTATTAAATATCTAGAAAAATTTGATGAAGAAATCGAAGAAACATGGGATCGATCATCAAATGTCACCCAGAATAAGGTATTACCAAAAGTGAAGATTAAAAAGTAAAGAAAACTCGGATAGGACATAAAGCTCAGGCAATTGCTCACTTTCACTCGTCAAATCAGCTTCATTATAATTCTTAACAAAACAAAGCCAGATCATAATGTCTCTCATATGATCTGGCTTTGTTTTTACACATACAAGAATGGCTCGGTATGCACAGTGGATATTTGAATCTCTACTTCATTTGAGCCTATCTTTTTCACTAAAAATTCTTTTACTACTTGCTTCATTAGTTTTTCAACATGGTGTCCTGGATCAATTAAATTCAAACCTGACTCCCAAGCATCCTGTGCTTCATGGAACGTTATGTCTCCTGTAATGTAAACATCTGCCCCTTTGTTTTTCGCTTCGGCAATAAAATCTTCTCCGCTCCCGCCTAAGATGGCAACGCGTTGAATCGGGGAGTTCAGATCTCCTGTAGCCCTGACCATTGGCACATTAAATTTCTCCTTGACACTATCACATAGTTCTTTCAAACTTACTTGTTGGTCTAAGTTTCCTATTCTTCCGACACCATATGCTTTTCCTTTTAAGAGTAAGGGAAAGACATCATATGCAACCTCTTCATACGGGTGTGCCTGCTTTACTACATCCAGTACACGATTCAAATGTTGTTTTGGAACGATTGTCTCGAGTTTATACTCATCTACTTTTTCAATTTCTCCTTTTGTACCGATATAAGGAGATGTTCCTTCTAACGGTTTAAATGTCCCTTGACCGCTTGTTTGAAATGTGCAATGACTGTAGTTTCCAATATGACCCGCTCCTGCATTCCCAATTGCCTCTCTAACGAATTCAATATGAGAATTAGGAACAAATACCGCCAGCTTTACGAGAGATTCGTTACCTGATTCAATTAGTACTTCCAGATCGCGTAACTGTAAAGCATCAGCCAGGATATCGCTAACCCCTCCCCAGGCCATATCTAAGTTCGTATGTGCTGCATAAACCGTAATATCATGAGAAAGAAGCTTCTGCAGTTTTTGGCCGAATGGCGATGTGGTGTCCATTTGTTTTGGTGGTTTAAACAAAATCGGGTGATGTGCGATGATTAAATCCACCTTATCTTCTATCGCTTCGTCAACAACTGCATCTAACACATCTAATGTTATCATTACTTTTTTGATTGGTTTATCTAAAGTTCCTACTTGTAAGCCGACATTGTCCCAGTCATATGCAAGTGACTGTGGTGCCCATTCCTCGATCATTTGCACGATTTCTCTTCCTGTAAATGTACGGTTCAGGGTCATTTTGTTAAAACCTCCTCGATCATTTGCAACTCGTGTTTGAACTTGGCTACTTTTTGGTTATCCACTACCTTTGCCTTATTCATCTGTGTTAAAGCGTGTTGTCTTTTCTCTCTTTCTACCTCCCACTTTTTCTTGAAAGTTGCTGAATTCTCTTGTATTAAGTAAGGCCCCATCAGCAGTTGTTTCTTCACCTGTTCATTTTGGTAGACCGTTTTTCCGTCTCCTTTTTTTCCGATTAACACCTCATAAATATGCCCGTCTTCTTCTATTATTTGTTCATCCGTAAGCAAGTACCCGTTGTGCAAAAACCATATTCGAATCGATCGTGCGTCTACGTTAGGCTGGGTAATAATCGTATCTACACGATTGAGCTTCTGTTTACCCTTTTCAAGAATAGAAGTGATAAGCGTTCCACCCATTCCAGCAATCACCAGTTGCTGTACTTCATTTGGGTAAATGACGTCCAAACCATCCCCTTTTCGAACAGATACCTGACACTCCAATTGTAATGCTTTTACCTGTTTCTTAGCACTTTCATATGGACCCTCATTTATTTCACCAGCAATAGCTCTTGCAGTTTTGTCATTTTTGCAAATAAAACAAGGTAAATAAGCATGGTCAGAGCCTATATCTGCGAAAACAGCCTGTTTTGGCAAAAACGATGCTACAACACGCAGCCTTTTTGATAATAATTCACTATTCATATTAGAAATTTCCTCCATATTACGGCTAGTTGTCCACTTTTTTACCAGTGAAATTAACAACTATTACATGGCGTTTTTAAGTATGGGATAAAAAGAAAAGCTTTCTGCGCATTCCAGAAAGCTTTTCAAAAAAACAATGTGCTATTACTTCTTCTCGGCTAGCCATTTAGCAATTGCCTCAGCTTGTGCATCATTCTTTACTACCGCTGGCATTGCTGTACCTTCAATACCGTTCATTACAATTTTTTTAATTTCGTCTTTACTATATTTGTTGCCAATTTTTCGGAGATCAGGTCCAATGCCACCAGATAGATCTGAGCCATGACAACTAACACAACTATTTTGAACATACTCTTCTGGGTCTACAACATCTCCGCCACCTTCTTCTCCACCGCCTTCTTCCTGCGTTTCTCCGCCATTCTCCTGTGCTTGTTCAATTTTATCCTGTTGATTCGCCCCGATAAATGATAAAACGATCATTACGAGTATTCCCAAGACAGCAATCATTGCATAAGGGACAACTGGGTTTTTGCGCATGTTTATTTCCTCCTTATGTAATCCCTTTTTCTCATTAACAAACGAAACTATATTTATTTTACTTTAAAAACAAATAAGTGAAAAGGGAAAAGCTATGAAAATGAGTAATCAATGCTACAATTGTTAAAATGATTGTAACAAAAATGTAAACTGCAATACAATTCATTATTCCAGAAGATACTTATTTGCCAACAAAATTTGCAATACCTGTTGGATTTCAGTAAAATATAAGTAAGTTAGCAGTCATTGTACAAAAATCATAAAGCACAATGACTGATTGTCACCATTATTCTAGAAAATCCTTTAACCTTTTGCTACGGCTAGGATGACGCAATTTTCTTAATGCTTTTGCCTCAATTTGACGAATTCGTTCACGCGTTACTCCGAACACCTTACCAACCTCTTCTAGTGTGCGGGTACGACCATCATCTAAACCAAACCGGAGCCTTAATACATTTTCTTCTCGATCTGTTAATGTATCCAGTACATCTTCTAACTGTTCTTTAAGTAGCTCATATGCCGCATGATCAGAAGGCGATGTTGCTTCTTGATCCTCGATGAAATCACCTAAATGGGAGTCATCTTCTTCACCTATTGGTGTTTCAAGGGAGACAGGTTCCTGAGCAATTTTCAGAATTTCTCTCACCTTATCTGGTGTGAGCTCCATTTCTTTTGCGATTTCTTCAGGAATAGGTTCGCGACCTAAGTCTTGTAGTAGTTGTCTTTGAACTCGAATTAACTTGTTAATTGTTTCGACCATATGAACGGGAATCCGAATCGTCCGAGCCTGATCTGCAATCGCTCTAGTAATTGCTTGACGAATCCACCATGTAGCATACGTACTGAATTTGTACCCTTTTCGATAATCAAATTTTTCAACAGCTTTTATGAGGCCCATGTTTCCTTCTTGAATTAAATCAAGAAACAACATTCCACGGCCTACATATCTCTTCGCAATACTAACTACCAATCGCAGGTTTGCTTCTGCTAAACGTCTTTTTGCTTCTTCTTCTCCATTTTCAATCCGTTTTGCTAATTCGATCTCTTCTGCCGCTGATAATAAATCAACCCGTCCAATTTCTTTCAGGTACATACGTACGGGGTCATTTATTTTAATTCCAAGAGGTACACTTAAATCGTTTAAATCAAATGCCTCCTCTTTTGAGAGCTGTTGCATACTAGGATCCTCGTCGGAATCCCCGATTACTTCTACACCTTGCTCATTAAGGTACTCATAGAACTCGTCCATTTGATCTGATTCTATTTCAAAATTTGAAAGGCGTTCTGCCACTTCTTCGTATGCAAGAATCCCACGTTTTTTACCTAGTTCAAGTATTTGTTCTTTTGCTTGATCTACAGTAAGCTCCGTTTCTTTTTCTTTTGAACGCGATGGCTTATTGTTTGCCACGAGTCCCCCTCCTTCCAGACTTACTTTCTATATCAATGATTTGAATCGTTAAGTTGCTTACGTATTTCGAGAATCTTCATTGCAATCTCTGCAGCTTTTACTGGCTCCTTTTGTTTTTCTGCCATTCTTTGCTCTTTCATTAAAGAAGTGATCGTAGGCTTGTCATTTTTTTCTCTCAAAATGATACGAATGTAATCAAAAATCTCCCTTTCACTTACCTCTTCATCGGTAGGAAGCATGGCAAGTTGAACGACCAAACTTCGAATGGAAGCATCAGGCAAACGTTCAACAAAAGAACTGACATCTGCTGGATACCCCTCTTCATAAAATGCATATAAATAAGTAACGATGATTTTATGATCTTCAATATTAAAGGAACCACCTAGATTTTCTTGTACTTTTTCCGCAATCGTCGGATCTCGAAGCATGTATGCAATTAATTGTCTCTCAGCATTTTGATACGCTGGCAATAACTTGTTGTTTTGAAATAAACCTTTTTTATTAGTATGGCTTATTCGTGCAGCCTTATCCTGACTCAAACCAGTCATTGCTCTGCGTGAACGTATTTCCTGGGACAAAGTCTGTACAGATAATTCAAATTCATTTGCCAACTCTTTAAGAAAATGTTCTCTCTCAACCGGACGATCGAGTAATGCGATTTCATCAAGTACATTTTCAACATATTGTATGCGATCTCCTTCAAGATTTAGATTATAATCTTTCTTTAGGTACCGCATGATAAATGCCATATATGTATCACTAACCGCAATAACGTCTTTTGTGAACTTTTCCGGTCCATATTTCTTTATATAATCATCAGGGTCCATCCCGTCTTCCATTTTTGCTACGGATACATTACAACCTGTCTTTCGTAAGAGTTTTGCAGCTTTATATGATGCTAATATACCCGCCTGGTCGGAATCATAACAAATCACGACAGATTCTACATAACGCCGTAAAAGTTTTGCCTGTGTTTCTGTGATGGACGTCCCTAATGTAGCAACACTATTTTTAATACCTGCTTGGTATGCAGAAATAACATCCATGTACCCCTCAAATAAAACAACTTTTCCCTCTTTTCGGATATGGCTTCTTGCAAGGTCAAAGTTGTATAATAGTCTTCCTTTTTGAAATAACTCTGTTTCAGGGCTATTCAAATACTTTGGAGATTGGTCAGAAATCGTTCTTCCACCATATGCGATCGGTTTTCCAAGATGATTTTTAATTGGGTATATAATCCTTCCTTGAAAACGATCTACCACTTCATTATCGCTTGTAGTAGTTAATACACCTGCTTTTACCATTGATTGAGGGTGGAAGCCCTTTTTTTCTAAAAATTGCATAATAAACGTCTTAGATTTTGGTGAAAAGCCAAGCTGAAACGTGTCTATTGTTTCATCTGAAAACCCTCGTTCCTTTAAATAGTGATAGCCTTCCTTGCCATCCTTTGAATGACGGAGGAGGTGGTGATATAATTTGGTTAACCATTCAAATGCCTGTAAAACATCTTGGCTTTCTTTGCTAGGCTTTGACTGATTTCCTTCAGCTAAAAAGGAATCTGACAAATGATACCCGCTTTTTCCAGCCAAATACTTAATAGCTTGAACAAATGAAAATCCTTCTATTTCCATAATGAAGGTAATAGCATTACCACCTTTGCCGCACCCAAAGCAATGGAATATTTGCTTATCTGGTGTAACGGAAAATGAAGGTGTTTTTTCACCGTGAAAAGGGCATAGACCAAAAAAATTACGACCTTGTCTTTTTAATTGAACATAATCACCAACAATGTCGACGATGTCATTTGATTTTCTAATTTCTTCAACAGTTTCATCTGGTAATTGTCCAGCCATAATATCACCATATTTATCATTTATTCTAGATCGAAAACAGAAAACCCTTTAAATTTCGACATCATTTTTTAATATATGCTCGTTAAGTGAAAACATGAACATCAAACCTTATTCCACTCATTCTTTTCATTCCTCTTGTTTGAGTCAAATAAACACATTCAGGCAAAAACATTGGAAGAACATTGCAACAAACTTCACAAAGCCCCTTAGTAAAATATGCCCATGTCTAAACATCCTAAACCTTTATTTTTCAATTAAGACGTAACTTGTAATACCCTAATATAAAACACTCTTTTACAGTATAATAAATCACCTATGCTTTATTATTCTACATTCAAATGCAGAATCCTGCACTTTCTTTAATGTTTTATTTTTCAGAATATGATATTATTCATTTTTTTGTTACCTAAAAACATTTTTACACAAAAAATAATTATAATACAGTAAAATTAAAAAAGCCATCACTTTTTCATGTTTTCTGGGATATTTTGCTCATTTTTTGCTATTTTGATCAAAAAGCGACAAATTATGAGGCCCCTGTACCTTCGTTCACAAGGGCCTCATAACGTTAAATTCGATTAATCTCTATTCTTTAAAATGTTTAAAATAACATTTGCGGTCTCTTCAACAGCCTTGTTTGATACGTCGACCACTTGACAACCAATTTGATCCACTACATTTTCAAAGTGGGTCAATTCATGCAAAATTCGATTCATATTTGCGTAGCTCGCTTGTTCTCCCAACCCCAATGCTTTTAGCCGTTCTTTTCGAATATCATTTAATTTTTGGGCGCTTATTTTTAAACCGATACATTTGGAAGGATCAACCTTATACAATTCTTCGGGCGGGTCAACTTCAGGTACAATAGGGACATTCGCTACCTTTAATCTCTTTAAAGCGAGATGTTGGGATAATGGCGTTTTCGATGTCCGTGAAACACCGATTAACACAAGGTCAGCTTTTGTAATGCCCCTAGGATCTCTTCCGTCATCATAACGCACCGCAAATTCAATTGCTTCCACCCGCTTAAAATAATCTTCATCCAGCTTATGAACTAAACCAGGCTCTAATTTTGGTGGTTGTTTAAACACTCTTTCCATTGCATCCATCATTGGTCCCATAATATCGATACATTCTACTTTGTGCTGTTTTGCTTCCTTCATTAAATAAGAGCGGAATGTCGGATCAACCAATGTGAAGCCTATGATCGCTCCATTACCCTTCGCTTGGGAAACGGTATCCTTTAGAATGTATAAATCTTCCACATATGGAATGCGGTGCACCTCATAGCTATCTTGGTTATTAAACTGGCTTAATGCCGCTTTTACTACTAACTCCGCCGTTTCCCCCACTGAATCTGAAACAACATAAACTGGTTTTTCCATTCTCTCTGGCCTCCTTTACAAATGCTCATCTCTACCTAATGCGACTAAAGCTTTCGTTATGTTCGTTTTCGTGATTCTACCAATCACTTCATACCCGTCATTTACATCCTGTACAACTGGTAAAGCATCAATTTGTTTGTCAATTAATTTTTGTGCAGCATCAATTAACAGGTCACCTTTTTTACAGATTGTAATATTTGGCATTCTTGTCATAATAATATGAACTGGCACAGAAGTTAAATCTTGCTTTCCCATGCTTGCACGTAACAGATCTTTTCTTGATAGGACGCCCGCTAGCATTGCGTGTTTATTCACAACAAACAAAGTGCCGACATCATCTAAAAACATAGAACAAATCGCATCATAAACAGAAATATTTTCCTCAACTACTATAGGAATCGAATTATAATCGCTTACCTTCAATTTTTTTAGTTTCTCGGTTAGCAATTCAGACCCTGTTTTGCCAGTATAAAAATAACCAACTCGTGGACGCGCATCAAGAAAGCCTGCCATGGTGAGAATTGCTAGGTCAGGTCGCAATGTTGCTCTAGTTAAATTCAAACTATCCGCAATATTCTCCCCAGTAATCGGACCATTTTCTTTTACGATTTCAACAATTTTTTCCTGCCTGTTTGATAATTCCACCCGTTCACCACCCTCATCCTATAAGACGTGCGTATCATTAAAGTGTTACAGACTATCTATCAAAATTGTTGCTTCCATTCAATTTTTGTCAAATCAGCAAATTGGTAGATGCGTTTTGCAATACAGGATAATAACGATAACCGATTTTCTTTTACTTTGTGATCGTCAGCCATTACCATCGTATGATCAAAGAATTGATGAATCGGCTCTTCCATCATTGCAAGAGCTTCAAGTGCACGAGTGGCATGAAAAGAAGAAAGTGCTGCTTCATACGGTTCTAAGAGGTTCGTAAAGCTCTGAAACAGATTCTTCTCGAATGTGTTTTCAAATAGCTCTGGGTCTACTTCACGATCTAGGACTTCACTAGTAATATTTAATACACGCACAAGTGCCTCCTGTGTTGACTTAAACGTTTTATCTTGTCTTTTATCCATTAACACGTATGCCTTTTCCAGTGCAAAAGCAAAATGACCTATTCCATTATAAAGAACTGCTTTTGCGACATCAGGGTCAATTCCATCCTCCCTCATGATGTAAACTGCCCGCATGTAGAAAAACTCGTAGCTATCTTTTCGTATCTCTTGTTTTTCACGATTTGCAATACCTAATTGTTGATAGATGGACAACGATGCCTCGACAAGCGCTTCTACGCTAATGTTCCATTTCTGTTGTTTCAAAATTTGAAGGATGCCAATTGCCTGTCTTCTTAAACCATGTGGATCTTGGGAGCCTGTTGGAACAATTCCAATCGACAAACACCCAATAATCGTATCTAATTTATCAGCAATACTAACGATTGCTCCTTCCGTAGTCTCTGGAAGGGAATCGTGTGCATTTCTCGGCATATAATGCTCATTAATCGCTTTTGCCGTTGTTACATTTTCCCCAAAAAGTAATGCGTATTTTTCACCCATGATTCCTTGTAAGTCGGTGAATTCATTTACCATATTTGTAACTAAATCAAATTTACTTATGGCGGCTGCGCGACGTGCGTTCTCTTTGGTCTCTTCTTTTACGTTTAGGTGTTGAGCCAATTGTTCTGTTAATCTAACTACACGTTTCATCTTATCATGAACTGTTCCTAATTCTTCCTGAAAAACGACTCGATTTAATTTTTCCATATTTTTTTCAATCGATTGCTTTTGGTCTTCTTGGTAAAAAAACTGAGCATCTGAAAGCCTTGCTCGCAACACTTTTTCATTTCCTTTGGCCACGACATCAAGGTGCTCTTTATTACCGTTTCGAATACCAACAAAATATGGGAGCAACTCACCCTTTTTAGATCGAACAGGGAAATAACGTTGATGCTCTTTCATGGAAGTAACTAAGGCTTCCTCAGGTACAGACAAAAATTCTTCACTAAATCCTCCAGAAAACACAGTAGGGTATTCGACTAAATTTGTAACTTCATTTAATAGATTTTGATCAATCGGAATTGTCCAACCTTTGTTGTGTTCGAGTTCTTTTATTCCATCCACAATCATATGTTCACGCTCGGAGGAATCAACAACTACAAATTGTTGAAGTAACGCATCTTTATATGCAAGTGGATTCTTTAGGGAAATACGTTTTCCTAAAAAACGGTGTCCATACGTTTGGTCGGATGCTACAATGCCTGCGATCTCCAACGGGATAACCTCGTTCCCATATAAGGCAGTGACCCAACGAATCGGTCGGATATACCGGACATTTAAATCTCCCCAGCGCATATTTTTGGGGAATTGAAGCCCTAATACAATTTCTTTCCAACCAGAAAGTAATTCAGCTGTCTTCTTTCCTGCTATGTACTTGTTTACAAATAGATACTCTAAACCTTTTATTTCTTTTAAATAAAGATCATCTACACTTTTTCCTTGACCTTTCGTAAAACCAATAGCTGCTTTTGTCCAATTCCCGTCATCATCTACGGCTATTTTTTTTGATGGTCCTTTTACTTCTTCTTCGATATCAGGTTGTTTTTCTGCCACATCTTTGACGAGAACAGCTAACCTTCTTGGGGTTCCGTAGCTCTCGATGTCCTCGAAAGGAATGCGGAGACTATTTAACCAATCGATCGTTCTTTCTTTAAGCTGCTGCTTAGCATCATCAATAAAACGTGATGGCATTTCTTCTAGACCAATTTCAAGTAGAGCATGGTTCGTTGTCATGATTCGGATACCTCCTGCTTTAACATTGGAAACCCTAATCTTTCTCTTTCTTCGACATACCGTTTTGCTATTTCTCTAGCCAAGGTTCGAACACGCGCAATGTAACCCGTTCGTTCGGTAACAGAAATAACTCCTTTGGCATCAAGCAAATTAAACGTGTGTGAACACTTCAAAACATAATCATATGCTGGAAAAACAAGCCCTTTTTCCATCGTTTTCTGTGCTTCCTTTTCATACTTAGAAAATAAATCAAATAACATCGCTTCATTCGATTCTTCAAATGTATAGGTTGAATGTTCGTATTCTGGCTGATAAAAAATATCTCCAACTGTGACATCAGTTGTCCATTCTAAATCAAACACGTTCTCCTTGTCTTGAATATAAGAAGCTAGTCGTTCAATACCATATGTTAACTCAACTGCAACTGGTTTTGCTTCTAGTCCACCAATTTGTTGGAAGTACGTAAATTGGGTGATTTCCATTCCATCTAACCAAACTTCCCAGCCAAGACCCGCAGCTCCTAATGTCGGATTCTCCCAATTATCTTCAACAAAGCGAATATCATGCTTTAATGGATCAATTCCAAGTGCAGCTAATGAGTCTAAATAAAGATCTTGTATGTTATGTGGTGAAGGCTTCATGATTACTTGAAATTGATGATGTTGATATAGACGATTCGGATTTTGTCCATAACGCCCATCAGCTGGTCTTCTTGAAGGCTCAACATATGCGACATTCCATGGTTCTGGCCCTAAACTACGTAAAAGTGTCATCGGTGACATCGTACCCGCACCCTTTTCAACATCATATGCTTGCATTAAAATGCAATTTTGGTCTGACCAGTGTTTTTGTAAGGTTAAAATCATTTCTTGTATATTCACCTATATACCTCCAAATTTGTGTCATTTAGTCCGCAAAAAAATCTCGTCCCTATGTCAGATATCTGACATAGGGACGAGATTACCCGCGGTTCCACCCTACTTGCGAATCGTTGCCGATTACGCCTCTTTATTTCTTCGCTCAGAAGTGCCTTCCTTAACCCACCTATACCCAGCTTCCACCACCCTGGATTCGCTTTTATAGGGAGTAAGTTAAGTACTACTCTCCGTCACCGCTCATGTTAAATTTGTATTAAATATTACTGAAAAAGATTCCATTTGTCAACACATACTTATTGAAGCATATCTAGCTGCTTTAGGAATTTTTTAGAGCGAAGATAGGAACCACCATACTTATCGTAATAGTCATCCATTATTTTTTGGAGCTTGAGCTTATTTTCTTTCTTAACTGTTATCTCCCCAATTTGCTCCATATCTACTTTTGCAAATATTCGAAGCAGTTTTACAAGATGGTTTTGCAAGGGGGCTGCGTATTGATCAACGTGCAAACAGCGTGAACATAAGAACCCTCCTTCTGAAATAGAAAAAGAAAAGGGTGCTGACGTAGTTCCGCAGCTAGCACAAGCATGAAGAATAGGGGCAATTCCTGCTTTTTTGAACATTTTAAGTTCATAGATAATCGTCAAGATTTCGGGATCTTTGCCCTTGGCGATCCAGTCATAAGTATAGACGAGTTGTTGGAAATAATAAGGATCTCTTTCATGTTGATCGGTTAGCTTATCTGTCATTTCAGCAAGATAGGAGGCAAATGCCGTTTTTACAATGTCCTCCCTAATCGCTCTAAATGAATTGACCAAATCTCCTTGTTGGATCGTACCAAGGCCAGAACCAACCTGTACAAGAAATTCACCATGAATGAATGGCTGCGTTATCGCAGCCATTCTACTTTTAGGTTTCTTTGCACCACGTGCAATGGCACCAAGTTTACCTCTTTCTTTTGTTAATAACGTGACAATTTTGTGTGTTTCCCCATAATCCTGTGTTCGTAAAACAATTGCTTCCATTTTTTCAAACACGGTGTTCACCCATCCCTATATCAAATCAACATGTATCTTAAAACACTACTACATAAAGATTACATTTTAGTGTCTAATTCCGCTTTTTCTCCCTCCACCTCTGGAGCTACATCCTCTTCATAGACAGTTTCAAGCTCTTTCATGAGTAAATAGGTTTCTATGTTTCCTGTTTGACTAAAGACTTTCCAAGATAAGTCGATCACAAGAAACCCCACCTTTCTATATATCAGTTTAAAATAATTGTGCTTATCTATAGAATTTCCTGAATGTATTGAACCATGAGTTTTAATATTTACCATGTTTAATACTACCAGTGATCAGTAGTCATCATTTTTAAAACCATACTCGTTGAGATGTGTTTGTCTATTTCTCCAATCCTTCTGGACCTTCACCCAAAGCTCTAAATAAATTTTTGTTCCTAAAAGCGCTTCAATATCGGCTCTTGCTTTTTGGCCGATTTCTTTTAACATAGAACCTTGCTTACCAATGATAATTCCTTTTTGAGATTTTCGTTCGACAATGATCGAAGCCTGGATAAAAACGGCACCCGACCCCTCTCTTTGTTCCATGTTTTCCATAACAACTGCAATGGAATGAGGGATTTCTTCTCTTGTAAGATGTAATACCTTTTCTCGGATTAGTTCTGTAATGATAAATCGTTCTGGATGATCTGTAACTTGATCATCTGGATAATATTTAGGTCCCACATCTAAATTTTCTTTGATTACTTCAAGTAGATGATCTACATTATTTCCTTCTAATGCAGATATTGGGATAATTTCTTTAAATGGATATTTGTCCTTATACGTTTCGATTAAAGGTAATAGATCATTTGGATGTACTTGATCTATTTTATTAATAATTAGAAATACGGGTTTTTTAATGTTTTGAAGACGTTCCATAATAAATTGATCTCCTCTTCCATACCCTTCAGCTGCATTAATCATGAAAAGAATTGCATCAACCTCGTTTAATGTATTTTCTGCAACCTTCACCATAAAATCTCCTAACTTGTGCTTAGGTTTATGGATTCCAGGAGTATCAATAAAGATTATTTGTGCATCATCCTGTGTTAGAACACCTTGTATCTTATTTCTTGTTGTTTGTGGCTTATCACTCATAATAGCGATTTTTTGGCCGATTACGCGATTCATAAATGTGGATTTTCCTACGTTTGGTCGACCGATTATGGAAATAAAGCCTGATTTAAATGTGTGATCCATGTTGTATCCTCCATCTAGTGTTCATTTGATCTATATTGTCCTTATTTTACTATAAAAAAGAGCATTGTTCATGTATTCGACAAAACATCCGTAAAAAAAACAAAAAGTGGATGCATATTTTGAACGTACAATAATATAGACATGGAAGATGGTAGGATGAAGAAGAGAAGAAGGAATGTTAAAGGGGTTTACGCGGGGAAATGTAGTATAAAATAGAAAAATACAAATTTCAATTAAACGTACTGGTGTTCATCACTATTAAAACAAATAGATCAACTTAGGTAAAAAAATAATCATTCCAACAACAATGGAAGTTAGGGCGGATACGAACACAGCCGCTGCAGCAATATCCTTAACCAACCCTACCATTGGATCAATTCCAGGGGAAAGATAATCCAAGATTCTTTCAATGGCAGTGTTTAACAACTCCATAGCAAAAACAAAGCCAATCGTCAACACAAGTATGGACCATTCAATCGTACTGACTTTTAGAAAAACACCAAAACTAATGGCGATTACTCCGATTACGGTATGAATCTTTATGTTGCGCTCATGTTTTAACGAATACTTCCATCCATTCCAAGCAAAGGAGAGGCCAACGAAACGCTTTTTTTTAATTTCTTTCGAGTCCAAAGGCATATAAAATTTCCTCTTGTTTTGCAAACATTTTTTTTTCATCCTCAACCTTCATATGATCGTATCCAAGTAGATGTAAAAATCCGTGCAAAGCCAAAAAACCAAGTTCACGTTCAAGTGAATGACCATATTCCGTCGCCTGTTCCTCTGCTTTGTCAATCGATATGACGATATCACCTAATAAAACGGGGAGATTTGCTCCTTTAATCTCCATTTCCCCATCTCCTTCTTCTTCCATGGCAAAAGAAATAACATCTGTCACACTGTCCTTTTGTCGGTAATTTCGGTTAATAATCTGAATTTCTCGATTATCGACGAAATTGACAGAAAGTTCTGCCTCTGGTGATACATGCTCATGCTTTCCGGCATAAGTCAATAAGCGCTGAATTAAGTCTACCTTTGATTCATCCACCGAATTCGTTTCATCATGAAAGTCGATATGCATTAGTTAGCCTCCCTAATATTTTTCTTTGACGGGTACTGGATTCTTGTATGGAAAATTCCATTCAGCGTTTCGCAAATTGCTTTATGAATCAGTTCTATTTCTTTTAATGTTAACGGACTTTCGTTTAATTGACCATCCATAAGACGATCATTCATAATATTTGTCACAATTTCTTCTATTTTATTCTTTGTTGGTTCTTTCAAGGAACGTACCGCAGCTTCAACGGAATCACAAATACAGACAATCGCCGCTTCCTTCGTTTGAGGTTTTGGTCCAGGATAACGGTATAATGCTTCGTTTATTTGTTTATTATGCTCTTTTTCCTTGTAATAAAAATATTTCAGTAAGGTTGTCCCATGATGCTGTTCGGCAATATCTATTATTTCTTTCGGAATGTGATGTTTTTTTAACAAATTTGCACCATCATACGGATGATTTATAATAATTTCGGCACTCTGGATCGGTTCAATAAAATCATGTGGATTTTTTATTGCCATTTGGTTTTCAATAAAATAGTGCGGTCGTACTGTTTTTCCTAAATCATGATAATATGAGGCTACTCTAGCTAATAGCCCATTTGCTCCAATTGCCTCACAAGAAGCTTCACTTAAGTTTGCAACCATGACACTGTGATGATAGGTACCAGGCGCTTCAATTAAAATTTTTCGTAGTAACGGATGGTTAGGACTGGATAAGGTTAGTAATTTACTATCTGACAAAATTCCTAGTGTAGCTTCAAAAAAAGGTAAAAGACCAATGGCTAAGACAGCTGACAAAAATGCAGCCAACACACCATAGCTGGTTTGGATAAGAATATCCGTTAAGCTGTATTTTTCAAAAGATAAAAACTGGAATAGGAGTACGACCAAGATGTTCACAGCGGTTATACCAATACCAGCTTTTAGAATAGCTGAGCGATCCTTTACATTAATCAAAAATATAATTCCCGCGAGCTGTGAAAGAAAGAAGTAGATGCCAGCTTCCATATTTAATGACCCAGGAATGGCAGAGTTAAAGATTAAGCTTCCTAAAATAGCGTAAACACCAGAAAGAGTGATAGCAGTTCGCTCATTTAAAAGTATTTTAAACAACATCCCACCAGTAGCAACGGGGACAAAGATAAAATATTGACTTGTTGGCGTAGAAAAATAACTAACTACTTTCATAAAACTGACAAGTAATAAACCAACCAATACGATGGAAGCAACCTTTCCTCTATCAAGTTGACCCTTTAAATGAAGGCAATACATTTCATAGCCGATAATCCCAATTAATAAGACAACCAAAATAAACAATCCAATGACAGGGTACATGTTTCGATCATTATTTAATAATCCTACAAGTGCCAGGTCTTCGTAAATCTCATTCGTAATGGTTTGTCCTTCCCTAACAATTACTTCCCCTGCACGGATCATGACAGGTTCAACATTGCTTAGCGCCTGCCTTCTTGCTTCTACTGTTTTCTCAACATCAAAAGTTGCATTTTCAACAACTGCAAAATTACTTACATTTATCAATACATTTTTTAATTTGTTATTTAGGCTTGAGTAGCGTAATTGCTGGGCTAAATCTTCTTTGGTACTTTCTACATCTTCTGTTCGAACGCCTGCATTAAATGCTTCATAAAGAGAAGTGGTTAATAGCTCTTTTCCTAGCGAACGTTCATTAGAAGAAGCCTCAACCAATCGCAACAACGATGTTTGATCTAAATTTTTTGTTATTTCTGCGTTCAAGATTTGCTGAAGATTTTGTACTTTTTCTGTTGAAGTGGGTGGTTCACTGTCCTCTTCCTTACCTTCATCTTGACTTTCTTGCTCCTCTAGTTTTGTTATCGCGGCGAATAATTCCTCAACATAACCGACACGTTCTTGCGTTACCTCACTTGAGATCGAAAATCTATCTTCTACAGCCTCAACCGCTTCACGTGATTTTCTTTCCGTTTCGTCTTTGTTTTCAATAGTTAAAGGTGAACGAATCGTTTGGTTGGCTTCACTAAAACGCTCAATATCATACGTTTCTGTATAGACATTTGATATGGCAATCACAAAGAAGAATAACCCCATGATTAACAAAGGCATCCATATATTTAGCCATTTCATCTGTTTTAATCTAAAAGACCTTAACCATTTCCACCTATTCTTCATCACGATTCACCTCCACTATCTAAAACACGCCTGAAACTGCACTACTAGGATAATACAGAAATAAGACCCATACGCGTGTGGAGGGTCTTAATCATGTGCTCTTCCATCTGCAAGTTAGGATGCATTCATAAGCAATCTATTCTGCTTTGTCTTGCTCATAAGCATGAATAATCTTTTGCACAAGTGGGTGTCGTACAACATCCGACTGTTGTAAATATTCAAACGATATTCCATTAATGTTGGCTAAACGTCCTTGAACAGATTTTAAGCCAGAGTTAACACCCTTAGGTAAATCGATTTGTGTTATGTCACCAGTAATGACCATTTTGGATCCGAATCCGAGCCGGGTTAAAAACATTTTCATTTGTTCAGGTGTCGTGTTCTGAGCCTCGTCTAGAATAACAAAGGCGTCATCTAATGTTCGACCACGCATATAAGCTAATGGGGCAATCTCTATTGTTCCTCTTTCTATCAATCGGACTGTGTGCTCATTACCTAGCACATCATGTAATGCATCATACAAGGGTCTTAAGTATGGATCTACCTTTTCCTTTAAATCACCTGGTAAAAATCCAAGGCTCTCCCCAGCCTCTACAGCAGGACGCGTTAGAATAATTTTTTTAACAGTACCCTGTTTCATTGCATGAACTGCCATTACAACAGCTAAATATGTTTTTCCTGTACCAGCTGGGCCTATACCAAATACGAGATCGTGAGCCTTAATAGCTGCAATGTAATTCTTTTGACCAAGTGTCTTAACTCTAATTGACTTACCCTTTGCGTTTTTCGTTATTTCATCTTCAAATAGTGTTTCAAACTGGTTAATGTTCCCCTTTTTTGCTAGTTCAACTGCATAAACGACATCTCGCTCTGAAATTGTTATCCCCTTTTTAATAATGCTTAAAAGAGCCATCAAAACTTCTTCTGCTAAAGCAACATTCTCCTTGTTACCAGAGAGGTTCATTTGTCCTCCTCTGGAAACGATCGATACATTTACAAGTTCTTCAATTTGCTTTAAATGTTTGTCTTCCGTTCCAAATAACGCCAATGCATCGTTTGTATTATCTAAGTTTAAATCAGTTATTTTTAAATCTTCTGGCATAATCAATCTCCTTGAGATATAGGTTGGTTTTTGGCAATATCTTCTCGAACATTGAAGTATAGGATTAACTTAACTTTACCATTCTCTGTACTTTCGTGCAAAACTTTTTTGAATGATACGACAGCATTTTTTCCAAGTTCCGTCTGGAGATCTTGACTCGCTTGTTTAATGCCGACCTTCCTTGCCTCTTGTTCTGATCGTTGTTCCTTTTTATTAATCTTTTCATATATGGTTGTCTCTACGAAAGCAACAGGTAGCTCCCATTTAAGAAATTGAAACGGTTTTTCATTCGTTTCTGTTTTTACGTTTGCAAAGTCAGGAGAGAAAAATCCCCAAATTGGAATCGTAAACCCTGCTATGTTTAACGAATAGGATTTTTCTTTATTTCCAGTCAATACCTCATATGTGGTCGACTTAGCTACATTCATCTTTACCTTGTACCAAGTTTCTGCGATAACCTCACCTTTAGCACCAACCAATTCCCGATCTTGTGCTTTTCCTTCTTCATCCTCCTCTTCTTTCCCAATATTAGCAGAAACTAATAGATCTCCTTTTTCTACAACATCATTCACTTCAACCATAGGCTTTCCTTTTGATACAAACATATCCACTATCGTACCCTTTTTTGCGGCAATTAGGTTGTTCGGTCCATTCTTCTCTTCTTCCTCAACAACTGTTTTTTCGACTCCTTCGAGATAATAGGTTGTCCCTTTTTCTGTCACACCTACCCACAGCAATTCTGGAATATCTTTAAGCAATTTTTGTTGTATCTTTCCAGGTTTTCCTACTGTGAATTTCATTGATCCTGGCTGAATACCATAATCATTTAACTTTTCCACAATTTCATTTTCGATTTCGGGGTTTACTCCTTTCACTTCGATATCCCATACAATATTAGAAAGTACCATTACAAATAAAAAGCTGAGGAGTAAACCTGTAATAAAAGGTTTTCTCCTAAGAAATTTATTTGTTAAGAAAGGAAACCCGTGTTTGTTCACAAATGTAATTTTATAACGTGTTTTCCTTCTCATTACTCTAATATGCTCAATATCTTGTATCCGAATGTTACACTTAACCGTTTCCCTGTCCATTTTTTTGATATTCCATGCGGGTATCTTTTCCTTCATACAGAAATTCAAAAAAAATTCAGGATGGTGGCCTTTCACTTGGATCGTTACATATCCCGTAAAAAAAACGCCCTGTGTTTGCTTCATAGCTTCCCCCTCGAACCTTCCTCATTCGTTGATAAATAGTAATTGCGTTACTTTCCCTTCTAATAAAATCTCTTCTGGGAGCATCATCTTTAATACAAAGTTCTCCCCAACAATTTTTAAGTACCCTTGCTTCATTTTCAAACGAAGTTCTTGATCTGAAAAAAGAACAATCCCTCGGTGGTTTTCAATATATACGTGTAATTGCCCGATTGTTGTAATTCTTGGTAGTTCGAGGACCACATCAGAAGGTAACTCTAAGTGTTCCGTAAGCCAGTTGCCGATGTGCTGTTGCCATTTACTCATATCTACGATGCCTCCCCTCACACACATATGTATGAAATAACTGAAAATATCAGAACTTCAAATTGTCCGTAGGCTGCCTTCTTTCTCTCTAAAAAAAGATAAAAAAAGCTTGATCTTTAGTATAAAGATCAAGCTTTTTTAAGTGCGTGTTCAAAAAGTCGATAAATCAGAAACAAACAGATGCGCAGCTTATCATTTGGTGCCTTATTGAACATCCTCTTTCATATTTAACTGTTTTTAACTTGACGATTGGCACGATATGGATTCCTTGCTCTTGGAGCACCAAGTACTTCTGCCATAATCACGCTTTCCGCAAGACCGTTTCGATCGAGATGTCTATCTAACCTTAATCTAGTAGGTCTATTTTTAACATTGAGGTTTTTCTTGTTTTTCGCCTTACTATCATGCAAGATTCCATCATGAATACCACTAAGTGCGATATGTGAATTTGCGTTTTCAGTATTTCTACTCCTATTCTCAACCTTCCCAAGCTGTGCTTGAGTTTGCTCGTAGACCGTCTCCATTGAGTCCACATCTTCTTTTTCGTTCGTTGCCATGTTGTGATGAGGTGGGATCATTTCCTCTGGGCTATTTGGTTGTCTGTAAATTTCTCCTGATGGTGTTGGAGATGGCATTGGGTCTCTATCTGGTCTTTTATGTTGTCGTTGGTTTTTCTCATTAGCCTTTTGAAGAAGGCTTAGAAGTCCAGCAACGAGCGCAACGACAATAAATATATTTCCAAAGATCCATTCAATTAGTTGATCCATTGCGAAAAACCTCCTTTACGAGATGAACCTATTCCTCTTCTTCATTCTGGTCTTTCGAAAGTTTTCCTATCGTATCGCGCATGTCGGTATCTGCATTGATGTTTTTATAATTCATATAATCCATTACACCCATGTTTCCTGATCGCAATGCCTCCGCAAGCGCAAGTGGTACATCTGCTTCTGCTTCAACAACTTTAGCACGCATTTCCTGAACTTTTGCAACCATTTCTTGCTCTTGTGCAACAGCCATTGCACGACGTTCTTCTGCTTTTGCTTGGGCAATATTTTTATCTGCTTCTGCTTGATCTGTTTGCAAGATCGCACCGATATTTTTACCGATGTCAATGTCCGCAATATCGATTGACAAGATTTCAAATGCTGTCCCTGCATCAAGTCCTTTGGAAAGAACATTGTGGGAAATTCTATCCGGGTTCTCTAACACCTTACTGTGACTATCCGAACTACCAATTGTACTAACGATTCCTTCTCCAACTCTCGCAATAATGGTTTCTTCACCTGCACCACCAACAAGTCGGTCAATATTAGCTCGAACTGTAATTCTTGCTTTTGCTTTTACTTCAATTCCATCCATAGCGATACCAGCAATAAAAGGTGTTTCAATTACTTTCGGATTAACACTCATTTGCACTGCTTCTAGAACATCACGACCAGCTAAATCTATTGCTGCACAACGTTCAAAGCTTAATTCAATGTTCGCTCTTTGTGCTGCAATTAAAGCATTTACAACCCGGTCGACGTTCCCACCTGCTAGGTAGTGACTTTCTAATTGATTGGTATTTACGTTAAGTCCAGCTTTATGGGCTTTAATGAGTGGGCTAATAACTCTGTTGGGAACAACTCGTCTTAACCGCATTCCTACAAGTGTAAAAATGTTCACATGTACCCCCGCAGCTAAGGCACTAATCCATAGTGCAACTGGGATAAATGTAAAAAGAATGATGACGGCAATTAAAATTAGACCAACAATGATAAGGGGCATTAATTCACCTATTGACATATATTTTTCCTCCTGTTCCCCTATGATAAGGGGTAGTTTAATACTATTTTACTTGTCTTACAACGATTCTTGAGCCTTCTGTTTTTACTACTTTGATGCGCGCATCCTTATCAATATAGTTTCCTTCTGAAACAATATCAAGACGTTCCTCATTAATAATGCCTGTACCAGAAGGTCGAAGTGTAGTAGCGGCGATTCCTTCCATGCCCATTAAATCTTGGCGATCCTTTGACGTGACATAGCCTAACTCAGTTGTAGTGGCATCCTTTAAAATAAAATGGCGAAAAAAGCCTTTTTCCATCCCCATTGATTTAAATAGGATAACAGAAACAAGAATAGAAGCAAGGACAGCAATACCGATACTCATCGCCATATTACCTGCGTCATTTGTTGACATGAACAAAGATGCAACAATAGCACCAACTCCTGCTATACCTACGAATCCACCTGGAATAAATAATTCAGCAACTATTAAGCCAATTCCCAACACTAAAAGAACGATTGCTTCATAACCTGCTAAGCCAGCAATAAAGTGACCGTAGAAAAATAATCCTAAAGATAGTAGTCCAATTGAACCAGGTAGTCCAAATCCTGGAGAAAAGAACTCTATAATAAATCCTATACTTGCGATCGTTAAAAGAATCGGTACTACTACAGGACTTGTTAAAAACCGAGCTACATCCTCTGCCAGCGTCGTTTCCTTTTCTACAACTTTAGCACCGCTTAAACCAAGAACATCTAGTAATTCCGTCCTATCCTTCACGATAGCTTCTGCATATCCCACCTCGACAGCCGTGGTAGGGCCAAGTGTTAAAAATTCTCCCTTTGGTGCATTCATTTGTTCTAGATTGATGGATGGATCGGCCATCGCAGCTGCATACAGTGGATCTCTTCCTTTTGATTCGGCAGCACTTTTCATGGCAGCAGTCCATGCTGATTGAGCTTTTTTATTAGCTGCAGTTCCATCTGAATTAATCACACCACTAGCCCCCATTGTCGCTTGCGGCTTCATGTAAATATAGTCTGTATTTAACGCAATGTATGATCCTGCTGACAAAGCGCGACTGACTATATACGAGGTGGTAGGAATATCAAGATCTTGCAACATTGCAGCAATATTTTCAGCTGAATCGACTCTTCCACCAGGGGTGTTAATTTCAAATACGATATGATCTGCCCCAGCGTTTACAGCTTCACCTGTTGTCCTATTTAAAAATGCCTCTAATCCTCTTTCCACTGTATTTTCAATTGGAATAATGTATACAAGCTTTCCTTTCCCATCACTTTGAGCTTGAACCACGGAATCGTATGATAATAAGGCAACAAGAAAAGCAGATAAGAAATAGGTTAGCAACAAGAAGCTTCTTTTTTTCATGCCAGACGTCCTCCCCCCTTTCAAAGCAGTATAGTATAAATACGATCCAATGAATATGTATGTTTCATTTATTCAACAAAAGTGAACAAAATATGAATATAGTAAAAGCCCTTTGTCACATAAAGGTGACAAAGGGCTTTTTTTCAGCAAGAATTATTAGGACAAATTCTTCTGAACGAGCTGGTTTACTTGAGAACCATCTGCCTTCCCTTTTACCTTTGGCATCACTGCACTCATTACCTTACCCATCTCTTTTTTAGAAGTTGCCCCAACTTCTTTTATCGTTCCCAATATAATCTGTTCTAACTCTTCTGATGAAAGCTGCTGTGGCATATATACTTGCAATGTCCTTATTTCTTCATCAAGCTTTTTTACAAGATCATCGCGTCCAGCTTCGTTAAACTCGTGGAGGGAATCTTTCCTCTGTTTTAACTCTCTTGTTAAAACAGTAAGTTCTTCATCTTCAGATAACTTGTCTTTCCCAAGTTTAATTGCCTCATTTTGAAGAGATGCTTTCACCATTCGAATCACGCTTAATGTTTGTTTATCCTTGTTTTTCATTGCTTGCTTCATGTCTTGGTTTAGACTATCAAGTAATGACATCTTCTTTACACCCTCTTTTTTCGAGGTTATTTACGCTTTCTAGCCGCCTCAGATTTCTTTTTGCGACGTACACTAGGTTTTTCATAAAATTCACGCTTACGGTATTCAGACAATGTACCACTTTTGGACACACTGCGTTTAAAGCGACGAAGAGCATCTTCAAGAGACTCGTTTTTACGAACACGGGTGTTGTTAGACATGCGAATTTCCCTCCCTCCGAAGCATAGAACCAAATTGTTACGACATATGTAATTACCACACATGCCTTTGATAATTATAATATATTGATTTTTTTAGGTCAACTTATTTTTAGAATTGCTCTATAAGAATGACAAGCTTCCTATTTTGTAGCACATATTACGAACTAATATCCCTAAAGCATCGATTTCATTGATGTTTCTTGGTGTTTTGATTTTATGATCATATTTTTGTAGACTAAAATGGATAATTATGTGAAATAATAGTATAGTAAAAGCTCAGGAGTAAGAGCGGATGCATCTAAAAAAATTGAAAAATAAAAAGATTGATCGTACTGACGATCCACTTGCCTATTTTGAAGAAAAAGTCAAACAGCATGGGATCTAAGTGGACAGACTTCCTTTGTGTGCTGTTTGTCAGGCAATTGGCGATCCTATTTCATCAATGTATCCAATCTGTTCATTTTATCCACATTTAATTTTGTCCACTCTTATTTCTTTCTTTGAAACATTATATTATAAACTATTTTTTGGAAGTAGGAAAAAAGGGAGAAGTCACTGAAGGCATTGAATTTGCCAAAGAAATAATCTCTGATTTACTTATGTTACCAGCAAGTATAACTATTTTCTGTGAATCAAAATAGTACAAAAAGGAATTACCATTTGGGCCATTAGATAAATATCCTTTTGCCCCTCTTTTAAGCCTTACATTTGTAGTACCAAGAGGTTCTCTGAAAGGAAAACGATTTAACCTTGCAATTGTAATAATGTTATTTTCATTAACAAATGCCCAAATATCTTCGTTATCATTTACATTAAGCATCATTCTGCCAATATTAAATTCTTCCATTGGTAAATTTAAACCTGTTTTTTCTGCAAATTGATCGTCTTTTAAGGTTTCTAATTGCATAAGATCTGTCATCGTCCAATGACCTTTATTTTCATAGAGAAAAACAGTATATTTATTCTTGCCTTCGGGGGAATGAATGGTTACTATACTTCTATCACCAAGGGTAGTCTCTGAAATTATAGAATCCTTAGTAGGAAATTCTTTTTCTCCATTTTCAAACACTACTCCATATTGATAAACCACTGCTTCAGACGGCGAAGTAATATCACTTGGAGCCTCACTTAACACTATTTCTTTAACAACCCTATTTTTCTCTGGTTCTGTTACTACCTTTTCAGTGCCCTTTTTAGTGTTAGATTTATCATCCTGACATCCAATAATTACTCCTATAACCAGTAATAGTAAAAAAAATACCTTCAGTTTCATAATAGCTCCATTCTGTTTCATAATGATTTCTATTAATATGGATAAGGTTCAGATACAGGATTTTCAGCCCTATACTTTGGGCCATTTACACTTATATAAATAGTGTCTTGTTGTCTACAGTCACTAGTTAGATAATAATAGTCTCCCTTCCAAGTCTCAGAAATTGTACCATAGTCAATCCAACCCCAATAGCCAGGGACGTACAGTTATTTCTGTTGAATCAGATATATACCAAGTTTTACTACCGCCTATCTCAAATCCAACATTTGCTTCGATTACTCCCCAGTCCCAACCTCCTTCACCAGTTACTTTACCAGAGATAGTTGTTGAGCTACTGAGCTGAGAGGTTTTAGTTACTGGGTCTTGTGTGTCATTTATAATCCTTGTACCAGACTTCCCTAGTTGAAATCCAGAAGATGTTTTAGTTCCAGCAAATTCTTCTCCGGCGGCACATGCATATGCTTTTTGCGGATAATCTAGTTTATCTTTTTTACCCACTGGATCGTATGGTAGTCTAGTAATTGAATCATCACTGAAATAATTTCCATACTCTTCTTTTGGAACTTCATACCTAACACCATCTACATAATAATATGCTCCTTGAACATTATCAACATTATATGTGTCTTTATTAGGTGCTGATTTTGCATTTACTGATAATCCACTTGCTACAAACAGGGATGCACAAATTAAAACTGAGGAAATAATATTAATTGGTTTCTGTTTTATCATTAATGTTTTTCCCCCATTTTAATAGATTTAAATTAGTTTTGGTTAAAAAATTCGATTTAACACTTGCATACGATTCTTTTATGACATTACTAAGGATAAAAGTAAATTCACTTATTTACTTACCACCTCTCTCTAGTCTCTTTTTATACCTCCTCTCGATATGCAGAATAGTTTGAATAAAAATAAATACAGTACTAAAATTTCTTATAAATATAATGCTATAAGTTGTGTTTTTAATTATTAGATAGATGATTTTTTTGTCATAGACAACGACAATTTTAATGAATTATTGAAAGACCTAGTTCATTTACTGGCATGTAAAAAACTTAGGGAAATATGAGGCTTCTTTTTACACTAATATTTCAACTGTTCTTTATATTACAATAATTTCAAATTATATTGTAATTGTCAAGTGTAAATTTCCAATTTTACAGCACGATTGATTAACAATTTACCTGGAGGCGTTGATATTATTGATGTTTCCGGGATAAAAAATTGGATATTGATTTTGGGAAGAAATATATGACAATCGGAAAAATAAATTTAGGAGCAACAAAAAAAGAGTAAAAACCCTACAACTTTTTGACAACCCAGCCACAGAACCAATAAACATATGGGCTCTCTGGCTGGTTTTGTTTTTGTTTTAACTGCAAAAATCAGGAATATATTGATTTTTTTAGGTCAACTTATTTTTAGAATTGATCTATAAGAATGACAAGCTTCCAGAGCACAACTTTAAATAGTGTATGATTTTGAACAACCTCTTATAGTGCGTGTTCAAAAAGTCGCCGAATTAGAAGCAAGCAGGTCGAGGCAGCGTAGTTTTGAGGAGCGCAGTGTAGATATAACCTACATGAGCACCAGAAAAACAAGCCAACGAAGAGATGCGCAGCTTATCATTTGGTGACTTTTTGAACAACCTCTTATAGAAAAATGTTCATGTTTTGACCCCTTGTCCATACAATGGTATAGAGGTGAAGTGTTGTGGCAGATCTGTTGTCTTTAACAGCAGTTTTTCTTATGATTTTTTTTCTTGGGATGAGCGTGCTGCGAATCGGTTTATATCAGCTTTCTTACAATAAAATGCAATCCATGTTAACACGATTTACGAGCTCACCGTATGTAGGAATTCTTACAGGATTTATTGTAACAGCAGTTTTACAAAGCAGCTCTATTACAGTCGTTTTAACCATTGGGTTTGTAAGTGTAGGCATGCTTACCTTTAGGCAATCGATTGGAATTATTTTGGGGGCAAACATTGGAACAACTGTTACTGGTGAGCTTTTAACAATGTCCTCACTGATACCAGCACCATTTGTTTTAATAATAGGTGCCATACTGATGTTGCTTCCGAAACGAATTTATTTCGGTATCGGCTGTGTTCTTTTTGGCATCGGAAGTATTTTTGTTGCTTTGAATGGTTTTGAAACCTTAACACCAATGATTAGTAGATTTACGATTCTAACTGACGGTTTTGAATATGCAAATGAAAATCCATCCATAGGGGTGTTGATTGGCACAATCGTGACAGCAATTATACAATCCTCTAGTGCAACGATTGGGATAACGATGAGTTTCTTACAAGAGGAACTAGTAGACATTACGCCTGCAATCGCTATTGTTCTTGGAGCAAATATAGGTACCTGTATCACCGCATTGCTTGCAACAATTGGAGCCGGTAAAAAGACCCATTTGGTTGCCATGGCACATGTTTGGTTTAACATTTTTGGGGTTCTGATTTTCCTTCCGTTTCTTTACACATTATCTAACACTGCTATCCTTTTATCGGACGTACCAAGGGAACAGCTAGCACACATATCTGTATTATTTAATGTACTAACAGTTCTTCTATTTCTACCATTTATTCATCTATTTGAGCGATTTATTCTATTTTTTCATGGAGATAAACAACGTCGCGTTTGAACTTATTTAAAGAATTTTTAGCGGACTCTCAGTCCGCTAAAAATTCTTTAATAATCAGAGTTCCCTTCCCCTCCAGAAACGATCTTAACACCAGCACTAGCTCCAATTCTAGTAGCTCCGGCATCAATCATTGCTTCTGTCGTTTTCAAGTCACGAACACCACCTGAAGCTTTTACTCCGATGTCACTGCCAACCGTATTCCTCATCAAAACAATATCTTCCACCGTAGCACCACCACCAGAAAAACCGGTTGATGTTTTGACGAAATCTGCTCCTGCTTCTTTTGCAATCTCACACGCTTTTACTTTTTCTTCATTCGATAATAGTGATGTTTCGATAATGACTTTTGTAAGTGCCTTTCCTTTTGCAGCGTCAACAACGGCTTCTATATCTTGTTTTACAACGTCATACTGCTTTGATTTAAGTGCACCTACATTGATGACCATGTCGACTTCTGTTGCTCCACTTTCAATCGCATCCACTGTTTCATATGCTTTTGTTTTGGATGTCGTTGCCCCTAATGGGAAACCGATAACCGTACATACTTTGACATCGGTATCTTTTAACCTATTGTAACAGTAAGATACCCAATATGGATTCACACAAACGGAAGCAAAATGAAACGCTATCGCTTCCCCGATTATTAGATCTATTTTCTCTTGTTTCGTATCCGCTTTAAGCTGTGTATGATCAATATATTTAGCTAGATTTTTAGTCAATTTAGCACGCTTCCTTTCATAACAATTATCATTTCTATTACATCATATCATTATCCAAACGGAGTCGCCAAGTTTGTCTTATCTAAAAAAACCCGGTTTAGACCGGGTTTTTAAGAGGAAATTTTATCCTTAATATGTGGTTCATCCATTACTCTCACGAATTGTCCATCATTGTATGGATATCCAGCCTTTGTTATTTTAACGCGAACAATTTTACCAATCATATCATCTGTTGCGTGAAATTTGACCTTTAGATAGTTATCTGTATACCCTATAAAAATATTTTCTTCAGACCCTTCATCCGATCGTTCCTCTGGTATAACTTCCAATACTTCCCCCTCATATTTCGAGGCATACTGTTTCGCTTGCTGATTGGACAATTCAATTAAACGGTGTACTCGTTCGTTTTTACTATCATCATCCACTTGATCACTCATGCGAGCAGCTGGAGTACCAGTTCTTTTAGAAAACGGGAATACATGAAGCTCAGAATAACCAATCTCTTTAATAAATTCGTATGTTTCCATGAATTCTTCTTCTGTTTCACCTGGAAAACCAACGATTACATCGGATGTTATGGCTAACCCTGGCAATGCACGCTTTATTTTTTCGACTTTCATTTTATAAAAATCAGTCGAGTATTTTCTTCTCATTCGCTTTAGAACCGTGTCTGATCCAGACTGAAGAGGTATGTGTAGATGCCGAACGATTTTTTCAGATTGATCTAATACATCAATTACTTCATCTGTAATTTGACTAGCCTCAATGGAAGAAATCCGAATTCGTTTCAAACCATCCACTTTTGTCTCTAGCTCTCTAAGAAGTTTAGCAAAATTATAATCTTTCATATCTTCGCCATAGCCAGCTGTGTGGATTCCAGTAAGTACAATCTCTTTATAACCTGCATGAACCAACTGCTGAGCTTGTTTTAAAACATTCTCTGGATCCCTTGATCTTAATAATCCTCTTGACCAAGGAATAATGCAAAATGTACAAAAGTTGTTGCATCCTTCTTGAATCTTTAAAGATGCGCGTGTTCTGTCCGTGAAAGCAGGAACATCCATTTCTTCAAACACACGATTTTTCATAATATTTGTTACGCCATTAATTGGTTGACGGTCCTTTTTGTGTGCTTCAATGTATTCGATCATTTTTCCGCGGTTTTGTGTTCCGACCACTACATCCACCCCAGGAATTTCCATGATCTCTCCTGGTGATGTTTGGGCATAACAGCCTGTCACACATACAACTGCATCAGGGTTTTTACGAATGGCACGACGAATCACCTGTCTGCTTTTTTTATCTCCAGTATTGGTAACAGTGCATGTATTGATAACATAAACATCAGAGGTTCGGTCAAAGTCAACGCGTTCATAGCCTTCTGTTTCAAACTTTTGCCAAATTCCTTCCGTCTCATAATGATTTACCTTACATCCTAATGTATGAAACGCCACAGTAGGCATTCTCATCACCTCAATTCTTCAAAATGATACGATATGCATGCTAGAAGATACAAAGGCGCTGTCTCCGTTCTTAGTATTCTAGGACCCAATCGTACAGTGTGAAACCCATGCTTCTTTAAGGATTGGATCTCTTCATCTGAAAATCCACCCTCTGGTCCAACGCAAGCTAATATGGACTCATTCGGTTTCATTTGATTGATCGCTTCACTTAATTTACGATAGTGCGGTGAACGTGCTTCTTCTTCAAACGCTACTATTTTGTGATTAAATTTGGAACTATACGTTAATAGCTCTGTGAAGCTTGCAACAGATAAAATAGATGGAACATTATTTCGGTGGGACTGCTCGCTCGCTTCCTTTACAATCTTTCGGTAGCGCTCCATCTTTTTTTTCATTTTTTTACTGTCCCATTTTACAATGGATCGCTGTGCTTGAAAAGGTAGAAATTCATGAGCCCCAAGTTCGGTACCTTTTTGCAGGACAAGTTCTAATTTATCACCTTTTGGGAGCCCTTGGGCGATCGTAACATTTATTGGTAGTTGTGTATAATTCGTTTCCCATGTCAAAACAGTTGTCACAACAGAGGCGTCTGAAACAGATTGAATTTGACAAACTGCTGCTCGCCCGTCAAGTACATTACAAATGATTTTGTCGCCTTCGTTCATACGCATTACTTTCACAATATGATGAACATCCTCACCCTTAATAACTATTTTATCTGACAACAGGTTTTCCTCTGAAACAAAATAGCGCTGCACCCTTAGCACCCGCTTCCTCTGTATATGACAACAAATTCATCGCAATCTAATCATTCTTTTTAGCCGTTATCGAAATCCAATCTTCCATTTTATTCACTTCAATAATGTCAAATCCTTCTGCAATTAATGTTTCTTTTACAAGCTGTTTTTTTGTATTAATAATTCCAGAAGTTATAAAAACACCGCCTGGCTTCAAACAAAGATAAGCATCCTTAACAAAGCGCACGATAATTTCGGCAAGAATATTGGAAACGATAACGTCTGCCTTTATTGTTACACCATCAAGCAGATTATTTTGTGCAGAAGTTATTTTATCCTCTACTTTATTTAATTTAGAATTAATCACCGATATTTTTACCGCTAAATCGTCTAAATCAAAAGCGTGTACTTTTTCAGCACCAAGTAATGCTGAAGCTATGCTTAGTACACCAGTACCAGAGCCTACATCAATGACAACATCGTTTGGCTTTAATATTCTTTCCAATGCTTGAATACTAAGTACAGTAGTTGGATGTGTTCCAGTGCCAAATGCCATACCTGGATCTAATTCAATGATGATTTCGTCACTTGATACTGGTGAATACTCTTCCCATGTTGGGATTATTGTTATTTTTTCAGAAATCTTGACAGGTTTATAATATTTCTTCCAAGCTGTTGCCCATTCCTGTTCATTTACTTCACTGATCGTTATGTGGTTTGCTCCAAGATCAAAATCATAAATAAGAAGATTATTGATGGCCTGTTTAATTTCATCTACTGTTTCTCCTAAAAAGCTGTTAACTGCTAGGTAGGCCTTAATATAAACCCCTTCTTCTGGATAGTCTGCTGGGTCTAATTCGTAAACCTCACCAAAGGGTGTTTCTCTTTCTTTAACCAGGTCATTAGGGTCTTCAATCACTACTCCACTAGCGCCAGCCTCATGTAAAATATTCGAAATCGGCTCGATTGCCTCATTAGTAGTATGGATACAAACTTCAGACCACTTCAAAGAAATCAACTCATTTCATCATAAATTTGGAAGAAATCTCACACCCTACGTGTAGATCAAGGATTAATCCCCTTTAAACGCTTTTTTGACACGTTGAAAAAACGTTCCATGTTGTTCGTCTGTTGGTTGATTCCCAGAAATATCGTTGAATTCGCGCAACAACTCTTTTTGTCTATCTGTAAGGTTAGTAGGTGTAACAACGACTATTTTTACATGTTGATCTCCTTTGCCATAACCTCTTACGTTTGGTGCTCCCTTATCTTTTAACCTAAATGTTTTCCCGTTTTGGGTACCTGCAGGCACTTTCAACATCACTTTTCCGTGAACAGTAGGGATTTCTACTTCGTCCCCTAATGCTGCTTGTGCAAAGGTGATTGGCATTTCACAAAAAATGTGATCTCCCTCTCGCTCATAAAAGTCATGTGGTTTAATTTGAACAACTACATACAAGTCTCCAGGAGGACCTCCATTCACACCAGGTTCACCCTGTCCTGAAACCCTAATTTGATGTCCTTCATCGATACCAGCAGGAATGTTAATATGAATTTTTTTGCGTTTTTTCACCTTTCCTGCTCCACCACATGTGGCACATTTTTCAGGAATCATCTTACCAGTTCCATTACAATGGTGACACACCCTGCGATTCACGACCCTACCAAATGGGGTATTTTGTTCCGTGTTTAATTGTCCAGAACCATTACAGTGGGAACACGTTTTAGGTTTCGTTCCAGGCTTTGCCCCAGACCCATGGCACGTATCACAGGTTTCTTCTTTTGGAATTTCAATATCTGTTTCCTTTCCAAAAATAGCCTCTTCAAATTCAAGCGTCATCGTATATTGTAGATCTGCACCTTGACGAGGTGCATTCGGATCACGTCTACGACCACCTCCGAAAAACATATCAAATATGTCACCGAATCCACCAAAGTCCTCTGCACCACCAAAACCGCCTCCAAAACCTTGGTTTTGTGGGCCAGCATGACCAAATTGATCGTATTGGGCGCGCTTCTGATCATCTCCTAGAACTTCATAGGCTTCCTTAGCTTCTTTAAAATTATCTGCAGCATCCGGTTCTTTGTTCACATCTGGATGGTATTTTCTTGCAAGCTTTCGATATGCCTTTTTAATCTCGTCTTTTGAAGCGTCTTTTCCGACACCAAGCACATCATAATAATCTCGTTTACTCACTTAACGATCACTCTCCCGACTCTATTGCATAAAATTTATCATAACATTATTCAGCTTTTCGAATCAAATATTTTAAAGAGGAAGCCACCAAATAATAAGCACAAACATGTAAACTGCAAAAAAGTCAAAGTCAAGGAGATCCTGACTTTGACTTTTTTTCATTCCTTATTTAACACAGGAGAGTTTATTTCTTTTCGTCCTCTTCATTGACTTCTTTATAGTCCGCATCTACAACATCGTCGTCAGTGTTTCCTTCTCCTTGACCTTCTGCCTGTGCACCCGCTTGAGCCTCTGCTTGTGCCTGTTCATAAAGCTTAACTGAAAGGGCTTGAACTTGCTCCTCAAGTGCCTCTTTCTTTTCTTTAATTGCATCTAAGTCAGTACCTTCAACAGCTGTTTGCAATTCTTCCTTTGCAGCCTCTGCCTTTTGTTTTTCCTCATCTGAAACTTTGTCACCAAGATCTTTTATTGTTTTGTCTGTGGTGAAAATTAATTGGTCTGCTTCATTACGTAGTTCTACTTCTTCACGACGCTTTTTATCCTCATCAGCGTTTTCTTCTGCTTCTTTCACCATACGTTCTACCTCTTCATCAGAGAGACCAGAAGAAGACTTTATCGTAATCGATTGTTCTTTATTCGTACCAAGATCCTTCGCCCGCACGTTTACAATACCATTTGAATCAATATCAAACGAAACTTCTATTTGTGGTACACCACGTGGCGCAGGTGGAATATCCGTCAATTGAAAGCGACCAAGTGTTTTGTTGTTCGCAGCCATTTCACGTTCACCTTGAAGGACATGTATATCAACAGCTGTTTGATTGTCGGCAGCAGTCGAGAATACTTGAGAATGGCTTGTTGGGATCGTTGTATTGCGCTCAATTAGTTTTGTGAACACGCCACCCATTGTTTCAATACCTAACGAAAGTGGTGTGACATCAAGCAACACTACATCTTTCACATCCCCTTGAAGTACACCACCTTGAATGGCTGCTCCAAGTGCTACTACTTCATCAGGATTAACTCCTTTTGATGGGTCATTTCCAATTTCTTTTTTTATTGCTTCTTGAACTGCTGGAATACGTGTTGAACCACCAACAAGCAATACTTTATCAATGTCACTTGGTGACATACTTGCATCCTTTAATGCCTGACGAGTTGGACCCATTGTACGTTCAACTAAATCAGCAGAAAGTTCATCAAATTTTGCACGCGTTACATTCATTTCTAGGTGAAGCGGACCTGCTTCTCCTGCGGTAATAAATGGAAGGGACACTTGAGTTTGTGCTACCCCTGACAATTCCTTCTTCGCCTTTTCAGCGGCATCTTTTAGGCGCTGTAAAGCCATTTTATCTTTAGATAAATCAATACCGTTTTCTTTTTTAAATTCAGCAACTAAATGATCGATAATCACTTGGTCAAAGTCGTCACCACCAAGGCGATTGTCCCCAGCGGTAGCTACTACTTCGAACGTTCCATCTCCAATATCTAAAATAGACACATCAAATGTTCCACCGCCAAGGTCATAAACCAAAATAGTTTGATCCTGGTCTTCCTTGTCAATTCCATACGCTAATGCTGCTGCAGTAGGCTCGTTAATAATACGTTCTACTTCAAGACCAGCTATTTTTCCAGCATCCTTTGTTGCTTGACGTTCAGCATCATTAAAATATGCAGGAACAGTGATCACCGCTTTATCAACCGTTTCACCTAAGTAGTCTTCCGCATAAGACTTAATATGTTGTAGGATGATAGCTGAAATCTCTTGTGGCGTAAAGCTTTTGTCATCAATTTCAACCTTATAATCTGTGCCCATATGACGTTTAATGGACTGAATCGTATTCGGGTTTGTAATAGCTTGACGTTTCGCTACCTCACCTACTTGACGTTCTCCATTTTTAAATGCAACAACAGATGGTGTTGTCCGGTTTCCCTCTGGATTCGGAATAACCTTTGATTCTCCACCTTCCATAACTGCTACACATGAATTTGTAGTTCCTAAATCAATTCCAATAATTTTTCCCATGACTAAAGTCCTCCTTCACAAACCTATGTAACTATTGATTTACTTTGACCATTGCAGGTCGAATCACACGGTCTTTTAGTTTATATCCTTTTTGAAGTACCTCCACCACTACATTCGACTCATACTGGTCATCTTCAACCTGCATAACCGCTTGGTGCAAATGTGGGTCGAACGGTTCACCTTCAGCTTTCAATTCTTCTACACCTTGTTTTGTTAAGGCATCTTGTAATTGACGGTACACCATTTGCATTCCTTCTACAAATTTCGCCGCTGTTTCATCTTTCACTTCCAATTGAAGTGCACGCTCGAAATTGTCCAGTGCTGGTAGAAGCTCAGACACTACATCCAGTGACCGATACTTAAGACTTGCTTCTTTCTCTTTCTGGGTACGTTTTCTGAAATTATCGTACTCCGCTTGCACCCTTAATAACCTTTGATACAGTTCATCTTTTTCTTGTCTTAATTGCTCTATTTCTGATAATTCTGTAGCTGTTTCTTCTTCATCATTACCTGCTTCATCAAGTATATCTACTTGTTCAGATGTTGGTTCAACAACTTCTTCCTCTGTTTCTTTTTCTGCTTGCGCATATTCTTTTTCACCCATTGCTGCCACCTCCTCTTCAGCTGTGTTTCCAGTATCAAAAAGCTATTTTTTACACATCGACGAATATACCACGAAATGACGATGAAATAAAATAATTTAATCTGTTCAAAAAAGGCAACCAAAATACGGCTTGTGTAAGACTTCCACCTTATCAGGTATACCCTCTATTATCCGTTTTGATACCATGATTGAAACGTTTTTGATAACTGACCTGAAAGTACATTCAAAAGGGTAATCACTCGGCTATATTCCATTCTGGTTGGTCCTAAAAGAGCAATCGTACCCATTTGCTTGTCTCCTAAAGAATACGTAGCAGTAATTAAGCTACAATCCTGCATTGCTACGCTTTTATTTTCCTGGCCAATTGTAACCTTTAATCCATCTGAATTTGTACGGATTAACCGAGCCATTTCCTCTTCTTCTTCAATCATCGAATATAAGGTCCTGATTTTATTTACATCCTTAAATTCAGGCTGCATTAAAATATTTGTTTTCCCGCCAAAGTAAAGCTTTACTGGTTGCTCATCAAAAAGCGCTGCTCGTAAGTACTGAAACGATGCTTCAAAATCCTTCGTATACGTACGGATCAAATAAGTTATTTCTGTTAGAAGCTTATCATGCAATTCAACAAGTGGGACTCCATGTAGTCTATCGTTCAATATGTTTACCATTTTTTCCAAATCGGAAGCATCTAATTCTACTGGAACCGAAAACGAACGATGTTCTACATGGCCGGTGTTCGTTACTAAAATGGCAACAGCTGTTTGGGGTGTCAACGGAATAATTTGTAGCTGTTTTAATTTTGTCTCAAACACTTCAGGGCCTAGAATAATCGATGTGTAATTAGTTAAGTCAGACAGAACGGTAGCCGATTTCTGAACAACACGTTCAAATTCTAGCATTTCTCGCTCAAACGTATCCTGTATCGTTACAAGATCCTCTGTGGAAAGCCTGAATGGTGACACCAAATGATCCACATAAAAACGGTAGCCTTTTTCGGAAGGTACCCTCCCTGAAGATGAGTGAGTTTTTTCGATAAAACCCATGTCCTCCAAATCTGCCATTTCATTTCGAATGGTTGCTGAACTGTAAGAAATTTCTTCCTTCTTGGAAATGGCGCGTGAGCCAATTGGCTGTGCAGTTTGGATGAATTCATCAATAATAACTTGTAAAACGAACAATTGTCTTTCTGATAACATCGATGATCACCTCTGTTAGCACTCCTGCCTACCGAGTGCTAATTCTAATAACAAATTATCAAAATGATGAATCATTGTCAATTGATTTGTGCAAAAGTCTTATCATCCAGTAAAAATTCTTGAAACACCCCGTTTCCAAAAAGAACACCTTCTTTCGTAAGGTGAATGTGCGAGTTATTGTCTGCAAGCCAGCCTTTGCTCTTCAACACATGCAACTCCGACCCATATAGTTGTTCAATGGTGGTTCCATATTTTTCAAAAAACGCCGTTTTAGAGACTCCCTCCATTTTACGTAGGCCAAGAAACATCTCTTCTTCTATTTTTTCTTTTTTTCCAATTGATTCTTCATGTAACACAGGAATACCATTTTCGTTCGCTTGCTTAACATATGCGGGAAGTGGTCGTAAGTTAATGATTCTTCTACCTGGTAAATAACCGTGAGCGCCTGCGCCAAATCCATAGTAGAAATCATTGTTCCAATAGGTTAAGTTATGCTTACTCTCAAAGCCTGATTTTGAAAAATTACTTATTTCGTATTGATGAACACCGGATTTTTCCATTTCTTTTCTAAGATGTTCAAACATTGCTGCTTCCTCTTCTTCCTTTGGCTTGTGTAGCTTTCCTTTTTTATATCGCTGATAAAATACAGTTTTCGGCTCGATTTGTAACGAATATGCAGAGTAATGTGGCAAACCAAACGACATTGCCTCCTGAAGTGTATCTTTAAAATGATCTAGCGTTTGGTTTGGTAATCCATAAATCAAGTCAATACTCGTGTTACCAAAATCATTTTTGAGCAAGGATTCAATGGTGCGATAAACATCCTTTACACGATGGATTCGTCCAATTTCTTCAAGCATGTTATCGTCAAATACTTGAACTCCTAACGAAATTCTATTTACTCCATAGGATTTTAATAGGTGTATTTTTTCTTCATCAAGATCCCCTGGGTTTGCTTCAAACGTGTATTCTAAACAATTTGTCACTTCAAAATGCATATCAATCATATCTAAAAGCCGCTTTAATTGAGTGGAAGTAAGTGCTGTTGGTGTACCACCACCGACAAATATCGTTCGTACAGCTTCTTTCGGATGGGCAATATAGGTTGAGATCTCTTTCTCTAGTGCTTCAAGGTATTGATTGGCAAGCTGTTCATTATAGAAAAATTTGGTGAAATCACAGTAGTGACAAATTTGTTGACAAAACGGGATATGAATATAAACAGATGATACCATGGTTTTCCTCCTATCGTAGCAATGATGATCAGGAAACCCTTGTCAAATTGACAAGGGTTTCCTGAGTAGTAATGAATCTTTTTGAGTAATTAGTTATCGTCATCCATTCTTAAAACAGCCATAAATGCTTCTTGTGGTACTTCCACTGACCCAACCATTTTCATTCGTTTTTTGCCTTCTTTTTGTTTTTCTAATAATTTTCTTTTTCTCGTAATGTCGCCACCGTAGCATTTGGATAGAACGTTTTTGCGTATTGCTTTAATGTTTGAACGTGCGATGATTTTGTTTCCGACAGCAGCTTGAACAGGAACTTCAAACTGCTGTCTTGGGATTAATTTCTTTAATTTTTCTACGATTTGTTTTCCACGTTCAAATGAAAAGTCTTGATGAACAATAAAAGACAACGCATCTATTGTTTCTCCATTTAGCCAAATATCCATTTTTACTAGATTGGATACTTTATATCCAATCATTTCATAATCAAAAGAAGCATATCCCTTTGTCTGCGATTTCAACTGATCGAAGAAGTCATATACAATTTCAGACAAAGGGATTTCATACACAATATTCACTCGATTATCATCCAAATATTGCATATCGATGAAGTCCCCGCGTTTTTTCTGGCATAGTTCCATGACAGAACCAACAAAATCTTTCGGAACCATTATCGTCGCTTTTACATAAGGTTCTCGTACTTCCTGAATTTTTTGGTTATCTGGCATAAAGGATGGGTTATCAATCGATATTTCCTTCTGATCTGTTTGGATTACTTGGTAAATCACACTTGGCGCAGTTGTGATTAAATCAATGTCAAACTCACGCTCAATTCTTTCTTGAACAATTTCCATGTGCAGTAGTCCCAGAAAGCCACAACGGAAACCAAACCCTAACGCTTGTGAGGTCTCTGCCTCGTATTGCAAGGATGAGTCATTTAATTCTAGCCGCTCTAGCGCTTCTCTGAGGTCATTGTAATTATTTGCATCAACTGGATATAGACCACAGAACACCATTGGATTTAACCGGCGATAACCTGGTAAAGCATCTTTTGCTGGTGTTTGTGCAAGGGTAATTGTGTCACCAACCCGTGTATCACCGACATTTTTAATTGAGGCTGTTAAGTACCCAACATCCCCAACGGTTAATACATTCTGTGGAATAGGTTTTGGATTAAATACACCGATCTCATTTACTTCAAATTCTTTACCTGTTGCCATCATTTTTATTTTGTCCCCGACCTTAACCGATCCTTCTTTAATACAAACGTATGCAACTACACCGCGGTAAGAATCGTATAAGGAATCAAAAATTAACGCTTTTAGTGGTTCATTAGGGTTACCTACTGGAGCGGGAATTTTTTCAACGATTCGATCCAATATCTCATCGATGCCTATTCCCGACTTCGCACTGGCTAATATTGCTTCATCTCCATCAATCCCAATTACGTCGGTGATTTCTTGTTTCACCCGTTCAGGATCAGCACTAGGAAGATCAATTTTATTTATCACTGGAATAATTTCCAAGTCATTATCAAGTGCGAGGTATACATTAGCCAATGTCTGGGCCTCAATTCCTTGAGCAGCATCGACTACTAAAATGGCTCCCTCACATGCCGCAAGACTCCGTGACACTTCATATGTAAAATCGACGTGTCCAGGGGTGTCGATTAGGTGAAAGACGTATTCTTCTCCGTCCTTTTGTTGGTATTTTAACTGTACCGCATTCAGTTTAATCGTAATGCCCCGTTCACGCTCCAAGTCCATTGCATCAAGAAATTGTTCTTTCATTTCGCGTGAAGTTAATGCCTTTGTTTTTTCAAGAATTCGGTCTGCTAGTGTCGACTTTCCATGATCAATATGAGCAATAATCGAAAAATTACGTACTCTGCTCTGGTTTCTTTTGTTTGTCAATATGTTCAACTCCTATTTATCGGAAAGCAAATAAAACACGCATTTAAAGTGCTAGATTAAATTATAGCAACTGGAACGTAGATATTCAATCGAAAGTAGATATTCCATAACAAAGTGAATGCACTGAGTTCCGAAAAGAGACGGAAACTAGAAAACGATCACTCATTTTGAGCTATGAGTGACCGTTCGGTGCCAAAATTGCTGCACTTTATGTGACGTTAAATAGTGGACCATTATTTTAGAAAAATACTTGTACAAGCTGGTACACAGATTGGATCATCAAGTTGTAAAATGAAGATACCCCCTTTTCCATACTTCCTGCAAGTTTTTGAGTAAAATTAGACGATTCAATTTCCTGAAACTCTTGTTCTTTTTCCTCAAATGTTACCTGCTGAAGGTCTTTACCCAGCAATTCTACTTCAACGTTTCCCGCTTCATCTCTACTAGGTTGAACAGCTTCCTTCACATCTGCTGTCGCATACCCTCTCGTTTGTATAATTCCTTCACTTGCTTGATCGATCCCAAATAATGTGCCACCTAGAAACAAAATAATCATCATGAGTAGTGTTATTATCGTTTTTACCACTTGAATCACCTCCTATGGATTTGCTTGAACTTTTTCTGCTTGCCAGTAATAATCACTAAATATTTCTGCTAATACATCCGCTGTCCGATACAGTTCTTCCATTTTATTTTCTACCCCGCCAAATTCAATCGTTACAGCATTTTCAGATAAGTCTTGATTAAACACTCCGTTTGTTCCTTTGCCCTCTTTCGTTATAACGCCTCGACTTAGTCCTGGATATTTATCTTGAAGTTTATTGTCTAAATCCGTTGCTATTTTAAGATTTTTTTCATAATTAGGATTATCTCCACCTATAACAAAAAAGAGTCTGGCATATTTTTTTCCGTCGATTGTTTTTGTAGTCGTTTCCTTTGGTTGACTATCTCGATGCAAATCAAAAACAAATTGAATGTCCTTATTCGCTGAAAGTGCTTGTTTCAAGACCGATTTAGATGCAGTATAAGACTCTGCATAATCCATATTCTTTTCATTCAATAACGCCATAATGTCTGAGTTGCTTACGGACGAACCAATACCATTATCTTCAAGACTTTGAGCTAAACGATCACTTACATTCGTAATATTCACCTCAGCGCTGTGCGCCTCATCTGGTGTTGTTCCTTCTGGCAAATATGGTAAGAAAGACTCCCGGTTATGGGTGTTATAAATATAGACGACATCTTTCCCGTCAGTAGTTGGTTGATCTTTACTTTCCTTATTCTGGTCATTTCCTGCTAACTCTTCCTCATCAGGAACAGTTGCTGCTCTATCCTCTAACACTACGTCTAGTGGTGCCGCAGATTCAATCGGTAATGTTTGATAGGTTGTACCTTCTCCAGCTACGACGATTTTACTATTTTCATAAAACCCTGGTAGTTCTCTACCTAGTAAGCTTCTAGGATCACTAGGCTTAAGACTTGTTACTAACTGAAAGGTAACCTCTGACAAATTCAATGGTTCTATATCCCCTGGGAAGGCCTTCATAAACAACCTATTTTCAAATCCAAGCAAATAGAAAAATGAGGAACCTTGTATTTGCCTTGTCCATTCATTGATTGTATTAGAAGACAGACGATATGCTGGTTTAACTGTTGTCAATATACCAATTAAAAAAAATAAAACAGTTACACTTAGTATTAGCAATGTGCCTCTTTTGTATAAAGGTTTTAAATTTTGACTAAATATATGGAATGAGAAAGTACTCTTATTTTTATTCTTTTTCATCGTGCCATCCTTTCTAAATCTTTCTATCATCTCTAGTAGACTCTATGATAGAGATTTAAAAAGTAGAACGATTAAATAAGAGTGTGTTTAAAAAAATAGTAAAGTACTGGTTATCTCGTATAAGAACCAAAGTTTTCCACATCTACAGTTTCGTGTAGTGCTGCATTGACACTCGAGGCAACAACGTGTGCCATATCCTTCATAAAACCGTCTACTTCCTTTGGTGTTACCATGAGGTTGTGTCCAAGTGGAGTTAACACTTCTTTTATTAACGATCGTTTTTCCTCGTCTGAAAGTTCTCCAACCATTCCAAGTACCGCTTTCCTTTGTTCAGAATCAGGCATATCCGATTCCTTTAGTTTCTTTTTCTTACCGAAATTTAAACTAGATGGAGCAAGAGCTTTCGATGGTTTATCTTTCTCGTTCCATTCCCTTCCAAAATGCTTTAACAAGTAATCAATCGTATCACTTGTAATCGTCACTGCATCTACTACAGTTGGGACACCAAGTGCAATTACAGGTATTCCAAGCGTATCTTTACTAAGTTCCTTCCGCTTATTTCCAACACCAGAACCTGGATGAATACCAGTATCCGATAGTTGGATCGTTGCATTCACCCGTTCGATGGATCTGGAAGCAAGTGCATCAACAGCAATAATAAAATCTGGTTTTGTTTTTTCGATAATTCCATCAATAATGTCACTCGTTTCAATACCTGTCACTCCCATCACGCCGGGGGTCATGGCAGATACTGGGCGATATCCTTCTGCAACCTGATAAGGCTGTAGTTTGAACAAATGACTAGTTACAAGTATTTTTTCCATTGCCATCGGTCCTAAGGCATCTGGTGTAACATTTGAATTTCCTAGTCCTACTACTAAACACTTTGCATCATTTGGTACATTGTTTTCTTGTATCATTCTTTCTAATTCTCTAGATAGAACGACTGATGTGTGCTCCTGTAATTTCGTGTCCTGTTGCTTCACACCGTCAGAATAAATCGTAATATAATTACCAGCTTTTTTTCCAATTCGTTCAGCGCCACTTTCATCTATTTGAACATATGTAATGTTAATATCCCCGTCTGTTCTTTCCTTTACTTGTACACCATTAATTTTGTTTTCGTTTGTCTTCTCTTTTTCAACATACATGTCTCTTGCTTCAACAGCTAAATCTGTTCGAACTTCAAATAAGTTATCTTTTTGTTCCATCGTAAATGCCTCCCTTTTTATCTCTAGGATTGCCTTTACAACATAAATACATACATTCTTTCCCGTCACAATTACAAAGCTATTGAAAACCGCACTTTACTTTGGTAAAATAACTCTTGTTCAGATAGAGAGATAGTAGAAACAAGTTTTAATGGAGGTGAAAGATATGGCTAATATAAAATCTGCAATTAAACGCGTTCGTATTAATAATGAAAACCGTGCACAAAATCAGTCTTATAGAGCTGAAATGCGTACTGAAATCAAGCGTTTGGAAAATTTCGTAACGAGTAACGATGTTGAAAATGCTAAAAAGTCACTCGTAAACGCAACTCGTAAAATTGATAAGGCTGTTCAAAAAGGACTCATCCACAAAAATAAGGGTGATCGACAAAAATCACGCCTTACTAAAAAAGTGAACAATCTTAGTGCATAAATTTCTTTTTTGACCAACACCCAAACGATCCCCTAGAGAGGATCGTTTTTGTTTATTATAAGTGCGTTGTTCACTATAAACTACGCTTTTTTAGATAAGACACTTGTCCTTGTTACTAAGTGATACAATAACAATTCAAACGCAAGTCCTTTTTCCATTTGTCCTTGCTTCATCTGTACATCCGTTTCGGTAAACAATTGAATAATCCGTTTTAATTGATCATAAGAGAAGCTTTTCTCTCTTTGATGTGCCATTTTCACCACAAAAGGATGGACTTTTAATTGCTGTGCCATTTGCTTTTGTGAATATCCTTTCTCTGAGAGTACTTTCACATGGTATATGGTTCTAAATTGGGAAGCGAGTAATGCCAATAAGGCAATTGGCTCCTCTTTCGCTTTTTCTAACTCCTTAAATATTTGGATCGCTTTATCCAGCTTTTGATCAATTACTGCATCAACAAGTTTAAATCCCGACGTTTCAGCACTATTGGATAGCAGTTGTTCAGCAATATCAACTGTTACAAAACCATGATCACCTACATATAATGCGAGCTTTTGCATTTCATTTTGCAAGGCAAGCAAATTAGGACCTACCTCTTGTGCGATCAATTCGTTTACCGTATCCTGCAGCTCTATATTTAAATCGGATGCAATCTTATCGATCCATTTTTTTAATTCCCATTCCTTTACTGGTTCACAATGCACAATTTCTCCGGATTTCTTGATAGTCTTTGTTATTTTCTTCCTTTCATCCACTTTTTCATATGGTGCGATAAAAATAAGAACGGTGTATGGTGCAGGATTGATTAGATAGGATTGTAAAGCATCCATATTATGTTCTACAGCAACCTTGTCTGGACGAGCCTTTAGAAATATCGGATGATAAGCAAAGATAAGCTTTGTACCACCAAAAAAAGGATATGTTTCTGCGTCGGTAATAACGTCTTGAATCGTGGTTTCCTCAAGATCATATGTTGAAACATTCGTATCTTTATCCGCTTCGTTTAACACATAACGTACTAAATACTGTTTCACATCCTGTATTAAATAGGATTCTGTTCCGTAAACTAAGTATATTGGAGAAAATTGCTTTTCCTTTATTTTCTTTATTGCTTCAAAATAGGCCATTTCGATTCACTCCATCATAAGGATAATGTAATCGTAAATCGAAAACAACGATTGTGCAAGTAATGAAAGAGGGAAACAGCCTGTGACTGTCCCCCCCACAATCTATATTAACGCTTAAAAAACAGCCCCAGGATACTGCTTTCTAAGCGATATTTTCTGTTACTTATAGATTGACCACTTTACCTTAAAACTATGGGTGTTAACTCTTGCTAATAAAGGTAAGTAAAAGAGATAGCTCATAATCTGAATGATTTTTATTTCAAAGTGGATTTTTTGATTTCTTTCCCGTATACTAAAGTTGGATAAAAGGAGGGCTAAGTATGAATGAGTTTGAAAAAGAAGTACAATCAAAAAATAATGACGTTATTGACTCTGGAAATGGCTTCATCTTCTCATTCCTTTTTTTCACCATTATTTTTGCGATTGGTGTTATTATCGATGTTGTTGCAGGGTAATGCGAGCGAAAGAGACTGTTCTGGCAGTCTCTTTTTTATTATTCCGTAGGTTGTTGTTTTTTAGATTATTTATGGTAAGTACTTTGAAAATGTTCCTTTCTTTCCTGTAAAACGATAGCGAATCGAACCATGTTGATCCGTCCTTACAATTGCTATTCCCTGATTTTTCAGTTTGGAAACAACTTCTTTTGCAGGATGCCCATATTGATTATTCCTACCGACTGAAATCAACGCTATTTTGGGTTTTAGCCTCTCCAACCATTGATCAGAAGTGGAAAATTTACTGCCATGATGTGATACCTTTAAAACATCTGCCTTAAGATTAGGGTAGTTATTGATCATTTCCCTTTCTGACTTATTTCCTATATCACCACTAAACAGCCAACGAAGACCACCAAGTTCCGTGAATAACACGAGTGAATTTTCATTGGAAGTGCCGTTGTCAGAAGTAGGTGATAATGCAAGAAATGAATACCCTTTAATATCAATATATTCACCTTCCACCAATTTTGTTACGCGAACACCACTATCCTTCAGATTCTTTTTAGTCGTTTTTGAAATGTTAAAATATCGGCTTGTTACAATTTGCTTTACATCAAATCCATCTAATAAATAAGGGACACTTCCAACATGGTCTATATCTTCATGAGATAATATGAGGGAATCAATTTGACGGATACCTTTAGCATACAAGAAGGGTTTGATAATTTGGCGATAGGTCTTATCCGTTGCAGTTTGAAAATCTGACCCAATACTCCCCGCAGCATCTATGACGATAATTCCTCTACGGTACGGAAGTTCAATTACAAAGGAATCACCTTGACCGACATCAAGCATGGTCACGGTACTATACGGGGTAAAAAAGGGCTTAATCGACAATATAAAAAGAAAACAAACTAAAATCAAACCATACCGAAATGCTTGACGTTCACGTTCAGCACTTAAATACTTCATAAAGAATAAAAAGAGAAAAAAGTAGGAAATAAAAAGAATTGGGGATAGTTTTCCTATAACCCAAGGAAAATATAAGGATTGGTCCATCCATTCTAATACTCGAAGCATCATTTCATGTGTTGGAATAAACAAAGAATCCATTAATTTGGCTAACAAAGGAAAAGTATAGGTAAGAAAAAGGAGAAGAAACATAAGTGGAATCACGAGAAATGTGAAATATGGAACAAAAATCACATTAACCAAAACCGAAAGTGGATTAAAAAAGAAAAAATAGTAGAGCTGGAAGGGAAGGACAATTAGCTGACTAATTAAGCTTATTCTAAGAGCAACAAACAGCTTCGGTCCACTGAAGATTTTTTTAGACAAGAGCAATGCAAATGTGACGATAAAGGAAAGTTGAAAACCAATCTGAAATAGCATCGTTGGACTAACAATGATAAAAACCAGGAATAAAATACTTAGGCCATCGGTGAGAGAAATTTTTTTACCTGCTTTCAGAAAAAGGAAAGCAACTGCTGTCATCATAGATGCACGCCACACAGATGGTTCACCACCAGCTAAGATTGCATAAAAAGGCAAAAACAAAATAATAATCCATTGTGCTTTTTCTTTTGTTACAAGGTGAAATTTAACTAATGTTGTATAAAGAATACCGATAACGATTCCAACATGGAGTCCGGATATGGCTAACAAATGCGACAAACCCCAGCGTTGAAACAGTTCTTCTGTTTCGTTATCTATTCCCATTTTTTCTCCTATCAGAAGCGCCTGTAGCCAGGAAGATGTCAAAGGACTTAAAACATCCTTTGTCTTTACTACTATGTTTTGGCGGATAGAATAAATGAATTGGAGCCATGATTCACCTTCACACTGAATAGGATCACGATCGTCTAATGTGATATTCCAGTATATGCCATTATTGGCCAAATAATTTTTATAATCAAATTGCCCGGGATTGGTTGCCTGTTGTGGCTCTTGCACATTTCCTTTCATTGTACAAGAAGCACCTGTCTTTATCTCTTTTAATTGCTTGGCATCACGTTCAAACAAGAAAACCTCTATCAGCTGGTCATTTAAATCCCGTAAAGTAAACGAAATACCAGCGTCATTGTTACTTATGGACGATACAATTTTTCCTTGTAAGGTATCCTGCTTTGGAATGGGTGTTGATACAGCATGACTTTTTACGTTATAAATTAAATAAAAAGCAGCCATACCAATTACGATACTCATTATACAAACACGCAGCTTAATCCTTCGCCTCTTATATAACCAAAATAACCATGTGTAGCCTAGAATCGAAAAGAGAAAATGGTAAGTTGCACTTACACTATTGACGAATGCAATGAAAGCTACGATGTGCCAATATCCTTTCATTTGAGCCTGGTATGTTAAATGGGACTAATTTCATCCATTTATGGCCAGTATGAACACCTCCCGTTAATAACAATTGAGCTATAAATGGTTTGCCCCACCTCTAAGATTATTGCCGGTTGAAGTGATTTAACTGCAAATCTAAGGAGGTTTCTTCCAAGACAACTTTTTCCGCTTTTATGCCGGCATTTTCAAATAATTCAATCGCATAAGGATGATTTTTGTAGTCTGTGGCATAGTAAACTGTTTGTATACCACTTTGAATAATTGCCTTACAGCACTGGATGCAAGGGAAGTGCGTAACATAAAGTTCAGCCTGATCTGTTGCGACACCAAACTTAGCACATTGTAGTAATGCATTCATTTCAGCATGAATCGTCCGAATGCAATGACCATCAATAACGTAACACCCCTCGTCAATACAATGCACACCTCCAGATACACTTCCATTATATCCACCAGCAATAATACGCTTGTCCCTTACAATTGTTGCCCCAACCATTAACCGTTCACATGTAGAGCGTAACGCTAACAAATGGCTTTGAGCCATAAAATATTGATCCCAAGAAATACGTTCCATTTCAAATCATCCTTACCAAGTTTATTTAGAACCCTACTGACAAAAGTTTTTTTTAGTTTACCCTCCACATAAGAATCCGTCAACACACTATGGAATCAGAATACTATCTCTCATTTTTTCTAACGTTTTTTCTCCGATACCATTAACGTTTAACAGGTCTTCAACTGTTTGAAAATTTCCGTTTTCTTCTCTATAATCGATAATTGCTGCTGCTTTTACTGCTCCAATTCCATTTATGCTCTCGATCTCCTCTTTTGTAGCAGTGTTTAATCTTATTTTCGTTGTCCCGTTTTCCCCTCCATCCATTTGGCCACTAGCTGTTGGAAGAACGGCTTTTGTGTCTCCTATTTTTGGTACGTAAATGACCATTTCATCGTAAACCTTTTGTGCTAGGTTAACAGCATCGACCTGTGCATCCTTCGTAAAGCCACCTGCTATATCAATTACTTCTCCAACCCTTTTTTGACCTTGTATTTCAACTACGCCAGGCCGTTCTACTTCACCTTTCACGTCAACAATTATGACAGAAACAGTATTATCTTGCTTTTCCCCCTCGATATTGGCAGGTTCTTTCACCATTACCTCATCTATAAATTCCATTTGATTTGGCTCTTTTCTCTGTTTGTCTACCATCCAAATGACGATCACAATTACAACAAGTAAGCCAATCAATATTTTTGCTCGATAGCCTTTCATCCAGTATCACTTCTTTTCTCATAAGTTTTTATAGGAAAACATACACTTTAAAAGACACGAATATAGGGAGGGCTGTTCGTATGAGATGGGGAGTTATCGGAACGGGGAATATGGGAGGAATTTTAATTGATGCATGGATGAACTCCAATGTAATGGAAGAGAAAGATTTGTTTATTACGAACCGTTCCATACAAAAAGCTTATCAGTATAAGGAATCCTATCCCAGGATCCAAGTATGTGAACAGGTTGATCAACTAGTAAAAGAAGTAGACATCATCTACATCTGCGTTAAACCCCTTGAAATATACCCTCTTTTAACTGAAATCGGACCGTATCTAAATAAAGATCAATGTATCGTTTCCATTACAAGCCCATTTTCAGTTGAAAGATTGGAATCACTCGTTCCTTGTCAGGTTGCACGAATGATTCCAAGTATTACAAATAGAGCCTTGGCAGGAATTACCTTGACCACCTTTGGTGAACGAGTAACAAAAGAAATGCAAGGTTACTTAACACAAAGTAGTCGCTTATATTCTAAACCCGTATCGATTGAAAATAATGTGACTCGCGTTTCTTCAGATATTGTATCTTGCGGTCCAGCATTTTTTGGATATTTGGCAGAGCAATTCATCAAAGCGGCAAGTGAGGAAACAGAGATTTCAAAAGAAACCGCAACCATACTTACAGAAGAAATGTTTATTGGATTTGGAAAGTTGTTAGCTGATGGACACTTCACATTAACGGAACTCATTGAAAAAGTATGTGTAAAGGGAGGTGTTACTGGAGAAGGAATCGGATCGATGGAACAAGATATTGGTAAGCTTTTTCACCATCTATTCCAACATACACACAACAAATACAATGAGGATATCGAAAAGATAGGCGCACAATTAACAAACTAGGTTTTCATATTGTATTTATTCGACAAAGTATTCCAAATTCCTTTTTTTTTTACTTTTAAATTTTTTAATCTTAGGCGCAAAAAAATTCGAGGACTGCCTTAACACCTCGAATTTTTTTGCGCTACAAAGAAGATGCGTTCTGTTTCACTCGTTATAGCTCCTTCCGCAGTAGAGAAGTCACCATAAATTCCAAGCACTGTAAACCCTGTTTCGCGCAGCAATGTCTGATATGTATCTACCGGAAAACTTCTTTGGTGATGCTGTTCATCAAACCGATCATAATGACCTTCATTCAAAACAAAAAAAGTTAAGTCATGTAGCACTTCCCCCTCCGATTCACCAGATTCACAAAACCACACATAGGCAATGTCGTCGTAAATTTCAGCGAATGTTTGATTTTTTAAATCATTCTCGAGATGGGAAATGGAATGAACATCGAACAAAAAAATTCCTTCCTGCTTTAATAGGTGGTTAATCGAGCAAAATGCCTGTTTCACTTCTTCCTCTGTAGTTAAATAATTGATCACATCACAATAACTTACTGCAACATCAACGTCAGATAGCCCATGTAGAGAACGAATGTCTTGCTGGATCCAATTTATCTCAATATTTGCTTCAGCTGCTTTCATTTGTGCATAACTTAACATATCTGCCGAGGCGTCCACTCCATATAAATGAAATCCTGCTTGTACGAGTCGTTGGGTAATTTCACCTGTGCCGCAACCTAAATCAACAATTGTTGTTGGATCGTAGTCATATAAGTCAAGTATGTAATTCGTAAACTGTACCCATTTGTCATATGGTGCATCCTGCATAAGTCGATCATAATGAGCCGCCATCCGTAAATAGGACATATTTTACCCACCAAAGCTTTCTGAAGACGTTTCCACTAACGGTGCATCTCCCCATAGACGCTCCAGATTATAATATTGTCTTTCATCCTTATGAAAAATGTGGCATACAACATCACCTAAATCAACAAGAACCCATCTTGCTTGTTCAAAACCTTCAAGACGTTTTACAATTCGTTCATTTTCTTCGGCCTTTTCTTGAACCTCTTTTGCTATTGCCTGAACCTGTCTCTCATTGTTCCCGTGACAAATTAAAAAGTAATCTGAAACAAGGGAAACTTGCTGCATATCTAGCAAGACAATATCTTCTCCACGTTTTTCATCGCAGGCCTTTACCGCTAACTGTGCCAGTTGTTTACTATCCATTTCCTCTTTCCTCCTGTTCATGATCATGAAGTTTCATAAAAAAATTGTACGCATAAAAAGTATCTGGATAAATACGCTGATTTTTAGACATTAAAAACGGTATTGTGTTTTGCAAAGCCATTAAACAGGCTTCGTTAAGATTCGTTTGGGCAACCTCTCTTACCTTATCCACCCCTGGAAAATTTCTACCAGGTTCAATGTAGTCGGCCAAAAATATCATCTTTTCTAACTGAGACATATTATCTCTTCCAGTTGTATGATAGCGGATCGCAAACTTAATTTCTGCATCTGTTATTCCATATTCTCTTTCTACCAGAATAGATCCAACAGGCCCATGCCACAATTCATAATGAAAGCTTAATAAATCCTTTGGGAGATTCTCTTTCAGTATCCATCTCTTCAGCTCTTCTGTAGGTCTATATTTTGCATAATCGTGAAAAGCTCCCGCTAATTCTGCTTTTTTTTGATTTCCACCATGTAGACCTGTCAATTGAACCGCTGTTTCCACTACTCGAATAGTATGATCAAATCGAGCTTTTTTTAAATGTGGCTCGACATATGTAAGTGCCTCATTCAAATCCATACAAATGCCTCTCCTTTATTATTTTTTGAACAATATCAGGAACAAAATAACGAACGGGCTGATTGTTTGCTATTCTCTCCCGAATCATCGTAGAGGAAACATCAATTAATGGTGCTTCCACTTCAAGAATCGGGTATTTACTAGTTAATGGAAACCCTTTTCTCTTTACACCTACAAATTGAATGAAACGCACTAACTCTTCAACTTTATACCAGTTAGGCAAATACTCTACCATGTCCGCTCCAATGATAAAGTAAAAAGTAACATTTTGATTATCTTTTTTTAACTGTCTTACCGTATCATATGTATATGACTTACCAGACCGTTCTATTTCCAATAAGTTAACAGAAAAATGTTCATTCGTTTGGATAGCCGCTTCTAGCATTTTTATTCTGTCTTCCACACGCGTCTTAGCTTTTTCTTTATGTGGAGGTTCATAGGAAGGTACAAACCAAACTTCATCCAGCTCTAACTTAAAGTGCACTTCTTCTGCCATGATTAAATGACCAAGATGAGGTGGATCAAACGTTCCTCCAAGGATTCCAATTTTTTTCATCTTTACCTCCTTACCTCCTTCGCCGTACAAAGCGGTTTCCCTTTTATCATGTTTCAAAACCTTTCAATCTTTGTTCTAATTCCCTGTCCATTAACTCCACTTCGACCTTTTGGTTCGTCCATAGTTCAAACGCATATTGAGCCTGGTATAACAGCATCGTGTGTCCCATATGGGTAAATCCTCCATGGGATTTTGCATCTTGTAGAAATGCTGTTTGTAAAGGCTGGTACACAATATCACTCACAACCGTACCTTTCTTTAGAGTGGTCAAAGGGATCGGTTGTTCTTTACTATTTGGTTTCATGCCAACATTGGTTGTTTGGATAATCAAATCATAGTCGCGAAGCTTTTCTTTTGCTTCCTCCATTGTAAAAATAAATGTTTCCGTTGTCCTTTCGCCTAATTCTAATAATAAATTAGCTTTAGAAATCGTTCGGTTTGCAATATCTACCTGTTTCATGTTTTCAGTTACTAAAGCCCGGTAAATTCCTCTTGCAGCCCCACCAGCTCCAAGTATAAGTACCCTCTTATCATCAGAAATAACTTCTGGATAAGCAGACTTTAATGAACGAATATATCCTTTTCCATCTGTATTATACCCGATCCATTTCCCATCATGATCAATCACTGTGTTTACTGCACCTGTTCTCTTTGCATCAGGATCCAGTTGATCTAAATAAGGGATGATTTTCTGTTTAAACGGAACGGTGACATTGAATCCTTGAAGATCCATTGTTTTCAAATTTTTTACTTCTTTGTCAAATTCATCTGGAGCGATTTCAAATATGTTGTAGGAACCTTTTATTTTCGCAGTTTCCATAAAACGCTGATGAATCCATGGTGACAAAGAATGTTTTGCAGGATACCCAATTAAACCTAATGATATTCCCATTTTTCTTTCTCCTCCCCACTTTATAGCAAGTGTTCATAAAATCGACAAGTCAGAAGGTCGACTAATGTTGCCACGTTCTGTGCGTCGCAAGTAGATCGAGGCGGTAGTTATCGGTCATATTAATGATTTTCGCAATGAAATCGAAACACCAACAGGACTATGTGCATTTATTGTAGCACCACTCGTTGAAATGGTAACCCAGCCTAGCCCAGGAAACACAACATCTGTTTTTTCGGAACTGACCTTGTGTGTGCTTGATCGTAAAGCAGGAAAATCTTGTAATGTCTCCTCGTTAGGCGGTGAGAGCAATGATCCAACTTGTCGTTTGTACAACTCGTCTGCGTTTTCTATTTTTGTTCGATGGATCTTTAATGCATTTGAAAAATAACAAACAAACGACTGGTGCTCTCCTTTGATAAAATCTAATCGAGCTAACCCCCCGAAAAATAGAGTTTGACCTTCATTCAGTTGAAAAACGACCGGCTTAATTTCCTTTTTGGGAGTTATTATTTTTAGATCCTGCTTTGAGACATAATGTGCCATCTGATTTCTGTTTATGACGCCTGGTGTATCAAAAAGCGAACTAGACTTGTCCATTGGTATTTCAATAAATCCTAATGTTGTACCAGGAAAATAAGAGGTTGTAATCGCGTTCTCAATACCTGTTGTTTTGTTAATCAGTTGATTAATAAACGTCGATTTACCGACATTTGTACTCCCAACCACATAAATGTCTCTACCCTCTCTTAGTTGTTCAATGGAGGTCTCTAACTCGTCCATACCGTTGCCAGTTACAGCAGAAATCAAAAATACTGCTTCTGTTTTTACCCCATATTCTTTGGCCGATTCTTTAAGCCAATGTTTGAGTTTATTCAGATTTGCTGATCTTGGTAGCAAGTCCACTTTATTTCCTACTAGAACAATGGGATTATCTCCAGTTAGGCGCGGCAGACTCTTAATAAAACTTCCATTAAAGTCAAAAATATCGATAAGTTTGATTATTAATCCTTTTGTATTACGTATTTGACTAACCATTTTTAAAAAATCGTCGTCCTGATAGGAAACATCCTGTACTTCATTGTAGTGTTTTAAACGAAAGCACCTTTTACAAATAACGGTATCGCTTTTTAATGCTGCCCCTGGTACAAATCCAGGCTTATCCGGATTTTCCGTTTGAATCTCAACTCCGCAGCCCTGACACAAAATTGCTTTCACATTTAATCCTCCCAAGTAATCATTCCTCTTCTTCTCATCCAATTTAACATTCTGCGTTCTATTTTCCGATTCATTCTAGTAATTTTTCCATCTGTTTGAACAATAGGAACAACCAAAATAGTATAAAACCCAGCCAAATTTCCGCCTAGTACGTCTGTTAACAGCTGATCGCCAACAACGACGATCTCATCTCTTGACAACTTCATTTCTTCCACGGCCTTACGAAATGCATGACCAAGTGGCTTTCGTGCATTGTACACGTAAGGCGTTTCTAACGGATTTGAAAATAGTTTTACCCTATCTTCCTTATTATTAGAGATTATGGTTACCTTTATCTCGTTTTTTTTCATAATTTTAAACCATTCCACAATAACAGGAGGAGCATCCCGTACATCCCATGGCACTAACGTATTATCAAGGTCCGTAATGATTCCTTTAACCCCTTGTTCTTTTAATTGGTCTGGTTTTATGTCAAGGACGCTTTTCACATGTTCATTTGGCAAAAACTTTTTTAGCAATGTATTCACTCCAGTTCATCATACGTTCCAATACTTCCGAAATAAGAATAAAAGGATGATCAAAACATCAAAATTTATTTCATCATTTACTATAGACGAAAATTTCTAGAATCACAATTTTTCAACATAATTTAGGTAAAACGAACATATCTATGCGAACGAACAAAAAAATTTTCTATAAACTTTTCGACAATTTTTGCCACCGCCGAATCTGTGGATAACTTTGTTCACATAATAAACAGTGTTGTACCAACTTTTCCTCAAATTATATACAGTTTACTAACATGTTATCTACAGTTGCCTGTAGATAAGTCGGTTCTTGTCCGCCATATGTATTCATGGTAAAGTAATATTATCTTAAAAATGCTTAAGAGTGACTTCCAGTACAGGAGGGACTGTAATATGGAACATTTGTCTGATGAATTATTAATCGAATCGTACAAAAAAGCTAATGAACTTCATTTAAGTAAAGAGTTCATCCATCTGATTGAGAGAGAGATTCAAAGAAGAAGCTTATCACACAAGATTCGCTATTCAAGTTAATCGGATCTTCATTGTGAAATTAGTTCCAAGCAACTAGGCCAAAATATTGGACAAGTTATCTATAACCAAACTGGAACAAATATATGAAAACATATGCACCTAATAAAGTGGAATGATTAAAGCTCTTGTCGCATTTGCTACAAGGGTTTTTTATATGTCCTACATAAATTCCATCCTAGAGGCTGTTTTTTAACATAAAGTTTGTCAACTTTTTGAACACGGTCGATCACGAGAACTTAAAATAAATATATTCAGTTGAATTTATCTTACTCTTTTGTTTAAAATGGAGTGGACTAGATAGCATAGAGTATAATTTATACAATTTGAATATAGGATAAAACCGATTTGACAATCTCGGTTTAAGGAGGATGTTTCTTTCGATGATTTTCACCGTATTTTTTCCACTTATTATTGCAATTGTTATCCCTTTCCTTAATAGATTTAAAAAAAGAATCCATACAGGGGTTTTTGCACTTGTTGTCCCACTTGGCATTTTCCTTTATTTTATTCGGTTTATTGGCGAGGATTTTCAACCTGTTAGCCAGCAAGTCCCCTGGATACCATCTTTAAATATTATGCTTGACTTCTATTTAGACGGGCTAAGCTTACTTTTTGTTTTACTCATTAGTGGAATTGGGGCATTAGTAACCTTATATTCTATATATTATTTACATAAAAATGAAAAATTAGGTCACTTCTATGTGTACCTGTTAATGTTCATGTCTGCCATGCTTGGTGTCGTGTTATCGGATAACGTATTTGTCTTATATAGTTTTTGGGAACTCACATCTATTTCGTCCTTTTTGCTAATTGGCTACTGGAACCATCGAGAGCGCTCAAGGTATGGAGCACTTAAATCGTTGTTAGTTACTGTATTTGGTGGATTAAGCATGTTTGCTGGACTTATTCTTTTGTCCATCATTACTGAAACGACAAGCATTCAGGAAATGGTTCTTCAAAAGGAGATGTTGTTAAACAATGACTATTTCCCATTGATTATGACTTTCCTTTTATTAGGTGCATTTACGAAATCTGCGCAATTCCCATTTCATATTTGGCTTCCTGATGCAATGGAGGCACCTACACCCGTTAGTGCTTATCTTCACTCAGCTACAATGGTAAAAGCAGGAATCTTTCTAGTTGCTCGATTTTCTCCCATTTTATCTGGATCAGAGTGGTTTTTTATTGTTGTAAGCATTGTTGGAATTATTACGCTCTGTTGGGGATCTTATATGGCTGTAAGACAAACCGATTTGAAAGCCATTTTAGCATTTTCTACTATCAGTCAACTAGGCATGATCATGGCCATGTTAGGCTTTGGTACGGAAGTTGCTGTTTTTGCAGCTGCTTTTCATATTTTAAATCACGCAACCTTTAAAGGTAGCTTGTTTATGGTCGCGGGGATCGTTGATCATGAAACAGGTTCGAGAGATATTCGGAAGCTTGGCGGTTTATTTACTTTCCTTCCAATAACGGCAACACTAGCTCTTTTTGGTACTTTTTCTATGGCTGGAGTGCCGCTTCCATTCTTAAATGGCTTTTATAGTAAGGAGATGTTTTTTGATTCTGCCCTTAACCTAACAGAGGGATCATTAACGCTCACCACCTTTTTACGAAACGTTATACCGTACTTAGCGGTATTTGGCAGTATTTTTACTTTTGTTTATTCCATGTACTTGTTTTTCGGAACCTTTACTGGCAAAGGGGATATTGGTTCATTACCAAAAAGACCACATGAAGCCCCTGTCGGAATGCTTGTACCACCAGCCATTCTTGTTGTGGGGATCATTCTGATTGGTCTATTCCCAAATATGGTAAACCAACCGTTCCTTGCTCATGCAGCAGAAGCAATTTCAGGAATGAAGCTTGAGGAAAAAATCGCTTTTTGGCATGGAATCACCCCACCGTTTCGTATGTCTTTAACGGTAGTAGGTATTGGTACACTATTATTTGTATTCAGAAACAAATGGAAAGGTATCTATCATGCCATACCAGGCCCGCTTAGCCTTAACAGAGTATACGATTGGCTTCTTGAAAAAACAGAATCTTATTCTTCAAGAATGACAAAAGGATATATGAATGGCTCGATATCAAGATATGTTGCCTTGATTTTAACTACCATCCTCCTAGTCACATTTACCTTCATGGGCTTCACGGAAGGGTTTGTAATGGATACGAGTAATCTTGCTGAAGTTTCTACTTTAGAAATTTCGATAGCTATCGTCATGATTGTTGCTGCATTTGGAACCATTTTTTCAAACAACAATATTGCAGCTATTATCATTTTGGGCGTTGTCGGATATGGAATATCTACTTTATTCGTCATTTACCGAGCACCAGACCTTGCACTTACACAGCTTATCGTTGAAACGGTTACAGTCGCCTTGTTTTTACTCTGTTTTTACCATTTGCCAAAGCTACGAAAAAATGTGGATTCTAAACGGACAAAAATAATAAATAGTGCCATCGCTATTAGTTTTGGAACGTTGATGACAATGGTAGCGATCTCTTCACATAGTAGTAAATGGTTTGAGCCTATCTCGGAATATTTTATTGAAACTTCCGAGGAACTTGCTGGTGGAGATAACGTTGTAAATGTGATTTTAGTAGATATGCGTGGACTTGACACATTATTTGAAATTACCGTACTAGGAATTGCTGCACTAGGCATTTATGGTCTTATACGACTTCGTAACAAAAAGGAGGAAAATGAATAATGGAAATTATTATGTCCATTCTGGCTGGTACTCTTTTTGGAACTGGAATATATAACCTCCTTCAAAAACAATTATTACGAATTATTATCGGAACAGTATTAATTTCCAATGGTGCCCACTTATTTATTTTAACAATGGGAGAGTTAAAAAGAGGACAACCACCCATTTTACGTGAAGGTGTAACGGATTATGTTGATCCGCTCCCACAAGCATTAATCCTTACATCAATCGTTATTAGCTTTGGGGTAACAAGCTTACTACTAGTACTAGCTTATCGGGCGTCAAAAGAAAATCAGACAGACAATATGGATAAAATGAGAGGTAACGAATATGAGTAATTTAGCTGCTTTACCGATAATCATTCCACTTATATCAGGGATTCTGTTAATATTTTTACATAATCGAATGACAGTTGTACGAATATTAGCTAAAGTACTAACCCTTGGCAATTTAGCGGTTGTTGCCTACATCGCCTATTACATCTACCAAAATGGAACGATAACTTTAGAAGCAGGTGGTTGGCAAGCTCCTTATGGAATCGTTCTTGTAGCAGATATGTTATCGATAATTTTAGTGTTAACGACAAATCTTGTTGCAGTGGCTGCCGTTTTTTATGCACCCTCTTCCTTAAGCAATAAACAGGAACATTTTTATTTTTATACGTTTTATTTTCTCCTCATTACAGGAGTTTCTGGGGCATTTTTAACTGGAGACATATTTAACTTGTTTGTATTCTATGAGGTAATGTTAATGGCTTCTTATGCGTTAATTGTACTAGGCGGTGGTCGAATCCAGTTACGTGAGTCCATTAAATATGTATTGATAAATTTGTTTTCTTCTGTATTGTTTGTAACTACAGTTGCCTTTCTTTATTCAGTCGTTGGAACGGTCAATATGGCGCAACTTGCGGAGAGGGTCGGAGAAGTAGAACAAAAGGGAATATTGACTACGATTGCTATTCTATTTTTTTTCGTTTTTGCTATCAAAGCCGCATTGTTCCCATTATATTACTGGTTACCAAATTCTTACGTTGCTCCCAATCCAGTCGTTTCTGCTCTATTTGGTGCATTACTTACCAAGGTCGGCATTTATTCTATTTTGCGCGTGTTTACCTTGATCTTTATTTACGATCCAAATTTGCAACAGTTTTTCATTTGGATTGCTGGCCTGACCATGCTGTTTGGTGTAATTGGTGCTCTGTCAACCAATAATATTAAACTCGTCATCGCATATAACATTATTCCAGCTGTTGGATTTATGATTTTGGGGATAGGTTTATTTAACCAAACCGCTATTAGTGGAACAGTATATTATTTAGTACACGACATGATTATAAAGGCTGCCCTCTTTTTATTGGTTGGTGCTGTAGCATATTTAGCTGGAACAACTGATCTCCGGAAAATAAAAGGATTCATGCATCACTACCCCGTACTAGGGTGGCTGTTTTTACTTGCTACTTTTGTTCTTGCAGGGATTCCACCGTTTAGCGGATTTATTGGGAAATTACTGCTTCTGCAAGCTGGACTTGCTTCCGACAGAGTGATCATTGTAATAATTGGTTTAATCACAAGTTTTCTTATTCTTTTGTCCTTAATGCGTATCTTTATCCAATGCTTTTGGGGAGAAAAGGACAATGATGCCTATACTGTGGATAAACAAGCAGCAAGGAAATTCACGTTACCTGTCATACTTTTACTTTTCTTCTCTGTCGTTCTTGGCATAGGGGCTGAATTTTTCTACCCGATTGCTGAATCCATTGGAAAATATTTAATGAATCCAGAAATCTATATCGATTCTGTACTAAAGGAGTAAATGACAATGCCTTTTCAGATTGTGTTAAATCTAATTATTGCTGTTATGTGGATGTTCCTTAGTGAAAGCTATTCCTTTGCTTCCTTTTTTGCGGGCTATATCATTGGGATTTTCTTATTATTTCTGCTCCGGCGCTTTATACCTGATGCTTTTTACATGAAACGGCTGACGAAAATCATCAGCCTCATCCTTCTTTTTATGAAAGAATTAATTTTATCTAATCTTGAAATTGTTAAGCTTGTTTATAGGCGCAATCCAGATATAAAACCAGGAATATTTGCACTGCCTACCGAATTAAAGAGTAATTGGGAAATCACTTTATTAGCTAATTTAATTACATTAACACCTGGTACTTTGACAGTAGCAGTATCAGATGACAACACTGTGCTCTATATCCACGCAATGGACATAGATGATATCGATGAAGCAATTAGATCGATCAAAGATACCTTTGAAAAAGCAATTATGGAGGTGACAAGATGACAAATATTATGGACTTCACTCAGAATATGGTTGAAGTTGTTTCCATTATATGTATCATTGCTATCTCCATATCGTTGGTTCTCCTTCTATATCGCGTAATTAAGGGGCCTTCGAATCCAGATAGAGCTGTTGCACTTGATGCAATTGGTGTAAACATAATGGCACTTGCTGGGTTATTGGCTGTTCTTCTGGTAACGACTTATTTTAATGACGTCATCCTTCTTATAGGGATTCTGTTATTTATCGGTACGATCGCTATTGCAAAATTTTTAGAAAAGGGGGTCATTATTGATCATGACATGGATTAACATAGGTATGAACATCATTGTCATATTCTTTCTTTTAACTGGCACCTTCTTTATTTTCTCAACATCAATTGGACTATTGCGTTTCCCTGATATATATACCCGCCTGCACGCTTCTACGAAAGCGGCAACACTTGGAGTTGCTGGTATACTGATCGGTTCCTTCTTATTTTTGTATGCTGAACATGGCATTGTCAGTGGAAAACTACTGCTAGGAATTGCATTTATGCTTCTGACCGCCCCTGTTTCTGGACATATGATTTCCAGAGCTGCTCATAATAGCGGCGTAAAGCCGTGGGGGGATAAAGTTGAGGATGAATATGAAAAAGTTAAAAACCTAAAAAGCGAATAATTATTTCTGCCCCTTCCCTTGCACATATGTGTTAAGGGTTTTTTACATGCAATACGTACACTTTAGCAATTGACACGTATTTGAATTGAATCATTTTTTTGTGTGGACAGACACAATTCCCCACATCCATACATAGGTTGAATATATAGGCTTTAGCCCAAACTATGTAGGAGGTGCATGTATTTGTCTACCATTCTAAGCGCACTTGCTTTTCTTATTAAGGAAGCGCTATTTTTTGTTTCTTACGTAAAAAATCATGCCTTTCCACAGCCACTTCCTCCAGACGAAGAGGCACAATATATTAAAAAAATGAACGAAGGGGATGCTGAAGCTCGTAATATTTTAATTGAACATAACCTTCGTTTGGTGGCACATATTGTGAAGAAATTTGAAAATACGGGAGAAGACACTGAAGATTTAATTTCTATCGGAACCATTGGGCTAATTAAAGGAATTGAAAGCTTTTCAAGTGGGAAGGGAACAAAACTTGCAACATATGCTGCAAGATGTATCGAAAATGAAATACTGATGCACTTAAGAGCCATAAAGAAAACAAAAAAAGACGTTTCTCTTCAAGATCCTATTGGTCAGGATAAAGAAGGAAATGAAATTAGCTTAATTGACATTTTACAAGCTGAGAATGAAGATGTTATCGAGTACATTCAATTAAATATGGAAGTAAAAAAGATAAAAGAATACCTCGATATTTTAGACAAGAGGGAAAAAGAAGTGATCATTGGTAGATATGGTCTAAATGGCCAAGACGAACTAACCCAAAGAGAAATCGCAAAAAAATTAAATATATCTAGAAGTTACGTTTCTAGAATTGAAAAACGCGCTTTAATGAAGGTGTTTCATGAATACTACAAAAAAGAAATAAAGAACACAACCTAATAGTTGCCATTTCACCTTTACGAGGTGGTTTTATAAGGAAATGGTCCAAATAGAGGTTGTTCAACTAAAGAAAATTCGCCTATTTTTACCTTTACCGACCAGTATAATAGTACAAAAAGATAGACGACACATATCCTAATAGTAGCTGATGTAGAGATACAATTAGTATGTAAAGGTAGGTGAACACCATGATACCAGGCTTTGGATATCCGCCATACGGGTCACATACACCTTATACACCTTACACACCATTTTACTACGTTCCTCAACCACCAGTTGGTTACGCCTATGGGGGAAGTACGAATGGTTTTGGGTGGATCATCATTGCGCTTGTTCTACTACTACTATTTGGTAGCGGATATTATTTCAACCTTGATTGATAAGTATAAAACAAAGCCTCTGGTGAAATGGCGCACCAGAGGCTTTGTTTCGGATTTATCGTTTTGTTGAACGAGCATTACAAATCAAGCTTTTGAACGATATTCATAATTAAATCGGCTGAATTATTTGATGCTTTTTCTAAAAAAGCATCAAAGGAAACAGACGATTCCTTACCAGCAATATCAGACAAAGCGCGCGTGATCACAAACGGGGTACGATATTGATAGCAAACTTGTGCGATTGCTGCAGCTTCCATTTCTGCCGCTAACATATCGGGGAATTTTTCTCTAACAAAGGATACTTTTTTTTCATCCTGCATAAAAGAATCACCTGTTGCAATCACACCTACCGCGGCATGTAAATGCTCCATTTCATCCACCGATTGAATCGCTAATTGAACCAGGTTTTGTGAGGCCTCGTACATTGCAGGCATCCCTGGAACCTGTCCATATGCATAATCAAAAGCTGTTACGTCTACGTCATGATGTGTGACCTTTGTGGATATAACCAAATCTCCCACTTCGAGTTCATTAGCAAACCCACCAGCCGACCCAGTGTTGATGATATACGTTGGCTGGTATCTTTCATGTAAAATAGTAGTAGCCATTGCTGCATTTACTTTTCCAATACCAGATTTCAGTAAGACTACAGTACGATTAAACAGCTTTCCTTTAACAAGACGACAGCCAGCAATCGTAGTTTCTTCTTCTTTTTCCATGTATTCCTCTAGTCGTTTTACTTCTTCATCCATTGCACCTATTATGCCGATTATCATCGCGGTTCCTCCTTACCTACCGAGCCCTTTTCCTAATTATCCTCTGACTCACCATCATTGGTGTCCTCATCCTGAGAAAAACGATCCTTTTGATCATTTTCTTTTAATACTTCCACTTTCGTTGGTTTCCATCCTTCATTTTCTATCCAAGTAACATAAGCCCTGTAGTTCTCTGTTTGTTCATTATTCGTTACTGTTGCAACAATGGACTGTTCGCCATTATTAGTGACCCACCATTGTATCATATTGTCCTTGCTAAGCCCTGTAGCTAGACTCACCGCATCGATCATTTCCTGCCAATCCTGAGAATCTTGCTGTGGGAATTGATATGGTCCTTCTTTTGGTGTCCCAACAGGTTCCCAGTCCCCTGTATACGCTCGAATAACATTATCATCTTGCGGATTATCTAGTTCCTCTGTGTCACTTTCAATGTTGGGTACCGATTCTTGGTCGTCATTAACAGTATCCTCATCTGTGCCTGTATTCTCATTCGTATCTTCTGGCTCGTCCATTTGGCCTGTTTCACCATCCAGTTCGTCAACAGCATCATTTTCTGTTTCTTCTGTTTTTGACGTAGCTGCTTGATCCTGCTCATCCTTACCCCCACCAAAAATAAGAAGACCCACTAATAAAACGATTAATAATGAACCCAACACAATAAACACAGATATCATCTTTGTGTTTTTTCTTCGCTTGTCAAATCGATCTACTCTAGAATATGTATCGTATTCTTCAGACATCTAGTTCACCCTCCTTATTCTATATTATACTATGTTCTACCAATTCAACCAATGCTCCAAAATATCTAATAGTATTTTGTATGTTTTGTACAACCTCTGTAACTCAAAAAATTTTCATGAATTTGTCGAAGTTCTTCTAGTTTTGGCATATAGGAAGGAGAACGTGCATAAACATCAAATATAAAACAAAGTAGGATGTTAAGGAGTGTGTTATCAATTGAAATTTACAATGTTCGATCAACAAATGTGGGGTAATTTATCATTTGAAAAAATTGGATACGATAAAAACAACCGCGTATTTATCATTTATCTATTAAATGGTCAACAACTTGAATTTTCAGGAATGGATGAACGCACTGTTTTTCAGTTTATTATTGCACAGGATAAAGAAATATTTATACAGAACTTTCTACTTCCTAACTACAAGTATATTCAAAGGGAAGCAGAGGTCTCCTAATCTAATCGTTGGAGACCCCGTTCATTTCATTTATGTTTTGAACAACCTCTTTATACACTGGATATGTCTGTGCGTCTGTATCTGTTTGATAAAGATCAACTACAACCATAGCATATTTAGGGTTCTGTTTTGGAAAATACCCTGCAAACCAATGATGATATGCCCCTTTCTGTCCTGTTTCTGCCGTCCCCGATTTCCCCGCAACACCTAGTCCATCTAAGGAACGACCAGTACCGTCTGTTACAACCTTTTCAAGTAATCCTTGAAGACGAAGAGCCGTATCTGATTTTATTCGATTCGAGTTGTCCTTGTTCGCCTTAAATGTGTACATAGTTGTGTTATTTTGATATAAAATATCTGTTACAGCTCGAACGTATTGCTTCTCGCCATTATTTGCGATTGTTGCCATCATATTGGCGACTGCGAGTGGTGTAACCTTTACGTCCTTTTGCCCAATAGATGTCTGACGAATAGCCTTTTCAACGTTTCTATCGTATTTGTTCCCCCAAACTCTCCCTTTCTTTTCTGCAGGAAACTGTTTAAAATTGGAATAACGAAACACATCCCCAGTCCAGCCAACAGGGCCCAATAGACCGAGTTTTTCCGTGTACTCCTCAAAAATTTGAGGATTGGCATTCACTAGTTTTGATCCAATGGTTCCAAATGCATTATTACAGCTTTGCGCAAAACTTTGTTGGAAGTTTAATGTCCCTAGTTTACGTTCACTTGGTTCATCTCCATATAAATTCGTATTACAATCATACGTTCTATTCAAACTCTCTGTATTATTTTCGATAGCTGCCGCCGCTACTACTGTTTTGAAAATAGATCCTGGATAAAAAGGAACGAGCATCTGATTCACAATGGACTGATTTTGATAAGGAGACTCTGAATTAATAGATGGTCGAGATACCATTGCCAGCACCTCTCGTGATTCTATATCTAACAAAACCAATCCACCTTTTTCAAGCCCGTTGTTGTCTACAACCTTTTCAGCCATGTTCTGGATGGGCAGATCCATTGTCGTTTTTAATTGAACGGGATAAAACGGATCCTGTTCTCCAATGTATCGAACATTTAAGCCAAGCATTGGATTTCCCTTTCCATCTACTTGATATAAAAGTTTCTTCGAGTTGTCTGATTGTAAAAATGGGTCAAATGCCTTCTGTAAACCAGAAATTCCAATAGGCTTTGGATCTGTTAAAATAGGCGATTCGTCATAGCGATTATAATAAGCATTTGGATTTTCTCGAACAATACCAAGAAAATGTTGCCCAATTTCTGGATCGGCTAAAAGGCTACGCTCAACAGCCATTACCCCAGGAATCTTCCTGTTTTTCACTTCATTATATAGATCTGAATCGATTTCTTCTCCAATCATTTCTGACAGATAAGTTGGTTCTTTAAGCTCCGTTTCAATGTCAGTTAAAGAAATCGTTTCCGCTTCTAATAGATTTTTAAATGATTGTGGCAGTCCGATCGTTTGAATAAGTGGAAAAAGAACAATATCTTTGACCTGACTTTTCCCTAATGATTGACCATTCCGATCTAATAGTTCGCCACGGCCACTTGTTAGATTAATGGAACTGGACTGTTGTTTAACACTTTGTTCAAGCAGATTAACCTGTTCATCGCCAAATTTTTCCGTGGAAAACAATTGGATGTCCGCTAACCGATATAAAAGGAGACCAAAGCTACAGACCAACAAAAAAGCCCAAAATTTCACACGCTTCGTTTTCATTTAATCACTCTCCCTTAGCAACAAGTATCTACTTAAGAAAGAGTGTTTAACCATAAAAAAAGCATTTTAAGTAAAATAACTTAAAAATGCTTTTTGTTCTTATAGAGGATGACAGGTTAGCCACGTCTAACTCAATCATGAAAGCTCTAGTGAGACGTAGTTAACGTTCGCTTCTGCTTTTGTTCTATTCCACTTTTAAGATTTTTACATCCAAGTCTCCACCTGGTGTCGATACAGTGACTTCTTCTCCTACTTCATGTCCTAACAAACTTCGTGCAATCGGAGAATCGTTCGAAATTTTTTCTTCAAATGGATCTGCTTCTGCGCTTCCAACTATTTTATAGCTTTCTTCCTCTCCATCAGGAAGTTCTTTAAAGGTAACACGCTTTCCAAGTGAAACAACATTTGGATTAGCATTATCATTTTCTATAATAACAGCATTCCGAATCATTTTTTCAACCTGAGTTATTCTAGATTCAACAAATGCTTGCTCGTCTTTTGCAGCGTCATACTCAGAGTTTTCCGATAGATCACCGAATCCACGTGCTATTTTTATTCGTTCTACAACTTCTTGTCTTTTTTCCGTTTTTAAGTACTCTAATTCGTTCTCTAATTTCTCTTTCCCCTCTTGTGTCATGTAATAGCTTTTTTCTACGGCCATTGTTTACACTCCTTTGATCCCGTCAATAATTAACAAAATAAAAAGGACTATGGTACAACCCATCCTTTTAATGTTGCTTTGATAATGCTTTTTGTATAATGCATTTCATAAATAAATTGGTTATTTATAATACTATGGCAGATTTATTATGATATTTCAATCTTTTTTTATCACGCATTTAAAGAGGATGCTCAAAAAGTCAATTTATTTATAATGGTTTGTATTTTTGCTGCCATCAAATCAATTGCGACGTGATTTTCTCCGCCTTCAGGAATAATGATATCTGCATACCTTTTTGTTGGTTCCACAAATTGTAGATGCATCGGTCGTACAACATTGATGTATTGATCAATGACTGAATCAATCGATCGCCCTCTTTCTTTAATATCCCTCATTAGGCGACGTATGATCCGAACATCTGCATCTGTGTCGACAAACACCTTAATATCCATCAAATCTAACAAGCGCTGATCTTCTAAAATGAGTATGCCTTCTAAAATGATAACTTCCTTAGGCTCAACTTTTATCACTTGATTTGAGCGTGTATGTAACGCATAGTCATATACAGGTTTATTAATTGGCTTTTGATTTAATAAATCATGGATGTGACGAAGAAGTAGATCGTTATCAAAAGCTAGTGGATGATCGTAATTTGTTTCTAAGCGTTCTTCATAAGGAAGATGGTCTTGGTTTTTGTAATAATAATCTTGTTCAATTACTAAAATTGATTTATCTGAAAAGCGCTGGCAAATGGCTCTAGTAACAGATGTTTTTCCAGATCCCGAACCACCAGCCACCCCAATTACTACTGGTTTATCTATCACGTACAAGCGCTCCTTCTAAATATTCAAGTCTTTTTCTGGATGTTATTTTTCGCAGCTCTAAGTGTACCCAACAAGTTACTTCTTAACACTGACTGCTACCCCATCTCCAACAGGTATGATGGTTGTTGAATAGCCGGAATGGTTTACTAACCATTCGTTATAGTCTCGAATCTTTGCAGCGATTTGTTGGAGTCGTTTATTGCTCGATTCTTCCTTCACTACAAGCCCTCTAAACAGCACATTATCTGATATTATAACACCATTGCTTCTTACAAATGCATGGAACGTTTCAAAAAAACGTTGATATTGGCCTTTTGCAGCATCAATGAACAAAAGATCATATGGACCACGTTTTTCTGCTTCTTGCTCCATTGCAAACGCATCCCCTAATAAAATTTCTATGTGTTTCTGTTTGTCCAAGGAAGTTATGTTGTGCATCGCTTGCTTGTAACGCTTGACATCTCTTTCAATGGTAACGATTGTGGAGGTTGGAGATGCATCTAACATTTGTAATGCAGAATAACCAATGGCCGTTCCGATTTCTAAGATTTTTTTTGGCTGCTTTAATCGAATGATTTGTTTTAAAAAGTCTAAACCTAATGGTTCCATAATAGGTATCTGTTCATTCTTTGCTTGTGATTCGATCTGTTTCATCCAGTCTTTTTTTAAACCTACCATTTGATCTAAATATTGGTATAATTTGTTTTCCATTATTACTGGCTCCTTTCTGGTAAGAATGAGCTCTGTTTAAAAAATAGCAGGGATTGCGAATGTAAAATCCTTACTCCCAGCCATCTTTTACTATATTTTACTTTAGATATTTATTTACATTTTGTTGATGTTCCTCATACGTTTTTGCATAATAAATCTTCCCATCATTTCCCGCAAGAAAATACATATTATCTGTTTCAGCTGGTTGTAATGCAGCTTTCAATGAATTTTCTGCAAAGTTGGAAATCGGTCCAATCGGAAGTCCCAGATTTTTATATGTATTGTATGGTGAATCAATGTCTTTATTTTTAGTAATCTCTTCTTCTTTGCGTTCACCCATTGCATACAACACCGTTGGATCTGTTTGAAGCATCATTCCCGCATCTAATCGATTCCAAAATACACCAGAAATTATATTTCGGTCTTCTGCTGTTGTCGCTTCATTTTCTACTAGTGAGGCCATCGTTAATGCTTTATGCACCGTTAATTCTTCATTCTCACTAATCACATCAAGATACGGCATAACGACAGTTTCTGTTTTTTGAATCATTTTTTCAATAATGTTTTCAATACTAGGGTTTTTTTCATAAAAAGAATAGGTTGCAGGAAATAGATAACCTTCCAAAGGATTTTTGATCTGTGGCTCTAAAATATCCTCTGAAAGTATGGACGGATATTGATCGATTAGTTGTTCCACATACTCTATATCGTTTACCTTGTTAAGAAAATCCTCTTTGTTAATATTAGTTTTGTTTCCATAAATTGTTGCGATTTGTTCTATCGTTTTTCCTTCAGGTATTGTAACTTTTAGCACTGGTTCCTTTAAGACTTTTCCTTCTTGTAACGCTTCTACAATTTGATTAAATTTCATCGATGGAGAAAATGTATATTCACCCGCCTGAAAACTTGATACATTGTTAAATTTTGTGTAGAAACGAAACACTCTACTATCTTTTATTATCCCATTTTCTTCTAATATACTCGCTATTTTAGAGGTTGAAGATCCTAAAGGAATTTCAACATCTATTGTTGACGTATCATTAGGGTCAACTGGTTCCAATGCAGATTTAACGTACAAATATCCTAAAGTTACACCAATTGCCATTATAAGTGTTAAAGCTGAAATAACGATTATGACAATTTTCCTTACTATTTTTGCTTCATTACTACGTTTGATTAAACGATCCTTATCAAAACCATTATGATTATTATCGGATGTCAAATAAGGTTCCCCCTTTCATCCGATCTATTATACTACAACAATCTGCCATATTTCTATTCATAACTAAGATTTTTGACGATTTTTAACATAAAAATATCCTTGTCGTCATGTTGTGACCACAAGGATATAAATACGTTATCATTCGTCCTGTTCATCAGCTAACGTGTTTAGCATTTCTTCAACGATTTCCCATTCTTCATCTGATTCAATTTGATACAAGGTTAAATCATCTTCTTGGTCTTTCTCTTCATAGCGAAAGGCAAATACTTCAACTTCTTCTTCATCTTTTTGTTCAGTTGGGACGACCGCAATATAGGAATCACCTGTTTGATCGACGTCAAAGGTAAACAGCACCTCAAACAAGTGCTCTTCCCCGTTTTCATCAGGGATGATGATTCTCTCTTTTTCTTCTAATGCCATTACTTCACCTCCATGAATGTCACTTTTTCGCATCTAAATAGCTTTGCAAAATAATCATCGCTGCCATTTTATCAATCACTTTTTTGCGCTTATTTCTGCTCATATCGGCCTCTAACAATACACGTTCAGCGGCCATTGTCGTTAGTCTTTCGTCCCATAACACTGTAGGGATGTGAAATATGTTTTCCATTTTTTTTGCGAAGCTCTGCGAAGCCTCACCACGTTCCCCAATCGTTCCATTCATGTTTTTTGGGAGTCCAATAACTGCTTGCTTAATATTGTGCTCAAGCAAGATCGATTCTATTTCTTCTTTTGCCGTAGAAAAGTCTTTCTCATCCCATTTAATTGTTGTTAAGCCTTGGGCGGTCCAACCCAGTTCGTCACTTACCGCCACACCGATTGTTTTTTGCCCTACATCCATTCCAATCATCTTCATGCATTATGCCTCTTTGTGTTGTTCTAAATAGTGTTTCACTAACTCTTCAATAAGCTCGTCCCGTTCGATTTTTCGAATTAAATTTCTTGCATCTTTATGCCTCGGTATGTAGGCTGGATCTCCCGACAAAAGGTACCCCACAATTTGGTTGATCGGATTGTAGCCTTTTTCCCTAAGCGCTTCATGCACAGAAAGGAGTATTTCTTTTACATTATCATCAAATGGTTCTTCTGAAAAATTAAACTTCACTGTTTTATCCATTGAGCCCATGAAAACACCTCACTTCCATATTTCTTAGCCATTTCTTTCATTATATACTATCTATCCTAAAGAATAAAAAATAACTTGTCTAATTTCAAGGTTGCCGTATGACTTGGCAATTTAGTCAACCTTTTAATATGTCGTCTTTTTGCACACGTACTTTAAGGTTTCCCAAACTATTTATTTTGAACAGACTGTACATAGGTTTTTGCGTACTGTAAGGCTTCAGTTACTTGAGCAGGGTTTTTTCCGCCAGCTTGAGCCATATCTGGGCGGCCGCCACCACCTCCACCGCATCTTTTCGCTGTTTCTTTTATAATGTTTCCAGCATGGTAACCTTGATCAATTAAATCCTTTGATACCCCTGCAGCTAGTTGAACCTTCCCATTGTTTACAGAAGCAAGTAGAACAATGCCAGATTCCAATTTCTGTTTTAGTTCATCAACCATATTGCGCAACTGGTTCATATCTTGTCCATCAACTTGCTGTGCTAATAAGGATACTCCGTTGATTTCTTCAACTTTGTCTAAAATGGACGTTGCCTCTAAATTAGATAGTTTTGCACGAAGCGATTCGTTTTCACGTTGCACCTCTTTTATGTCTTTGTAAAGGGAGTCCATTTTATTTGGGACATTTTCAGGTGTAACTTTAAGAAATTGAGCGGCTTCTTGTAGCAATTGAAGCCTGTTATTCACGTGTTCATATGCCCCTTTTCCAGTGACAGCTTCTATTCTCCGCGTTCCTGCTCCGATTCCAGTTTCTGATACAATTTTAAATAACCCGATTTCTGCTGTGTTTGCTACGTGACAGCCTCCACACAACTCCATACTATAGTCTCCAACTTTTACAACACGTACAACATCTCCATATTTTTCACCGAAAAGTGCCATTGCACCCATTGCTTTGGCCTCTTCTATTTTGTGGTTCGCAATATCTACTTGAATAGAGGACCAAATTTTATCATTAACCTTTCTCTCAATATTTTCTAATTGTTCTTGTGTAATAGATCCAAAGTGAGAAAAGTCAAAACGTAACCGATCAGGTGCCACCAATGATCCAGCTTGGTTAACATGCTCTCCTAGTTCTTCTTTTAATGCCTTGTGTAATAGATGTGTAGCCGTATGATTTTTAACAATTAAAGAGCGTGCTTCTTTGTTTACCGTGGCGAGAACCTGATCACCATTGCGAATCATCCCAGACTTCACAATTGCCCGATGAAGGTTTTGACCATTTGGAGCCTTTTGTACGTCTTCAACGGACATTTTCCCGTTATCCGTAATGATCCAGCCTTTGTCTGCTATTTGACCACCACTTTCAGCGTAAAAAGGTGTCTCTTTCAACAAAATATAAATTTCTTCTCCTTCGTACGCTGTCTCAACTAGGCCCTTGTTCTTCACAAGCGTAACAATTTCCGTTTGTTGCTCTAATGTGGTATAGCCGACAAAGGTACTTTCTACATTCACGTCACTTAACACGCTATCTTGTACTTGCATAGAATCAACTTTTTGGCGAGCTTGTCTCGCTCGGTTACGTTGTTTATCCATTTCAATTTCAAAGGCTTGTTCGTCAATTGTAAAGCCGAAATCAGCAAGGTATTCTTCTGTTAATTCTTTTGGAAACCCATACGTATCATAAAGTCTGAAAACTTCTTCTCCTGGGAACACATTGCTTCCTTTGTCTTTCTCTTTCTCTAAAATGGTTGTAAGGATACTTAAGCCTTCATTTAGCGTTTCATGAAAGCGCTGTTCTTCCGTTTGAATCACATCTTGAATGAAATTCGTTTTCTTTACAACATCAGGATAATAGTCCTTCATAATCTCTCCAACAACTGGGACGAGCTGATACATAAAAGGCTTTTCAATGCCAATTTGCTTTGCAAATCGCACCGCTCTTCTCAGCAGTCTTCTTAGTACATAGCCTCTTCCTTCATTCGACGGCAGTGCTCCATCTCCAATCGCAAAAGAAACTGTACGGATATGGTCTGCGATCACTTTAAAGGATACATCTGTTTCCAGTTTGTCCCCATACCGACAATTCGCTCGTTTTTCTGTTTCCTTTATAATTGGAAGAAACAAATCCGTATCAAAGTTGGTCGGGACATTCTGAATAACGGAAACCATGCGTTCTAATCCCATTCCAGTATCGATGTTTTTCTTAGGAAGAGGAGTATACGTATCATCTGGATTATGGTTGAATTGGGAAAACACAAGATTCCATATTTCTAAATAGCGGTCGTTTTCTCCACCAGGGTAAAGTTCTGGATCTGTTTCATCATTTCCATATTGTTCTCCACGATCATAAAAAATTTCTGTGTTTGGCCCACTTGGACCTTCACCAATATCCCAAAAGTTTTCCTCAAGCCGAATAATTCTTTCCTCTGGAAGCTTTACATGATCACGCCAAATCACATATGCCTCTTCGTCTTCCGGATGCACAGTGACAGATAGGAGAGTGGAATCAAACCCAATCCATTTGTCACTTGTTAGGAATTCCCACGCCAATTCAATGGCCTCTTCCTTAAAAAAATCGCCAATAGAAAAGTTGCCTAACATTTCAAAAAAAGTGTGATGTCTAGCTGTTTGACCTACATTTTCAATATCATTTGTCCGAATCGATTTTTGGGCATTGACGATTCTTGGATTATCTGGTATCACCCTGCCATCAAAATATTTCTTCAATGTTGCCACACCACTATTGATCCAAAGCAATGTTGGATCCTCTTTTGGAACTAATGACGCACTCGGTTCCACTCGGTGTCCCTTTTGTTGAAAGAAGTCTAAAAACATTTGTCTCACTTCAGCTGACGATAATTGCTTCATTTTATTTCCTCCAATTTATTTGTACTATATTTCGAAAAGAAATACGGTGACTGTTTGAATACACACTAAAAAAAGTCTCATCCCTGCTTATTAAAAGCAGGGACGAGACTTATCGCGGTACCACCCTGATTATGAATCAAAAGACTTGATCCATCACCTCTAGTATGCGTGTAACGGCGCAAACCGACGGGGATTAACCGCACTCCAATCTAGCATTCCATGATCCTTCACTTGAATTCCTTTCAGCCTATGGGAAATCCTCTCTAATTGATTTGAAGAAGTGTGTGTGAACCTCTAGCAACCACAAAGCTCGGTATCATGTACTCGTGATCTTCATCATATTGTTCTCATTATGATTCGTTTCGTTATGCGATAGTATAGATAAAAAACGTGCATATGTCAATCATCAAACGATAATCTACTCGTATGGTCAAGGACAACTTTAATGATCGTAACAATCGGAACTGCCAAAATCATACCTATTACCCCTCCTATTTCCCCTCCGACAAGTAACGCAAAAATGATTAAAATAGGGTGTGTATTCGTACTTTTTCCTACGATTAATGGTGATAATAGATTACCTTCCATGATTTGAACAACAAATACAGCTAAAATAACGTACACTACCATTTTTATTGAGATCGTAAACGCAAGAATAACTGCTGGAATGGCACCAAGAATTGGGCCGAAGTAAGGTATGATATTCGTTATTCCCATAAAAAGAGCTAGAAGAAGCGGATATTTCATATTAATAAACCAAAGAATCCCGTAGGTTGTTAAGCTTACAAAAAAGCAGACAAGTAATTGGCCTCTAATATAATTACCAAGGCTTTTATCAATATCCTTTATTAATTGTTTTCCTTCATCACGATATTTTCTAGGTGTTAATCGCCATAAAACTCGTTTCATTAAATGAAAGTCTTTTAGCATGTAAAAAACAAGCACAGGAATAACAGCAATTATGATGAAGACATCCATAATTTTGGTAACCTTTTTGGCCAAATTCGTTAGAAAATGTTCGATCATTTTCCCACTTTCAGCCAACAATTCATCCATTTTGTCGTGGACACTTTCTGGTAAGTTGGATGTTTTCACATACATGTCGTAAATCGTCGTATGGTATGATTCTATGAATTGTGGAAGATTTTGATTTAAATCTTTTAATTGATGCACAAAAACAGGATACGATCGATATAATAAAAAACCAAACCCTCCAAAAAAGACGACATAGATGAATAATATTGCTAACCACCTTGGGAACTTGTGTTCATAAAGTTTTTCAACAATTGGATGCAACAAATACGCTATCAGTCCAGCAATTAAAAATGGAGCCAAAATACGAAACAAAAAGGACAAAATCGATTGATAAAATGGAAACAGCTTCGTTAACAAATATATGAGCAAAAATGAAGCAATACCAAATAAAATCCAATAAAAAAAACGAAGTGACTTTTCATCTTTAAACATGATGGTCTCTCCTTACAAGGTAGTACCACTAAAGGTTAGCACTGTTCGTGGACGCATTTTTCAATAAGTTAACCCCTGTCAACGCACTCGGCTGACAAGGGGTTCATATAAAGAATGACATTTATCTGAAATTACCACTGCGCTTTTCTTTCATCTTCGGAAAATAAGTCGTTCAGCGAGCTTAGAGATCCATCTAGTTCAACTTGATGAACGTTGAGTATTCCCCCATCCTCTGAAAGCTCAATAAAACAATTCCAACAATAATATTGCTGATTCCCAATTTTTCCGATATTCTTACCTTGACAATTTGGACAATACATTCAACGCAACTCCCTTGACCTCGATCTTCTTTTATCAACAGAGTGCTCCAATTTAGACAAATTTATACATACGACCACATTATTTTAAAGAAAGTCGTAAGGGGAAACTTCCTCTTCCTCTTCCGCATCACTGTGTAAGTTTATTACTTTGAGCCATTTTTGTAGAGTGGTATACCTTCTTTCTTTGTCCTCCTCTTTGATCCCACGAAGAAATGCTGCTTTGTTTCCACACAATATTAGGGATTTCTTACTTCTTGTAACCGCAGTGTATAGTAAGTTTTTTTTAAGCATACGGCGATACCCAGGAACGACTGGCAATAGTACGATTGGGAATTCACTGCCTTGGGATTTATGAATCGAGGTACAAAACGCATGCATCAAGTTTCCTAGATCCTTTTTGTCATAAGCAACTTCTTTTTCGTCAAAAGCCACAACAAGTTGATCCTCTTCATTCCCGTTTTCTCCCTCTTGATAAATCGCAACAATTTCACCAATATCCCCATTAAAAACGTTATCGTCTGGCTGATTAACTAGTTGAATCACCTTGTCCCCAGTCCGAAAAAACACATCCTTCCATTTTATTTGCCGCTTTTGATTCGTTTTAGGATTAATTAACTGTTGTACTTCTTCATTGATTCGATGAATACCGGCAGCCGATTTGTACATTGGGGCAAGAACTTGGATGTCGCGGATGTCAACACCTTTCTTTTGAGCTTTCTCAACAATTCGAACAATTACTTCGACTACCTGTTGTTCGGTACAGGAAATAAAATTAAAATCATGATCTTTTTGTAAACTACTCTCTTCACAAGTATTGTTCTTGATCGCATGTGCCAGTTGAATAATCTTTGAACCTTCTTTCTGACGGTATACTTCACTTAATTTCACGGATGGAAGCGCGTTACCTGCAAGTAAATCTGCTAATACTTGTCCGGGTCCAACGGAAGGCAGCTGGTCTTCATCACCAACAATTAGTACTTGCATATCGTCTGGAATAGCCTTAAACAGTTGATTGGCAAGCCAGATATCAACCATGGAAAATTCATCAATTACTAACAGCCGTCCATTTAAACGATTTTGTTCATCCTTTTCAAAAGTTTCTTTGCCATTCCAGCCCAATAGACGGTGAATCGTCACCGCAGGAAGCCCAGTAGATTCGGTCATGCGCTTTGCCGCTCTACCAGTAGGTGCCGTTAAAATAAAAGGGTAGTCCGTGTTGTCCTTATAGTCCTTCTGATCAAGGGACAAATCATGAATGTGAGCAAATGCTTTGATAATACCTTTTATGACAGTCGTTTTTCCTGTTCCAGGCCCCCCTGTCAAAACCATAATTTTAGCAGAAAGTGCTTGTTCAATCGCTTGAAATTGTTCTTTTCCATAACTTAAAGATTCTTCTTCTTCAATCTCCCCGATAATCTTCATCAATTCTGCTTGTGTTGTTTGTTCTTCGATTTTATTTTCGATTACTCGATTTAAATGGGTGCAAAATCCAGTTTCAGCATAATAAAGTGAGGGTAAATAAATGCACGAATCCAACATAATCACTTTTTTTTGCTTATTTAATTCCAACATTTCCTGGGTAATAGCTTCTGGAGAAATAGCATTCGCTTGTCCATGAACAAGAGCATCAATCCGATATAGGCATGTTTCAATTGGCAAATAAACATGTCCATCTTGGATGCTTTGCTGTAAAACAAAAATACATGCTGCTCTAATCCGACTTGGGTGATTCATCGGTATTCCGTTAATACGCGCCATCTCATCTGCACGTTGAAATCCAAAGCCTTCAATGTCGAACACATATTGATAGGGTTCTTCCTGTAGAATGCGAATTGTTTCTTCCTTATAAAAATGATATATTTTTTGTGCCATTTTCAAACCAATACCATAGTTTGATAAGTGGATAACAATGTGTTCAAACCCTTGGTGTTCCTTTAGATCCTCGTACAACCTGTTTGCCTTCTCTTTTTTTAACCCTGGAACTTTATGTAAGACATCCTTATCCTGCAGGATCGATGCAATTGCATTTTCTCCTAAGGTGTGGATGATTCGTTGCGCCGTTTTTTTTCCAATTCCGTAAAACAAATCACTAGACAAGTAGGATACAAGTCCATCCTTTGTCTCTGGGATATAGCGTTGATAATGTTCTACATGATATTGCTTACCAAAACGCTTATGGTGTTCAAACCTACCATTAAAAAGGTAAATCTCCCCTTCATCAAGGCTTGAAAAGTAGCCTTTTACAACAATTTCATTCTCTTCCAATGATTCATTTGTTTCTAATACTTTAATTTTCGCAATAGAAAAATGCTCATCCCTATTTAAGAAAATGGTATGAATGAGCTCTCCTTTTATATATTTTTTTTCTTTCGTTTCCCTATTTTCTATTGCCATTTTTTGAACATCCTCTTTAAGCATTACTCTTTATTCTTTTTCTGAAGCATCTCCTCTAGTTTCTTCTTCCCATTTGCAGCTAGAAGGTGCTCTGGATGAATGGTTAATGCCTTTTCAAAATGATGGAATGCCTTTTCTGGTTTTTCTTGAAACAAATAGGCAACGCCTAGATTATAATGGGCATCACTATGATTAGAATTAATTGTTAATACGTCGGAGAAGACTTTTACCGCTGTTTCAATTTGTTCCGATTGAGCTAATGATAAACCATACTGAAACAGAATAGAATCATCGTTTGGATTTAGTTCTGTTGCTCGTTGAAAATAAGGGAGTGCTAACTTATGATGATCCTGCTGTTGAAACGTCAACCCCAACATAAAATACGCATCTGCTTCCTGTAAGCCTAGTTGTATCGCATGTTGAAAGTTTTCTTGTGCCTTATTGAAATCGGACTGTTCGTAATAGACGTTTCCAAGCCCATAATACGCGGTAGCAGCGTTTGGATCCAGTTCAGATGCTTTCTGATAAAATCGGATCGCTCGCTCATAGTCATGTGTATGTAAAAGTAAATTGCCAAAATTAATATAACCGAGTGAATCTTTTGGGTTTTCTTCGATTGCCTCGGTAAAAAATGTGGCAGCTTCTTCTAGTTTTTGTTCTTGCATTTTGTTAATTCCTTGTCTAATTTTATCCATTTGATTGAAACCTCCTGCATTTAAAATATCAAAATAATTGATGGAATGGCAAGTTTCAAATAATAGGAAACACCCTTGTCATATGATATGGACAAGGGTGTACCGTTTACTAACCAACATAATGTAAGGACTTTTGATTTTTAATTATTTCGTCGATTGTTCCTCCGCCAAGACAAACATCACCTTGATAAAAAACAACTGCTTGTCCAGGTGTTATAGCACGTTCTGCTTCATCAAAGACGACTGTAACTTTGTCATCTCCAGTAGGCCTTACAGTCACACCGCTATCCTTTTGACGGTACCGAAACTTAGCGGTACATTTGACTTCCTCGGTTAATAGCTGATTGCTTACCCAGTTTAGATTCGTTGCGATTAAACCGTCCGAATACAAACAATCATTATGAAAGCCTTGTTCAACATAAAGAATGTTATCTTTTACGTTTTTCCCAACAACAAACCACGGCTCCCCTGCACCACCAATGCCTAATCCTTGTCTTTGACCAATCGTATAATACATTAGTCCATCATGTTGACCTTTCACTACTCCATTCAGCGTTTGCATTCGGCCTGGTTGTGCGGGCAAATATTGACTTAAGAAATCTTTGAAATTACGTTCACCTATAAAGCATATGCCCGTACTGTCTTTTTTTGTTGCTGTGGCAAGGTTATGTTGCTTTGCGATCTCTCTAACTTCTTTTTTAGGAAGATCGCCTAACGGAAATAGGACCTTTGCCAGGACATCTTGTGATAACTGATTCAAAAAGTACGTTTGATCCTTGTTTTCGTCGACTCCACGTAGCATTTCATATTGGTCACCAATCTTCCTTACTCTAGCATAATGACCAGTAGCCAAATAGTCTGCACCAAGAGATAAAGCATGCTCTAAAAATGCATGAAATTTAATTTCCTTATTACACATCACATCCGGATTTGGCGTGCGGCCCGCTTTATATTCATCTAGGAAATACGTAAATACTTTATCCCAATATTGTTTTTCAAAATTAACAGCGTAATAGGGAATATCTAACTGGTTACAGACTCGAACGACATCATTAAAGTCATCTGTAGCAGTGCAAACACCAAACTCATCTGTATCATCCCAGTTTTTCATAAAAACCCCAACAACATCATATCCTTGTTGTTTTAACAATAGGGCAGTAACAGACGAATCAACCCCACCACTCATTCCAACAACCACACGAGTATCTTTTTTTTCTTTCATGATGTTTATCACCTTTTCATAAACTTTAATTTAAGAGGATGTTCAAAAAGTCACTTTAAGGTTAGCGTTTGACTCTCTGCACAATTGAAGCTACACGCATAGCCGCCTCTTCAATATCCTCTCGATTGTTCGCCAAACCAAAGCTAAATCGAATCGAATTCGTTGTACGTTCATTCGAATCCCCATACATGGCAGACAATACATGTGAGGGCTCCACAGAACCTGCCGTACATGCACTGCCACTAGATGCGGCAATTCCTGCTAAATCAAAGTTGGTTAACAATGATTCCACGTTTGTACCCGGAAAACTAATATTTATAATCGATGATACGGCATGGTCGCGGTCTCCATTTATGGAAAACGAAATTCCTTCCGTTTCTAATATCTTTAAAAATAAATCCAAAAACATTTGGTGCGTCTGAACCTTTTCTTCCCTTGTATTGTTTAACAACTCCACTGCTCGTTGAAATCCTTTTATTCCTGCTACATTTTCCGTACCAGGTCTTCGTTTCCGTTCCTGCTCTCCACCATACTGAAGCGCATCGATTCGTACACCATCTTTCACATATAAAAAACCTAATCCTTTTGGTCCATTTATTTTATGTGAAGAAGCGGTAAGAAGATCGATTCCGAGCTTATTTACGTCAATTGGTAGAACACCATAAGCTTGTACTGCATCAGTATGGAAATACGCCTGATGCTCTCGAAGTAATTCTCCAATTTCTTTGATCGGCTGAACCATCCCAGTTTCATTGTTTACATGCATAACAGAAACCGTTGTTGTTTCATCTGTTAAAGCGGAACTTAGCTCATCTAGATTGATTCTACCATTTTCGTTAACAGGTAAATACGTAATGGTAAATCCTTGTTTTTCTAAAAATTCTGCAGCATGAAGTATAGCATGGTGTTCGATCATTGTTGTAACAATATGCTTTCCTTTATCCATATTTGCATATGCACTTCCGATTAATGCAAGATTATCCGCCTCTGTTCCACCACTAGTAAAAATAATTTCCTTCTCGTTTGCACCAATACTCTTTGCAATAACATCTCTGGCTACATCTAGTATTTGCCTTGCCTTACGACCGTATTGATGGATACTTGACGGATTTCCAAAGGTTTCTTCTAGTACAGGAACCATATCATTGATAACCTCAGGGTGGATCGGCGTTGTCGCCGCATGGTCCAAGTAAATTGATTTCACTTTCGAAGCACTTCCCTTTTTTGCACTTTATGTTATCCTCTAAATGTAAAACATATAAGCCTCTTGATTCTCATCATCATTATAAGTAGACAGATCTTCTAATGTCGTCGTATCTAAAACATCTTTCACGGCATCACGAATACGCATCCACAGCTTTTGCTTTACTGGTTCTTCGTCTTCCATTCCCTCAACCGGTGTAATCGGGCCTTCTAAAATACGAATGACATCCCCAGCGGTAATGCTAGCAGGCTCTTTGGCTAAAATATAGCCACCATATGCACCTCTAACACTTTTAACTAAGGAAGCATTACGCAATGGTGCGACTAACTGTTCCAAGTAATGCTCTGATAATTCATTCTCTCTTGCAATCGTTTTTAAAGAGATCGGTCCTTCCCCATATTTTCGTGCTAACTCAATCATAATGGTAAGGCCGTATCGTCCTTTAGTTGATATTTTCATCTTCTCACCTAGTCCCCATTTAATAACAAATAAAATTCGTTTAAGTATTAATAATTATTATAGCATGAATGACAATATCCTTGCATTTACAGATTTTCCGAACGGGAAAGCCCACTCCTTTAAGTGTGGGCTGATAGTGAGGTCAAATACGGAGTGGCACTTTTAAACTGAAGGTTTGTGGCGCTTATAAGTATTTGGATATTTCGCTTATTTTATGCGCATATGCGTGTAGTTGGGCACGAAAATTGATATAATTATATATATGAATGAATATAGAAAAACCAAAACAACTGTTTCGTTATTAACCGATCATTTCGTTTTCTGTCCTCGTTAATAGAAGGGAGATTTTTCTTCAGTCAGATGTAGAAAAACGTTTCAAAGAATCAGTAAAAGAAGTGTGTGGAGAATTAGAAATTAAAATTGTAGCTATTGAATGCGATAAGAACCATACATATATGTTTCTTCATGCACTACCTAAACTAAGTCCTTCGACATTATGGCGAAAATTAAGGGATTCAGCTTCAAAAAAACGAAGAGAGGAATTTCCTCACCTCCAGCATTTGCAAAGCCTTTGGACACGTTTGCTTTTTGTGTCCACTGCAGGCAATGTTTCAAGCGAAACTATTAAACGATACGTTGAAAATCAAAAGAAAAGGAATTAGAGAGAGGAGTAAAAACCTATGGCAAGAGAAACGAAACCCACTTATACAATTGAATTTCCTTTGCACATCCCACCTTGGCAACAAGACCGTCTAGAAAAGAAATTCAAGATTGCTAGAAATGTTTATAATGCTTGCCTAGGTGAAGCTTTAAAACGGCATAAAGCGGTAAAATCGGATAAAGAATATCGTAAACTCCTTAAAGAGTCTAAATCTAAAGAACGTGATAAGCAACTTTCAGCTATTCGCTTAACATATGGATTTTCTGAATATGGAATACATAGCTTTGTGAAGTCTGTTCAAAGCAAGTTTAAAGAACACATTGGAAGTTTCGAAGCACAAAAGCTTGCAACGAGAGCTTTTCACGCGGTTGAGAAACTCCATTTTGGAAAATCAAAAAAAGTCCACTTTAAAAATAACACGGATGATATTTCAGTTGAGAATAAATCAAATAAAACTGGATTGAGGTTTGTAGAAGGGAACATTCTTTGGGGCGATAAACCAACAAAGAAAAATCTAAAACCAAAAAATTGGCTTTCTATGCCGATTTCACCGAAACCGAAAGATGAATACGCACATTTAGCTTTAATGGATAAGACAAAGTACGTCCGTATATTAAAACGTGAAGTGCGTGGGAAATGTCGCTACTTTGTTCAACTTATTCAAGAAGGCTATCCACCAACAAAAAGAAATCGTAAGACTTCTAACGATGAATCAAAACGTGTAGGCATCGATATTGGTACGTCTACTATTGCGATATGTAGTGAAGATAAAGTTCAACTTCAAGAACTTGCACCAGAATGCAAGACTGATGAAAAAGAACTAAGAAGCATTCAGCGTAAAATGGATAGGTCCAAACGAAGCACTAATCCTAATAATTTCAACGAAAATGGCACAGCTAAAACAGGCAGACTAACTTGGGCATACTCAAAGAAATACGAGAAACTACGGCAAAAAAGAAAAGAACTTTATCGCAAAATGGTTGTACAACGGAAAATGTCGCACGAAAAACGAGCAAACGAAATCCTTTCTCTTGGTTCAGATGTACGAGTAGAAACCATGAGATTTCAATCGTTGCAAAAGCGTTCGAAAAACACAACGATCAATAAAAAGAACGGTAAAATCAATCGCAAGAAGAGATTTGGCAAATCGATAGCCAATCGCGCTCCTTCGATGTTGCTAAAAATAATCGACCGAAAACTAGGTTATCAAGGTTGTTCTTTGAAGAAAATAGATACTTATGCAACAAAAGCGAGTCAGTTTAATCATATATCAGGAGCATATAGCAAAAAACAACTGTCGGAACGTTGGAGTGACTTTGGAGATTTCTTCATCCAACGCGATTTATATAGTGCCTTTTTAATTCGTAACACAAACGAAACTTTTAATTCTGTTGATGTAGATTTATGCAACGCACAATGGAATAACTTTGTTGAATTGCATAATCTTGAGATTGTACGACTAAAACAATCAGCAAGTAAAACATTGCGTTGGTTCGTCGCATAAAAACAAACCTGATTGGTCGTGACAGCGCCCAATAGAAGTCGGAACGAAAAGCACATCAAGAGTCTTTCTAGGCTTGTTGAGAGAGGTGCCTTGCTACACGCAATACGTCCGTTAATGTTTTAGGGGAATGCACGTCAGTGCTTTGGTGGAAACTCTTTCTGCAAGGAAAGATAAGGGCACCATTGAGAAGCTTGCAAGTACCCTAGAATCCCACTGCTTTAGCCGTGGGAGTTGTCAGAAAAGATCCTACGTACGCTTATGAATAATACAGATGTAAACATAAAGTGCGTGTTCAAAACCCCCATGGCTTATCAGCCACCACGAAGAATGAAAATGTATATAGTGGGGGTATAGCGTTTATTTCTAAGTAATCCTGTTAACTATGATAAAGCAGGTCTGAGATCGTGACTTTTTTAGTGGTAAAAACCCTGAGT
>NZ_JAMQKB010000008.1 GCF_028416575.1 Terrihalobacillus insolitus | reverse complement strand
AGGATGATTGAAAGGTGACAGTGCGACTATTGTTCAATGGGAAAAATTGCAATTGGGACAAAAAAACAGAACTGAAAAGATGTTCTGTTTTTTTGTCCCAACTACAATTCTTTCCTTAATAATTATAACACATCCTAATTAGAATATGAGGACTGAAAGAGAGAGGATTCTGTTAAATAGTATAGCAAAACTCCCAACAAAGAACAAGTGTTCCTTTTACAAAGGAGGTATTTTCGCTGATTAATCTTCAACCATTCTATATTTGCTTTCACGGAGGGAAGATTACTATCTAATAGCCACCTATATAATGTCACATCAGAAGACGGAGCACCAATTGTTGATAATCTTGGCGATGCAGAACCGTCCGCATACACGCAAATTGCCATTGATTCTGCATTACCTGGTTTTGGTTCCGCGTTTCTAGCGATTGCTCTATTCTTCTTTTGTTTTATGACTGTTATGTCCAATTACTATAAGGCGGAAACCAACCTCGCCTTTCTTAACCGTAATCGTGGAACAAAAATGGTCTGGCCAAAACATGTACTAAAAGTTGTCTTATTGGCAATGGTACTATACGGTAGTGTCCAAACCGGAGAAATGGCATGGGCATTAGGAGACCTAGGTATGGGGACCATGGCATGGTTGAACTTCGTCGCCATTTTGCTTCTTACAAAGCCAGCTTTAAAAGTATTGAAGGATTACGAGAAACAAAAGAAAGAAGGAAAGGATCCTGTTTTCAACCCTGCTGACATAGGCTTGGAAGATGCGGACTTCTGGGAAAACGAGTTTCTAGGGCCTGAAACGGATAAGAAACAATCTATCTCTTCTTAAAATAAACGTCAACCAGATATAAAAGGAATGAATGTTTAAGTGAATTCAAATGTTATTGTCATTACGGGCGCTGGAAGTGGTTTAGGGGCGTCGCTGGCAAAGAAATATTCTAAACTGGGTCATCACGTCTGTTTGCTAGGGCGGACGAGAAGCAAACTAACAAGAACAGCCGAAACGTTAAGTTATAAACACTCTATATATGAACTCGACGTAACTGCAAAAGATGATGTTGCAAAGGTCATTCAATCCATTAAAGAAGATGTTGGGTCTATTGATCTACTAGTTAACAATGCAGGAGTGGGTATGTTTGATTTAGCAGAAAATGCAAGTGAAGAATCTACACACCAAATGATTATGGGAAACATGAAAACTGATTTTTGGGATGATATTGATAAAGAGATAGAAAGAAAGGGTTTAATGGATCCAGATGATGTTGCGGACATTATCATAGACAGTGTTACGTCAAGACAATACCTGTCAGTGGACGAGGTTGTTATTACTAATAAAGAGAGTTAGTTGGAATTGATAGCTCTTGAATACTTTTAGGTTGGTAGAATCGTAATAGAATCCATGTTGTTTGGGCTATAAAACCCTACAAGAAGTGAATACAATAACGAGCTAGTTTTTAGGTACCAGTAACGCCAAATGGACAAATGTTCAGGAGGCGTTACTGGTACCCTTTTTGATTAAATCTGCTTTTTAAGAGGTAATTGGTAATGTTTTAAAAAGGTATGTATGATCGGAACGGAGCTGGAATTTGTCTAGTAAGGGTTTCTGTGATGTTGTTAGGCCCAAGGCAGTGAAATAGTTGTCAGAATTTCGCATGTATGTAATACAATTTTGTAAAATCGTGGTATCATTAACTGAACCTATTTTTGTCTAGGTTTCCATTACATACAGAAAGTGGATGAAACTTATGTTCTATTTAGTAATATTAGTTATTCTTATTATTTTATTTAAGTTGAACTTCGCCAAGATTAAAGGGGCTGTAGGGGAAAGTTATGTAAAAAATAAATTGGAGAAATTGGAGCCTGACAATTATACAGTTTTTAATGATTTATATGTACCTACAAAAGAAGGAACTACCCAAGTGGATCATATTGTAACAGCTCCATACGGTGTATTTGTCATCGAAACCAAGCACTATGACGGATGGATTTTTGGTAGCGAAAATCAGCGATATTGGACGCAGGTCATTTATAAACGAAAAGAAAAAATATTTAATCCAATCTGGCAAAATGGTGGGCATATTCAAGCTTTGTCTGATTATCTAAATTTGGACAAAAGTGAGTTTCATTCCATCATAGCCTTTTCGGGTCAATCAACGTTCAAGTTCAAGGAGCCCTTTAAACAGGCGACCGTTATACATTTTAATCAGCTTATTAATACTATTAGAAGACAAACGAATAGACGTTTAAATGATATAGAGTTACATGCTATTAATAAAAAAATAGAGCAACTAGCGATCACGGATAAAAAACAATTAAAACAAGTTAAGAAAGAACATCTTAAGTTGGTTAAAGAGAAAAAGACTAACAAAAATAAAACATCTTCTACTAAAAAAGGGACGGTGCAACAGAGTGCACGGAATACAAAAAGAGTGTCCTCCAAGGTACACAACATTCAAAGTACTAGTCAAACCAATGGGTCGGATTCCATCAGCAAAACTTGTCCTAAATGTGGGGAAGATATGGTTGAAAAAAGGGGGAAGTATGGCAGATTCCTAGGGTGTAAGAATTATCCATCATGTAAGTATACGGTTAAGTCTTCATAGAGATAAGGGTCCCTTGTCACTTTTTCTGTGTAAAACAATATTTATATAACAAGATTATTCAGGTGGTGACACCCATAAAATAAAACACTAGACAAGCTAAAAACATTATTACCTAGTACATTTACTGGTGGATATGTCCTCTATAGTTAAAATGGGAAAAAACTAAACTACATAGTTCACCTATGATAAAATTAGTACAACGAAATTTTAAAGGAGTAAAACGATGACCTGTCCGTTTTGTAATCAAGATGAACTAAAAATAGAATTAGAAAATGAAGCAGCTGTAGCCTTCTATGATAAATATCCTGTTCAGCAAGGGCACTTATTAATCATCCCGAAGGCACATGCAGAGACATACTTTGATGCCTCAACCATTCAGATCATGGCGATTCATGATTTAATCCATCAAGGGAAAAAACTGATAGATGATCAGTATGCTCCAGATGGTTATAACATTGGTGTAAATGTTGGAGAATTTGGAGGCCAAACAGTAAATCACTTACATGTACATTTAATTCCACGCTATGAAGGGGATATGGAGGATCCGCATGGTGGCATTCGGAATGCGATACCTAACTTAGTTCCATATCCGAGTATAGTAGAAAACGAAGAAAATAGTAGAGTAATATCTGGTTATGAAGGAATATATGAAGTTATCAGTACAGGTAGAAAAATCTCGTTAAAGAACCAAAAAGCGTTGGCAAGATGTAATGATTAATTCGGTTTTCACATTATTAAATTAACTAACTAAGTAGAAAGGGAGATTTCTATGCCCATATACAATAAATTAGTACGAGACCTCATTCCGCAAATCATTGAAAAACAGGGAATACAATTCTCCACCAAAGTATTAGACCATGACGATTACATAGCAGCATTACAGAAAAAGCTGGTGGAGGAAGTAGAGGAATATATAAAAACAGATAATAATCAAGATAGTTTAGAGGAATTAGCTGATGTTTTAGAATTGATTCATGCCATAGCTAAAATACATGGATCCTCTATCGATCAAGTGGAGGAAATTCGTCAGCAAAAGGCGATAGAGCGTGGTGTATTTAACGATAAGGTATTTCTACTAGAGGTTGAAGATGACTAGGATAAGACTTATAACAGAAAACGTAAAATCGGAAATTTTGGAGGGCATTCATACTGCTTCAACGATTTACATTTTGACTTCGTTTGTAATGAAATCTGGTGTTGAATTATTACGACCTTATCTGATCGCTGCTGCCAAACGTGGTGCGGACATTAAAATTTGTACAGGTGACTACTTATTTGTAACTCAACCTGATGCTCTGAAGAAACTGTTATTTGCTGATTTTAAAAACGTAGAGGTTCGAATGTGGCGAAGTAATGGGACATCTTTTCATCCAAAGGCTTATCTTTTTAATCATATGGAAAAAGGAACATTTATTGTCGGTTCATCCAACCTATCGAGGTCAGCACTAACAACAGGAGTTGAGTGGAATTTAGTTATGGAAAAAGAAGCGGAACCAGACACTTTTGAGGATGCGGTAGATCGATTCTTGAAGGTTTTTTATGATGATCAAACGGTTCCGGTAAATGAGGAAACGGTAAAAAAATATGCGAATCAGTATGAAGAATATCATCGTAAAAATCCGAATCTAGCTACTACATGGGCGAAGCAGGAAGAAATAGAGTTAATGCTTCCTAATGAGGAAAAAGAAAAAACCACGACAGAAGAGGTAACCAATGAATCTCCAAGCCATTATCGTACTAAAATTGAGCCACGCTCTTCCCAGCAAAGGGCTTTAGAAGCGCTAGAAGCAACCATTGCAGAGGATTATGATAAAGCAATGGTGGTGATGGCGACTGGGCTTGGAAAGACGTACCTGGCAGCTTTTTTTGCTCGAAGATTTAGACGTGTGTTGTTTATTGCCCATCGAGAGGAAATTCTGTATCAAGCTCAACAATCGTTTCAACAAGTCATGCCTGATCGCAATTATGGTATCTACAACGGTAAGATGAAAGACACGGCAACAGACAACATCTTTGCTTCGATCTTTACCTTAAGCATGAAAGAGCACCTTCAGATATTTCCCCAAGACTATTTTGATCTTATAGTTGTAGATGAATTCCATCATGCAGCAGCACAGTCCTACAAACGTATATTAGATCATTTTACACCAGAGTTTTTATTAGGCATTACCGCCACGCCAGATCGGATGGATGGTAAGGATGTGTATGCTATTTGCGATGGAAATGTAGCGTTTCAAATGCACTTCATTGAAGCAATCCAACAAGGGTGGCTTACACCTTTTCATTATTTCGGAGTCTATGATGACACAGATTACTCTCAAATAACATGGCTTGGAACTAAGTATGATCAATCCGAATTGTTGGCCGCGCAATTACGTGAAGGTTTAGCAAAAAATATACTTGAAGCATGGGTGAAGCATAAACAAACTCGTACAATTGGTTTCTGTTCGTCGATTAAGCAAGCAACGTTACTTTCCAACTTTTTTAATGAAAACGGATACGACACGATCAGCCTTCACTCCCAAAGTGTCATCAATAGGAAAGAAGCGATTCAAAAATTAGAAAGGGGAGAGCATGACGTTATCTTCACCGTTGATTTGTTCAATGAAGGTGTAGATATCCCACTAGTTGATACCCTATTATTTGTTCGACCTACGGAATCATTAACGGTATTTACCCAACAGATAGGTCGAGGACTTAGGCTTCATGGTGGAAAAAATCACTGTACGATTATTGATCTAATTGGTAACTATCGAAATGCGGATATTAAATTAAGTCTATTTGATACGGAAAGAAATGAAAAAGGAACAAAGAAACAAAAAACAGTTCCTATTGTACCAACCCAATGTGAAATTAGTCTTGATGTTGAGGTAATAGATTTATTAAAAGAGCTAACAAAGAAAAAACAACCAAGAAAGGAAAAACTCCTTCAAGCCTACCTTGACTTAAAAGAGGAAATCGGCAAACGTCCTACCTATCTAGACATGCATTTACACGGAAATATAAACACTAGGGAAATTAAGCAGGAATTTAAATCGTATGTTGGTTTCTTGTATTGGGCAGAAGAATTAATAAGTAAGGAGCAAGAGGTATTTCAGGATTATAAGGCATGGGTAGAAGAGGTAGAAAAAACGGCCATGTCGAAGAGCTATAAGATGGTCTTACTATCCTATATGTTAAATAGGGGAGAATCAAACTGGCATAATGCCATAACCCCAGAAGAGGTAGCACCATATTTTTATCGATATTTTACAGAAAAAGAACATCGGAAACAAGCGGATTTCTCTGATAAGAAGACAAGGAAACTATGGAATTATGATCAAGAAAAGGTAGCAAAAATCGTAGCAAATATGCCTATGACCAAGTGGAGTGGAAGTTCTAAAGGTTTACTAGTATTTGATGGTGACAAATTCCGCTTGGGGTTTGATGTTACTGAGAAGGATCTTGGTACGTTGTTTCAAATGACAAGGGAGGTTTGTGACTATAGATTGCATGATTACTTTGAGCGGAAGGGGAGATAGGGTATTTTCTTTTTAGAATTTACGGAGGGAAGTTAGAGGAAACTCCAAACATTTAATTACGTTGGAGATTCAAAAGCGAACTCGTTTCAGCAAGCTGAAACATCTGATTGGAAATTCCCACCTACGCTTCGCTTAGAGGTTGGGGTCTAAAACCATTTAAAGATTAAATACCAGGTACTGGGATACGAGCTAATGTCCAGCAATCAGTGCCTAGTATGTCTAGTGAAACATTCCGTGAAACAAGATTTTTTTCGGGTGGTGACAGTCACCACTGGAATCATCTAGAAAAGAAGAAGCCCTTTGTTCCAAATGGACATAGGGCCTATTTCCGTCTGAGTTTTCACATGTCAAGTTTTATTTTTCTGACTCTATCCACATCAAGATCAATGATTTCTGCAACCTCTTTAACGGACATTCCCTTTGTTAACAGTCGCCTAGCAATCTCTTCATTATGCTCCTTCGCTTCTTTAACCGTTTGTTCTACCTTCTGTTCTGCCTTTTGTTTTGCCTCCTGTATGTTAAGCTCAGCTTCCCGTTTGGCAGCCTCTTCATCTATGATTCGTTTCAAACGTGCTTCGTAACCTAGAAAAAGCGCAAGAATTACAGACCCGTGGAGTAGATGTTAGCCAAGGAGACTTTGACCATCCAGAAACGCTTGGTCAAGTTTTTGCTGGTATTGATCGCTTATTGATTATTTCTGCGGATGGCGATAACGAAACTAGAATTCGCGAGCATAACAACGCAGTAGCTGAGGCAAAGCGTGCGGGAGTTCGTTTTATCGCTTATACAAGCCTTGCCAATGCAAGAGAAAGTAAAAATTTTCTTGTTCCTTAGGTTCATTATTCGCTGGATTGTTAATTGGTACATGGGGCTATGTTACTTCTTTTATAATATATGGATTAGTTGGCATAGTGGCTGCCCTTATAGGACCAAAAGAAGTAAGAAAGAAAAGAGTGTTGATGTATATAAAACAAGGACCACTATTATTTTATAGTTTAGCTTATTTTCGAGTCTTCAAGATAGGGCGCAAGCGTCAATAATAGCAGCAGTCGCTTCTTCTAGTATAGAGGCTGTTTTAAAAGAAAAAGCCTAATTGTTACTTGAGTGTCACACCTTATTAAATTAGAAATAACCTATTTTTTAAAGGGACAAAAAGCAAGAAAGTCCGCAAGAACCCTAGTTTTTGGTATGATTATGGTAACGACTAATCAACCCAAAAGGACGTGTTAACAATTCAAAGGGGAGATACGGTGACAAAAATTAAAAACATTGGACGTTTTTGCCCAACTGATGATAATGGATATATACGCAATGATTCAAGTTTAAAGAAGGTAAAGCCTGACTTTCTCAAAGTAATAGATGAAGTAATAGAAATTTATCAAGCCCATTTGGGATCAAACTTAATTAGCATTTATATTAGGGGTTCAATTCCACGTGGATTGGGTATAAATGGCGTTTCAGACTTGGATACAATGGCCATTACGAATAAAAAAACGAATGATATTGACTTGAAATGGGTAGATAAGGTGGAACAAGAATTGAACCAAAAATTCAACTGTGTAAATGGAGTAGAATTTAGTTTTTATCATATAGAAGACATTTTAGAAACTACTACGTTTTCAATCATTCCGTTTATGATAAAGACACATAGCGTGTGCGTATTTGGTGAAGATTTGACCGTTCACTTACCTAATTATAAAGCAGACCAAACTCTTGGAAACGAACATCTTGTTAATCTGAAAAATCAAATTGAACAAGCCAAAAAAGACCTTGATGGTAACCATGATTCGGAGGATATATTAGATTGTTGTAGTTGGATTATGAAAATCATAGTTAGGGCTGGGCTTGCGCTTGTAATTGTGGAGGAAAATCAATATACAAGAGACTTATTCCCAGCGTACAAGTTATTTGCTGAATATTATCCAGTGAAAGAACCTGAAATGAAACAGATACTTCAATATGCTATTGACCCAGTTGAAAATTCGAATGAAATTATAAATGTTTTAGATAAGTTTGGGATTTGGATGATAAATGAATCTGAAAAGTGGCTACAAATGAATAACCCTGACAAAGTAAATAATATGGAATTATAGAATAGGGGTGTCATTTTTGAGGATGCAACTGTTAGATATTCTCGTTTACAGCCTTAGTATGGCCACTCATTGACCAATTGAGACTCGTCCAAACGCTTCACACGATAGAACGGTCACTCATTCCTCGAATGAGTGACCACCGCTATATTATCGGTGTTTGTCATACGTAATAGGCTTGGTTATCGATTGTAATGTTTCGTATTGATCATCGGTTAATTCGGGCGCATCCATATATTGGAGGTTTTTTTCTAACTGCTGAACGGAGCTAGCACCAAAAACGGCGGTCGTGACCGAATCGTGATGGAGAATATATTGTAAGGCCAATGCTTCTATTGGACGACTCTCCCCAGCGTTTTTCTCTATTTCACCTACCATTTCCGATAGTTCCTTGAACGTATAACTAAGATAGCCATCTTTTCCTTTTTCTTTCACAATGGAAGAGGCGTTATGGCTCAGCATTCCTTTTGCCATAGGCCCTCGTGCTAAAACACCAATATTATTTTCTTTCAACAAATTCAAGGTTTCTTCCTCAGGCCTACGATCGAACAGGCTATACTGCGTCATGACACTCACAATATTAGAGTGTTTTACATATTCTCTAATAACATTTGGTCGGATGGAGGAAATTCCGTATTCTCGGATCAATCCTTCTTGCTTTAACTCCTCAAAAGCAGAAATCGTTTCGCCAATTGGATCTTCCATTGTTCCGCCATGTAATTGATAAAGATCGATGTAATCAAGTCCTAGTCTTCGCAAGCTTTCTTTTATTTCTTCCTTTATATATGCTTTAGATGGATCCCAAAACCAGCTCCCATCTTCTACGTTAAAGTGATTACCGACCTTTGTTCCAATGAAAACTTTGTCACGCATTCCTTTAACAACTTTCCCTACGATTTCTTCATTCTTACCAAGGTCATAAAGGTCTGCTGTATCTAAATAATTGATGCCCGCTTCTACAGCACGTTCCACAATCGCTCTTGCTTTTTGCTCATCAGTGCCTAGAGACATGCAGCCGAGACCTAATTCAGATAAGTACAGATCCGAGGAACCTAGTTGTCGTTTCTTCACAATTAACATCCTTTCCGACTTTTTCTCTCTTTATTTTAAAAATAACGAGATAGGAATACAACTAATGTGTATCATTTGATTATGTTTGGTATGCTAAAAGAGGATGTTCAAAAATGAAAACTGTAGAAGAATGGAGCATAAGGCTAATGAAAAATTTTGAAGAAAAAACAATCCAATCTACCAAGATATTTGATGGTAAAGTTGTAAAATTGCAAGTAGATGAAGTGACATTGCCAAATGGACACACATCGAAACGAGAAACTGTGAAACATCCTGGTGCAGTAGCAATTATTCCGATTACGAAAGACAATAAGATTTTGTTTGTGGAACAGTATCGCAAGCCGTTGGAGAAAAACTTAGTAGAGATTCCTGCTGGTAAGCTTGAGGAAGGAGAAAAACCAGAAGCAACCGCTTTACGGGAGTTGGAAGAGGAAACAGGTTATACAACAGATCACTTATCATTTGTAACGTCTTTTTATACGTCTCCGGGTTTTGCTGATGAAATCATCCATTTATATTTAACGGAAAATCTGATTCCACTTGAAGTAAAAAAGGACTTGGACGAAGATGAATTTGTTGAGCTGATTGAGCTGACATTAGAAGAAGCAGAGCAATATGTCCAAACCGAACGCATTCATGATGCAAAAACAGCATATGCGCTTCTTTATTTAAGATTACAAGGAATGAAAAGAACATGATCCAATCTTACTTTGCAGACTTGCATATTCACGTAGGTAGGGACATATATGGTAAGCCAGTTAAAATTACAGGTTCAAAATCACTTACACTAACGAACATTTTAAAAGAGTCGAGTAGAAACAAAGGAATACACATGGTTGGTGTGATAGACTGTCATGCTCCTGCCGTGCTAGTAGAATTGATGCAAGCACTAGAAGCAGGGCTAGCATTTGAACTAAGCGAAGGCGGGATCCAATTTGAAAACGTTACGCTACTATTAGGCTCTGAAATAGAGGTATATGATCATTATTCAAAAGGACCAATCCACGTCCTTTGTTTTTTTCCGTCCATTGCAAGAATGCAGGAATTTTCTGTTTGGTTGTCCACAAAAATGAAAAACATAACATTAAGCTCCCAGCGTTATTATGGTGGCGGAAAAGAGCTTCAATATAAAACAAAAGAATTGGATGGATTATTTATTCCAGCTCATGTTTTTACGCCCTTTAAAAGTATGTATGGGAAGGGGGTACTTTCGTCAATGGCAGAAGTATTTGATCCTGATTTAATAGATGGAATTGAATTAGGACTAAGTGCAGATACCAAGATGGCAGATCAAATTGAAGAATTACACCAATATACTTTTTTGACCAACTCAGATGCCCATTCCTTGCCTAAAATAGCTCGAGAATATCAGGAAATTATAATGAAAAAGCCAACATTTAAAGAACTAAATTGGGCGTTACATCATGTGAAAGGAAGGGGATTTCTTCGGAACTATGGGATGAATCCTTACTTAGGAAAGTATCACCAAACGGTTTGCAATGTCTGTTTCCATTCGGCCAAGGAAAGGGAAACATGCCCTAGCTGTGGTTCAGCTAAGATTGTCAAAGGTGTTGCGGATCGGATAGGAGAGCTTGCAAACGCTACTGGATCACCTCTTAGTCGTCCACCATACGTTTACCAGGTTCCACTAGAGTATTTGCCTTCGCTTGGACCGAAAACATTTCAAAAGCTACTCGACAAATTTGGGACGGAAATGAACATCATCCATAAAGCAAATTTTGAAGCTCTAATAGAGATTGTGCCAGAAAATCTAGCAAGGTCGATTATATTAATGAGAGAAGGGAAGCTTTCAGTTACTGCTGGTGGTGGAGGGAAATACGGACGAATTGATTTATCTTAGATTCTAGAATTAATGGTCTACTTTTTATGGTTTCCTCATAGAGTTGAAGTATAGGAAACGCACAGGAGGAATTTGTGCATATTTCATACTGGATTATTGGAGGAAATCTTATGTACAAAAAAACCAACGTAGCAATGGATCATTTTCGGGATCATGCTGTTGTCTATGTTTTTATGACCATATTATTTTTGATTGGGATTATATTCGGTGCTATTATAGTTAATAGTATGAATTTTGTTCAAAAACAGGATTTGTTTTTTTATCTAGAGCGATTTTTCGGGCAAATATTAGACGGAACTGCTATCAATAATCAGGAGCTTTTAAAACAAAGCTTTTTTTATCAATTGAAATATCTGCTACTCTTTTTTATTCTTGGTTTGTCTATTATTGGTTTGCCGATCGTCTGGATTCTTGTTTTTATAAAAGGGTTAGTTGTTGGATTCTCAGTCGGTTTTTTTGTCAATCAAATGGGATGGCAAGGTCTTCTTGTTGCAGCCGCGTCGATTGCACCCCAAAATTTAATTATCATTCCCGTTTACATACTTGCAGGAAGTATGGCAATGATTTTTTCTCTTACTCTTTTAGGGAAGTTGTTTTCAAGAAGGATGAACCAGCCTTTATTACAGCCGTTTCTGCAATATAGCCTTGTGTTTATTATGCTAATTGTAAGTGTTGGAGTAGGGGCGGTATTGGAATCACTTGTTTCCAATCAAGCAATGCAAGTTGTGATAAAATGGTTGTATAATTGATTTTCACTTTCAATTAATATTAATTATTATATACAGATTAAAATAATTTTAATTTGACACTCGTTCCATGTCTGCTTATAATGAAAATGGGATTACGAGGGAGGGATCGGACATGGAACAACGGATTGAGCACATTAAAAAAGAGCTCCATGCACAAAGTTATAAGTTAACTCCACAGCGAGAAGCCACTGTAAAAGTTTTGTTGGAACGAGAAGAGGACCATTTGAGTGCAGAAGATGTTTACCTCCTCGTAAAGGAAAAATCACCTGAAATTGGTCTTGCAACCGTTTATCGTACACTCGAATTACTGTCTGAATTAAAAATTGTTGACAAAATTAACTTTGGAGATGGCGTTTCTCGCTTCGATCTCCGAAAAGAAGGGGCGACACATTCTCATCATCATTTGGTTTGTACCGAATGTGGGTCGGTAGAAGAAATTATGGACGATCTACTTGAAGATGTAGAAAAAAACGTTGAAAATGACTGGGGTTTTAAAGTTCAAGATCACAGACTTACCTTTCATGGCATATGCAAAAATTGCCAAAAAAATACGGCGGAAACGAAATAAAAGAGCAGTTTTCGTTTTAGTAGGAAAAGGGAGCCTTTTTCAATGAGAAAGGCTTTTTTAGCTATCCGTTATAAGATGAGACGAGTGTCGAGTTTCTCTAATACTAGACTAATAGGGTTAGGCTAGTTAATGGTCACCATGTCCTTTGTCGACTTTTTGAATAGGCATTTATGTATTCATTCCATATAGGACGTATATTTTAGTTGTTTTTTGGCATATCTTTTTAGTAGGATTATTCATCTACTATGTTTCTAGGGAGTTATGTCAATGAAACGGGTTTTACCATTTTTGAAGGATGCAATTAAAATATGTATTATTTTTATAGGGTGCACATTGCTTTTTTATTACGGTCTTCGCATAATGAATACAGAGTATGAGAACTACCACCGTTATGATCCACCAAGTGGACGAGCGGTAAAGGTTTTTGAACATGATCAACAGAGTATTATTGATCGCTTGTCCATATTTTTTCGACTAGGGGAGTAATGCGTGATGGAAGATGTATTGAACGACTTTTTACACTATTTAAAGGTTGAAAGAGGTCTAGCACGTAATACACTGGAATCCTACTATAGAGATTTAAAGCAGTACCAAACGTATATGCAAAAGGAACAAAATCAAAATAGATGGGAAACAATTAGTCGTGCCCAAGTTATCCAATACTTGTATTTTTTAAATGACAGTAATAAGTCATCAGCAACACTGTCCCGCACTCTATCATCCATTCGTCTGTTTCATCAGTTTTTAGTAAGAGAGCATGGAGCCGCTATCGATCCTAGTCTACATATTGAAACACCAAGAAAGGAAAGAAAGCTTCCAAAGGTTTTATCTACAAAGGAAGTGGATAAACTTCTTTCACTAAATGGATCGGACCCTTTAGCAAAAAGGAATAAGGCTATGCTAGAAATGCTATATGCTACTGGTCTTAGAGTATCTGAGCTTATATCGCTAAAGGTAAGTGATCTTCACCTAACAATGGGCTTTGTTCGTTGTTTCGGCAAAGGCTCAAAAGAAAGAATCGTTCCTTTGGGTAATCTTGCAAAAGAGGCAATCGAGGTTTATTTATCTAGTGCAAGACAAAAGCTCACAAAAAAGATAAATACGGATGCCCTATTTGTGAATCATCGTGGGGCACCACTGACCAGACAAGGTTTTTGGAAGATACTTAAATCCGTGGCGAAGGATATGAATATAACAAAAGAAATCACACCACATACATTACGACATTCATTTGCAACACATTTGCTCGAAAATGGGGCGGATTTACGTTCTGTACAAGAAATGTTAGGACATGCAGATATATCAACAACACAAATTTATACCCATGTAACAAAAGCTAGACTAAAAGATATTTATCAATCTCATCACCCTAGAGCATAATGGGGGAGAAGATCACCTAAGCTACGTATTTATATAGTCTTAATTTTCCAGCTTTTTGTGCGAAGAAAAAACAATAAGTCCTAATTTCACACGTCTTCTAAATTCATGTTGGTGTCTGTTTTACCACGAGTGTTTTGAACATGCTATTGGTGGAATGGTACAAATATGGCTGAGGTTGTCTGACATCCTACAACATCAAGTGTAGGAGCATAATTTGACTAGTATTTGGAAAGGTAATTATACATAGGAGGGACAAACAATGAACCAGTTTAAACGTGTTTTTTTAATTGTGATGGACTCAGTTGGTATTGGAGAAGCCCCTGATGCCGAACAATTTGGTGATAAAGGCGCAGACACGATTGGGCATATTGCAAATCATATGGAAGGCCTTCACATGCCAAATATGGGGAAACTCGGGTTAAGTAATATACGAGAAATTAAAGGAATTGCAAAAGCAGCGCAGCCGTTAGCACATTATTCAAAGATGCAAGAGGCATCAAATGGAAAAGACACGATGACAGGCCATTGGGAAATGATGGGATTATATATTAATCAACCATTTCGCACTTTTCCAAATGGATTTCCAGAAGAGCTTATTGACAAACTGGAACATAGGACAGGTAGAAAAGTGATCGGGAATAAGGCTGCCTCAGGGACTGAAATTATAAAGGAACTAGGCGAAAAGCATATGGAGACTGGTGCAATCATCGTATATACGTCAGCTGATTCCGTATTACAGATAGCTGCACACGAAGAAGTGGTTCCGCTGGATGAGCTTTATCAAATTTGTGAAATCGCCAGAGAACTAACACTTGATGATCCATATATGCTTGGAAGGATTATTGCACGTCCTTTTAACGGTGTTAACGGTACTTTTGAACGAACAGCAAATCGACACGATTATGCTCTAAAACCGTTTGGAAGAACCGTGATGAACGATTTAGCAGATCAAAACTTGGATGTTATTGCTCTTGGGAAAATTTCCGATATTTACGATGGAGAAGGCGTGACAGAATCGGTTAGAACGATGGATAATGACGATGGTATGACAAAACTAGTGGAAACGATGGAGAAAGATTTTCACGGTCTAAGTTTCCTAAATCTAGTTGACTTCGATGCTAAATATGGGCACCGTAGAGATCCATTGGGTTATGGTGAAGCGCTAGAAGCCTTTGACACGCGACTGTCAGAAGTTTTAAGTAAGCTTAATGAGCAAGACTTATTAATCATTACCGCCGATCACGGAAACGATCCGATTCATCATGGTACAGATCATACAAGAGAATACGTACCGCTGCTTATTTATCATACTGGTATTAAGCAAGGGAAAGAACTTCCATTACGGAAAACATTTGCAGATATAGGTGCGACGATCGCTGACAATTTTAAGGTTCCATTGCCTACACACGGATCAAGTTTTCTAGAAGATATAAGAAAATAGGGTTATGGATACCAATGAACTTTTAGCGGACTGAGAGGCCGCTATTTGGCCAAAAATCGTGGTATTGGCGAGTTTCGCGGACTGAGAAGCCTTTAATTGCCAAAAAGCCAGCCAAAAGTAGCCCATTTAGAGCAAATAGCGTCCTGTGAGTCCGCTTAACCACGGAAATCAGCACTTTTACTGAAAATAAGGGCCTCTCAGTCCGCATACACTCATTTTAGTCATGGAGAAAATTTATGAAATAAGGTGATAACCATGCGAATGGTAGATATAATTATTGATAAAAGAAACGGTAAAGAACTTTCTAAACAAGAAATTGATTTTTTTATTGAAGGTTATACGAAGGGGACAATTCCAGATTACCAAGCATCAGCACTGCTTATGGCAATCTATTTTAATGGAATGACACAAAAAGAAACAGCATGGCTTACCCAGGCGATGGTTGATTCAGGCGAGCAAATTGATCTTTCTGCCATTTCTGGGCACAAGGTTGATAAACATTCCACAGGTGGGGTAGGAGATAAAATAACGTTCATCACTGGTCCACTTGTTGCTTCTGTCGGTGTACCTGTTGCCAAAATGTCTGGTAGAGGACTAGGTCACACAGGAGGGACGATTGATAAACTTGATTCGATTCAAGGATTTAATAGTAGTTTAACGAAAAATGTGTTTACTGATAATGTAAATAAATTCAAGCTTGCCGTTGCTGGACAAACAGGCAATTTAGCCCCTGCAGATAAAAAGCTTTATGCTCTACGTGACGTAACAGGAACCATTGATTCGATACCACTAATTGCTGGGTCTATTATGAGCAAAAAACTTGCCTCTGGGGCTGATAGCATCGTTTTGGACGTAAAGACAGGTTCAGGTGCTTTTATGAAAACGATTGAAAAATCAGAAGCGCTTGCGCGGTCAATGGTGGACATTGGAAATGCGCTAGGCCGTCAAACGATTGCGGTCATCAGTGATATGAATCAGCCATTAGGTTATGAGATTGGTAATGCAAATGAGATTAAAGAGGCTATTGCCGTGCTAAATGGTAAACATATACCTGATTTAAGAAGGTTAGCTCTTGAATTGGCAGCCCATATGACTGTACTTGCTGAAGTATACCCAACATATGAGAACGCTTATCTGGAGTTAGAAAAAAACCTTGATAATGGTAAAGCTTTTCATGCATTTCGTACGTTCGTTGAAGCTCAAGGTGGCAACACTGATAGGATCGATGATGTTACCCAGTTACCATCCGCGCCCCACCATATAGAAGTGAAGGCTGAAGAAACGGGGTATGTTTCTGATGTCGATGCAGAGTTAATTGGTGTTGCAGCCATGTATTTAGGTGCTGGAAGAGCAACGAAGGAAGACGAAATCAGCCATGGTGTCGGTATTACGCTTCAAAAAAAATACGGGGATAAAGTGGACAGAGGAGACGTAGTGGCTATCCTTCATAGCAACACCGACAAAGCAACAGACTCATTAGAAAAAGTAAAAGCTGCCTATCGATACTCTACTTCAAAGCCAGATAAGCGTGCATTTATTCATAAGGTAATGAAATAGGAAGGTAAAAAGACTCGGGTTTCCCCGAGTCTTTTTATCATTTTTTTTTGACTAAGAAAAACTTTTAGTTATAAAAATAAGCGATCATGGAAAAAATATGATCATTACAGACTAGGAGGGATTGCCATGCAGAAATGTTTCTTGTCGATCATCATTTTCTTCCTTATTTTTTCTTATGGAACTGGATACATAAGTGCAAAGGAACATCAGGATGGAGAAAAGAAAGAGGAGCAAATTGAGCTAACTAAATATTCCCAATCAGCAATTTTGCTGGAACGAGATACTGGGAAAATCATGTATGAAAAAGGTGCGAATGATAAGCTTCCCCCAGCGAGCATGACAAAAATTATGACGTTGATTTTAATCATGGAGGCATTGGATAAGGGAACGATAGAGCTTGAAGAAAAAGTAAGCATAAGTGAATATGCTGCATCAATGGGCGGATCACAAATTTTTCTTGAAGCAGGAGAAAAAATGACTGTAAAGGATTTGTTGAAAGGGGTGGCTGTTGCATCTGGAAATGATGCAAGTGTTGCGTTAGCAGAACGAATCGCTGGAAGTGAAGAAGCTTTCGTAAAAATGATGAACGAAAAGGCAAGAGAGCTTAACTTGGAAAACACGCACTTTGAAAACCCTACTGGACTCCCAGCAGAAAATCACTACAGTACAGCCTATGACATGGCTATAATGGCTCGGGAATTGCTAAAGCATGAAGAAATAACGTCCTACACCAGTATCTATGAGGATTATTTAAGAAAAGGGACAGAGGATGAATTCTGGTTAGTAAATACGAATAAACTCGTCAAATTTTATGATGGGGTAGATGGTTTAAAGACTGGATATACAACAAAAGCAAAGTATTGCTTAACGGCAACTGCTGAAAGAAATGATATGCGTGTCATAGCAGTAGTGATGGGGGCAGACACAACCAAAAAAAGAAACAGTGATGTAACAAAAATGCTTGATTATGCTTTTAATCAATATGAAACAAAAAAGCTATTTGAGAGAAATCAAGCGGTATCAAAGCTTGACTTACTGAAAGCAAACAAAAAAGGAGTGAAGGTTGTAACTGGTGATTCAGTATCTTTATTGCATAAAAAAGGAGAAAAATTGAAAGACATTCAAACAAACGTTCAATTGAATGAAAATATAGAACTTCCACTTGCAAAAGGAGATCAAGTAGGTATATTATCTGTCGTTCAAAACGGAAAAACTTTATCAAAAACTCCACTTGTAGTACAAGAAGATGTTGGAATGGCAGGTTTTTGGATGTTATTTAAGGAAACATTTGATGATTTGTTGAAAAAAGAATATTGATGATAACCTTTCACGATTTACCACTACTTTTGTCGTTTAGCAGGATTTTTAAAGGCAAATAAAGAAAGTTCACTACAGGAAACAAATAAGGAGGAATCAGTAGTGAGTCTTTCTGTTAATTACACAACGAAAGAAAATGTTTTGTTGGTCCGTCTTTCTGGAGAACTTGACCATCATGCAGCAGAAACATTGAAAAAAGAGTGGCAGGAAACGATAAAGGCAAATCAAGTGAAACATGTTATTTTGAATCTTGAGTCACTGTCTTTTATGGATAGCTCTGGATTAGGGGTAATTCTTGGAAGATACAAAGAAGTCACGCAATTGGGAGGAGAAATGGTGGTTTGTTCAATCTCACCAGCAGTCAAGCGCCTTTTTGAAATGTCAGGTTTATTTAAAATTATTAGGCTTGAAGAAAATGAACAATATGCCCTATTAACCTTGGGGGTGGCTTCATGAGGAACACAATGAATATAGAATTTTCTAGTGTTAGTTCGAATGAGTCGTTTGCAAGAGTTACTGTTGCAGCTTTTGTAGCACAACTAGATCCGACAGTAGATGAATTAACGGAAATAAAAACAGTTGTTTCAGAAGCTGTTACCAATTCCATTATTCATGCCTATAACAACGAGCCAGATCAAATGGTGTATATAACGTGCACACTTGATGAAGATATAGTGGAACTAACGATACGGGATTATGGAGTTGGCATTTTTAATATTGAGGAAGCGAAACAACCATTATTTACATCGAAACCAGAATTGGAGAGGTCTGGGATGGGTTTTACAATTATGGAAAATTTCATGGATAAGGTTGAAATTATTTCAAGTCCTGATCAAGGTACAAGCGTTACATTAATGAAACAATTAAAGAAAAGTAAAACAGTATGCAATTAAGGGGACGCTTATGGACGTAAACCTTAAGCAATCAGAAAAGGATGAGCAGCTGACCAATGAGCAGGTAAAACAGTATATTTATCAAAGTCAACAGGGTGATCAGCAAGCAAGAGACTTGTTAGTAGAAAAGAATGTTCGACTTGTTTGGTCGGTTGTTCAGCGTTTTATTAATCGAGGGTATGACCCTGACGATTTGTTCCAGATCGGGTGTATAGGCTTACTGAAATCCATTGATAAATTTGACCTTTCCTATGATGTTCGTTTTTCCACTTACGCAGTTCCGATGATTATTGGTGAAATTCAAAGGTTTATTCGAGATGACGGTAGTGTGAAAGTAAGTCGTTCACTAAAAGAAGTAGGTAATAAAATACGTAAGAAAAAAGATGAAGTAACAAAAAAATTAGGCCGTTCTCCAACAATCAATGAGCTTGCGGAAGAAATGGATCTTTCACCAGAAGAGATCGTTCATGCACAGGAAGCGGCGAAGCTCCCACATTCCATTCATGAAACGGTCTATGAAAACGATGGGGATCCCATTACATTGTTGGATCAGATTGCCGATCAGGACACAAAATGGTTTGATAAGATCGCACTTCAAGAGGCGATCCGAAATTTGGAAGAAAGAGAAAGATTAATTGTATACTTGCGGTATTATAAGGATCAAACCCAATCCGAAGTAGCAGAAAGATTAGGAATTTCCCAAGTCCAAGTTTCCAGACTAGAAAAGAAAATTCTTCATTATATGAAAGAACAGATTGGACTCTTAGAACAGTGATACAATTCGTATCACTGTTCTTTTGGTTAATAGCCCATCTAGAGCAAATAAGGGCCTGTGAGTCCGCTAAACCACGGAAACCATGTCGTTTATCGAAAATAAGGGTCTCTCAGTCCGCATCGAATTTTTCGCGGACTGAGAGGCCGCTATTTGGCCCAAAACCGCGGTTTTGACGGGTTTCGCGGACTGAGAGGCCCTTAATTGCCGAAAAGCCAGCCAAAAATAGCCCATTTGGAGCAAATAAGGGCCTCTCAGTCCGCATCGAATTTTTAGCGGACTGAGAGGCTGCTATTTGGCCCAAAACCGTGGTATTGACGGGTTTCGCGGACTGAGAGGCCGTTAATTGCCAAAAAGCCAGCCAAAAATGAACCAATAGGAGCAAATAAGGGCCTGTGAGTCCGCTTAACCACGGAAATCACGCCATTTGCTGAAAATAAGGGCCTCTCAGTCCGCATCGAATTTTTCGCGGACTGAGAGGCCGCTATTTGGCCCAAAACCGTGGTATTGACGGGTTTCGCGGACTGAGAGGCCGTTAATTGCCAAAAAGCCAGCCAAAAATGGCCCAATAGGAGCAAATAAGGGCCTGTGAGTCCGCTAAACCACGGAAATCACGCCATTTACTGAAAATAAGGGCCTCTCAGTCCGCTAAACCACGGAAAACCTGCTTCCTCTAGTCTAGCATCTTACTTCCTCCATGTGCATGATAAATCGATTACTGAAACATACTAAGGATATATTTCCGTCACGTACTTAAAGGAGGAAATCATATGGGGGAAATTGTTTATTTGAGGATGAAAAAAAAGCTTGAAGTTAAACAAGGAACGAACATACTTTTAAAGGATATAGCTTGGATTTCTGGAAGTGAACAAGTATTACAATCCATTCGAGATCAGCATATATACCAAGTGAAAGAAACGGACCACAACTTAGCAATCCTTGACAGTTTTATGTTAGTAGATCAACTGGTTAAAAAATTTCCTTCGTTTGAATTTCAACAGCTGGGACCATCGGAAACGATTATAAAGATAGTGAAAAACTCCATAAAAAAACCATCCATATTTTTAGTAAGTGTTATTTGGCTGCTTTTATTTATTGGTGCTGCAATGGCGATCATGAATTTCCATTACGATGTTAGTATGCAAGAAGTGCAACAAAACTTACATTACTTATTAACAGGGGACAAGGTTACGAATCCTCTTTGGCTACAAGTACCTTATTCAATCGGCCTTGGCATTGGGATGATTTTGTTTTTTAATCATTTATTTAAGAAGAGATTTAATGAGGAGCCAAGCCCACTTGAGATTGAAATGCACAAATACCAACAGGAACTAGACAGCTATGTAACCTACCATGAAAATGAATTGAATAAAAAAGATGTTATTAAATAGAGCAATTGAGGTATTTATTGGGTTTGCTTCTGGTTTAGCTGTTGGTTGTGGTTTTGTTGCTTTTTTGACGGTACTTGGGATCATCCCAAGGTTAGTTCAATTAAGCAAAACGGATATCTTCTTAAGGACATACGAAGTAGCCGTAATTGTTGGTTCTTTATTTGGAACTTATTTGTCATTTAACGGGAACCCTTTTCATCTTTCTAAATTACTTGTCATTATTTGGGGGATGTTCCATGGTGTGTTTATCGGAATGTTGGCGGCAGCTTTAACTGAGGTCTTGAATGTTTTTCCACTTGTAGCAAAACGTGTTGGTTTGGAACAGCATATTGTTTGGCTATTAATGGCTCTTGTTTTCGGTAAAATTTTTGGATCGTTATTCCAGTGGCTTATTTTCGTAAAAATTAATTGAGATTAGGTAGGATTCCTACATCTATCACACACCGTTTTTACTTGAAAGGATCGATAGCATGTCAAAGAAGAAACGTATTATTGTGATAACAGACGGAGACGAATACGCAAGAAAAACGTTGGACTATTTAGCAAATGAGCTTGGTGGAACGTGTTTATCTTACTTGTCGGATAATCCAACTGTAGTTACTCCAGACAAGGTGATTCGAGCGGTATTGAAAGCGAAGGAAGAACCTGTTTATGTTCTTATAGATGATGCAGGTATTCCAGGGGTTGGAGCAGGAGAAAAAGTCTTGCTCGCCTTAAAGGATCACCCTGACATAGACATTATTGGCGCAATAGCTGTCGCGGCACACACAAAAAATATGGAATGGACAAGGTTTTCATTTGCCATCGATCGGTATGGCCAATTAACCGCAAATGGTGTGGATAAAGAAGGAGTTTCAATACCAGAAATCGGCAGAATTAATGGTGATACGGTCTATTCTTTGGATCAACTAGATCTACCGATTGTAATTGCGATCGGTGACATAGGAAAAATGCACGGGAACGATGATCTGAAAAAAGGTTCACCAATTACGAGAAAAGCAATTGAGCTAATTTTGGAGAGGGGTGAACAATTTGGGTCAATTAAAAGAAAAAGTCCCAGTACCGAATAAGGTAAAAGAAGTTCAGGAATACATGAAAAAACGTGTGGGTGTTGGAACTTCATTCGACGTCGGCTTTCGCGAAATTACAATATTTAAGAAAAAAGTTCATTTGTATTACTTAACTGGTTTATGTGATACTTCTGTCATCGTACAAATCATAAAAAAATTGGTATCAATAAATGATCAGGAAAGAAATACGTCAAAATTGCCCGAAGTAATTGAAAACCGTCTTGTCCATCAGCAAGTTGACAAAGTTAAAAATATGGATGAAGTCGTTGATCAATTACTGTCTGGGTTAATTGTAGTATTTATTGACGGTGACAGCGAAGCATACATTATAGATGTTAGAAAATATCCTGGTCGTGCCCCTGAAGAACCTGATACAGAAAAAGTAGTTCGTGGCTCGAGAGATGGTTTCACGGAAAATATTATCGAAAACACTGCGCTTACTAGAAGACGTATTCGGGACGAACGGCTACGTAATGAAATACTAAAAGTAGGTGAGCGCTCGAAAACAGACATATGTATTTCGTATATTCAGGATATTGCTGACGATGGTTTGATTAAGGTGATAAAAAAAGAACTTGAGAATATCGAAATTGATGGGATCGCCATGGCGGATAAAACGGTGGAGGAATTTCTTGTCAAACAGAGGTTTAATCCATTTCCAATGGTTCGTTATACGGAACGGCCTGACATAGCGGCCACACACTTGTTTGAAGGACACGTCCTGATAATGGTTGATACATCACCAAGTATGATCATTACCCCGACAACTTACTTTCATCATGTCCAGCACGCACAGGAATATCGACAGTCTCCAATGATTGGTTCATTTGTTCGGTGGATCAGATTTATTGGAATTTTAGCTTCAGTTTTTCTACTTCCTATGTGGTTATTGTTCGTAATGGAACCCACATTACTACCAAGTGGACTGGAGTTTATCGGCCCAAATGAACAAGGAAATATTCCAATTTTTGTACAGATTTTGTTAGCAGATATAGGTGTTGAATTTTTACGAATGGCCGCAATTCACACACCTACCGCTTTATCTACAGCAATGGGTTTAATCGCAGCCGTATTAATTGGCCAAATCGCAATTGATGTAGGACTGTTTAGCCCAGAAGTTATTCTATATGTCTCGATAAGTGCAATTGGGTCGTTTGCAACGCCAAGCTATGAGTTGAGTATGGCAAACAAAATTTCTCGAATGCTGTTAGTGCTCATTACCGCTATGTTTGGGGTTGAAGGACTTACCGTTGGATTCACCTTATATATACTTGGTTTAAGCCACACCAAATCATTGAATACACCATTCCTTTGGCCGTTTATTCCGTTCAATTTAAATGCGCTCGTCCAAATTTTGTTCCGCCTTTCCGTACCTGCGATGAAAGATCGTCCAAGTATTGTACACCCGAGAAACAATTATCGGCAGCCATAAATTTTTGAACACGCACTTAAAGGTTGAATGAAAACAATGATTATGATAAATTTACGTTATATGTTTTTGGATAAAGGTAACGGAAAGCCTCGGCATTTTCTTTAATCTGTTATCTTTTGGCTGAAAGATAGAGGATAAATCCCTTTTCCCATTCCGTATCATTTGGCGATAAGGGATTTTTTTCATTCATAAGAAGAATTGGAGGTGCTCGCATGAATCATTCTTATCACGTCAACCAACATGGACATTTAGAGATTGGTGGCATAGACTCGGTTCTACTAGCCGAAAAATACGGAACACCTCTTTTTGTGTATGATGTTTCTGTAATACGTGATAATGCACGGGCATTTGTGCAAACGTTCAAGGAACTAGGGGTAAAAGCTGAAGTAGCATATGCAAGTAAGGCTTTTTCTTCAGTGGCGATGCTACAAGTAGCAAAACAAGAAAACCTAAGTTTAGATGTTGTGTCTCAAGGTGAACTATATACAGCATTAAAAGCAAACTTTCCAGTAGATAAAATGCACCTACATGGGAACAATAAAAGCTATGAAGAACTAGAAATGGCAGTGAAACATAATATTGGGTGTATTGTGATTGATAATTTTTATGAAATCACTTTATTAAAGGATATTCTAGCAAACTATAACAGAGATATGGATGTTCTTATCCGGGTTACTCCTGGTATAGAGGCACATACACATGATTATATATTGACAGGTAACGAGGATTCAAAATTTGGTTTTGATCTTTCAAATGGACAAGCTGATCAGGCGTTTCGCAAATTGATGGAAGAAGACAGAATGCATGTGAAAGGTTTACACTGTCATATAGGATCACAAATTTTTGAAACGGATGGTTTTCTCCTTGCTGTTAGAAGGTTGTTCGATACAATAGGAAATTGGCATAAACAATATGGATATATGCCAAAAGTAATGAACCTTGGTGGAGGGTTTGGCATTCGGTATACTTCAGAAGATAAGCCGTTACCCCTGCAAGCATATGTTAAAGCACTTGTTGAAGAAGTAACTGCACAAGTGGAGGCTCGTGGCTTAGTATTCCCAGAAATTTGGATTGAACCAGGTCGAGCCATTGTTGGAAATGCTGGAATGACTATTTATTCGATTGGATCGAAGAAAGAAATTCCTGGAATACGAAAATATATTTCAGTTGATGGAGGAATGACCGATAATATTCGACCTGCACTTTATCAAGCAAAATATGATGCGGTCATCGCAAACAAAGCAGAAATACCGCGTACAGATACCGTTTCCGTTGCTGGAAAAAGCTGTGAATCAGGGGATATGCTGATTTGGGATATTGATGTTCCTCCTACAACACATGGAGATTTATTAGCTGTTTTTAGTACGGGGGCATATGGGTATTCCATGTCTAACCATTACAACAGATTTCCAAAAGCAGCTGTCGTCTTTGTAGAAAATGGAAAGGATCAACTCGTTATCAAGCGAGAATCCTATGAAGATGTTGCAAAAAATGACTTATCATATGAATGATAAGCATGTATTACAAAATACTTTAGAACGAATATACAAGGAGGAAATAAAATGAAACAAGCAACAATTGAATTTGAAAATGGGGAACAAATTGTAATAGAGCTGTATGAAGAGGCGGCACCAAATACTGTAGCAAACTTTGAAAAACTTGCTAATAGTGAGTTTTATGACGATGTAACATTTCATCGCGTCATTCCAGGTTTTGTTGCTCAAGGTGGTGACCCAACAGGAACTGGTGCTGGTGGACCAGGATATACGATAAAGTGCGAAACAGAAGGAAACCCACACACACATGTTGCTGGATCGTTATCGATGGCACATGCAGGAAAAGATACTGGTGGCAGTCAGTTCTTTATTGTACACGAACGCCAACCACATTTAGATGGTGTCCATACAGTTTTTGGCCAAGTGGTTGAAGGAATGGATACGGTTTTAAGGATCCAACAAGGTGATGCAATGAAAAAGGTACGTGTGACTGAGGTAGACAAGTAAAGTGAGTCAATTGACTCGCTTTTACTTTTACTGCAGCAACTTGAGCAAAACGGGGACATAGGGCGCGTACATGTCAGGTTCGGGCGACTTGAGCAAATTAACGTAGAAATTGAGCATATACTTGCAGCAATTTAGGGAATGTGATATTGGATGGTTGTCTATTTAATTTACCTAATACTGATAATGGCTCCTTTAGGACTATTTGCACATGAACTTGGCCATGGATTAGCCTCCCTTCTATTAAAAGCTAGTAGGGTTAATCTTGTATTAGGTAGTGGGAAAAGACTTTTAACATTTAAATGGAATCGGTTGGTTATCACGATACACCGCGTGTTTTTTTTAGGTGGGTATTCAAATAGTGAAAGAAATGACGAATTTTCTCGTTTAGAGCAAATAATCATCTGTATCAGCGGACCATTATGTAACTTAATAGTGGCTGGAGGACTTTCTACCCTAGAAATAGAAAATAATATGGCAGGCCTATTTATATTATTTAACATATGGCTTGGGGTAATCAACCTTATTCCGTTTAAAATTGGACAAAAGCCATCAGATGGCTACAAAATCTTTACTCTTTTAAAAAAAATGAAACAACAATAAGACTTTTTACGTAAAAAGTAGTATGATAGGAGTATGAATAGAAAGATATAGTTCAATAATGATAGGTAGATTATCTGTTAAGCGGTTGAAACAAAGTGAATGATAATAGGATAAAAACACTAAGGATGATTGTGTTGACGAATGGTGACAAACAAGATAAAGTACTGTTTTGGGTCATAGTTGGTGTTAGTATTATTTTTCTGCTCTCGCTAATTGGGAAGTTATTTTCATGATGAGGGGTAACTATGTTAATTCGTTATAAAAAGAATTTCGAAAAAATCGCAATGGGGCTTTTGTCATTTATGCCCGAAGAAAAGGAAGTTAAAAAACTTCAGCAAACAATAAAAGAATATGAAAGTAATCCGAATTGGCATCTATTTTTGTGGAAAGAAGACGACATATTAGGAGCCATTGGGATGCGTGTTGAAGACGGATTGAATGCTGTCATACAGCATATTTCCGTGAATCCATCTCACCGAAATATGGGAATAGGAAAAAAGATGGTAAACGAAATGAAAGAGCTTTTTGGTGAAAAGTATGCTATTTGCACTGATGAATGGACAAAGGATTTCATCAGAAAATGCCAACCCGATGAAAAATAAAAGTCAGCTCTTAACGATAGAGCTGGCTTTTTAAATAGAACGGTGTCCATGGAACCTGGAAGGGAGAAAAGGATGAGTGAGTCATATCAAGTAAAGATAGATGCATTTGAAGGCCCATTAGATCTACTCCTTCACTTAATAAACCAATACGAGATTGATATTCATGACATACCAGTTGCCACAATTTCTGAGCAATATATGCATTATATCCATACGATGCAGCAGTTAGAATTGAATATTGCCAGTGAATATTTAGTAATGGCTGCAACTCTTCTAGCAATTAAAAGTAAGCTGCTATTACCGAATCAGGAACTAGAAGCAGATTCTGATGAATATGAAGAAGATCCGCGCGATGAGTTAATGCGTAGATTGATCGAGTATCGAAAATACAAAGAAGCAGCAGCACAATTAAAGGAAAAAGAAGACAGTACAAATAGAATTTATACAAGACCACCCATCGTATTCGAAAAGATGGAAAAGAAATCTCCAGTGGTACAGGGGGATATGTCTATATATGATATGATAGCTGCTATGAACAAAGTTTTTGAGAGGAAAAAATGGGATAAACCATTCGAAACCAAAATACAACGTTCCGAAATCCCGATTAAACAGCGGATGGAAGAAATTGTTTTAGAATTACATAATAGAACCGATGGCATTGCGTTTTTTGATTTATTTTCGTATCCTTCGCGTTCTCATATCGTTGCCACGTTTATTGCGATTTTAGAACTAATGAAAGCACGAGAAATTTATTGTGTGCAAAAGGCAAACTTTGATGATTTCATTGTTTACAAAATTGGAGGGTGAATCGTGGAGATAGAGGAATGTAAGGCCATTACGGAAGGCTTATTGTTTGCTTCAGGGGATGAGGGTTTAAGTAAGAAACAAATACAGCAAATCCTGGAAGTTGATGATGAAACCGTTGAGCATATTATGGATGAACTTAAATATGACTATGAGCATTTAAAGCGTGGCATCACAATCATGCAGTCTCAGAATCTATTTCATTTAACAACCAAACCGGAGCATTCTATCTATTATGACAAATTGATAGAATCTCCTCAAACATCAAGATTGTCTCAGGCGGCATTAGAGACGTTGGCAATTGTTGCCTATCAACAACCAATTACAAAGACAGAAATCGAGGAAATTAGAGGAGTTAAAAGTGATCGCCCGATTCATACCTTGGTCAATCGATCTTTGATTGAAGAAATAGGACGTAAAGAAGGGGTTGGACGTCCAATCTTGTATGGAACTTCTGTTGATTTTCTTACTTATTTTGGATTAACCTCAATCGATGAACTGCCACCACTACCAGATGGAATTTCTGAATCAGATGTAGAAGATGAAGCGGACTTATTCTTTGAACAATTTCAAAACCAATTCAAACAAAATGAAAAATAATATGGTAAATGTTTAAAACGGATTGAAACAGGTTAAGGTAAAGCGTAATACATTTCGGATTTAGAGGTTTGAACATCCTCTTATAAATAGTTAGAAGATGTTATCATCTTTTACACAGTATAAAGAAGTAGAACTACAGGAGGAACGATGATGACTAATCCTATTGTCTGTGACCACATGAATGAAGCGAGTCGTTGTCTAACAAAAATCAATGAACAATTAAGCCATTACTTGGATGAACATTATATGGAGAAACTACTTCATGAAGAGGGCAGTAAAAACAGAGCATATTATAAAGAAGTATTAAAAGCCCTTCGAAGGTTAGAAGTTATTTCTGATGAAGCGTTGGATGCTGTTAAAAAAAATCTAAGATCAAATTGCGAACAAGAGCAGATGGCAAAGAAAACATTGTATGGGATTTATCATAAATGTATTTTAGAATTTTATGCACCTAAAAACGACAGCTGGTATGAAGACAGCAGGGCCTCCTATACAAGAAGTGAATCGATTAGATTTCGAAACATGCCGCCGCGTTCTGTGGCTCAATTAGTCTATACTTTAGATCGCTCTTTTCAAATTATGCGTGATCAATTTTCTGATTATGAAAGTATTGAGACAGGCACATCACCAATTCGCAAGCATAATTCTGCCTCTATAAAACAAAACAGTTAACGCCTGAAATTAAAAAAGCTGGGATACAATTAAATAAGTGAGATGAAAACCTATTCTAAAAAATAAAAGTTCCGTCCTTGCCATGGACGGAATTTTTATTTTTGCAAATAGAGGATGAACACGCACTAATAATAATGTGCAATTTTTTTAAATTTCAACTTTCAATCATATGCATGTCCTTTTTGCATAAAATTGTACAAGACATCGGGAAGGTTGGGAGGAAGATCAGTTGAAATACTTACTCATTCTATTGACATTCATGCTTGTTATGTTACCTAATACATCGCGAAAAGCCTTTGCAAAGCCAAGTGTATCAGCAAATAATGCTGTTTTAATGGAACAATCAACAGGCAGGGTGTTGTATGAAAAAGCTGCGAACAAGAAACAATCCATTGCAAGTATAACGAAAATTATGACTGCGATCTTGGCAGTCGAGTCAGGTAAGTTAAATGAAACAGTTACAACAAGCCGTCGAGCTGCATATACAGAAGGCTCCTCAATTTATTTAAAAGAAGGAGAAAAAATGAAGCTAAAGGATTTAGTTTATGGCCTGATGCTTCGTTCCGGAAATGATTCTGCTGTAGCAATTGCGGAATACTTAGGTGGAAGTGTGGAAGGATTCGCTTACTTAATGAATGAAAAAGCGGCCTGGCTTGGAATGACAAACACCAATTTTGACAACCCACATGGTCTGGATTCTGACACTCATTATTCAACGGCCTACGACATGGCTCTATTGATGCGGTACGCTATGGAAAACGAAACGTTCCGAGAAATTACTGGGGCAAAGTCCTATAAAGCTGAAACGCGCACTTATTCATGGCGTAACAAAAATAAAATGCTAACAAAGTACTATAAATATAGTATTGGAGGTAAAACAGGTTATACGAGAAAGACAGGTCGTACACTTGTATCTGTCTCCAAGAAAGAAAATATGGAATTAATTGCGGTTACCTTGGATGCACCAGATGACTGGAATGATCACACCCGATTATTTGAATGGGGTTATGATACATACGATTTATCAAAAATCGATGAAAAAGGGAAAGAAACGTATCAAATGACGGGTACAGAGCAAAGTGAGTCAGGATATATCCTTCAAGATTTAGTCGTTCCTTTAAGCAAGGATGAAAAAGGGAAGGTGAAAGAAAATATTTATATCGAAAGAGAAAAAACGGACGAAAAGATAGGGGAAAAGGTGTATTCAATCGATGGTGAGGTTATTGCTGAAACAGGAATATACCAAAAACAACAGGAAACAGAGGAAGAAGATACTGGTTTTTGGAATGAGTTTACACAACTTATCTATCAAACGATCGGAGTTTCTTAGATGGTTAATATCATATGGGCCTCCATGGCGATTCTCGGAATTGTCTATGCGATGTTTAATGGAACAATGGAGGAAGTGAATAAGGCATTATTTGAAAGTGCTGATGAAGCAGTAATGCTATCGATTGGTTTAATTAGTGTACTCGTCTTCTGGTTAGGTTTAATGAAAGTTGCAGAAAAGGCGGGACTTTTACGAATCTTAACGAAAATGTTTCGTCCATTTGTATCAAGATTGTTTCCAGATATACCAAAGGATCATCCAGCAATGGGATATATTTTATCGAATATTACTGCAAACCTCTTTGGTTTAGGGAATGCCGCAACACCGATGGGAATTAAGGCAATGGAGCAAATGAAAGAATTAAGTCAATCTGATCATGCAAGTAGGTCAATGATAACTTTCCTAGCAATAAATACATCAAGTGTCACATTAATACCGACCACTGTTATTGCGATTCGCATGAAATATGAGTCTGGTGCCCCAACAGAAATCGTCGGTACTACTATTATTGCAACGTTCATATCCTCTTTAGGAGCAATTATAGTTGATCGAATATTCTACTATAGAAGGGTGCGTAAAACAAAACGATGAGTGTAATAACAACCATTAGTACGTGGCTCATTCCAAGTCTCATTTTATTCGTTTTATTAGTAGCTACTTGGAAAAAGTTACCGACGTATGAGTTATTTGTGGAAGGAGGAAAAGAAGGAGTCAAAATGGCTGTTTCCCTTCTTCCATTTTTATTAGGAATGATTGTTTCGATTGCGATTCTCCGGAGTTCTGGTGCTTTGGAGGCAATGATCCAATTTATTTCCCCACTACTGTCCCTTTTTGGCGTCCCTTCAGAAATTGTGCCACTGGCCCTTGTTCGACCGATTTCAGGAACAGCTGCACTCGGAATGACAACAGAGCTAATCCAAACGTATGGCCCTGATTCTTTTATTGGAAGACTTGCTTCCACCATGCAAGGAAGTACAGACACGACACTTTATATTTTAACGGTTTATTTTGGAGCAGTTGGAATTAGGAGGATGGGGGATGCTCTTAAGGTTGGACTGATAGCAGATCTTATTGGTATAATAGCATCAATCGTAATTGTAACGATTGTATTCTCGACTTAAGGCGTTAACGTACATGTTAACGCTCTTGTTTTTGTAAAGATATGGGGAAAATACAAACAAAATGGTGATGATATGGAAAATAATGGAGACAGATTGCAAAAAGTAATTGCCCAAAGTGGCGTAACTTCTAGACGTAAAGCTGAAGAATTAATCGTAGCTGGTAAGGTAAAAGTTAATGGAAAAGTTCAAATTAAATTAGGTACAAAGGTTGCACATCATGATAAAATCGAAGTGAATGGTATCCCACTTGAAAAAGAAGAACCCGTCTATTTTTTACTATACAAACCAAGAGGCGTTATTTCTAGTGTAAAGGATGACAAAGATAGAAAAGTTGTTACGGACTTCTTACCAGATATTCAGCAAAGAGTGTATCCAATCGGAAGACTTGATTACGATACATCTGGTTTACTTTTGTTAACAAACGATGGCGATTTTGCAAACATGCTTATGCATCCGAAACATGAGATCGAAAAAGTGTATATTGCTAAAACAAAAGGGATCCCCACAATCGATCAATTGGCACGGTTAAAAAAAGGAATTCAAGCTGATGGGGAACGATTGAGAGCTGTTCGAACAAGCATTATTTCGACGGACAACAAAAATAAAAAGGCAATCGTTGAAATTGTGTTGCACGAAGGAAAAAATAGACAAATAAAAAAAATGTTAGAAGCCATTGATGCTCCTGTTGAAAAACTAAAACGAGAAAAATATGGTTTTCTAACGACGACAGGAATGCACCCTGGTGAGGTAAGGGAGTTAACCCCTCATGAGGTGAAGCAACTAAGGAACCTTGCGACTAAAAACATTTTGTAATGATCCACGTTCCATACGTACATTTAATGTGAGACTTTAGGGGGGATGAAATTGGAGACGGAAGAAGCTAGAATCCTAGTAGTTGATGATGAAGAAAGAATTCGGCGTTTAATACGGATGTATTTAGAACGGGAAGGCTATGCTATCGAGGAAGCGGAAGACGGGGATGAAGCATTAAGCCTTGCACTTGCTATTGACTTTGATCTGATCGTATTAGATGTCATGATGCCTGGTATGGATGGTATTGAGGTATGCAAAGAACTAAGAGAAACGAAAGCTACACCAGTAATTATGCTTACCGCAAAAGGGGAAGAAACGAACCGTGTAGAAGGTTTTGAAGTTGGAACAGATGACTACATTGTGAAGCCTTTTAGCCCGCGGGAGGTTGTATTACGAGTGAAAGCTTTATTACGCAGGGCTTCTGGAACCAAATATCTCCAAACAGATGTTGCTACGAAAAATGTACTTGTTTTTCCGCATTTAACGATTGATAACGATGCACATCGGGTTACAGCCGATGGGGAATTAGTTAATTTAACGCCTAAGGAATACGAATTACTATGTTTTCTTGCTAAAGCACCAGACAAGGTTTTCGATCGAGAACAGTTATTAAAAGAAGTGTGGAAATATGAGTTTTTCGGAGATTTGCGGACAGTTGATACCCATGTAAAACGGTTAAGAGAAAAGCTTAATAAGGTTTCACAAGACGCAGCAAAGATGATCGTAACTGTTTGGGGAGTGGGCTACAAATTCGAGGTCGAAGAAGAACAGTGATTTGGCGCAGTTTAGTAGGGAAATTATGGCTTACCATTCTTTTGCTCGTGTCATTCGTATTATTTGTTTTAACCATCTTATTATTGGAGTTTTTAGGGAATTTTCATGTGTCCCAAGCAGAAAAAGATTTAATGGAAACAGCTACAAAAGTTTCGGATATGGTGGAGCAATTAGGTGTTGAAAATGATTTGACCATCGATACTGTGAATCGAATAAAAGATCCATCAAGTAGGATAGCAATTGTATATAATAACCAAGATATCTGGCTTTCCGATACAAACGATAACAATCTTTCAAAAGTGACGTTAGATTGGCTGAAAAAGGACAAGGATTTATCTCTCGTTTTATCTGATAGGGCAGAGAAAAAGAAATTAACAAAGATACCCAACTTTGATGACGAGGTAATGATTGTCGGAACCCCCATATTAGGGTCAAAAAGAGCGGTTTTCGCATACCAATCGCTGAATGCAGTTGAAGAAACGTCAAAGCAAACCACACAAATTATTTTTTTAGGTGCAGGAATTGCTTTTATATTAACAACCGTTTTTGCCTTCTTTTTATCCACTAGAATAACATCCCCTCTCATTAAGATGAGGGAAGGAGCATTTGAGCTAGCTCGTGGCGAGTTTAACACGAAAGTTCCAATTTTAACGCATGATGAAATTGGTGAATTGGCAATGGCGTTTAACCGTATGGGAAGACAATTAAAATTTCATATTAATGCATTAAGACAGGAAAAGGAACAATTATCAGGTATTCTCAGTTCTATGGCAGATGGAGTGATCACTGTAAACCGAAAAGGAGATATTAGTATAACAAACCCGCCTGCACAGCATTTTTTAATGGATTTCTTTTACGAAAAAGATGTGCAGCAGGATATAAATGGTGTTGTGTTACCAAAGGAGTTAATATCCATTTTAGAAGAAGTAATTTCAACGGAAAAAGAGGTCATGCGTGAAATTAACTTGCAAGGTAGAAGCTGGGTTATGATCATGACCCCGTTATATGATCAAACGTATATACGTGGTGCAGTGGCTGTCATTCGAGATATGACAGAAGAGAGAAGATTAGATACGTTAAGAGAAGATTTTATAGCAAACGTCTCACATGAACTAAGGACACCTATTTCTATGCTTCAAGGGTATAGTGAAGCAATTGTGGACGATGTAGCTGTAACAAGGGAAGAAAAAAATGAGTTAGCCTCTATTATTTATGAGGAATCATTAAGAATGGGACGCCTCGTTAACCAGTTATTAGATTTAGCCCAAATGGAGGCTGGTCACCTACAACTTCAATTAGAATCAGTAAAACTAATGCCGTTTCTAGAACGCATCGTAAAGAAATTTAAAGGTTTAACAACAGAACATTCCATTGCCTTGCAGTTGACAGTGGATAAAGACATTGATGAATTGTCGCTTGATCCGGATCGAATTGAACAAGTGCTCACGAATCTTATCGACAATGCGATAAGACATACAAATCAACACGGAACCGTTGAAGTTGTTGTAAGTGATGAGGGTGATAGTATCCGCTTTTCGATTATGGATACTGGCTCAGGTATTCCACAAGAGGATCTACCGTTTGTATTTGAACGTTTTTATAAGGCTGATAAATCACGAAAGCGAAAAAACGGTAACACTGGAACTGGACTTGGACTGGCTATCGCCAAAAACATCGTTGAATCGCATAATGGGACAATTTCCGCACAAAGTAAAAAACAAGAAGGAACAACTTTCTCCTTTCAACTCCCAAAAAATCACGAAAATGCATAAATATTGTTGGAAAATCTTGTTCCTTATGAAACATGGAACAATTGTTTGACCCATATTTAAAAAGTGCCGGCTCAATAGCTAGTCGGTACTTTTTATTTGAATTTTATACTGAAGCAACTGTATTTTATGTATAATTGGGTAAGTTGTAACTTTATTGTGGATTATACGACTAATAAGAAGACTGGGGGATCTCAAGATGAGAGGCTTCTTTCAGGAATTATATGACTCATATCATACATCGTTATACCAATTTATTTTTTATATGGTAAAAGAGAAAGAGCTTGCAGAAGATTTGATTCAGGAAGTGTATATAAAAGTACTCAAATCGTATCATACCTTTAAAGGTGATAGCAGCGAAAAAACTTGGCTTTTTTCCATTGCAAGGCATGTTGTAATCGACTACTTCCGTAAACAAAGTAGCAAAAAAAGTCGCATAATGGAATATTTCGATTTTGGAGAGAAAGGCCATATAATGAAAGACAATCAACCACTGCCTGAGGAGATTGCTCTACAGAATGATGAAATGAAACGTATTTATCAATGTCTTGATCTGTGCACAGTTGACCAAAAAAGTGTTTTGGTATTGAGATATATTCAGTCGTTTTCTATCCAAGAAACAGCTGACATTTTGGGGTGGAGTGTTAGTAAAGTGAAAACCACTCAGCACAGGGCAATCAAAGCATTAAAGGTTCTTCTTGAAGAAGAAGGTAAGGAGGACAATCCAAATGGATCGCAAAGAGTATAAGGAAGAAAACATTGAATCGTTACTTTCACAATTACCTGTCGTAAACGATGACATGGATCGAAATGACTTATACCAGAAAGTCTCCGCTAGGTTATCGACCAATAAATCTTTTGCATGGACAAAATTTAAATGGATCATTCCAACTTTTGCTGCTTTAACGGTATTGTTCCTTTTGGTTTTATTAATTCCTCCATTCGTTAATCAGTCTAACGAATACTCAAAGGAAGCAGATATGCAAACCGGTGAAGCATCATCTGCCAATTCAGATACTGGTTCTACTGCATCCAATTCTACTTTAGAGGAGGAAGCGACCATAGAGAAAGCTGACCAAACGGAAGAAAGCGAGAGAATAGGACTTACAAGTGATGAGAAACCTGACTTCGTTAGTCACGTACTTAACCAAACCATTGATGGAATGTCGTTCATTCAATCGGGAGTACTAGACACTAATGCGCAGTACCTTATTCCCATTTCCTTTCGTGTTCCAAGTGGTTATACACGGATGGAGCTTTATAATCGACTTCCTCAAATGATCCAGGAAGAAGAATGGGGAGTGTATGCATTCCCTTTGAATCGGGTATCGTTTACGCTAAATAAAGGTGAAGAGCAGGTCACGATGCGCATTCCAGAAAAGTATTCACTCAATGAGGGCTATCAAAAGCTGTATGTTGACCTATTATCTTATATGTTTACACCACTTAAAGTAAGTAAGGTTAAAATTGAACAAACAGGAAATGAAACTGCTAATTTTGGGATGTATGGGAATGTAAATGAAATTGAGTTAGAGCCATTGGGGAAGCAAAGTTATTTCGTGTATCAAGTAAGTGAAAATAAGCCACAATTTTTAGTTGCTGTACCACAGGATAAGGAATCGACTTTAGAAGAGGCTCTCCAGTTTATGCAAGTACCAGTTGATACACCGAACATTTCTCCTTCTATACAAAAAGAAATGCTATTTACTGTTGAAACATATGATCAAATGAAGCGTGCTAAAATAACGGTATCCAATCAGACGAAACTCCGTAACAATCAAACAAGTTTGAACATGATAGAATCGATCATGATGACTGCCAAAAGTTACGGATATGAAACAGTCACCTTTGATCTTCCTATTCAAAAAATCGGACCATATGAATTTACCGAGGAATTACCAGTTCCAGTAGCCGCTAACCCAATGCCTTTCACAGAATAAAGAAAAAGAGGCTATGTAGCATTGATTGTGCTTCATCGTGTGCTCTCGAGAACAATGGTGGACGGTGAACTGTGAGGCTCCTGTGTAAAATCGCATGGCGATACCCCACACAGAGGTATGGACGAGGAGGGGGGCAGTTTGTCCTCGGAGAGCCAGTAGTTTCCTGGCTCTCTTTTCTTCTGTAAATTTTTTCTGGTAAAAAATCATAATGAAATGGTATGATAGGATAAACCTACTATGATGATTCCATTAAAGAGGTTGTTCAAAAAGTCACCAAATGATAAGCTGCGCATCTCTTCGTTGGCTTGTTTTTCCGTTACTCACGTATTAAAAGCATACGCTCCGTTACTCAAAACAGCGCCGCCTCGACCTGCTTGCTTCTAATTTGCCGACTTTTTGAACACGCACTTAAATCAAAAAAAACTCCCTAATATATAAAAAGGGAGAATGAGGCTTATTCGTGCTTAAACGGGTCACCATTAAACGGTTTATCTGCTACTTTGATCGAATCCGTAGGGCACCCTTCGTAAGCATCGATCATGTCTTCCTCAAGGAATTCTGGTACTTCTGCTGTTCCTTGGTTATCATCTAAAACGACGTAAGCAATTCCTTCGTCATCATAATCATATATGTCAAGCGCAGATGCTCCACAAGCACCGCACGCTATACATGTTTCTTTATCAACAATGGTGTATTTAGCCATTCATGTATTCCCCTCTCAGACTTCCAGATGGATCTCTGCCTCTATATTAAATCTGTTTTCCATTCTTTTCAACAAAGAGACTATATGATGCCTTAATCCTTACTTATAATGATCACATTAAAGGAGACTGCCCCATGTTTGAATTATTAGTGTTACAATGCTTAAATAAAATCAACCAAGAAAGAACCGTCTACAACATTTTTCACTTGTTAAAAGGAAAGCGATCCTCTCAAACATTGCAGGATGCCCATATTTATAAATTGAAAAACTACTTTGGCATCTATAAAAATATAAATAAGAAAACCTTTCATTCGTGTATCGATCGCTTAACAAAACATGGTTATTTAGAGAATGGATCCAGTTCCACATGCGTGGTTACAGACAAAGGGAAAAGAAAGTTGGAACAGAATAGAGATCTAGTGCAACGAACACCCTTCCGTGGAATGGAATATTCAAATGTTGCTCAAATACTTCTCGAACGTCTCCTTTTGTTTATACAGACAACAACCAATATTGTTTCTGGTAACCACATTTTTATACCAATAACAGATAAAAGCGAAGTACTTCGATGGGTAAAGCGCATTTATAGAAAAAATAAAGAAATGTTACCCGAACTACTGGAAAAGTTGTATAGCGAATTGATGCTGTTTTGTGAGTCATTACCAGACCAAGAAGCTTGTATTTTTGTTGATCAATTAACTGGTTATCGGAAATATGGATTAAGTAAAGAACAGTTAGCAATGAAATATAATCTCCCGTTGGAGGATGTGGAATTAAAGCGGGCACTTATCATCCATAAACTAATCAACCATATTAATCGTGTCTGTCAAACTACTGATCTATTACCATTTTTTATAAAAGATTTGCAACAACCATTTTTTTTAACAACTTCTGCACAAAAAACATATACACTTCTGCAAAAAGGTTTTACTATTGAACAAATTACAACTTTACGTCGGCTCAAGGAAAGTACGGTATTCGACCACATTGTAGAAATAGCACTAGTTGATCCAACTCTACCAATAGATCCCTATGTTTCAAAAGAAGCGATCGACAATATCCTGGAGATAACGGATCAACTTCATACAATTAAATTGAAAGAAATTAGACAAGCACTTGAAAACCAGTATAGTTATTTTCAAATACGTTTAGCACTTGCTATCGCAAAAAACCATCGGAGAAGAGATGTGTTATGACGAGAGATTTAGAATATGCATTACAACAATATTACGGTCATGCTGCCTTCCGTGAGGGTCAAAAAGAAATAATAGAGGATGTCTTAGCAGGGAAAGATGTTTTAGGCATTTTACCAACTGGTTCAGGTAAATCGTTATGCTATCAATTACCAGCTAGAATGGTTGACGGAGCTGTATTGGTTGTGTCTCCATTAATTTCGTTAATGATTGATCAAGAAAAACAGTTAGTCGCGACGGGTTTTAAGCAGGTTATTGCCATTACAAGCTTTCTTAGCAAATCCACTAAGGAAAGGGTAATGCACCAGCTGGAACAGTACAAGCTCATATACGTATCACCAGAAATGCTTCAAACAAAACAACTTATCGACAAATTGAGAAGCATTCCGATCTCTGTTTTCGTTGTTGATGAGGCACACTGTATTTCTCAATGGGGGCACGAGTTCCGACCAGATTATCTAAAGCTACATCAGGTCGTCGAAACGCTGAATTACCCTACTGTGCTTGCTCTTAGCGCAACTGCCACTCCGGATGTCCAACAAGATATTATCGAGCAGCTCAAATGTGAACGCATGGTAAGACATGTTTACCCAATGGATAGAGAAAATATTGCACTGTCAATTGAAAAAGTAAAGAACAATCAAGAGAAGCTCCATTTTCTGATCGATACCTTAAATAAATTCCCAGGTCCAACGATGATTTATTTTTCTAGTCGGATGTGGGCAGAAAAAGTAACAGATGAGCTGTGCAAACACTTGCCAAATTTAAGGACGGCCTATTACCATGGTGGTATGGAACAAGCTGACCGACTCCTTATTCAACAACAGTTTATGAATAATCAACTTGACGTTGTTTGCTGCACGAGTGCATTTGGTATGGGAATCAACAAAAAAAACATTAGACTAGTCGTTCATTTTCATCTTCCAACACAAATTGAATCGTATATACAAGAAATTGGAAGAGCAGGTAGGGACGGTAAACAAAGTGTGTCACTTTTGTTATTCGCTCCACATGACGTAAGTATCCCAAAACGTTTAATAGAATCAGAACTTCCATCGCCAATGATGATAAACATTGTCTTACAGTTTTTAAAAGAAAGAGCAAACACAAACCAAATGTTACCAGATGACAAAGAAGTACTCGAAATTCTACAGATAAATGAAATTCAATGGCGATTTTTATCCTATCATTTTGAGAAACATGGTATGATAATAGAAAGTCGAATTTTGTATAACGAAAACATATGGATGAATCGTATTACCTCTATTCAAAAGGTGATAAAAGTAAGATCAGAATATAAAGAACAAAAGCTACAGGAGCTATTACAATGGGCTGAAGGATCTGCCTGTAGGCGAACTAGTTTATTTTCTTTTTTTCAACAAACCGTTAAAAAACCTACTGGCTTTTGTTGTGATGTTTGTGATTTCACATTTAAAACATGGGAACCATCTGTAGTAGAACAACAACATACGAAATCAGATTGGCGATCCGCTTTCAAAGATTTAATGCTACAAGGAGAAATACATGTAAATGAAAAGCCAAGCAGAAATAGTTAAACAAATGACAAATGCACAGTTAAAGAAGAGCGTTTATATGTCAGAACTTCTTCTTTTTGTTCTAAGTATTGGCCTTAGTATTCTATTGTTTGATTCAGTTTATAAATGGCTTGACCTTTTTTATATTGATATAATGCAATTGTTTTGGCTAGGTGTTGTTCCTGGTTTGACAGTTGTCGGGATCGATTTATTACTGATGAAATTTGTACCTGAACGTTTTTTAGATGACGGTGGAATTAATACAAAACTTTTTTCGAATAGTTCCATTACAGAAATTATGCTTCTAACGTTAGTTATTTCAATTGCAGAGGAGTTATTGTTTCGAGGTGTGATCCAAACATCACTTGGTTATATTGTGGCAAGTATTGTTTTTGCACTGGTACATGTTAGGTATGTTCGAAAGCCTATTCTCTTTATTTCGATTTTATGTATAAGCTTCTATATTGGCTATTTGTTTGTACGAACAAATAATTTAATGGTGACAATTACTGCTCATTTTGTCATTGATAGTCTACTTGGGTTCATTGTGCGATTTAAAAGCGAGGGGGGTATCCGTTCATGACTCGGGAAGAAAATAGTGATGACCAAGCATATCAGCTACGCACATTAATGGACAAAATAAATGAAAAACAAGCACAACAAGAAAATTTGAAGGTTGCTAGCCCTGCTGTTGAGAAAAACGAGGAGACATCATTCAATGTGTTAAATTTGCCACCAAGAAGCCAAATCCATACCGCAAAAAAAACACGAGTCAAATGGAAATTCAATTTATTATTAATTCGGTTTCTATTTGTTTTGTTTTTCATTATTATCGGATTGGTAGTCACATACAACTATTGGGGGGAAGAACGTTTCCAACTTGGTTCTATCCGTGTACCGTCAACCATAAATTCTGCTATTGAAACCGTTAGAATTGATAGTAGCCCTAGCGAATTAGAGACTGAAAAAATCTCGAATCTAAAACAAACACTTCAAATTGAACAAGGAGTTGCATCCGCTAAGTCAATAACCCCTTCAGAAGAGAATAGTACAGAACCCGAGAATACATTCTTCTATTATGAAACGAAGGCTGGAGATACTTTACTTTCTATCTCTAATAGGTTTTATGGTAACAAGAATGGTCAAGAGATCATCAGAGAAGCAAATAAACTTTCCAATTATGAAATTGAGCCAGGACTAGTGTTACGATTACCAGGTGTCTCTTTAGAATCAAAAGGTGGGTAGTTGGTTCTTAGAATGGAAAAAGGGAATGCTTGATAACATTCCCTTCTCCTTTTGCATACACCATTCAAAAAATGATCTTTTTGTCTCTTTCTTCTTTGAGAATCTCAGCCGCTTCTCGAAACCTAAGGGAGTGTACCACTTCTCTTTCTCGTAAATATTTCAATCCATCGTTTAAGTCAGGATCATCTGACATATTAATAATCCATTGGTACGTTGCTCTTGCCTTTTCTTCTGCTGCAATGTCCTCATAGATGTCTGCAATTGGATCTCCTTTTGCTTGAATATATGAAGCAGTCCACGGTACTCCACCCGCATTATTATAAAAAAGAGCTTTGTCATGGTTTGCGTAATGGGCACCAAGACCTGCCTCTTTCATTTGTTCAGCTGTTGCGTCCTTTGTGAGTTTATATACCATTGTCGCTATCATTTCAAGGTGCGCAAATTCTTCCGTACCAATATCGGTGAGCAATCCAATTACTTTGTCTGGAATGGTATACCGTTGGTTTAAATACCGTAGAGCTGCTGCCAATTCTCCATCAGCACCTCCATACTGTTCAATTAAATATTTGGCAAGGCGAGGATTACACTCCCTTACTTTAACAGGGTATTGAAGTTTTTTCTCATAATACCACAAAATTATTTCCTCCTTCCTTACAATCTGCTACACTTGCCATGGCCAAGGCGCATTATCCCATTTCCATGGATAGCTTGAATAGCTCATACCAAATTCCATTAGTGGCCCATACAGTTGTTCATATTGTTGTTTTAGCTGTTTTGTATATTGGGAATATTGATTAAATTGTTGAATTGTTTCATAATCCTGTGGATGAGTATCTAAATAAAGTGTTAACTCAACTAAGACAAAATCAACTGCTTGAATTTCCTCAAGTAGGTCATAGTATTCTTGTGGCATTGGATTGGTCATTGTTGTTCGTCACCTCTTTCATAAGGATTTCGATAAGGACTATACAGTGCGGGCCAAAGTGTTCCTCGATATAATGCTTCTTTAGGCGACTCATACTGGGGTAAGGATGGGGGCTGAAATCCTATATAAAGCTGTGGTGGGGTTTCATAGCTTTTTACTTCAATTGGACGGCATGGATCAAACGGACTAATATATGGGTAATAGTATTTTCGTTGTGTAAACATGCTTGCTCCTCCTTTCTTCACAAATAAATAGGGTACTCTTGAAATGTATGGTTGCATAACTTGTCTTATTCGAAGTATTTCTGTCTTTTGAAGGGGAATTTTAATATAGGAAGCAGCATGTATGAAATGAAGGCAAAAAATCAAACCTTTGGCATAGAAATGTTGTAAGAGGATGTTCAAATGCATGTTCTAAACGTTTTCTGGGCGGTAGTTCCTGACTAACAAATAAACAGAGAGGGAGACGTTCGGTTGCTACTATTTTTGAGTTTACTTATTATATTGATGTGCGCATTTATCGGATATTTGGTTTATATGGCGTACCATGATACGATTGATGATCATACGATTTACAATCAAGCGTTACCGAAAGAGATTGGAAATGTCACCTTATTTTTTATTTCGGATGTCCATACTAGATACATAAAGGAAACAACATTGAATGAAATTAAAAAGCCAATAGATCTTGTGATTATTGGTGGCGACTTAACGGAAAGCAAGGTACCATTATCAAGAGTACGTGAAAATTTGAAACGATTAAAACAATTGCATGCACCAATTTATTTTATCTGGGGTAATAACGATTTTGAAGTTAATGTAGAAAGTTTAGAGCGTATATTGTATGAAGAAGAGGTGACGATTTTAGCGAATAAAGGAATGCATATCCATAAAAATGGCGCATCCTATTTTTTGTTAGGATTAGATTGCTGTAACAAAAGAGAAGCAAATATAGAAGCAGGATTAAAGGGGAATGACGGGGAATATTGTATTATGGTAACACATGATCCTTCTGCATTTTATGCCCTGGATCAAGAACACATAGAAAAATTAAATTTCGTTTTAAGCGGACATACCCATGGTGGGCAAATACGTATTTTTGGAATGGGTCCCTATTCAAGAGGGGGTTATCGAAAATACAAAGACACAGAAATTCTAACGAGTGAAGGATATGGGTTTACAAAACTGCCATTTCGTTTAGGAACACGTTCAGAGTGTCATGTCATAACGATTACCCATCAAAGTAGTGAAACCTATTCTGAAAAATATGGAAATTGACTATGCTATAGGATATTTGCCAGTACCATAAACGAAATAGTATGCATATATTAAAATAAGTATAGGGTCAGATGAGGGGGATGAGGTATATGCGTTTAGAAAGATTGTCAGGCGATCAGTTTAAAATTTTCTTGACTTTCGATGATTTAATTGAGCGCGGATTAACAAAGGAAGACTTATGGCATGATTTGCCTCGAGTTCATCAGCTATTCCATGATATGATGTATGAAGCAAGCGATGAATTAGGGATTGAACTTGAAGGCGTACTACTTGTCCAAGTACATCTTTTACAGGCCCAAGGTATGCTTATTATTGTAACGAGAAATAAACAAATAGAAGACGATTATGATGATGAGTTTGTTGAAATGCAGGTTACATTAGACGAAAGTAGGGAACTTATATTTTTATTTAAAGACTTTGAAAACATTATACAGTTATGTTCACATTTACATGAGCTTGGTATAATCGGAGGAGCAATTTATCATATGAACAATCTATACTATATGGAAATGAAAGATTTGGATGTTGCTGGACAAAATCGAGAACATATCATTGCAATTATGTCCGAATTTGGTTCTCCTAGTGTCGTTACATCGCACCGATTAATGGAATACGGAATACAAATAATGGAAAAGGAAGCTACAAAAAAAATCGTTGAATATTTTTGATAAATTGAAAGAAATAAAGAATGACTGAGTAATGGTCATTTATTCGGAAAGTATGGGATGTATCAAATTGGTGGCATCTCGGAAAATGAGAGGTTTTAATTTTAACAGGAAAGGGAATAATTCAACCACTTGAGAGACACCAACAAGCGAACAAAGAGATGCACCGCTTATCATTTGATGACTTTTTGAACATCCTCTTTAACATTTTATATTGCATCTTCCTTCTGAAAGTGTATACTAAGTTCTGAAAGTAAGGATAAAAGAGGTTCATTTTAACTGTAATGTAGGAGGTAAGTTCATGGTAGACAATCAAGCTTCAGATTCTCCAAACGAAAATAACGACAAGCTAGATGTACTGAAATCAACACAAAAAGTCATACATACAGCCCTCGATAAGTTAGGTTATCCTGACGAGGTATATGAATTGCTAAAAGAGCCAGTAAGAATGATGGCAGTAAGAATACCTGTCCGTATGGATGACGATTCCATTAAAATTTTTACGGGATTTCGTTCACAACATAATGATGCTGTTGGTCCAACCAAGGGGGGAGTACGATTTCACCCTGATGTAACGGAAAAAGAAGTGAAAGCATTGTCGATTTGGATGAGCTTAAAAGCTGGCATTGTTGATTTACCATATGGTGGTGGTAAGGGTGGTATTGTATGTGATCCACGAGAAATGTCTTTTAGAGAACTAGAAGGATTAAGTAGGGGATACGTACGATCCATCAGCCAAATTGTCGGTCCAACAAAAGATATTCCTGCGCCAGATGTTTTTACAAATTCACAAATAATGGCATGGATGATGGATGAGTATAGCCGTATAGATGAATTTAACAATCCAGGGTTTATTACAGGAAAACCACTTGTTCTCGGCGGTTCTCACGGTAGAGAATCGGCAACAGCTAAGGGTGTCACCATTTGTATTCAAGAAGCGGCAAAGAAAAAAGGCTTAGATGTCAAGGATGCCCGCGTCGTTATTCAAGGGTTTGGAAACGCTGGTAGTTTCTTAGCCAAATTTTTGAACGATGCAGGAGCAAAGGTGATCGGCATTTCGGATGCGTATGGCGGTTTACATGATCCTGATGGGTTAGATATTGATTATTTACTCGATCGTCGGGACAGCTTTGGAACTGTAACAAAACTTTTCAAAAATACAATTTCGAATACAGATTTACTTGAATTAGACTGTGATATTCTTGTTCCAGCAGCGGTTGAAAATCAAATTACGGAAGATAACGCGTATAATATTAATGCATCGATCGTTGTTGAGGCTGCAAATGGACCGACAACGTTAACAGCAACAAAAATTTTGTCGGATCGAGGAATTTTGCTCGTTCCTGATGTACTAGCTTCTGCTGGTGGTGTAACAGTTTCCTACTTTGAATGGGTACAAAATAATCAGGGATATTATTGGTCGGAAGAGGAAGTCGAAGAAAAGCTTTATAAGGTAATGTTAAAAGGGTTTAATTCCGTATATAATACTGCCGAAACAAGAAGAGTTGATATGCGACTTGCAGCATATATGGTTGGAGTACGGAAAATGGCCGAAGCAGCACGCTTCCGTGGTTGGATATAATCTATACATGTTATTACGACAATTTTAGTAGGTCAAAAAGGTGGTAAAATTTCTTTGAAGAGGTTGTTCAAAAAGTCACCATATGATAAGCTGCGCATCTCTTCGTTGGCTTGTTTTTCCGGTGCTCATGTAGGTTATGTCTACACTGCGCTCCTCAAAACTACGCCGCCTCGACCTGCTTGCTTCTAATTTGCCGACTTTTTGAACACGCATTTGAAGAGAAGTTTTACCTCTTCCTTTTTGTGGTTAAAAATGAAGGAGAGTGTGGAGGTTGCAAGTGGAGGATACAATTATAATAGGTGGGGGACCGTGTGGGATGTCTGTCGCGATCGAACTTCAAAAAAAAGGACAGCATCCATTAATCATAGAAAAAGAGAATGTAGTAAATACGATCTATCGTTTTCCAACCCACCAAAGCTTTTTTAGTTCAAGTGACAAACTCGAAATTGGCGAAGTTCCTTTCATTACGGAAAATCAAAAACCAGTTCGCAGCCAAGCATTGGCATACTATCGATCTGTTGCTAGCTTAAAAAACTTGCGTATAAATACGTATGAACGCGTCACAAAAATTGAAAAATTAGTGGAAGAGGATTACTTTGTCATTCATACAATGCAAAGTTCGAACCATCAAACGTATCGAACCCGCAAAGTTGTGGTTGCTACTGGTTATTATGACCTGCCAAATACGATAGGTGTAACGGGCGAAGAGTTAGACAAAGTCATGCATTATTTTAAGGAAGCACATCCATATTTTAATAAAAATGTTGTCGTAATCGGCGGAAAAAATTCTGCTGTTGATGCAACACTCGAGCTTCATAAAGTGGGGGCTCATGTGACCGTTTTATATAGAGGATCTGAATATTCTAGCAGTATCAAGCCTTGGATTCTTCCTGAATTTGATTCACTTATCCGAAAAGGTAAAGTGGAAATGGTTTTTAATGCTAATGTGCATAGCATAAACAAGGAAACAGTAGTGTATGAGGTAAATGGGAGAAAAAAAGAAATTGTGAATGATTTTGTGTTTGCAATGACAGGCTACCGCCCTGATCTTAAACTATTGCTGAATACTGGAGTGGAAGTCGACGAAAACACGGGTAAACCTGTTATTCAGTCAGACACAATGGAAACGAATATAGCAGGGGTTTATATAGCTGGAGTTGTCGCTTCTGGCTTCAATAATAATGAGATTTTTATAGAGAATGGCAGATTTCATGGAGAGAAAATTGCCAGGCACATTTGTAGGAATAGTGAGTAGAGGATGATGAGGTAATCTGAGGTTTTACCTGATACATGCTGCTAAAACCTCAGATTACCTCTCACATTTCAAATATACGTTTTAGTTCCTCTAGGTTATTTGTCATTTCCAGTACAATTAATAGTTTAATTCTTGCTTTCGGTCCAGTTAGTCCATTTGAAAAAATGACACCCATTTCTTTTAAATCTCTGCCACCCCCTTCATATGCATAAGTTGGTTGAACAATTCCTTGATAACACCTTGACACTAATACAATCGGAATACCAGCTTGAATCATTTGTTTTAACGGAGCAACGATTTCTTTGGGTACATTTCCTTGCCCAAGTCCTTCTAGCACAAGTCCATTAATATTAGATTGATGAATTGCTTGAACGAGAGATGGATCCATCCCTGCATATGCTTTTATTAGTGCTACGTTATTGTTTAGTTTTTGGATCGGATATGATTCGTACCCGATCAATTGTTGATGAAATATGACCTTCTCTTTTGTAACGATCCCGATAGGACCATATTGTGGACTTTGAAATGTTGCAACATTACTTGTAGATGTTTTCGTAACGTTTCTGGCAGAGTGTATCTCATCATTCATCACCACAAGAACACCTTTTTCTTGGGCTTCTCCAGATGCTGCTACCCTTACAGAGCTAATCAGGTTATATAGCCCGTCTGATCCAATTTCATTACTGGATCGCATGGCTCCTGTGACGACAAGGGGCTTTCGTGTTTGTAAAAATAGATCCAAAAAATAAGCGGTTTCCTCCAATGTGTCTGTTCCATGTGTGATCACTACTCCATCGTAGTGTTCTGTTGCCATTCTTTCGTGAACTTTTCTTCCAAGCTCCAACATATGGGAAGGTGTAATGTGTGGGGACGGCAAATGAAATACCAATTCTTCTTCCACATCGGCAATACCTGCCATCATGCCACCAATACGTTGTAAGGGATGGGTGGCTGTTGTGGAAACAACCCCTGTTTCCTTATCTTCTAACATGGAGATGGTTCCGCCTGTATGAATAATGAGTATTCTCTTCAATAGAAACACCTTCTTAACTGTTTTCTTTACGTTTACTTCATGATACGATGAATTCATTCTAATTGAAAGAGGGTGTCGACCATGTTCGCTATCCTGACCGCTGGGATTGCACCGGCACTTGCTTTATTAACATTTTTTTATTTGAAGGATCGATTTGAACCAGAACCGTTATCAATGGTTTTTCGCACTTTTTTGTATGGTGCATTACTTGTATTCCCTATTATGTTTATTCAACATGCGTTTGAAACAGAAGGCTATGGTACAAATCCATTTATTCAATCTTTCCTTATTGTCGGTTTATTAGAAGAATTTTTCAAGTGGTTCATTTTTTTGTATACCGCTTTTAAATATACTGAGTTTGACACAGCATATGATGGAATCATTTATGCCGTGTCAATAAGTTTAGGCTTTGCAACTGTAGAAAACTTGCTGTATTTGTTTTCCTACGGGGTTGAATTTGCCGTTGGACGTGCCATTTTCCCTGTGTCTTCACATGCACTGTTTGGAGTAATCATGGGCTACTATCTCGGAGTTGCTAAATTTTCACGCTTCCATCGAAACACCTTTCTTTTTCTAGCTCTCCTTATCCCTGCAATACTGCATGGACTGTATGATTTTATCTTAGAAGCAATCAAAATTGGTTGGATGTATTTACTTGTACCATTCATGCTAGCTATGTGGATGTTTGGTATGAAAAAAGTGAAATTAGCAAATCAATTAAAAGCTGAAGTGATTCCTCTTAGACAACATAAGGAACAAATTTAATATTACGTTACCAGAAAACCCTAGATAGAATTTTACCCTAGGGTTTTTTGTTTCTTAATTCTGAACTCCGAATAAATCGTGTTGAAACGTTGTGTATAAAAAAATAGGATGTTTCAAAAAATAAAGACCAATGAAGGCTTATTTGATGTTGGGAGGACAAGAGAATGTATGGAAAGAAAGTATCATTCTTTTTAGTTATCACTTTAACAGTGATATTAGGAGTAACTGCTACAAATAATCAGAATTCAGTAGAGGCATTTAGTCCACAAGTAATTCAACAAGGTGCTACTGGAACGGATGTGATCGAATTACAGTCTAGACTTCAATACTTAGGATTTTATAACGGGAAAATCGATGGTGTATTTGGATGGGGAACCTATTGGGCACTTCGAAATTTTCAATATGAATTTGGGCTTGAGATCGACGGGATCGCAGGGCCTGAAGCAAAACAAAAGTTGGCAGATGCAAGTGAATACGATCGTAACTACGTAATGGAGCAGATTCGTAAAGGGAATGATTTTAATACGTATGGTGGAGCTCCAAAAAACAATGGGAAAGGAAACACGAATCAAGGAAATAAGGCCCAAAATCAAGGGAATCAGGCAAAGAAAAAAGGGAACCAAAGCCAAAATCAAGGAAATCAGGCTGGAAATGAGACTGCAGCCGAACCAACAGCTGTTAATGTTCCAAAAGGTTTCTCGCAAAATGAGATTCAATTAATGGCTAATGCCGTATATGGTGAAGCAAGAGGAGAGCCATATGTTGGACAAGTTGCAGTTGCCTCTGTAATTTTAAATCGTGTGGAAAGCCCTACATTCCCAAACACAGTTTCTGGAGTGATTTTTGAACCACGTGCTTTTACAGCCGTTGCGGACGGTCAAATATGGTTAACACCAAATAAAACGTCAAGACGTGCTGTTTTGGACGCAATAAACGGTTGGGATCCAACGCTCGGTTCCATATACTATTTCAATCCAAATACTGCTACTTCAGGTTGGATATGGTCAAGACCACAGGTTAAGAAAATCGGACAACATATTTTTGCCAAGTAAAAGAGGTGTAGATAATGATTAGATGGATAGCTATTACAGTGCTTGCGGTAAGTGTGACAGCAACTGCTGTGTGGGGGTACCAGGAGCATCGTGAAAAAAATGCTATATTAATCCAAGCGGAAAACAATTATCAGCGTTCGTTCCACGATCTTTCCTATCATATGGACTTGCTACAAGACAAAATAGGAACGACCCTTGCAATGGATTCAAGGGAACAAATTTCGCCCCAAATGGCTGAAGTATGGAGATTGACTTCAGAAGCACAAGCAGATGTTAGTCAGTTACCACTTGCTTTATTGCCATTTAACAAGACAGAAGAATTTCTGTCCAAAATTGGTGATTTTACTTACCGAACCGCTGTAAGGGATTTAGATAAAGAACCATTAACAGACGAAGAGGTGAAATACTTAAGCTCACTGTATGACCAATCTGGCCAAATTACAAAAGAATTAAGAAAGGTGCAAAACTTAGTTCTAAAGGATAATTTACGCTGGATGGATGTCCAAGTAGCACTTGCATCAAATGACAAACAAGCAGACAATACGATTGTTGATGGTTTTAAAACAGTTGAAAAAACGGTATCAGGATTTGATGAAGGTAATTTCGGGCCTAGTCTAACAGGGACTTCTCGAGAAAATAAGCCTTATCGATTTGTAAAAGGAGAAAAACTTTCTAAGGAGCAAGGTGAAGATCGGGCAAGAAAGTTGTTTAATATAAAAGACAATATAAATTTAAACATAACGGAAACCGGGAAGGGCTCCGATTTACCAATTTATAGTGCATCCTATCGGTCTGATGGAAAAAATGGTTATGTAGATTTAACTCAAAAAGGCGGCAACCCGATTAATTTAATGATTGATCGTGAGATTGGAGAACAAAAGCTTAGTTTAAACGAAGGGCTAGAAAAAGCAGAAGCGTATTTAAAAAAGTACGATTTTGACGACATGGAAGCATTTCAAAGTAATCAGTATGACAATCTAGGGGTATTCTCATTCATTTATAAACAAGACGGGGTGCTGATTTACCCAGATTCTATCCAGATTAAAGTGGCTCTTGACAATGGTGAGATATTAGGTTTGTCAGCTAAAGATTACTACCAAAATCATACCGAAAGAGAAATTAAAAAACCAAAAATCACAGCAGAAGAAGCACGGGACAAGGTAAACCAAAATGTAGATATCCAAACGAATCAATTGGCAATTATCGAAAATGACGTCGGGGAGGAAGTCCTCACCCATTCTTTCTTAGGTACACTTAACAATGAAACATATCGCATTTTTATTAATGCACAAACTGGTGTAGAAGAAAGTGTTGAAAAGTTATCAACCAAAGAAGAGAAATTTGACCCCTCCTTATAGAGGTCGTGAAAAAGGGAAAGGTTTTCACCTTTCCCTTTTTCATTTTTTTTGAGATAATTATATTAGAAAATGGAATGAAAGAAGGAGTATCCGCATGATTAAAATCGGAACCTCACTTACCTTGGAACTAAAGAATACAGAAAACGATGAAAGCGAGAAATTTCGTTGTAAAATGGTGGAGCAAGCAAAAAATTTTATTTTTATCGACTATCCGATCAATGTTAAGACAGGTAAAACAAATATTTTTTTTAAAGGAACAGAGTTTGAGGCAAGCTTTGTTGGCTCTGATCAATCGGTTTATTGCTTTTCCACAGAAATTAAAGGAAAACAAAACATAAAAATACCGACCTTAATTCTTAGTTATCCAGGGGATGACCAATTACTACGAATTCAAAGAAGGCAGTATGTTCGCATAGAAAGTGCAATCGATGTATCTGTTCATGAAATGGAGGGTGTTGTACAGCCTTTTACGACTGTAACACAAGATATAAGTGGTGGTGGAGCTTCCATTCTATTACCTACACATTCTGCTCTAAGGCCTTCCATGGAGTTAGATTTATGGTTGGTTTTACCGATGCAAAGCGGACAATACGAGTACATTTATGCAACTAGTGAGGTCATACGTGTCATAGAGGGGAATCAAGATTACCCGAGTACTGCATCGATTCATTTTACTGCCATTCAAGATAAAGATCGGCAATCCATTATAAGGTACTGCTTTGAAAAACAGCTAATCCAAAGAAGAAGATTCTAATCGAACATGAATAAATGAATACCACCACTGGTTAAAATAGTAAATGATAACTCGGCGAGTGCAGAGCCGTAGTCCCACTGGGATGATCTAATGGCCTTTATAAGAAAGGATTTTATGCTTTCTTGTTAAAAGAGGCTGTTCAAAAAGGGATGGTATTCATGAAACGAATGGAAAAATGGATTATAACATTGGTGCTGTCGCATTTTATTTTATTAATTGTAACACAGGTTCTAATAAATCATACCGACTTTGAAATGCAATGGAACCCTGTGTTTGAATACCTAGGAGTGAATCAGATTGGTAATAGCGAGATTAGAAAAACGATAGACCTTATTTTGAACAATGTGTTATCATTTTAGTAAAGAGGCCTCGTTCCATACATCATAATTTTACTAGGATAAACGGTTTAATAGAGAGGAATGAACAGTACATATGGGTTCAGAGAAAATTGCCATTGCTATTGATGGACCTGCAGCAGCTGGGAAAAGCACGGTTGCAAAAAAAGTAGCAGAACATTTGTCTTATATTTATATTGATACTGGTGCAATGTATCGGGCACTTACGTATTACGCTATAAAAGAAAAGTTGGATTTAACCAGCGAAAAACAAATTATCGACTTACTTTTCACAATTACCATTAAGCTTATACAAGGTGAGAAAGGTCAAAATATCTTTGTTAATGATCAAGATGTGACACAAATGATTCGTTCACAAGAGGTGACAAATCACGTGTCGATTGTTGCTCAACACCCTTTGGTGAGAGCAGAAATGGTCCACAGACAGAAAGCACTTGCAGTTAAACGCGGCGTTGTAATGGATGGAAGAGACATTGGTACCCATGTCATTCCTGATGCAGAAGTAAAAATATTTTTAGTCGCATCCGCCTTAAAGAGAGCTGAGCGTCGCCAAAAAGAAAATGAAGCGAATGGAATTGCATCAAATTTAGAGAAATTAAAAATGGAAATCGAGCAACGAGATCAATTAGATTCGGAGAGAGAAGCTTCCCCATTGGTGAAAGCAAAAGATGCAGTAGAAATTGATACAACAACATTAACGATTGATGAAGTTGTGCATCATATTTTAAATGTTGTAGAACAGGTAAGGTCATGAAGAGGGGAAATAGGATGAATTTATATAAGTTTGGTAAACGAGTTGTAAGCATTGCATTATTTCCAGTTTATCGAGTGAAAGTGTTGGGAAAAGAAAACATACCGAAAGAAGGGCCAGTTATTATTTGTTCGAACCATATTTCGAATTTAGATCCACCTGTTGTCGGTATGACTTGTCCCAGAGATATATATTTCATGGCTAAAGAGGAACTATTTTCAAAACCAATCTTACGCGCATTAATGGTACGAATTAATGCTTTTCCAATTAAAAGAGGGATGAAAGATAGGAATGCCTTAAGAAAGGGATTGGAGGTACTCAGTGAATCCAATGTCCTCGGATTATTTCCAGAGGGGACAAGAAGCAAAACTGGCGAGGTTAAAGAAGGATTAGCAGGTGCTGGTTTTTTTGCTGTCCGGTCAAATGCACAAATCGTGCCATGTGCCATTATAGGACCTTATCAAGTTTTTCGTCAGCTGAAGGTAGTGTACGGTAAGCCGATCGATATGGATGAATTCCGTGCAAACAAAAGCTCTGCTAAAGAAGTGACGGATACAATCATGGAGGAAATTAAAAAACTAGTTGAAAATCACCGTTAATCGTTTCCAATGGCTTGACAAATACGTATAAATATTAGAAGTTAGATAAAAGAACATGTTATTTTATGGCGTGTGTCGGAATCTGAAGGAGGTCTCAGGTAATAATGGATGAATTAAATCATGATGTTTCGGAAAAAGAACTAGCAGTGGGTGACATAGTTACAGGAAAAGTAGTTAAGGTAGAGGAAAAACAGGCTCTTGCTGATATTGGATATAAAGTAGAAGGGATCATTCCGATTAGTGAATTATCCAGTTTACACGTAGAAAAGACGTCTGATGCTGTAAAAGAGGGCGATGAACTCACTTTAAAAGTAAAAAAATTGGAAGATGAAGAAGTTATACTTTCCAAACGAGCGGTTGAAGCTGATTTGGCATGGGAAGATTTAGAAAAGAAATATCAAAGTGGTGAAGTTTTTGAGGCTGAGGTCAAAGAAGTAGTAAAAGGTGGCCTTGTTGTTGATGTTGGCCTTCGTGGATTTATTCCCGCTTCTTTAGTGGAAACATATTATGTAGAGGATTTTGAAGCGTATAAAAACAAACAGCTCACATTAAAAGTGGTGGAGCTTGATAGCGAACAAAACCGAGTAATATTGTCACACCGATTGGTAACAGAAGAAGCAGAAGCATCCAAAAAACAAGAAGTTCTTGAAACCCTTCAAGCTGGGGAAATATTAGAAGGAAAAGTGCAGCGAATTGCCAACTTTGGTGTATTTGTGGATGTTGGAGGTATCGATGGATTAGTTCATATTTCCCAGCTGTCACATGAACACGTTGAAAAAGCATCTGACGTAGTGGCAGAAGGACAAACGATCAAAGTGAAGGTACTATCCGTTGATCAGGATAATGAAAGAATTTCCCTTTCGCTTAAAGAAACATTGCCTGGTCCATGGGATAACATAGAGTCTCGCGTTTCCATAGGAGATGTATTAGATGGTAAGGTCAAAAGATTGGTGAATTTCGGTGCATTCGTAGAAGTGTTCCCTGGTGTAGAAGGTCTTGTTCATATTTCCCAAATATCCACAGAACATATCGGTACACCACAAGAGGTTTTAGAAGTTGGTCAAAATGTGAAGGTCAAAGTACTTGATGTGAGTGAACAGGATAAACGAATGTCCTTAAGCATTAAAGAGTTAGAACGGGAACGACATGAAGCTGAATATAAAAAATATGAAAAAGAAGAAGATCACACTGGTTTCCAATTAGGTGATGTAATTGGTAACAAACTAGACAAATATAAAGAATAGTTGAAAATGGAAAGTTGCTCCTATCGTAATGGGGCAGCTTTTTTTGTATTTGAAATTCCTTATGAACAACCTCTTATGTTTAGAAAACTGTAGATTGATCCATAATGCTAAAGGTAGGTGGTGCATATGGATGGTTTGCTTTTTTATTGGATTAGTTGGCTAATGTGGATTATTATCACCTTTCTTATGCCTAAAAGAAAAACGAGAACATGGTTAGCCGTATGGGTTTTATGCACGATTATCTTGTCAAATACATACATAGAGACGATCGATATCCGGTTAAACGCATCCATTGGTATATTATTTTTAGGTGCTATTTTGTTATTGTCAACTAGACAGCGTTGGTTTTATCTTACACTTTGTAGCATTTTCCTTGTTTTTGGCTATAATGGACTTTATTTATGGGAAAAAATAAGTCCAATTTGGATGGTATTTCCTAGAACCGTAACAATTCCGTTTATTGGATTAATCGTTGTTACTTTTTTAACAAAAGGTTTGTACGAAAAGGCAGCAATTTGGATTTTAGGATCGTCGATGGGAGAGGTTGTGTATAGCTTTATTTTACATGGCTATGGGTTTCAGGAAACGATTGGTGACAAGTCCTATCTAGACATTATAGCGGTTGAAATGGGCTTTTTATTGTTGACTAAATGGATAATAGACCTGAAATTAAGGATGGATTTGGCCACACAGGAATTGGAAAAGCGGAAAATGGGGTGGACTCATGAATGAATATACATACCCAATGTTGTTAGGTGTATTAGTCGGTACTTTTACACGAATCGCTATGTTAAGAACGGATTACCGACAATATCCAACCTATCTCCATGGGAAAATAATCCATATTGCACTTGGGTTTATAGCCGCTGGACTTGGGTCTGTTGCAATACCAGCTATTATGGAAAAACAATTTACTGCCGTTACCTTTTTAACCATTGCAGCCTCACAATTCAGAGATGTTCGAAATATGGAACGAAATACGTTAACCGAAATTGATGGGTATGAGCTTGTTTCACGGGGCAAAAGTTACATAGAAGGAATTGCAGTAGCGTTTGAAGGTAGAAACTATATTGTCATGTTTACTTCTTTTTTAGTGACGCTTTTCTATTTAATTTATAATATTTGGGCAGCAATTGCGATCAGTATCGTAACTTTTCTAATAAGCAAAAAGTTGATGAGTGGTGGGAAGTTGAAGGATCTTGTCCATATTGAACAAGAAGAAATACACTTTGAAGGTGCTGGGCTCTATATTGGGAATATTTATATTATGAATATTGGGATACCAGATCGACAAAAAGAAATCCTGGAGTATGGAATGGGTTTTATTTTAACACCGAAAAGTTTTAATGTACGACCTACAATTGCTAACTTAGGTCAACGACAGGCCATTCTTCACGATATATCCACCATAATGGGCGTGTATCGAGATTCAGGAACACCAGCTCTCGTTCCATTAATTAAACGAGACCTAAGAAGTGGAAAGATTGGTGTTTTTGTGCTTCCTCAAGACAGGAATGTTGAAAAAGCGAAGTTCGTGATTGGCTCGGTACCAATTCTTGAAAATGCAATACGTCTCCCAAATGAATCAAAGGCAAATAAAGGGGATGAATAAATGAAAATTGAAAAGATGATACTTGCTGTTATTACAACGAACAAGCAAAAAGTAGATGGTGGTGCTCCTATTTTTCTGTGTGAAGATAAACAGGAAATGGATCAAGTTGCAACAGACATTGAAGCTATTATGGATGGGATTAGCCATGCACTTAGTGAAGAAATGTATATTATTGTAAAGCATTAGAACGTTTCGCTCCAAATTATATTTGTTTAAAATACCCTCTTTTGCTAGAATGATAAAGTTAAGGTTACTTTAAGTATGAGAAAGGATGTACCTTTCATGAGGAAATCAGTAGTAGCAGTAGTAGGTAGACCAAATGTGGGAAAATCAACCATCTTTAATCGACTTGTAGGAGAACGCATTTCGATTGTAGAAGATGTTCCAGGTATAACCCGTGATCGGATTTATGCTCAAGTCGAATGGCTTACAACCACTTTTAATTTGATCGACACCGGTGGAATTGAGTTAAGTGACGAACCATTACTCGTACAAATGCGTGAACAGGCCGAAGTTGCAATGAATGAAGCGGACGTCATTATATTTATCGTAAATGGAAGAGACGGGATTACGGCTGCAGATGAGGAAGTTGCAAAAATATTATACAAATCAAATAAGCCCGTAGTACTAGCCGTTAACAAAGTGGATAACCCTGAGATGAGGGAAAATATATACGAATTTTATTCATTGGGATTTGGTGAACCATACCCTATTTCCGGTACACATAGCTTAGGGCTTGGTGACTTGTTAGATGCAGTAGTTCAACATTTTCCTGAACTTGATCAAACACCTGATGACGACGATACAATATATTTTAGTTTAATTGGCAGGCCAAACGTTGGAAAATCGTCGCTCGTTAATGCATTGTTGAATCAAGAACGTGTTATTGTGAGTGATATTGCTGGTACAACAAGAGATGCGGTTGATACCCCATTCAATAAAGATGACCGAGATTTTGTTATAATCGATACAGCAGGAATGCGCAAAAGAGGAAAGATTTATGAAACAACGGAGAAATATAGCATCCTACGTGCATTAAAGGCGATTGAACGATCGGATGTAGTCCTCACATTAATTGATGCGGAAACGGGTATTATTGAACAAGATAAAAAAATTGCCGGCTATGCCCATGATGCTGGAAAAGCAGTTGTGATTGTCGTAAACAAATGGGATACTGTTGAATCGAATGAAAAGGCCATGAAAGAATTTGAGGAAAAAATCAGAGCACATTTTTTATTTTTAGATTATGCACCAATTGTTTTTCTCTCTGCGTTAACGAGAAAACGTACGCATACGCTTATCCCGAAAGTATTAGAAGCAAGTGAGAACCATGCAAAACGTGTCCAAACGAACGTGCTGAATGATGTCATTATGGATGCCCTTGCAATGAATCCGACTCCGACCATTAAGGGGCAACGTTTGAAAATTTTATATGCAACACAAGTATCCGTGAAACCACCAAGCTTTGTCGTATTTGTGAATGACCCTGAACTTTTACACTTTTCCTATGAAAGGTTTCTGGAGAACCGAATTAGAGAAGCTTTTGGATTTGAAGGAACACCTATTAAAATATTCGCCAGAAAAAGAGGGTAAGGAGCGTTTAATATGGAAAAAATTGCAGTATTAGGTGCTGGTAGTTGGGGAACAGCTCTTTCCTTAGTGTTAGCAGATAATGAGCATGATGTTCGCCTGTGGACGCATAATCAGGTTCAAGCAGAATCAATCAATGCAACTCGAGAAAATAAAAAATACCTTCCTAACGTTGTGTTTCCAAAGAATGTGAAGGTATACCACGATATGCAGGAAGCAATTAGAGATGTATCAAGTGTTGTTATTGTGATTCCAACGAAAGCAATACGTGAAGTCTGCCAGCAATTAGCAAACGTGTTGGAAAATAAGATAACATTAATTCATGCTACTAAAGGGATAGAACCAGGATCACTGAAACGTGTGTCCGAGATGATTGCTGAAGAAATGCCTAGACATCTGTACAATGATATTGTTGTTTTATCAGGCCCAAGTCATGCGGAAGAAGTTGGTGCAAGACAGCCAACAACACTAACGTCCTCTTCCGTTTCTCTGTCAGAAGCAAAAAAGATACAGGATTTATTTATAAATGAAAATTTCCGTGTGTACACGAGTCCAGATGTCATTGGAGTCGAGCTTGGCGGCGCATTAAAAAATATTATTGCTCTTGGTGCAGGGATTTCTGATGGACTCGGTTATGGAGATAATGCAAAAGCTGCTCTCATGACGAGAGGTCTTGCTGAAATAGCTCGACTAGGAACAAAAATGGGCGCAAACCCGTTAACCTTTATTGGTCTTTCTGGTGTCGGTGATTTAATTGTTACTTGTACAAGTGTACATAGCAGGAATTGGAGAGCAGGTAACTTGCTTGGAAAAGGAAACAAGCTTGATGATGTATTAGAACAAATGGGAATGGTCGTAGAAGGCGTTCGGACAACGAAAGCTGCATATGAGTTTGCAAGAAAGCAACACATTGATATGCCCATTACAGCTGGTATTTATCAAATTTTGTTTAAACAAAAGAATTCGAAAGATATGGTGGATCAGCTTATGAATCGTGATAGAAGACATGAAATGGAGGATCTCTCACATATTTTAACAAATCGATACTCTATATAAGTTCGTGTTCAAAAAGTCGGCAAATTAGAAGCAAGCAGGTCGAGGCGGCGATGCTTCTGAGGACCGCAGTGTAGGCTTTCCCTACATGAGGACCGGAAGAACGAGCCTTTTAAGGAATACAGGCTAAGACCGCCACGTCCTGTGGCAACGCCTGCATGACCCACATCGTGTGGCCCCGAGATGCGTAGCTTATCATTTGGTGACTTTTTGAACATCCTCTATATAAGTTCGTAATCAGGCAACAATTATCATTTGACATCCATTTATGTGCGCTCTTTATACACTTATTCATCCTTCGTGCATATACTATTTTGAATGAAATAGGCAAGGAGGACTTGACGTGAGTGGATCACAGAAAGACATGTTCGACCATATTCAAAGCAGTACCGATATGAAACCAGATGACCTTTTAAGTATAGTGGACTCATTGGGGGATGCCGATTTATCCAATGATGAAACCGTTCGTAATCTTGTTAGAAATCTATCAGAAATGGCAAATCAACCAATTTCCAAGGAAAAAGAAGATACCTTAGTTGATACGATTACGAATAACAACGTACCATCCGATTTTAGTTCTTTGAGTAAATTGTTTGAAAATAACTAATACTAGGCTTTTGAGGATACAAAACATTGCTCTTTCGCATAGAATAAATCGCACAAGCATTCATTTAGGGTTGCTTTGGGGTATTGTTTAGTCATTACCGAGGTGGAGATTGCCCCTTCCATCTCGGTTTTTATTGTGTAGGTTGTTTGAACATGCACTAAAAAAGAGATATGTTATACTATTTGTGTGATGAAAGGCTAAAGTGGAAGTAGAGAAGTATCCAACAGGGATTTAATGGATACTACAACCTTTTATCTAAAAAAATGGACAAAGCCCCTGGACGTAAGGAGTGGTACTATGTCGGAATCTATGTTAAAAATGTACATATCTTTTGCTGGAATGATTTTTTTGTTTATATCTATTGGTCTCATTCTTTTAAGCAGATACAAACTGAAAGGAATATTTGCTGTAGTTGTTGCAATTTTCGCCTATCTCTTCCTAATTGTAGGAGGACTGATAATTTTTTATATCGTTATTAGCGGCCCTACATCATGATTACTTGCAAACCTAGGAGGAAGAAACAAATGTTTTACCAACGAACTTATATCACGCTTTTGAGCCTTCTTTTACTACTGTTACTGCTAAGCGGATGTCTCTACCCTAAGGAAAGGCTTTCAAAAAATCAGATGCCAAACGATGCGCAGTTAAGCATGGTACAAGATGCAGTTGATACATATAGAGAGAATACAAATGGCCTTGTACCGATCAAAACAAAAGAACAAGATACCCCTATTTTTTTGAAATATGTGATTGACTTTACTGCATTAAAGGAACAAAATTTAATCCAGTCCATTCCAGGCAATGCATTTGAAAATGGGGGAATCTACCAATACGTATTGATTTATCCTGAGCAGAACCCTACAGTGAAGTTAATTGATTTGAGGATTGCCGAAAAGCTAAGAAGTCTACAACAAAGGGTAAACATCTATCGTAACAAAAACATTTATCCACCATTTGGTAAGGAAATCGATGATGGTGTGTACCAAATAAATTACGAAAAGCTAGGATTAGATGCATTACCTTATGTTGAAAGCCCCTATACCCAAAGGAATTTACCAGTTGTATTTGATACACAAGGAAATTTGCTGATTGATTACAGTAAGGATCTTTTCAAATACTTAAATGAGTATAAACACAATTATAAAAATGGTGATGATATTCGATATATATTGGCAGATAATGCGCCATTCGTGCCTGCATATTCTTTGCCGTACACGATTAAAGATGGAGAACCCATTCCACTTAAAAACGAATAATTGGTAACCGTATACCTTATAATAATGGATCAAAACAAGAAAAATTTCGGAATACTAGATCCCTCGCCGCATATAATGTGGCGAGGGATTTTTTCTTTTTCCTATCCTATTATTGTTACGTTGGGCAAAAGTGTTAACTGGTTTTTAATAGGAAAAGTAGAAATAGGAACGAAAATACAAACTTTTTATGCTTTTCCTAATAAACAAGTCATATTTTAACTGGACAACGTCATAGAATCATAATGTCAATGATTCGTAATGATAAATGGCGAAGTAGATCGGGAGGGGATCGTTTGGAAAGAGTAGATATTTTTAAAGATATCTCGAAACGGACAAATGGAGATATTTACTTAGGCGTAGTTGGTGCAGTACGAACTGGAAAATCAACCTTTATTAAAAAATTTATGGAGCAGGTGGTTTTACCAAACATTGAAGATGAAGGAGAAAGAGCAAGGGCCCAAGATGAACTCCCACAAAGTGCTGCGGGAAGAACAATTATGACAACAGAGCCAAAATTCGTACCAAATCAAGCCGTATCTGTTCATGTCGGTGATGGACTTGATGTAAATGTTCGAGTTGTAGATTGTGTTGGGTATACAGTTAATGGTGCAAAAGGATTTGAAGATGATGATGGCCCAAGAATGATTAATACGCCATGGTATGAGGAACCAATTCCGTTTCATGATGCAGCAGAAATAGGAACAAGAAAGGTCATCCAAGAGCATTCTACCATTGGGGTTGTAGTAACGACGGATGGTTCAATAGGAGAAATCGAAAGAAATGATTACGTTGATGCAGAGGAACGAGTGGTTGAAGAACTTAAGGAAGTAGGAAAGCCCTTTATCATGGTTGTCAATTCTGTTCAGCCACACCACCAAGAAACGGAGCTATTACGACAGGAACTTGTTGAAAAATACGATATTCCTGTACTAGCAATGAGTGTAGAAAGTATGAGTGAGCATGACGTGTACAATGTATTGCGTGAAGCATTGTACGAATTCCCGGTACTTGAAGTAAATGTAAACTTACCGAGCTGGGTTATGGTCTTAAACGAGAATCATTGGTTAAGAGAAAATTATCAAGTGGCCATTCAAGAGACAGTTAAGGACATTAAACGATTACGAGATGTCGATCGTGTAGTCGGTTACTTTGATGAATATGATTATATTGAAGAAGCAAATTTGTCTGGCATGGAAATGGGTGAAGGGGTAGCAGAAATCGATTTGCAAGCACCTGATTATCTTTATGATCAAGTACTAAAGGAAATAGTCGGAGAGGAAATACGTGGCAAGGATCACTTACTACAGCTGATGCAAGATTTTGCGTTTGCTAAAAGAGAATATGACCAAGTATCCGATGCATTACAAATGGTCAAGCAAACCGGATATGGGATTGCAGCCCCTTCCTTGTATGATATGGAACTAGATGAGCCAGAAATCATACGTCAGGGTTCACGCTTTGGTGTGAGGTTAAAGGCAGTTGCACCCTCAATCCATATGGTAAAGGTGGAAGTAGAATCAGAATTTGCCCCGATTATTGGCACAGAAAAACAAAGTGAAGAGCTTGTTCGTTATCTAATGCAAGATTTTGAAGAGGACCCATTATCCATTTGGGAGTCTGACATATTTGGTCGGTCTTTGAGCTCCATTGTTAGAGAAGGAATTCAAGCAAAACTTTCACTTATGCCAGAAAACGCACGATATAAATTAAAAGAAACACTTGAGCGGATTATTAATGAAGGCTCAGGTGGACTCATCGCAATTATACTTTAGCGGCTGATTTTCAGGCCGCTTTTTGTTTTGGGTTTTTGTCGTATTCCTTTTGTACCAATTGTTGAACACGCTTGCATAACGTTACGCACTATGTTACGATTCATGTACAATAAAGCTTGGGTAATATTTGGTAGTTAAAGAAAATTTAACGATAATTGCTGATTTTTGTTGAATTTCCGCTTCAACTCGGTTATTATAAGCCATGTCACCAATTAAATGATGACACAGTTTATAAAAAACAAAAAAGGGAACAAATGATAGGTGACTACCACTTGTTCGAAAAGAATGATACATATTGGGAGGAGGTGAATGTCATGAACAAGACAGATCTAATTAATACAGTAGCTGAAAAAAGCGAAATTTCAAAGAAGGACGCAACGAAGGCTGTAGATGCAGTTTTTGAATCTATCATGGATTCACTAAAAAATGGTGAAAAGGTACAGTTGATCGGTTTTGGAAACTTCGAGGTACGTGAGCGTGCTGCTCGCAAAGGTCGTAACCCTCAAACAGGAGATGAAATCGAAATAGCTGCAAGCAAAGTTCCAGCTTTTAAACCAGGAAAAGCCCTAAAAGATACTGTAAAATAGTTTTACATATGGGCAAAAAAAGGGTGCTATTGAGCACTCTTTTTTTTTGCTTACCTTTTATCTACATGCGTAAATGACAAGCGTACATCTTTGACATTAATAAGGAAATACGTAATAGTATGAAGAGAAGGCTTATGAGAAGCGGTATAATACGAGAATTCATTCAGATAAGTCATGGTGAGTTACAACAGTGGAAGTGTAAGATTTACTTTGTAGTGAGACGAACCATGCATGTTTATGCTATAATTAATTGTAATTCGTTATGGTTATTGGGGTAGGGGGTTAAATGGTGCATATATTATTAACAGAACTCAAACAAATTAAAAAAGAAATAGAAGAAGAAATACAGCATTCTTATTTGGAAAAGTATGTTAAAAACCCAGTGATTGATGAAGACAAACTGTTCCTTTTAACATCCATTATTGATAATACCTCCTTTGCCAATTCGACAAAAAGACAGTATATCATTACTACGATGCTTGTACAGATAGCCCTTGACACACATGATCTAGTTGTATCTAAAAAAGAAGAGGAACCAGTGCTAACTACAAAAACGCGTCAGCTAACTGTTTTGGCGGGAGACTATTATAGTGGATTGTACTACCACCTACTGTCAAGAATGGATGATATACCAATGATATCTGCGTTAGCATCAGCTATTAAAGAGATAAATGAATATAAGATGAACCTCTATCACCGAAACACAGGTTCCTTTCAAGAGTATTTGGATGATTTAATGCAAATTGAGTCATTGCTGATTCAACGGGTAGCAGAATTCCTTCAACGTCCATCGATAAAAGATGTTGCAGGTGAATGGCTTTTAACAAGAAAGTTAATCCAAGAAAAGAACTGTTTCCAGAATAAAGGGAATTCCCCCGTTTTTGAGCATCTTTTTAAAAGGATAAGACCTTCATCTACCTATAAACAAATGATGGTCATGATCGAATCGCTAATTGAAAGCAAAATTAGCAAATTAGAAGTAACCATTTCAAATTTACCGATTCACTTTCATATGTTTAAATCATATGTTCAGTCTGTAATGTACGAAAATCTCACAACTAATTCAAAAGTGGCGGAAGAAGGGTAACATCATGCACCAGCAATCGAAAGAAGAACGCGTCCATCACGTCTTTGAAAAAATATATCGTAATTATGATAAAATGAATTCGGTTATTTCCTTTCAACGTCACACAGTTTGGCGCAAAGATGTCATGAAGCGAATGAAGGTTAAACCTGGTAATACAGCACTCGATGTCTGTTGTGGAACTGGGGATTGGTCGTTTGCGTTAAGTGAGGCAGTTGGTTCAAACGGTAAAGTGATAGGATTAGATTTTAGCAAGAATATGTTGTCTGTTGGAATAGAAAAAAAAGAAACAAACAATGTAAAACAGTTAGAATTTATTCATGGTAATGCCATGGAACTTCCATTTGAAGAAGATACATTTGACTTTGTGACAATTGGATTTGGATTAAGAAATGTTCCTGACTATACGAAAGTATTACAAGAAATGAAACGAGTCGTTAAACCTGGAGGTAAGGTTGTCTGCTTAGAAACATCACAACCAACACTTTTTGGCTTTCGACAAGTCTACTATTTGTACTTTCGTTTTATCATGCCATTGTTTGGCAAACTATTAGCGAAAAGCTATGAAGAGTACGCTTGGCTTCATGAATCAGCTAAAGATTTTCCTGGCAAAGAGGATCTCAAACAAATGTTTACTCAAGTAGGCTTATCAGATGTACAGACGAAGAGCTATACTGGTGGAGTAGCAGCCATGCATATAGGCAAAAAACCGACAAGATAAATATAAAAAGGTGACCCACATGAAACTAGCAATGATGTACTCTTTTTTAAAACAAGATATTGATAAGATTGAAGAAGCACTTCACGAAACAATCAAGGCAGATCACCCTGTATTAAGAGAAGCATCGACACAGCTTTTACAGGCAGGTGGGAAACGAATTCGACCTGTTTTTGTTTTGCTAGCGGGAAAATTCGGTGACTATGATCTAGAGAAGATGAAAACTGTGGCAGTTGCATTGGAGCTTATACACATGGCTTCATTAGTTCATGATGATGTGATTGACGATGCAGAGCTAAGACGAGGTAAACCAACAGTAAAAGCAAAGTGGGATAACAGAACTGCAATGTATACTGGGGATTATATTTTTGCTCGTTCCTTGGAATATTTATCCGCACTGGAAAATCCACGTATACATCGTATCCTATCAAAGACGATTCTAGAAGTTTGTCTTGGCGAAATGGAACAAATAAAGGATAAGTATAATTGGAATCAGCATTTACGTAGTTATCTACGAAGAATCAAACGAAAAACGGCTTTACTTATTGCAGTAAGTTCCCGTTTAGGCGCTATAGCAGCATCCGTTGACACGAAGACAGAGAAAGCACTATTTCGATATGGTTATTATGTTGGTATGTCCTATCAAATTATTGATGACATATTAGATTTCACATCTACGGAACAGGAACTAGGGAAGCCTGCTGGTGGTGATTTACTTCAAGGTAATATTACGTTACCTGTTATTTATGCAATGGAAGAAAAGGGTTTCAGACAGAAACTAGATATGTGCTTTCAGGACACTAATAATACAGAAAATATAGATATAACCCCTCTTATCCAAGATATTAAAGAATCAGACGCAATAGAGCGTTCCTATCAAATGAGTGAAAGATATTTAATAAAGGCGTATCAAGCAATTGAAGCACTACCAAACATACGAGAAAAACAAACATTGAAAAATATAGCCAAATATATCGGGAAAAGGCGTTCCTAATAGAGGTTCTTCAAAAATGATTGTTTTTTTTATTCCAATTTGATACTATTTTTAGTGGTGACTTTTAGAACGCACTCTTAAACGCTTACAACTTACATATTGGAGGTAACACAAATGGAACAAACATTTTTAATGGTAAAACCAGATGGTGTCCAACGAAATTTAATTGGAGAAATCGTGACACGATTTGAAAGAAAAGGCTTTAAACTTGCTGGAGCTAAACTGATGAACATATCAAAAGAAACTGCTGAACAGCATTACCAAGAACACAATGACAAGCCTTTCTTTGGCGAACTTGTATCATTCATTACTTCTGCTCCCGTTTTTGCAATGGTTTGGGAAGGGGAGAACGTCATTGCAACTGCAAGGCAAATGATGGGTAAAACCAACCCGCAAGAAGCTCTCCCAGGTACGATTAGAGGAGATTACGGCTTGACGGTTGGGAAAAATATTATACACGGTTCTGATGCACCAGAAAGCGCTAAACGTGAAATCGATCTATTTTTTAACGAAACAGAAATAGTAGAATTTGAAAAAAACGGTAACAATTGGGTGTATTAATCGCCAAAGTCCGCGTTCAAAAACTTCTTCCGTATAAGCGGAAGAAGTTTTTTCTGCTTTAATTGTGGGAATCCTGGCTAACAATCGATCGAATCCACAGCTGATCATTTGGAGCCTTTTTGAACATCCTTCGTTCGTATAGAATACCAATCTTTTTAACAATTTCTATATGAAAGCCCTTTCTAATGATCAAAATGCACACATTATGTAAAAGGTATGATATAGTAGTACAAAAATTACTAAAAATGAGGGATTATTATGCGCTATTTAACTGCTGGAGAATCACATGGTAAACAATTGACTACAATTATAGAAGGAATTCCGTCCAATTTATCATTAACGAAAGACGATATAAATGCATCCCTTTTGAGGAGACAGAAAGGACATGGGCGAGGGAAACGGATGCAAATTGAAAAGGATCTTGTTGAAATTGCAAGTGGAGTAAGACATGGATACACGCTTGGTTCACCGATTTCAATGGTCATACATAATGACGACTTTAAACACTGGATTGACGTTATGGGTGAAGATCCAATTTCAGAGGATCAGCAAATTCGTCGTACAGTAACAAGACCGCGCCCTGGGCATGCAGATCTTAATGGGGCAATGAAATATGGCCACCGTGACATTCGAAATGTACTGGAGAGATCTTCGGCAAGAGAAACTGCCGCACGTGTTGCTGCTGGAGCAGTAGCAAAAACATTGCTTTCACAATTAGGCATAGAAGTAATAGGCTATGTGAAAGAAATCGCTGGTATTGTTGCTGACGATCAACAGGAGATAACAATAAAAGAAAGACAAACAATATCGGAAGAGTCACCTGTCAGAACCTTAGACAAAAATGTGGAACAAAAAATGATGGATGCGATCGATCTTGCTAAGAAAGAAGGGGATTCGATTGGTGGGGTCGCAGAAGTGTATGTAGAAGGGATGCCCGCTGGAATTGGATCCTATGTTCATTATGACCGAAAACTAGATGGACGAATTGCCGGTGCTGTTGCAAGCATTAATGCATTTAAAGGTGTGGAATTTGGAATTGGCTTTGAGGCAGCACGCAGAAATGGAAGTCGTGTTCATGACGAGATTGCTTGGGAAAAGGAAAGAGGCTATTATCGTAAAACAAATCGGTTAGGTGGATTTGAAGGCGGGATGACAACGGGCATGCCAATTGTTGTAAAAGGTGTGATGAAGCCAATTCCAACCCTTTACAAGCCGCTTCAAAGTGTAGATATCGAATCAAAGGAGCCGTTCCAAGCTAGTATTGAACGTTCAGATTCTTGCGCAGTTCCAGCAGCTTCTGTTGTAATGGAACACGTTGTGGCATTTGAGCTTGCGAAAGGCATTTTGGAGCAATTTCCTAACGACCAGTTTCCGAAGCTAAAGAAAGCACTTGATGAATACCGTGAAGAACTTAGGTGTTTTTAATGGAATCGTTACAGGTTCAGTCTTACTCGAATTCATATACTGTATATGTCGGAGCAAACGTGCGTCACCGTTTAGCCTCTCTTTGTAACAATAATTACCAAACTATTCTCATTATAACAGATACGACCATTGAAAACCTCTATTTGGAAGATGTTAAACACTCGTTTTCAGCTGACCAGAATGTGCATACTGCTGTTATTCCTGCAGGAGAGTCCTCTAAAAGTCATGACGTTTATTTTCGTTTACTTACGAAAGCAATTGACTGTGGATTAGACCGTAAATCGCTAATCGTTGCACTTGGTGGTGGAGTTGTTGGCGATTTAGCTGGATTTGTCGCAGCTACCTATATGCGTGGAATAGACTATATTCAAGTTCCTACAACCATTCTCGCCCACGATAGTAGTGTTGGAGGAAAGGTTGCAATAAATCATCCGAAGGGGAAAAACTTAATTGGCAGCTTTTATCCGCCTGCTGCGGTAGTATATGATGTCGAAACACTTCATTCACTATCTAAGCAGGAAATTCGCTCAGGCTACGCGGAAATTGTGAAACATGCACTTATTGATAACGCTTCTTTTTTTCAGGATGTCGTTCAACATCGTTCTATCTATTCTATTTCAAATGAAGTTTTAATCGACCATTTGTTAAGAGGCATAAAAGTAAAGGCTTCTATTGTACAAGAAGATGAAAAAGAGAGTAACATTCGTATGTTTTTAAATTTTGGTCATACCCTTGGACATGCACTAGAATCTGAGCTAGGTTATGGAAAAATATCGCATGGGGAAGCAGTCGCGATCGGAATGTTGTTTGCCATTAAGGTGAGCGAGGATCTTTTATCCATTTCACTTCCTTACAACGAGCTATATGATTGGTTGAAAGAAAATGAATACCCGCTTCGTCTATCCTACATAAATCCTACAGATCTGCTGGAAAAGATGAAGTTAGATAAAAAAGCACACAATCAAAAGATTCAAATGGTCCTACTAGAAAAAATAGGATGTCCTAAAGCAGTTCAAGTTGATCATAGTTGGTTATTAAAGAAATTAACAAAATTTTTAGAGGAGATGACTGTGGAATGATGAGAGGAATTAGAGGTGCGACAACAGTAGATAGAAATGAATCAAGTGAAATCATCTCACATACAAAAGAATTGATCGACGCGATGGTACAAGAAAACGAACTTTCCCCACCAAATATTGCTTCTGTATTTATTTCTGTAACAAATGACATTAATGCAGACTTTCCAGCAAAGGCATTACGACTTTTAGATGGGTGGAAATTTGTGCCTGTCATGTGTATGCAGGAAATCAATGTTCCTGGAAGTTTAGCCAAATGCATTCGAGTGATGATTACAGCAAATACAGAGCGAAATCAAGAGGATGTTGTACACATCTACCATTATCAAGCAAAGAAATTACGTCCAGACTTGATTCGTGAGGAGGAACGGAACGGATGAAAGCAAAGGAAATATTAAATGAACTAAAGCCATATAAACCAGGTAAACAAATGGAAGACGTAAAACGTGAATTTGGATTAGAACGAATTGTGAAATTAGCATCGAATGAAAATCCATTTGGGTTTTCACCTAAGGTAAAAGCCGAGTTACCAAAGCTTATCGAAAACTTTCAAATCTATCCTGATGGTTACACTGGTAAATTGCGAGAGGCATTAGCTTCAAAGCTTGGAGTAAGAAATAATCAGCTCGTTTTTGGCGGTGGCTCTGATGAAGTGATTCAGATTATTTGTCGAAGCTACTTACAGACTGGAACAAATACGATTATGGCAACACCTACTTTCTCACAGTACAAGCAAAATGCGGTGCTTGAAGGTACGGAGATACGTGAAGTGCCTTTAGAAAATGGGTACCATAATCTAGACAAGATGCTTCAAACAGTAGATCATCAAACACGGGTTGTCTGGTTATGTTCACCCAATAATCCAACGGGTTGTCATATAAATCAAGAGGATTTTTACAGGTTCATGGATAAAATTCCACACGATGTTTTAGTCGTAGTCGATGAGGCCTATTATGAATATGTCGAGGCAAACGATTTTCCTGATACGATCGCTGCACTACAGGATTACCCTAACCTTATCGTGTTAAGAACATTTTCAAAAGCATACGGTTTAGCTGGTCTTCGAATTGGTTACGGTATTGCAAATGAAGCAATTATCGCGAAGCTTGATGTTGTTCGAGGCCCCTTCAATACGAGCTCCGTTGCACAACAGGCTGCTTTACTCGCATTAGAGGACGAGGAATTCCTCCAGCACTCAGTTGAAAGAAATAAAGAAAATAAACAGGTATTCATACAATTTTGTGACCAATTGGGGTTGTCCTACTATGACTCACAAACAAACTTTCTTCTCGTTCAATTACCTGTAAGTGGTGATCAAGTCTTTCAGCATTTGTTATCAGAAGGATTTATTGTGCGCTCAGGAGAAGCACTTGGCGTACCTAATAGTGTTCGAATTACAATTGGTGAAAGAGAAGATATGGAAAACCTACAGAAGAAATTGAAGGATTATCTAACATTAAATAGTGATTTTTGAACACACGCTACTTGAGGGAAAACAATAATGTAGGAGCGATGAAATGACAAGTAAAACAGTCTTAATTGCTGGGTTAGGTCTCATTGGTGGATCCCTAGCTATTAACATAAAAAATAATAATCCAAACACACATATACTAGGATATGATACAAATCAACAGTCGATTTCCTATGCACAACTGCACGGTTTTATGGACGAAGCGTCTTACGATTTTCATGCAGCAGTTGCAAAGTCAGACGTTGTTATTTTGGCTACTCCTGTATCCGTAACTGTTCAGTTAGTGAAGGAGCTAATGAAAATAAAAGATGTACAAAAAGAAGTCATCGTTACGGATGTCGCCTCCGTTAAATCTCCTGTCATGGAAGTGGCCTCACAGCTACAAGATCGTTCGATCACATTTATTGGCGGACACCCGATGGCTGGTTCTCACAAAAAAGGAATTGAAGCAGCTAGAGGGCATTTGTTTGAAAATGCATTCTACGTATTGTCCCCTTTTCCAGGTTGTCCAACAAGCAAAGTAGATCAACTTAAAACACTTTTAAGTGGAACGAAAAGCCACTTCATCGTCTTAAATCCAAAAGAGCATGATGAGATGACTGGGGTTATTTCACACTTTCCACATTTAATTGCATCTTCTTTAGTTCAACAAGCTAAAAAATGGGAACAAACACATGCCTATATTCCAAAGCTAGCAGCTGGTGGATTCCGAGATATTACCAGGATTGCTTCTAGTAACCCGTACTTGTGGGAAGATATTTTCTTCCACAACCGACCAAGGTTGACAAGACTATTGACCGATTGGATCACTGAAATGGAAACATTAAAGGGTTTATTGGAAACGAAGGATCAAACTTCCATTTTTCGTTACTTACAAGAAGCAAAGGATTACCGTGATGGGTTAGCGCCAAAGAAAAAAGGAGCTATTCCTTCTTTTTACGATATATATGTTGATATTCGAGATCAACCTGGTGCACTGTTACAGGTTATTAAATTACTGAAATCGATTAGCATTCGTAACATCCAAATACTAGAAATAAGAGAAGGAATAACTGGTGCGCTTCGGTTAAGCTTTCAAGAGGCATTGGAACAAAAAGAAGCAAAAAGAATATTAGAGGCAGACGGTTATGAAATATCGATTGAGGAATAGAGGGATGAGACAATATGATTAGAAAACTAGAGCCTAATTACGCCCCATTAGCTGGTGAAATAAGCGTTCCTGGTGACAAGTCTATTTCACACCGTGCCGTGATGTTTGGTGCAATGGCGGCTGGAATTACGAAAATCACCAATTTCTTGGATGGGGAAGATTGCCTAAGAACTTTAGAAGCTTTTCGTGCAATGGGAGTATCCATACAAAAGCAGGAAACAGACATCACGATTCATGGAAAAGGGATAAAACATTTAAAAGAACCTCATGATCCAATTGATTTAGGCAACTCAGGTACAACAACAAGGCTTCTGCTAGGTATTTTGTCTGGTTTACCTTTTCACACCACTTTATTTGGAGATGAATCATTAAGCAAAAGACCGATGGATCGTGTAGCAGTTCCTTTACGATCCATGGGCGCGAAAATAGACGGAAGAGAACATGGGAAGTATTTACCTCTTGCAGTTCGAGGCGGAGATCTAACGAGCATTGTCTATCAAACTCCAATTAAAAGTGCACAAGTCAAGTCCGCAATACTTCTAGCTGGACTATTGGCAGATGGACAAACAACTGTTAAAGAAAAGACTGTTACAAGAGATCATACCGAAAACATGATTCAAGCATTTGGCGGTGTAATAGAAAAGAATGATGACGCAATCTCAATTAAGGGAAAACAGAGCTTAACAGGTACAGATATCCATGTACCTGGTGACATATCGTCAGCTGCGTTTTTTCTTGTGGCTGCGGCAATGAGACAAGAAAGTGTCGTAACGATAAAAGATGTTGGGATCAATCCAACACGTACAGGTATTCTGGACGTGTTGGAACAAATGGGTGCAGACATCAAAATGGAAGAAAAACGAGCAATTGGCGGAGAACCCATTGGGGATATCACGGTTAAAGGAAGTCGGTTACATGGTGTGGAAATTGGAGGAGACATTATTCCTCGATTAATTGATGAAATTCCGATTCTTGCTTTACTCGCCTCCCAAGCAAGTGGTACAACCGTTATTAAAGATGCAGAAGAATTGCGATATAAAGAGACAGATAGAATCCAAGTTGTTGTCCACACATTATCACAATTAGGAATAAATATAAAAGCTACAGAAGACGGCATGATTGTCGAGGGAAATCAAAAAGTCATAGGTGGAGAGGTGGACTCATATGGAGATCACCGAATTGGCATGATGATTGCCATAGCATCACTTGTTTCCACGAATCCGATTATCCTTCATAATCCATCCTGTATCGCTGTTTCTTATCCGGCTTTTTTTGATGATCTAGAACAAATTTTGTCTATCTCATCATAGAGAATGCATAACCTTCATACCTTGTACAAGATGTTTAAAAATCCGAATGGAAAGGAACATGGTATGGAGGCCTATTCATTTTATAGTAAATATGTGTGGGAAAATGGCGAATGGAAGTCAAGACTATTTCATGTTGAAGATGGCAAGTTCACACGTTCCATAAGAACAAAAAGTATGGAAATGCGGCTTAATGTTGATTCATTTTGGTTGGGTCCTGGAAAGGTGTATGTCGATTCAGAGGAACCCGTTTATTATCAATTAGACTACCAAAATACAGTTAAAAAATTTATGTATCGCGGATGCACATTATTACTTTGTCAATTACCGGTGATCAACACAAGTAATTATCGGAAGGATTTTTTTCATTATATCGATCATCTAAAAAATATGCCGATTGACCATATGATCGTTCCTATTATTCCAGCACCAATTTTAAAAGACGAACATATTCGTTTTTTTGGGAGGCAAAAGGTTCCTTTTCTATTAATTGAGACAAGTAGTCAAGAAGACTTGCTCAATATAAAATGGGAATGGATCCAACAGGCACAATCCTTTTCAAGAATGCCACTCATGTATAAAAAGAGTTCTTTTCTTCAAGAAGAAATTAATGTTTCAGAGCTTTGGCACGAATTGTGTAAAAACTACAATATCCCTTCCCTTCACCAAGAAATTGGACAGTCTCCATTATCAACGCAAACGTTACGATTAAGTGGTATTTCTCCATTTCACGGAGAATTTGTTGAAAATGGTAGTGCAGACTACAACTTGTTTGATTTGAGTTCAATCCAATCCGTTGATGAATCGCTTCTTTTTAGATATGATAAGGCTATTCCAGTAGTGACCGTTGCAAATGGTAATGTAATAAAGGCTAACCATTTGGTACTCGACCAGCAACAGAATGGAAAGTATCAAAAGGTCTCAATTCCACAGCATTTCGTGTATGAAGACCTTTGAACACCTTTAGAAGGGATGATGTTACGTGGAAGAAATATATGAAGCAATCCAATTCATGGAACAAGACAAAACAAAGGAAGCACTACGCCACTTAGAATCTTTTCTCCCACAAGCGAATGAAGAGGAGAAATTTACGATTGCTGAGTTATATATGAAATGGGGGATGCTGGAGGAGGCAAAAACCATTATTGAAGACTTGGCGCAACATTATCCGAACGAAACAGAACTAAAGATGATGTTAGCAGACATACACATTGATTTAGAGGAAGACGATCAGGCTATAGATCTATTAAATCAGTTCCAACAAGGGGACGAGGAATATGTAGAAGCACTCATTCAATTAGCAGATTTGTATCAGGCTCAAGGATTGTTTGAAGTAGCCGAACAGAAGCTTTTAGCAGCAAAGCAAGTTGACACCACAGAGCCTATAGTCGATTTTGCTTTAGGTGAGTTAGCATTTTCGATTGGAGAGTATGTTAAGGCGATTCCTTATTATGAAAAAGTATTTGAGCTGTCACGAGTGATTGGAGATATTGATGTTTCTTATAGACTAGCGGAAGCATATGCAGCTAGTGGGGATTTTGAGAGAGCACTTACTTACTATCAAGAGTCCGATAGTCAGAATCCAGATGTATTATTTAAATATGGATTTACTGCAGAACAAGCCAACCGACGCGATATAGCAATAAAAATATGGGAGCAGCTAATGGATATTGATCCGAACTACCAATCCGTTTATTTATACCTTGCAAAGGCGTATGAAACGGAGGGATTCGTGCAGGAGGCGATGGAAACAGCTAGTAAAGGATTAAAAATGGATCAATTTAACAAGGAATTATACCATTACTCAGGAACATTGGCACATCGGTTAGGCAAAGACCTAGAAAGTGAAAGGTTGATAAAAGAAGCAATTGCTTTGGATCCAGGATATAAGGAAGCCGTTTTATTTCTTGTAGAGAAATATAAAAAGGCAGGGGATTATGAAGCTATTGCTGATTTGTTGTCACATGTTGTGGAACTAGGAGAGGATGATCCATTATACAAATGGGAGCTTGCTAAAGCCTATCGTGAAATAGAGTCTTTTTCACATGCATTAAACATGTATATGGATGCATACAATAATTTCAAAGATGATAGTGATTTCTTGAAGGAGTTTGGATACTTTTTAGTAGAGGAGGGGAATGTAAAGGAAGCGAAAAAGGTTTTCTTGCATTATTTACAAGTAGAACCGACAGACCATGAAACAGAAGAATACGTAAGTCGACTTGGTGAACACGAAGATACTTTTTGAACGTAACTCTCTTTTTACAAAGGAGGGCTATCATGTGAATACGCCTGTTTCAATTAGAGATAAAAAGGAGTTTATTCGTTGGTTTCTTAGCCATTACCAACTGAAAAGACGAGAAAGTGTTTGGATATTAAATTATTTAATTAATCATGATTCGTTATTAGAAAAGGTACATTTTATACGGGAAGCTCGTTTCTGTCCGCGCGGTATTATAATCTCAACACATTGTTCGGATGATCCACCATTTCGTTTTTATAAAAACAATATCGTGACGACGGATGCAGAAAAGTCTTTTCATGATATTCGGTTAAACAAAGAAGATCCAATTTACATCCAATTAAATTTTAAAGATGCTCAACAGTGTGCGTCATATGTCGCTGTTCTGGAAGACAATCCCTTTTTACCAGACGATTTTTTTATAACGGATGCTGATCAAAGACTTGCTAAAAGACTGTTAGATTATTCTTTGTTTCATTATCAAAAGGAAAAAATCCAAGAGAAAATTAACCACGCCCTTGACAACCGTGAAAAAGTTCATTTTAAACAACTGTCTATTCAACTTAAGGAATTGGAAAAGCGCTTTAAGATGGATGATCCTAAATAAAAGAGGTTGTTCAAAGAAATGAAGAAAACTTGCCGATTTTTGTTGGTAAGTTTTCTTTTTGTTATATTTTCGATAAAATAGTTAAAGAATAAGAAAAGGAGGGAAAACATGCAATGGAGTAAAAAAGATATGGAACAATACATAGGCGCCAAAGAATATGTGGATACTGTACTTATCCCATTAATGCCGGTTGTTCTGGCGGGTAACGAAGAATTGGTGAAACAGGCTTTTCAAGGTGAGCTATTAAACCGATTCAGCCAAGAAGTGGAAGTGCAGTTTAAAGGTCGAATTTATTTGTCGCCGATCTATACGTATTTAGCTTCAGCAAATAAAATATCGGAAGCTGAACGGCTAAAAACATGGGTGGATGGAATAAAAGAAAATGAACCAAAGCATATTTTCTTTTTTACTTTTGATCCCCAATGGAAAAAACACGAAAAAAACTTAGATGGAACCATTATCTGGATACCTGCCATACAAACTGGTGATATACATTCACAAGAAACAAAGGATTTATTAAAACAACAAACATCCCAATTAACGGAGCTTATTTTGTCTTATTGGTGATCGTAAATTTTGCTCGTTTCAAGCTTATAGGATTGACCACACAATAAGATTACGCTATCATAGTTATGTCCTAGTAAACTGTATAAATTATATTAAACGTGGAATAACGCATAGAGGGGGGTAAACTTATGAGCGAAAAAAAACAGCAAGTATCCCGTCGTCAATTTTTGAACTATACACTAACAGGTGTAGGGGGATTCATGGCAGCAGGAATGCTTACACCTATGATACGAATGGCGGTTGATCCAGTACTCCAACCAAAAAAGAGCGGTGATTTGGTTGCCGTTGTCGAGGTTGACAAGTTAACAACTGAACCTCAACGATTTGATTGGGAAATTGATCAAGTTGACGCATGGTATGAATCAAAGGTTACAAAAACAGCGTGGGTATTTATACAAGAAGATGATAGTATATTAGCACTGTCACCTATATGTACGCACCTTGGTTGTACTGTTTCATGGGAAGGAAACGAAGAATATCCAAATCAATATTACTGTCCATGTCATGGTGGGCGCTACTACAAAAATGGGGTAAACGTACCAGGTCTTCCACCGCCAGCACCACTAGCCGTATATGATCAAGATGTAAAAGACGGCACGTTATATCTCGGAAAAGCTATTTCTAGAAAGGGGGCGTAATAATATGATGCAAAAAATTTACGACTGGGTTGACGAACGTATGGATATTACGCCTTTATGGCGAGATATAGCGGATCATGAAGTACCAGAACATGTGAACCCAGCACATCACTTTTCTGCATTTGTCTACTGTTTTGGTGGCCTTACGTTTTTTGTAACAGTCATTCAGATTCTTTCAGGGATGTTTTTAACAATGTATTACGTCCCAGATATTGAAAATGCATGGAAATCAGTCTATTACCTGCAGTCAGAAGTAGCATCTGGTCAAATTGTACGCGGGATGCACCATTGGGGTGCGAGTGTTGTTATTGTAATGTTGTTTCTACATACATTGCGAGTATTTTTCCAAGGTGCATACAAAAAACCACGTGAGTTGAATTGGATTGTTGGTGTACTATTGTTTTTTGTAATGCTTGGGTTAGGTTTTACAGGTTATTTACTCCCTTGGGATAATAAAGCGTATTTTGCAACTCAAGTTGGTCTGCAAATTGCAGAGACAACCCCGTTTATTGGTGATTCTGTAAAAATACTACTATCTGGTGATGCAGACATCGTCGGTGCACAAACATTAACGAGGTTCTTTGCCATTCATGTATTCTTTTTACCAGCAGCACTGTTTGGATTAATGGCAGTTCACTTTATCATGATACGAAAACAAGGAATTTCAGGACCACTTTAATTCCAACATATAGTTGAAAAGGAGGGAAAGCTGTGCACAAGGGAAAAGGCATGAAGTTCGTTGGTGACTCACGGATAAAAGCTGATCGACAGCCTAACATACCAAAAGACTACTCTGAATATCCTGGTAGAACGGAAGCGTTTTGGCCTAACTTTCTTTTAAAAGAATGGCTCGTTGGTGCTGTGTTTTTAGTAGGGTTTCTAGTAATGACCTTAGCGGAACCAGCACCACTTGAAAAAATGGCTGATCCGACTGACACCACCTATATTCCTTTACCGGACTGGTATTTCTTGTTTTTATATCAGTTTTTAAAATATGAATTTGCTGGTGGGAACTACGTTTTAATAGGAGCAATTGTTGCTCCAGGACTTGCGTTTGGTGCACTTCTACTTGCGCCATTCTTAGACAAGGGATCTCAGCGACGCCCGGTTAAAAGACCAATTACAACAGGTATTATGTTATTGGCTATTACCTCTGTTATTTGGTTGACTTATGAGTCAGTGGCAGAAGTTGATTGGGAAACACGTACGGAACAAAATAAGCCAGTCCTACAACCTGAAGTAGAGATTGATAAAGAATCAGACGGCTATGCGGTTTTTAACAAGAGTTGTGTTTCTTGTCATGGAGATAACTTACAAGGCGGAGTTGGACCGACATTAATTGGTGTTGACTACTCCGTAGAAGAGATCAAGAAAATTGCAGTCGAAGGAACTGGTGACATGCCGTCAGGTCAATTTAAGGGTTCAGATGAAGAGCTACAGCAGTTAGCAGAATTTATTGTGTCTGTAAACGAACAAGCTGATGAGTAACGAAACGTTTGAATTAATGATTGTATTTCCATACCCCCGCAGTTTTGCTGTTGGGGGTTTTCAAATTTAATGGCATCACACGAATATAAGCCGGAAAGGATCGTTAAATGATACACAAAATACTACTGGACCGTAGATTTTTATTTGTGTTATTGCTAGTCAATTTATTTGGGACGATTTACGGTTATCTATGGTATGGATACCAATTAAGCAATACACCCGTGCAATTTTTGTTATTTGTTCCAGATAGTCCAACTGCTAGTTTGTTTTTTACAATTTTCTTGTTTTTCTTTATAGTCGGTAAAAACGCTCCGTACGTGGAAGCACTAGCAATCATTACACTATTTAAATACGGGATTTGGGCAGTTGTTATGAATGGATTGACCTTTATTGTCAATGGTTCCCTGCCATGGGAAGCGTATATGTTGATCGTATCACATGGAGCAATGGCGATTCAGGGACTATTATATGCACCATATTATGCAATTAAGATCCGTCATTTAGTTGTTGCTAGTATTTGGACATTACATAACGACATTATTGATTACGTTTTTGACATGATGCCCGTTTATTCCTCTCTCAATGATTATATGAATGAAATTGGTTATTTTACTTTTTGGCTAAGTATCGTGTCCATCGCGCTTGCTTATTATCTAACCGTCCGAAAACGGTTGGAGTATTCCTATAGATCTTAGGTCTAAACTTGTCTAATCTTTCATACATTGTTTAGAGAATGTATGAAAGAGGGGATCTCTATGAGACGAAAGTGGAGAGTCATGTTGATACTGTTGTTTATGTTGGGCATAGGGACTCAAATTTTCACTAGTACCGTTCGTGCAGAACATAAAGATATTCGTTCTACTATTTTTCAGTATTTACGCTTAATTGAAGATAAAAGATACGATGCAGCAGTTAAAATACTTACGAAACATAAAGATAAAATTGTGAATGTAGAAAACAATAAAGAGAACAACGAAGAGAATCAAACGCTTTCTCTTTTATATGAACAAAATAGACAACAATTAAATGCATCACCAGTAAACGAGCAACAATTGTATCAAAGTGCTGTATCACTAACATTGGTATTAGATGCAGTGACATCAGATGGGGTAAGTCCAGTGTGGAAGAATTGGCAATCTGAATTAACGAATAAACTATCAGCCATTGTGAATGACACAGATCAGATTTCCCAAACGAAGGTGGATGAAGTGATCACCTATTGGGAAATTATATCTCCAGTTCTAGTTGTGACCTTAAATGATGTGGAGTATGAACAAATAGCATCTGTTTATCAACAATTGCAAACAAATAGTAATAAAGTTAGTCAAACAGCAGTAAAAGAAGCATTCCGACAAACAAAATTGTTGGATGTAACAAGTTCTGTAACAACAGAAAAGGAAAGCTCTACTTTTGTAATGGTGCTATTCATAGTGGGTGGCTTTATTACCCTCACATTAAGTTATGTAGGCTGGAAAAAATATAAAGGAAACAAAAATAAAAAAAGGAAAACCGAGAAGAACAGTTGACTATTGCATCAAATCTGACTATAATTGACCATAGGTAATATATACATGAAAAATGGAGGAATGTATATGTCGTTGGGTGCTTATGTTATTTATCTTGCACTTCTGATCATTATCCCGATTTGGGCGCAATCAAAGGTAAAGAAAACGTATAAGAAGTATTCTAAGGTTGCTAACTCTTCTTATATGACTGGTGCTCAAGTTGCTCGAAAAATTTTAGATGATAACGGTTTATATACTGTTCGTATAGAGGAAACAAAAGGAATGCTGTCCGACCATTACGACCCAAGAAAAAAAGTTGTTCGGCTATCGAGTGATAATTATCATGGCCATTCAATGGCAGCTTCAGCAGTTGCTGCACACGAAGTAGGACATGCAATGCAGGATGCGGAAGCATATGCTTTTCTTCGGTTTAGACATGCATTAGTGCCTGCTGCTAATATTGGATCCAATATGTCCATTTTTTTAATTATTGGTGGATTCTTGTTTTCCATGATGAACTTGGTTCTGATCGGCATCGTATTCATGTCCGTCGCTGTATTATTCCAATTGGTGACATTACCGGTCGAGTTTAACGCCTCTAATCGGGCTATGGCACAGCTGGTGTCAAGCGGTGTTATTCGAAACAATGAAGAAAGAGAAACGAAGAAAGTTCTAAATGCGGCAGCTTTAACCTATGTTGCAGCAGCTCTTGTTGCCGTTGCAGAACTGATTCGATTTATCTTAATGTTTACGATGGCAGACGAATAAAAAATAAAAAGACCCTTTTCAAGCTACTGGAAAAGGGTCTTTTTATTGTAATTTTAACATTGAATATGATGCATGATTCATGTGTTTTTCTGAATAGATGCTTGTTAATCAGATAATGGTTTTTTATTTTCATCCAGTGTAAAGCCTTCCCCAAGTACATCATGAACAGTATGAAGGGCGACAAATGCATGTGGATCTATGGTGTGGATGATCGTTTTTAATTTAACGATTTCATTACGTCCTACAATACAGTATAATACATCACGACTTTGGCCTGTGTAGCTTCCTTTTCCTTGTAAAACCGTTACACCACGATCCATCTCTTTGTTTATTCGTTGTGCTATATTCTGACTCCTTGCAGAAATAATCGTAGCTCCTCTTGCGGCATATGCGCCTTCTTGAATAAAATCAATCACTCTAGCTCCGATGTAAACAGCTACTAATGTGTACATGCCTTGTACCAATTCAAGTATTGTAAAGACGGACGTAACAATGACAACCGCATCAAACAGAAACATCGTTTTACCCATACTCCAGCCGACATACTTATGAACGATCCTCGCAATGATATCGACACCACCAGTTGTTCCACCATATCGAAAAATGATTCCTAAGCCTGCTCCTATTGATACACCTGCAAACAATGCTACTAGTGTCATATCCGATTGTAAATTAGTTGGAAAAGGATCCATTTGAAATATGCTTAGAAAAATGGATACAGCAAACGTGCCAATGATCGTATATATAAACGTTTGACGCCCCAGATATTTCCACCCAATTAAAAACACCGGAAGATTTAATAAAATGTTCGTTATAGCTGGATCCCATCCCCAAAGAAAATAAAAGAGTAAGGTAATTCCAGTAAATCCTCCTTCACCTAGATTGTTCTGCATGTTAAAATGGACAATTCCGAAAGCAAATATGGCGGATCCGAACAAAATGAAAAAAATATTTTTAAATTTCAAACCGAAAATGGACATGAATGGCACCTCCAATTGAATCATCCTATCTATTATAGTGGATGCTCAACAAGTTACAAAATGATAAGTTAGCACATTTGCATACAAAAAGGAGCGTATTATGATTTAAAACAATACTTATCGTATGAAATAGGATAAATAATTTGTCAAAATTCCGCCTTTTCGCTACCATTAAGGAAAGATAAGGATTTTAAACTTTTTGAACAACCTCTAAAAGTATGTGTCCAAAAGTCGGCAAATTAGAAGCAAGCAGATCGAGGCGGCGTAGTTTTGAGTAACGGAACGTATGCTTTTAATACGTGAGTAACGGAAAAACAAGCCAACGAAGAGATGCGCCGCTTATCATTTGATGACTTTTTGAACAACCTCTAAAAGGAGTATCATTTTTATGAAAGAAAATACCTATTCAACACAGAAGATGCAAGCAAGGGTGGACGATTATATTTCCCAATTTGAAGAAGGTTACTTTTCCCCTTTGAGTATGATGGCTAGATTAACAGAGGAAGTGGGGGAAATGGCAAGGGAGGTCAATCATTATTACGGAGAAAAGCAAAAAAAAGAGTCTGAAGATCCAAACACGTTAGAGGAAGAACTTGGCGATTTATTGTTTGTCATGGTTTGCTTTGCTAATTCCCTTAACATAAGTATATCTGAAGCGTTTGAACGCTCTATGTTAAAATTTGAAACAAGAGATAAAGATCGTTGGACAAGAGTAGACGAGGAGGCAAATGATGAGTAGAATTAAAGTAATTGTTGCAGGACCCCGTGGCAAAATGGGAAGTGAAGCTCTAAGGATGATAGAAAAAGCAAATGACTTAGAATTAGTTGGTTGTATTGACCGAAAAAACGCAGGAAAAAGAGTACAGGATGTCGATGAACTTCCTTCCTTTGATGCCATTATTTTTGATGACATTGAGACATGTATCCAATCGGTGAATCCGGATGTACTTATTGATTTAACGACCCCAAAGGTTGGTTTTCTACATACAAAATTAGCAATTGAAAATGGTGTACGTCCAGTTGTTGGAACGACTGGTTTTACGAAACAACAGATTGATGAATTAACTGGACTAGCTGAAGATAAAGGAATTGGGGCGGTAATTGCACCAAACTTCGCCATTGGTGCTGTGTTAATGATGCAGTTTTCAAAATGGGCGGCAAAATATTTCCCTGATGTAGAGATTATCGAACGTCACCATGATCACAAGTTAGACGCGCCTTCTGGAACAGCAGTAAAAACAGCACAACTGATTCAGGAGGTACGTGAACCGAAAAAACAGGGACATCCAAATGAACAAGAAACACTGTCTGGTGCTCGTGGAGCAGAAATAGATGGAATGCATATCCATAGTGTGCGCTTACCTGGACTTGTTGCCCATCAGGAAGTTGTCTTCGGTGGCCCTGGTGAAAACTTAACGATTAAACACGACTCGTTCCATCGAGAATCTTTTATGACTGGTGTGAAGCTAGCAGTTGATCAGGTTGTAAAATTAGATTTATTAGTTTATGGATTAGAAAATTTATTGGAATGAGGAGGTCGTACATGAATATCGCACTGATCGCTCACGATAGAAAGAAAAAAGATATGGTTCAGTTCACAACTGCATATCAACACATTTTGAAAAACCATTCTCTTTTTGCGACAGGAACAACAGGGTTGAAAATTCATGAGGCAACAGGCTTGGACATTCACAGATTTCAATCTGGCCCACTTGGCGGTGACCAACAAATTGGGGCTATGGTGGCAAAAAACGATATGGACGTCGTACTTTTTTTTCGGGATCCGCTTACTTCCCAGCCACATGAACCCGATATCATCGCATTAATACGACTTTGTGACGTATATCAAATTCCACTAGCAACTAATATGGCAGCAGGAGAAATCATTATCCGCGCATTAGAAAAAGGCGAGCTTCAATGGAGGGAAATCGTGCATCAAAAAAGAAAAAAAGAAAGTGGTTTGGAATGAAGATAGGGATCACTTGCTACCCATCAGTTGGTGGTTCGGGCATTATTGCTACCGAGTTAGGAAAGTTACTGGCAGAACGAGGACACGACATTCATTTTATTACTTCAAGTGTTCCATTTCGGTTAAATGAAATTTATCCGAACATATATTTTCATGAAGTAGAGGTGAATCACTATCCCGTTTTTCAGTACCCACCATATGATCTTTCCTTGGCAAATAAAATGGCAGAAGTAATGGATCAGGAAAAACTAGATATTCTACATGTTCATTATGCAATGCCACACGCAGTTTGTGCCATTTTAGCTAGAGATATAGCACAGCACAAGGTGAAAATTGTGACAACATTACACGGTACCGATATTACCGTACTTGGCATTGACAAAAGTTTGAAGAAAATGATTAAACATGGGATAGAACAATCTGACGTTGTGACAGCGGTGAGTAAAAGCCTGGTAGAACAAACACAGCAAATGCTTGATGTTTCAAAAGATATTCATGTTGTGTACAATTTCGTTAATGAAGCAGAATATTACCGGAGTGAAAATAAGAAGTTGAAATTGGAGTATGGGATAAAAGATGAGGAAAAGGTCATCATTCATATTTCTAATTTTAGAAAAGTAAAACGTGTAGAAGATGTTATATTAGCGTTTGAAAAAATAAAGAAACAGATTCCAGCAAAGCTGTTACTCGTTGGTGATGGGCCAGAACATTCAGAGATCTATCAACTTGTGCAAGAAAAAGGACTGCAACAAAACGTTTTATTTTTAGGTAAACAACGAAACATTCCGCAATTGTTCTCTATTGCAGATTTAAAGTTACTTTTATCCGAAAAAGAAAGCTTTGGTCTCGTTTTACTTGAAGCAATGGCTTGCGGAGTACCCGGGATTGGAACAAAGATTGGTGGAATACCAGAGGTGATTGTCGACGGTGTGAATGGCCATTTGGTTGAACTCGGAGACATTGATGATGTTTGTTCCAAAGCGATCAAGCTATTATCTAACCCAGATCAATGGAGACAATTTTCGGAAGCTGCGATAGGTTATGTACATGATCATTTTAACTCAAAGCGAATTTTAAATGAATTTTTAACACTATATGAGCTGGCATTAAAAACTACTGGTGATGAAAATGAAAAACAAAGTATTTCATAAAGCGGAACCAATTCTGCGTACTTTACAGCAAGCGGGATATGAAGCGTATATCGTCGGTGGTGCAGTACGAGATTTTTTGGTTGGCCGACCAATTGGAGATATTGATATTACAACATCTGCTACACCTGAGCAGGTAATGAACTTGTTTTCAAAAGTGGTACCGATCGGAATAAAGCATGGAACTGTTGCTGTGTTACAAAAAGGAGAACCCTACGAAATAACTACGTACAGAACGGAAGGAAACTACTCTGACCACCGACATCCAGATAACGTGGATTTCGTTGATTCGATTCAAACTGATTTGGCTAGGAGAGACTTTACGATCAATGCGATTGCAATGGATATGCAAGGTGATATCGTAGATCCGTTTCATGGACGTACCGATATAAAAAATCGGCTAATCCAAACAGTTGGTCCTCCAAAGGATCGATTTAAAGAGGATCCGTTACGGATGATGCGCGCTATTCGTTTCGTTAGCCAACTAGGTTTCCAGTTAGAGGGAAAAACGCTCATTGGACTATCTGAATGCGCCCATTGGTTAGACAAAATGGCTGTTGAAAGAATAAAAGTGGAGTTTGAAAAAATGTGGGCAGGATCTTTTTTGGATCAAGCATTACCAATCATCGAACAAACAGAAATAGATCGTTACATTCCTGTTTTTCGGGAAAAAAAGGGACGATTCCAAAAGCTCGTTCCTGCCTCGATTCAGCCGTTAGCATATATCTATGAATCGATAGCATTGTTTGTCTTACTCGATTCAAATATTTCCATCGAAACATGGACAAATAAATGGAAATGTTCAAAAAAAGAAAAATCAAACGTTAAACGACTCGTACAAGCAGTTCAGATGTTGGAAAAGGATGGATTAACCAACTGGCTTGTTTATAACTTAGATCGCAATTTATATACAAGCTTGGTGCGAATTGTCACCATTTTAAAGCCGCACTGCTCTGTTACGGAGGAGGATATAAAGGCTATTTGGGGGAGCCTTCCATTGCGAAATCGCCGAGAGCTGGCTATCAGTGGAACCGATTTACTGACGTTTTTTCCAGTTAGGACAAAGGGTGCTTGGATTGGCCGCTATTTACAAATGGTGGAGAGGATGGTCGTAATGGGGGATTTAAAAAATGAAAAAACCGAGATAAAGGAGTGGGTAACGAAATGGAATCCACCCGAAATGACCTAATCGAATTACTTGAAAAAAATAAGGATGATTATGTTTCAGGACAGGAGCTATCGAGGCAGTTAAATATTTCTAGAACCGCTGTTTGGAAGCACATGAAGGAACTGGAGAAAGATGGGTATATGATTGAAGCTGTATCAAGGAAAGGATATCGTATCACTCAATTTCCAAGCAAGCTTAGTCCAAACACCATTCAATGGGGCTTACATACAAACTGGATCGGCAAGAAAATTATTCACCGAGAACAAGTAGATTCGACACAGATCATTGCGAACCAGCTTGCAAGAGAGGGGGCTGAGCATGGAACCATTGTGATAGCGGATGAGCAAACAGCTGGCAAAGGAAGAATGAGCCGGCCGTGGCATTCTGCAAAAGGGAAAGGAATTTGGATGAGTATCGTTTTGCGCCCAAACATGATGCCCCAACACGCACCACAGCTGACCCTATTGACAGCGACAGTACTTGCAGAATGCATTGATCACTACATGGGAGTTAGGCCGTCTATTAAATGGCCAAACGACATTTTTATTCATGGCAAAAAAACAGCTGGGATATTAACAGAGATGCAGGCGGAACAAGATCGGATTCAATATGTAGTACTAGGTATTGGAATCAATGTCAATCAAGACGAACACGACATACCACCAGAGCTTCGCAGTATTGCCACATCTGTGAAACAAGAAACCAACCAAGAGTGGGATTTAAGAGAAAGCATTCAACATATTCTTTCAGGATTCGAAGTCTCGTATGAACACTATATGGCAAATGGTTTCGCACACATTAAACAAACATGGGAAAAATATGGGTATAGAATAGGGGAAACCGTAACAGTCGAAACGTTGCAGCGTACTTGGCAAACAGTAATCGTAGGAATAGCAGAAGACGGAGCACTCCTCATAAAAGAAGAGGATGGTAACGTGGATAAGCTCTATTCTGCAGAAATCCAGTGGTGAAGGAGGATTTTTAGATGAAAAATAAAAACCATCTCCAAAAGATGAAAGAAAACAAAGAAAAAATTGCGATGATGACAGCATATGACTATCCTTCCGCAAAGCTTTGTCAACAGTCTGAAGTGGACATGATCTTAGTAGGAGACTCACTTGGAATGGTAGTTCTTGGATATGATTCAACGATCCAGGTCACGGTAGAGGATATGATTCATCACGGAAAAGCAGTAAAACGTGGTGCAGATGATACGTTTATCGTAGTAGACATGCCATTTATGTCCTATCATCTGTCAATTGAAAACTCGCTCATGAATGCAAAGCGTTTGTATCAAGAAACAGGGGGACAAGCATTAAAACTGGAAGGCGGATCCCAAGAAGTGATCACCCTTGTTGAAAAACTGACCAATGCAGGCATTCCTGTTGTTGGTCACCTTGGGCTTACCCCACAATCTGTCAATGTGTTGGGCGGATACAAAGTACAAGGTAAAGACAAAGAAAAGGCGCAAAAACTTTTCGATCAAGCACTTCAATTAGAGAAAAGTGGAGCAATGGCTCTTGTCCTTGAATGTGTACCAAAAGAACTTGCAGAGATGGTGACGAATGTACTTTCGATTCCAACGATCGGAATTGGAGCAGGTAACATGTGTGATGGTCAAGTTCTCGTTTATCACGATGTGCTATATTATGGGGTCAATCGTTTACCAAAGTTTGTGAAAAAATATGGAGATGTAAATGGTGCTACAACTACCGCCATACAAGCATATGTTTCTGAGGTAAAGACAGGAAGCTTTCCAACTGCTGAACACTCTTTCACAATGGACCCCCAAGCATTACCAGATAAAAAACTGGAGGATTAGTATGAAAGTTATACGAACCATTCAAGAAATGCAACAATACGCTCAAGCAATAAAGCAGGAACGGAAATCAATTGGCTTTGTGCCAACAATGGGTTATTTACATGAAGGTCATGAAAGTTTGATGATGGAAGCCCGTAAAAACAACGATATTGTGATTATGAGCATTTTTGTAAACCCGCTACAATTTGGTCCAAATGAAGATTATGATCGTTATCCACGAGATGAAGCGAGAGATCAAAAGATTGCGGAACAGAATCAAGTAGATGTACTATTTATCCCATCAGTAGACGACATGTATCCACAGGAACAAACAATTCAGATGAAGGTTATTAGACGCGTGAATGTCATGTGTGGGAAATCAAGGGAAGGGCATTTTGACGGTGTTGCGACAGTGTTAACAAAGCTGTTCCATCTTACATATCCAAATCGGGTATATTTTGGAATGAAGGATGCACAACAAGTGGCCGTTACTGCTGCACTTATTACGGATTTGAATTTTCCAATAGAGCTTATCCCAGTACCAACCGTTAGAGAACAGGATGGACTAGCTAAGAGTAGTAGAAATGTTCATTTATCAAAGTCTGAGCGATCAGAAGCAAAGTATCTTTATCAGGCACTTTTAAAAGGGCAAAAGTTAGTAGTTGACGGAGAAAAAAATCCTGCTAATATTGTTAAAGAGGTAAAGAATATGATAGATCACCACATAAATGGTAAGCTAGATTATGTAGAACTTTTACAGTTTCCTAGCTTGGAACCACTAAGTACCATCGATCAACAGGTTATATTAGCAGCTGCTGTTTATTTTAACAATGCACGCTTGATTGATAACCTCGTTTTTAATAAAGACGGTATGCTGACATCGCGTATTTAATAGGGGGAGATATTTTGTTTCGTACTATGATGAAGGCCAAGATTCATCGCGCACATGTAACAGAAGCGAATTTAAACTACGTAGGTAGTATTACAATTGATCAACAAATAATGGAACAAGTAGGAATATTGCCACACGAAAAAGTTCAAGTAGTAAACAATAATAATGGAGAACGATTAGAAACATATGTCATTCCTGGAGAAAGAGGCTCTGGGGTAGTTTGTTTAAATGGTGCAGCTGCACGATTGGTTCAAAAGGGAGATGTTGTCATAATTGTTTCCTATGCTATGCTGCAAGAGGAAGAACTTATTCATTTTAAACCAAAAATCGCTTTAATGAATGAAAAGAATGAAGTCGTAGAATTACTTGAAGAAGAACCCCCTTTAACGATAGGCTAACGGCAAGCTAGAATCCTTGAACACGTATTGGAATAAACTTTTAACACCGCGGAGATGATCATTTGGACAAATTTGTCGTAGTGGATATAGAAACAACAGGGCAAACACCGTCTCAAGGTGACCAGATGATTGAAATTGGAATGGTAATGGTAGAAAATGGGCAGCTAGTTGATGAATATACCACATTGTTGCATCCTTTAAAGGAAATCCCATCCTTTATTTCAAACTTAACGGGGATTTGTGATCAAGATGTTGTGGATGCTCCTTCCTTTAAAGACGTTGCTGATGATGTTTTGACCTATTTTGCTGACGCCTATCTTGTTGCACATAACGTTCCTTTTGACCTTGGCTTTTTAAACTACGAACTACAATCATTAGGACACCCACCGATCAAACAACCTGTTATTGATACTGTTGAGCTTGCTAGAATATTGTTGCCGAAAGCACCAGGGTACAAGTTAGGGCAATTATCTGATTATTTGTCACTGCAACATAATGATCCACATCGAGCATTGTCTGATGCGTATGTAACGGCAAAGCTGCTCTTACATTTATTTCAAAAAATGGAGCAGCTTCCATATGAGACCCTTCATCAATTGCAACGATTTGAACAAAGTTTCAAGAGTGATCTTTCTGAACTCCTTGAAAATAAAATGGATAACGCTTCCTTTGAAGAAGAACGTCATGATCTGGAAATCTTTAGAGGCATTGCAATAAAAAAAGAGGCAGTAGCAACCACGTCTGAGCAAGGAATACTGCCCACTTTTGGAGAAATGCTGGATGAAATATACCCGCTCAATGGTTCAATTGATCACCAAATACCACACTATGAAGAACGAACAGGGCAGCGCGTAATGTCTGAAACAATTTTTGATGCATTCCGGGCAAAAAAACACGCTTTAATCGAAGCTGGTACTGGAACGGGTAAGTCATTAGCATATTTACTTCCTGCGATCTTTGAATCTGTACAAACAGGGAAACGCATTGTCATCAGTACGCATTTAACGCAATTGCAATCCCAACTGTTAGACAAAGAAATCCCGCTTTTAAAGCAGGTGTTAACCTTTCCTTTTGAGGTGGCACTGCTCAAAGGAAGACAACATTACATTAGCTTAAAAAAATTTGAAAAAGAACTTTTTTCCGAACAACAGGGGAATTATGATATTGTTCTATCGAAGATGATTTTACTTGTTTGGTTAACCGAAACGACAACAGGGGATATCGATGAGATACAATTACCTTCTAGCGGAGCGATTCTTTTCAACAGAATATCCTCTGAAGCGGAAGGAGTTGCAGATCCTACATCTCCTTGGTTTTCGAGATCGTTTTATCAACGAGCAAAGAGACAGGCACAAAAAGCGAATGTCATTATTGTCAATCATGCATTACTTTGTACCGATATGACGAATGATTTTCAGCTTTTACCTACATATAAAAAGGCAATTATTGATGAAGCACATCAATTAGAAGCTACAGCTGCTAAACATTTTGGTCTAAAAATCGATTATGTAACGATACAATATTTGCTTAATAACGTTGGCAAGATTCAAGAAGGGTCTCTGATTAGCCGATTAACAAGAGAACATGAGATATTGGATGAGTTTTATCATAAAAGCGACTGGAATCAATTGTTGGAATTCACGAAGTTAGAAACAGACGATTTATTCCGTTCTATTTTTCGCTATGTGACAAGGCAAATGAAGAGAAAATCAGATTATACAGACGTTGGTCGCGTTCAATATAGATTTGACAACCACGCTAACACCGACAGCAAATGGTCTGTCATAAAGGAAATGACAGCAAGACTGACTTTCTATGTAAGAGATGTCATTCATTATCTTTACCAGTTTTATGAAAAAGCCAAACAAATCAACGCCGATTTAGAAGATGAATTTGAGGAATTACAGACACATATCGATCGCTTGCAAGAAGTTATTGATCACCTAGAAGAACTATTTTTATCTTATAATGAAGATGATGTAAAATGGATTGAAATAGATGCTCACGGTGCCAAAAATGCTGTATATATATACAAGGAACCAATTCATGTTTCGGATAGGCTTGCTGAGGCATTATTTCAAAAAAAGGAAAGCATCATTTTAACGAGTGCAACGTTAACAGTAAATGGATCTTTTGCTTATATAAAAGAGCGATTAGGCTTAACAAATTCCGAGCCGGTCACGGACATAGTAGAATCCTCCTATCCATATGAAAAACAAGTACAACTAATGGTACCAAATGATTTCCCAAACTTGAAGGAAGGAAAACAAGAAGCATTTATTTATGCAACATGTGAAGCAATTTATTCTTTGGCTACTGTGACAAACGGAAGGATGTTAGTCTTATTTACTTCTTATGATATGCTTAGAAAAGCACACAAAATTTTTAAAGACTTCATGGAAGAACAGGAATTTATCGTAATTGCTCAAGGTATTTCCAGTGGAAGTCGCTCCAGATTAAAAAAGAATTTTCAAGCTTTCGACAAAGCAATTTTATTAGGAACGAGTTCTTTTTGGGAAGGAATTGATATTCCAGGCGAAGCTTTATCGTGCATCGTCATTGTACGATTACCCTTTCAACCACCCAATCATCCGACATATCAGGCAAAAGCGGAGCAAATGAAAGCGGATGGTAAAAATCCATTTATGGATGTGGCACTCCCAAATGCTGTTATTCGTTTTAGACAAGGATTTGGACGTTTAATCCGAGCTAGTACCGATCGAGGAATTGTGTTTGTGTGCGATGACCGAATGATGAAAGCAAGATATGGCAGCTATTTCACTGCATCTATACCTACTGTTCCCATTACCTACGATTCCACTAATATCCTAATTGAAAAAGCTTCAAGTTGGTTATAAAAAGAAGTTTTACATAAGCTATAAATAGCTTTTGTTAGGTAGGTGATGGACATTTGAAGAACTATTTTCTTCTGTTTATAACTATGTTTAGTCTCGTTTTATTTCTAGCCCCTACATCAGGGTATAGCAGTCAAGTCCTTACAGAAAAGCAAGTACAGTTTACCTTTTTCGACCTTCCTGATGGGGAGGCAACACTAATTCGTACTGGCAAAGGGAAAAGTATTTTAATTAACACTGGTTCAATAGAGAGCGAAGAACAATTATTAAAACAGCTTCAAGAGAGAAACATGAAACAAATCAATACACTTATTTTAACGAAACAAACGAGTGATTATTGTGGGAATGCCACAAGGGTAATGGACAGATATAACATACAACAAATCATCTATACAGGCGAACTAAATGGCACTTGCGAAATACCAGAAAAGAAACGTGAAAAGTGGAAAACTGGTGACCTTCGAGAATTAAGTGAAGGGCTCTTTTTTCGTGTACTGCATGCAGAAAATACTGGTGAAATGGCATTAGGAATCACATATGGAGATACCTCGATCATGTATTTAAGTAATAGTGATCTTAAAGATGAGAAATATTTATTGAAATATTCATTAGATCCTGAAATTTTAAAAATTGGTGATTATGGAAGTGGAAATTCGCCAAGTGAGAAATTTTTGTCCAAAACGGACCCACATGTCAGTATCATGTTTCATTGTAAAAAATGTAAAACAAATGTGGATTTACTTGAACGATTAGAGGAATCGTGGATCGAAGTATACCAATTGGATCGTATTGGTACAACTACCCTAGAAATAACTCCGCATGATTACGATATATTCTTATCTAAAAACTTACTAAAATGGGATGGAGATTAGAACTTTTTTGGATCAAGATTGAACTCCCCGTAATCTGATCAGTGAGCTTTTCGTTTAAATCATTCCTTTTGCGGGGAGTACTTTAAGAGGTAATTCAAAAAGTCACCAGTTAAGGGAATGTTTTTTTTAAAAAAAGAACTGCACGCATTTTTGCGTGCAGTGAAAGGTATGGGATAGGGTTATTTTGTTGAAAAACACGAAAACCTCATCAAAAATGGAATGCAAACTGATATAATGAGTAAGGTATTGCTTTTTCAACGTTATTTCTATTTTGAGTTAAAATCGAATTGCTATGTCTAACAATTTTTGATAAACGATCGAATTTAGTATGGAGGGAAGAAATAAGATGGAAAACAATAAGGTGGAAACATTGTCAACCGTACGGATCCAGAATGCAGAGGATCTTTACAAAATAGTGGATTGCTTAAATAGAACGTTAAAAGAACAAAATTTAATGTTTGGGTTAGCATTGGATGACCAAGAAGATGGAAAAGCGATTTTTACCATTTACCGTACCTAGTTGGTTGAAGTGGGTCATCGTATGTATGTTGGTAGTTCTTGTTCTTATTTTTTCGTACGGGGTATTCTTGTACAATTCTATTCAGGAAGATAAAACAAAAGGCTTTACTCAATCCAAACAAACAGCTTTATCAGAAACAGCTCTTACAAAGGTAAATGACATACAAAGATTTCACGGAGATGGTTTCTACCATGTTGTGTCAGGGTCGACGAAAGACAATAAAGAAGCTATTGCGTTTGTCCCCGTTGATGATGAGAAAGACATTTCATTCTTTTTGACAGAACAGTTTGTAACAGAGGATGAGATAACAACAAAATGGCGTAAAACGTGTTCAGATTGTCAGTTAGTAAAGACAACACCTGGTATAAATAAGGGGATCCCACTATGGGAATTTACCTACATTGATAACGATAATAGGTATGTCTTTGCATATTTTTATATGGAAACAGGAAAGAGCTATGAGAAAATTCGTTTTAAAACGGTTAATTAATTTAGGAGGGGACCTAGAATGGATCTTGCAAAACGAGTGCAATCATTAACACCATCTTCCACATTAGCGATAACAGCGAAAGCGAAACAACTAAAAGCGGAAGGGCACGATGTTATTGCATTAGGAGCCGGAGAACCAGATTTTAATACACCTGAACATATTCTTGAAGCAGCAAAGGAAGCTATGGACAAAGGACTAACGAAATATACGCCTTCTGGTGGAATTCCAGAATTAAAACAAGCGATTATCGATAAATTTAAAAAAGATCAAAAACTCATGTACAATGCTTCAGAAATTATCGTAACAATTGGAGCAAAACATGCGTTGTATACACTCTTTCAAGTATTACTTAATCGTGGTGATGAGGTCATTGTTCCAGCCCCATATTGGGTAAGCTATCCAGAACAAATAAAACTAGCTGAAGGAAATCCAATTATGATCGAGGGGAAAGAGGACAATGAATTTAAAATCACCCCAGAACAAATTAGAAGTGTCATAACGGATAGAACGAAAGCGATTATACTAAATTCACCGAGCAATCCAACAGGTGTCATCTATACAAGAGAAGAGCTCGATTCAATTGGAGAGGTTTGTCTTGAACATGGACTTCTCATTGTTTCGGATGAAATATATGAAAAATTAGTCTATACGAACCAACCACATGTGTCGATCGCTGAAATATCCGATGCATTAAAAGAGCAAACAATCATTATTAATGGTGTGTCAAAATCACATTCGATGACGGGATGGAGAATAGGCTATGCTGCTGGTTCAGAAAAGTTGATAAAAGCGATGACCAACTTGGCTTCCCATTCCACATCTAACCCAACATCTATTGCCCAGTATGGCGCACTCGCTGCCTACCGAACAGATCAAACAAAGGTGGAAGAAATGAAACAAGCATTTGCTAAGAGACTAAAAGCGTTGTACAACTTGATTATCGATATTCCTGGGGTGGAATGTGTAGAACCACAAGGAGCCTTTTATTTATTTCCAAATGTAAAAAAAGCAGCGGAAATGAATGGTTATGCAACTGTTGACGATTGGGTAAAAGCATTATTAGAAGAAGAAAAAGTTGCTCTAGTACCTGGTTCTGGTTTTGGTGCACCAGAAAATGTAAGGTTCTCGTATGCAACATCTTTAGATCAACTAGAAGAAGCGGCGAAGCGTATCAAGCGCTTTGTGATGAACCACCAATCATAAAGAGGAGGGAACATCTTTGAAAACAACCATTTCACAAGTATCCGAGCATGTGAATCAAGAAGTTACCATCGGTTCTTGGTTAGCGAATAAACGATCAAGTGGAAAGATCGCTTTTTTGCAACTCCGGGATGGAACTGGATTTATCCAAGGTGTGGTAGTGAAAGCAGAGGTGGATGAAGAAACATTCCAACTGGCAAAAAACATGACACAAGAAACATCCCTGTACATAACGGGAACAGTTGTTGAAGATACGCGTTCCCCATTTGGCTATGAGTTGCAAGTGAAACAATTAGAAGTGATCCATGAATCATCAGACTATCCAATTACACCGAAAGAACATGGTACTGAATTTTTAATGGATCATCGACATCTTTGGCTTCGATCCAAAAAGCAGCATGCTATTATGAAAATTAGAAATGACATTATTCGTGCAACATATGAATATTTTAATCAGAATGGTTATGTAAAAATTGATCCACCTATCTTGACTGGTGCTTCAGCAGAAGGAACAACAGAGCTGTTCCACACGAAATATTTTGATGAGGAAGCATACCTCTCACAAAGCGGACAATTGTACATGGAAGCTGCTGCTATGGCTTTTGGTAAGGTTTTTTCTTTTGGACCAACCTTTCGTGCAGAAAAGTCAAAGACAAGAAGGCACTTAATAGAATTTTGGATGATTGAACCAGAAATGGCCTTCATGGATCACGAAGATAGTCTTATTGTACAAGAAGAATATGTTAGTTACATTGCTCAATCCGTGTTAAAAAATTGTAGACTTGAACTTGACGTATTAGAAAGGGATGTATCGAAACTAGAAAATATACAAGCACCCTTCCCGCGGATTACGTATGACGATGCAATAAAGTTGCTTAAGGAAAAAGGCTATGATGACATTGAGTGGGGTGAAGATTTTGGTGCACCACATGAGACAGCTATTGCCGAGAGCTTCGACAAACCTGTCTTTATTACCGAATACCCTGCAAATATAAAGGCATTTTACATGAAACCACACCCTGAACGTCCTGAAGTTGTGCTATGTGCCGATTTAATTGCACCAGAAGGATATGGAGAAATCATAGGAGGCTCCCAGAGAATTGACGACCTTCATTTAATGGAACAGCGCTACAAAGAACATCATTTAACAGGTGATGCATACGAGTGGTATTTAGAACTTCGAAAATACGGAAGTGTACCACATTCAGGTTTCGGATTAGGACTAGAGCGTACTGTTGCCTGGATGTCTGGAGTGGAACATGTTCGAGAAACGATTCCGTTCCCTAGGTTACTCAACCGTTTATATCCATAAAAACAAACCGATGATTCAACCATCCCTTGTCGCAAATTTTGACAAGGGATGGTTTTTTTCAACAATTTTCTAGTGTGCTATATCCTAGTTTGTTATGTATTCATGCTATAATATGTATGAGAGGTGACCGATTTATGGGTAGTAGCTTTGATTTTCAAACTTTCTTAAATGAACAACTAGTGATTCCTGGATCACTTTTTAAAAATTATAAAAAACTTGGATTAAATGAGACAGAAGTAATGGTAATAATGCAACTCCATCGTTTTCAGTCGGAGGGAAACTTCCTCCCTACACCAGGTGATATTGCGCAGTATTTAACAATAACAGAACAAGGCTGTGCAAATATCTTGCGTAAATTGATTCAACGTAATTTTCTCAACATTGTACAATTAAATCATGCACAACAAGTTATAGACGAAACCTATTCGTTAGAAAATTTGTGGCAACAACTTTTTGAAACTGAAAAAGATTCCGAAACGAAAACAAATGTCGATGAACAACAGACAAATGTATTTATTTTATTTGAACAAGAGTTTGGTAGGCCGATTTCTCCGTTTGAAATTGAAATGGTAACGATTTGGTTGGATGAAGATCAACATTCTCCTTCCCTTATTAAAGCTGCACTACGTGAGGCGGTATTAATGGGTAAGCTTAATTTTAAATATATTGATCGAATCTTAAGAGAGTGGAAGAAGAAAGGCATTAAAACAGTTGAGCAAGCAAGAAAACAAAGTAAATCCTTTCACCAACATCAAACGAAAAAAGACGCACAGACAGAGCCAAAAAGAGACGTAACATTGTATTACAATTGGCTGGAGGAGGAATAGGGGGGACGATCATGCTAAACAAACAACAAATCCGGTATTGTTTAGATGTTATGAAAGAAATGTTTCCTAATGCAGAGTGTGAGCTTAGACACAAAAATCCATTTGAATTGGTTATTGCTGTCGTTTTATCCGCACAATGCACGGATGCACTTGTAAACAAAGTAACATTGGATCTTTTTAAAAAATATAAAACTCCTGAAGACTATGTGGCAGTACAATTAGAAGAATTGCAGCAAGATTTACGCTCGATCGGGTTGTATCGTAACAAAGCCAAACATATTCGCAAGCTATGTCAAATGCTAATAGACGAATATGGTGGAGAGGTCCCATCTACAAAAGAGGAATTGATCCAATTAGCAGGTGTAGGAAGAAAAACAGCAAATGTTGTCGCTTCTGTAGCTTTTCATGAACCTGCAATTGCGGTTGATACTCATGTGGAACGCGTATCAAAACGTTTAGGAATTTGTAAGTGGAAGGATTCTGTATTAGAAGTGGAGCAAACGTTAATGCGTAAGGTACCAAAGAATGAGTGGAGCGATACCCACCATCGAATGATTTTTTTCGGACGATACCATTGCAAAGCGAAAAATCCAAACTGTGATACTTGTGCTTTATTAGATTTGTGTAGAGAAGGGCAGAAAAGAATGAAAAAGAGAGAAAGTGAAGTGCATGTGTAGACATGTAGAAACACACTATTAACAAAGGCTTATCACCATTTTGGCGATAAGCCTTTGTTGTTTTAATCTTAAAGTGGTTTCTAAGCGAAGCGTAGGTGCTTAATCATTGCCATCTTGTTCAGGTGGTGGTTGTATCGTTGTTACTTTTACTGTTGAAGGACTGCTCTTACGTTTTTTATTATCTATGGCAGTGACCTCGACGTAATATGTCTCTACAACTTGATCGTTTTCAATTGAGATTACTGCTTTTTGTTCGGCTGTCGTAGTCACGATTTTCATGTCATTTGAACTAGTACCTAGTCGAACCTCAAAGTTAACAGGTTTCCCATTTGGATATTTCCACTGTGCAGTAATGGTTTTTCCAGTCGGATCATATGAAGCAGAAAGATCTTCAACAGGCTTAACAGAATTGTCTCCCTCATCCTCGTTTTCATCTTCATCTTCATCTTTTTTTTCTTCTTTTTCTTTTGGTACTTTCACTTCAACCGTCACAGGATCACTTACATTGTTTTCATTTTCATCACTTGCAACAATAACTTCTATTGTATACGTAGTATCCTGTTCAACGTTACTAATCTCGACTGACTTTTCTTTTGTTGTCGCGAGGTTTTTAAGTGAATCACCTGTTCCAGCGTTGACTTCAAACGATACAGGATTAGCATCATTCATATCTTTATACTTCCACGAGACTTCGATCGATTGTTTGTCCTTGTTATACTTTGCTTTTAATCCTTCTACTGGTTTTAATTTATTGTATTTATCGGATGTTTCAGTTGGTGTGTTTCCCTTTACAAATAATTCTGTAACAATTTCTGATTTTGGTGTGAAATCACTCGGAAGTTTAGCAGGATTTGATCCTTTTTCTACTGCAACTTCGACAACAGAATCAGGCATTACAAAATCAGGTGTGTCTTTCCCTTTAGAGATTTCTAACATCGTTTGTCTAAACAATTCTTTAGCAGCGCCTAAACCACTAGAAGGTATAATCTTGTTATTCTCGTCATAACCAGTCCACACGGAAATTGTATAGTTGGTTGTGTACCCGCTAAACCAGGAATTATTACTGCCATCTTTTCCTTCTATATTTGTTGTACCAGTTTTTCCTGCAACAGGTAATCCACTAATATTGGCAGCAGTACCTGTACCACTATTTACTACTGATTTGAGCATGTCTGTTATCATATAAGCTGTGTACTCTGACATTGCTGCTTTTGATTCTGGCTTAAAATCTATCGTCTTACCATCACTAAACTCGATTTTTGTTACAGAAAAAGGTTTACTGTATATCCCTTCATTTCCAAATGCTCGATAGGCTCCCGCAAGCTCTAGTGGTGTTACTCCAGTAGCTGTTCCACCAATGGCATCCCCGATTTGCATTTGATCATTTGAAAATTCAATCCCTAATCCTTCCGCGAATTTCTGTGCATTACTGTAGCCTACCTCATCTAGCGTTTTCACTGCTGGAACATTTAATGATTCCTTTAAAGCATAACGCATCGTCATCCAACCCTGATTACGATTATTGTAGTTTTGAATGACTTTATCTGTACCAGCGATTGGAAAAGGTTTATCATCATTTAACTGATGGTAGGTAGACCATTTCTTTGTTTCAATAGCAGGCCCATAAGCAGTAATCGGTTTAAAGGTGGACCCAGCCTGCCTGCCATCGCCATCAATTGCATAATTCCAGCCTCTTTGTGTGTCGTCTAATTTCCGACCTCCACCGATTGCTCGAATCGCACCCGTTTTCGTATCTAAAACAGTTAATCCTGCTTGAAATTTATTATCTGGGTAAGTAATAGGGCTTTCTTCACTAAGTAAATATTCGACTTGCTGTTGTGCACTTTGGTCAAGCGTCGTATATACTTTCAAGCTATCTTTGTAAATGTCTGCACCATCCGCTTTTTCCATTACTTCTTCACGTACTTGTTTCAAGAAGGCTTCATATGGGCTAGGGTTTGGTTGATCGTCAATTAACATCGATTCAACTGTAACTTTTTTCGCTTCATTTGCTTCTTTCTCACTAATTTTGTTATGTTGCACCATGAGATCTAGTACAATATTCTTTCTTTCCTGTGCACGCTCTGGATAATTGTATGGATCATAGGCAGAAGGTCGTTGTGGTAGTCCAGCAAGCAAAGCAGCCTCTGGCAACGTTAACTCCTTTAGATCCGTTTTCCCAAAATATATTTCGGCGGCTTTTGCAACCCCATAAGCATTGTTTCCATAAAATATTTTGTTTAAATACATTTCTAGAATGTCTTCTTTTGAATATTTACTGTCAAGTTTAATAGCAAGCCATTGCTCTTGTACTTTTCTTTCTATTGTCTTTTCCGGTGACAAAAAAGAACGTTTTACGACCTGCTGGGTGATCGTACTTGCACCCTGCGATCCGAAACCATCTGTAACATTTGCGATAACGGCAGCGCCAATTCGGCGGAAATCAATTCCAATATGATCAAAGAAGCGTGCATCCTCAGTTGCAATGACAGCATTTACGAGAACGTCAGGTAAATCGTCATACGTAATTTTCGTTCGTTTCTTTGCACCTAAGTCAGCGAATATTTCTTTGTTCATATCATAAACCTTAGTTGAAGACGATTCTTGAAGTAAGGCATCATCTATATCTGGTGCAGCCGCAATATAATACGTGAACAATGCCCCAACTCCAAGTCCTGTTGCCAAAGCAATAATCCCAAAAATGAGCGCAATTTTTTTCCAAAGTGGTCTCTTTTTCTGTTTCAACTGTTTTCTTCTAGCTGTGCGAGATTGGCTGTTTTGTGCCATAACTCATCTTCCTCCGTTCTAAAAGTGCATGGTTACCTTTAAAAGTATACCTGGTCAACAATCGATAAATAATTTACTCTTGCTTGGTATGCAAAAGGAATAAAATACCCGTTTTCACGAATTTGTTCATATTTAATCGATTTGCGTGCACCTTTGAATTGGTTGTCCCAATGTTCAAAAAGGTGATGTGCTTGAAATAAATAAGTTTCATCAAATGCTGCAAAACGAATAATTAAAAAACAGATTCCTCCTTGATTTATAACGGCCTTCATATGATTCACTTGGTGTTGATGAATATTAGAAAGTGGAAAGGATGTTTTATTTTTCGTTTCTTTCGCTTCAAAGTCAACATATTTCCCTCGATACACACCATTATAATCTGTTGTGGACGCCTGTTTAAAGTATCCTTCTTTAATGACTGCAGCACTTCGCTTTGGGTAATCAACCTTTACGATTTGTACTGGTGTTGGCTTCTTATGAATTACTGCTAAACATGCATCCAGATAGTAGTCATTCGTTGCATTGATATCCTCTTCTAAAGTCATTCCTCTGTTACTAAAGATCGTCTCATTTGAGTTCAGTTTCTGACTGGAACGAGGAATTTGTTTGCTCCCGTTCGGATAATTCATTTCTCATTCCTCCTGTACATGTGAGTATCATACCAAAAAATGAATCACTATGAACATAATAAGGCAAAATATCGATGTAAAAATTTTATAAGTGAAACGATCAAATGAGGTGCTATGTATGCAAAGTCTTCAATTCGATGATTACATTAATTATATCAGGAAGCAAACAAAAAAAAGGAATATCGATAATATTACCCGAACGAACAGTTATCAAAACTTCTATGATCATTACCCAGAAATCAAATGGTCTTTTTTAGCAAGTATGGTGTCTCGAAATGCTGGTTGGAATATGACGGATTTATATACAGATGAATTTACGACCCTTTTATCTGATCGAACAAGGAAACAACTTCTTTCAACTTATGAACGCGCAAATTGGTTGATTTTTTCAGACGCTTATCCACAGCTTTTATTATACAAATTGTCTACTATAGTCGGTTATCCTTTATTTCATCTTCTTGATGCCTTTCATGTATCGGTGTTCATGAAAAAAGAATGGTTTCACTTTTGGTACTATAACGATAAGGAAAGATTAATGAAAGCACTCATAATTAATGAACAAAATGTCATTCAAAAACCTGTTTCCGAACACCCTTTTTATCAAAAGCATATTTTTAAACGATGGCCTTACTTGATCCAAGATGCTTTGACTATGAATGCTGTTCTTTTTCCAGCACAAAACGGAAACGTATATGGGCTATACGTCCGTAATTTTGTTGATGTAACGGAACGGATTCATCTCGGAAAAAAACTTTCGAAAATTTTATTTCACACAGACACTCACCCTGCTATTTATAAATTTGCAAAGAAAACGGAGCATACTGGTTCAAGAAAAGACTATGCAAAAAATAGTAAAGTCTTGCATAATTCTTCACGTTTTCTGCGGTTACACATTCCTGTCATTCAACATCAAGATACTATTCGTAATGATTGGTTTCTTCATGGGGGGGTACGAAAAAAGTGGTGGGCAGAACCAGAAATAGACATAAATACGGAAGTGAGTCATCATTTTTATATAAAAAGAAAGGTGGTGCGAGCGTTAACTTTTATAAAGAAAGGTGTAACAATCTCTAAAAAAGGATAAAAACCAAAAAGGGTTTTTATCCTTTGCATTTCCTATTCTGCTGGTCGGTTTGGACCTTCTAATTTTTTATTCCCATAACCGTCTTTTCTTTCTTGTTGATTGTTACGTGGTTTTGCGTTATTCTTTTTCTTTTTATTAGCCAAAAAGATCCCTCCTTTTATCGCTAGTTTTAAGTGCGAGTTCAAAAAGTCGCCGAATTAGAAGCAAGCAGGTCGAGGCGGCCGTAGTTTGAGTAACGGAAAAACAAGCCATTTAAGGAATACAGGCTAAGACCGCCACGTCCTGTGGCAACGCCTGCATGACCCACATCGTGTGGGCCTGAGATGCGTAGCTTATCATTTGGTGACTTTTTGAACATCCTCTTTAAGCATTTTATGTAGATTCATGCAATGATATCCCGACTATATTGTATCTTTTTTTCTAGTTTTGTCGGACGAGAAGGATAACGTCAACATATAACGAATCAATGGACTAAGGAAACCATGTAGAGGAGGTAATATCAATGAATTCTACCGTAAAAGAAACGAAACCCGTATCAAAAAAGGAGTTTGAAAAGGCTTGGGTCGACTTAATCGATCAAGTAAGAATTATGGATCAGAAGCTGTCAACGAAAGCAGATGAAGTAGTGTTGACGATGTCCCTCACACAGCGACAGGAAATGGAAGAACTAAAGCAGGAAGTATTAAAGCTCCGTTATGAAATAAAACGACTAAAACGCTCAGAAAAGAAATCCAACAACAAACAAACCATTTCTTACAGTTTTGAGGGTAACCCGTTTAAAAATTGGTTTAAAAAAATGCATTTTGCCCGGAAATAAGGTACAGTAGTACGTATAGAAGGGCAGGGAATAAATAATGGAAATAAAAAAAACAACTCTTGAACTTCAAACAAAAATCCTGCAACTAAAAGAACGATATTTAACGAGCCAAAAGCCAGAAGATAAAAAAGATCATGCATTCTTTTCTTTCGTAAAAGAGGAAACCACACCAACGTATTTGCTGAACCAGCAATGGGAAGAACAGGCAATGCGTTTTGTCCAAAATAAAAAAGTGCATGTTCATCCACAGCAGATTGTTTCGACTAGCGAAAACATCGCGTTATTACTTATGCATAGTTATTACATTGACGTAAGAAAGAAAAGATATATGGAGCTACATCATTCCGTCCTATATGTATTTAATCGATTATTAGAGGATGTTGATCGTATACAAGCAAACACCGTAAATAAATAAACTGAACCCGACATAGTCTGAAAGGATGCATATACATGGACAAGCTAACATTATTAAACAAGGCAAAAGAAATAAGAGAAAAAGCGTATACTCCATACTCACACTTTAAAGTAGGTGCTGTATTATTAACAAAGTCTGGTAATCTCTACACAGGATGTAATATTGAAAATGCTGCTTATCCTGTTACATGTTGTGCAGAACGTGTAGCTATATTTAAAGCTATTTCTGAAGGAGAAACAGAATTTAATGAAATGGCAGTTGTTGCAGATACAAAGCGTCCAGTTCCTCCTTGTGGTTCATGCAGACAGGTAATGAGTGAATTTTTTAGCAAAGACACAAGAATTCATACTGCCAATTTGTTGGATGAAGTAAAAACAGTTACAATGGATGCTTTATTACCATATTCATTTGAATCTGATGATCTCAATGAGGATAAAGAATAGAACTATCAAAATGCTGCACTTTATGCGGCATTTTATTTTCATTATTCATAATCAATATTGGCGAAACGGTTACGGCATAGGGGCTGTAAAGAGGCGTTTAATACCCAGAGGCAATGATTCTGCGGTAATATCCAATCCTCAAATGCTGCCCGATGTACTTAAAATGCAGGATGGGAGTCTTAGCTGTCATAAGTACACATCATATTGCTGGAGGGGACGAATCTTTCTACGATGACGTTCAATCGTGCTACCAACGATGGTATGATGCATCTAAAACATTTCGTATCCCATAGTCAGTTACTCCTATGTTATTATAAGGACAAACATACTTGAACGGAGGGTTGAGATGCGTTGGCAAGAAGTACAAAAACGATTTCCAAATGAATGGGTTGTTTTAGAGGTAATAAAAGCGCACTCAGACGACGGGCATAGATATATTGAAGAGGTAGTAGTTGTCGATAGATTTGAAAATTCTTTAGAAGCAATGGATCGCTATGAAAAAATACGAAAAGATCAACTACTACGTGAATATTGTTTTTTCCATACGTCTCGCGAAAATTTAGTGGCTCGTGAAAGATATATGGGGATTCGAGGCCCAAGATGAAAATTCATATTCAGTATGGCCTTCCTTTTGTGGAACTTGAAGTAACGTTTCGTGGAAATAAGTTATTATTAGATAACGTGTTATTGGACACAGGATCTGCTGGAACAATTTTTAATGCAAACGTGGTAGAAAAAATAAAAGAGCGTTCATTTTGTATAAGTGCCAGTTGATTGAATAATTTTTAGGTGGTAGAGAACAAGGGCATGGCTCTTGGATAAAGGAGAACACAAATGAAACAAATAACATTTGAAGACATTTATACACTGGGAAAAATAGCGGCTGAAAATACTCATTATAGACATATTCATTATCCAGAGATGTTGATCAGGTACGACAGTAATTTCATTGAATTTAAAACTTTACCGTCTTTAACTGAGTTTAAAGAGGTAGAAAAATACCTAAGGGATTATCATCTGAAGAGAGGCCAAAAGCATGTAAAATTCTATTTCCCTGCAAATATAAAACCGACAGAAGAACTAATTGCTTACCTAACTGATATGGGTTATGAAATAGGTTTTCTAGAATTGTATGCTATTCAACCAAAACACTTTCCTTCGGTGAGAAACAACCCAGATATAGATATTCAAGTAGTGACAGATAAAAATTTAGAAGTACTTCTTGATCTACAATATCAGAATGACTTAGAGTTTGGAAGCGAATTTGCAAAGCAGAAGGCTAATCTTATAAAGCGTCAGTTTGAAGATCAAGATATTCAGCAAGTTTTAGCTTTTTATAAAGGATCTCCAGCAGGCTATGTTGATGTCATTATCTCTAATGAAACAGTAGAAATCGATAATCTAACTGTTGACGAGTCGTTTCGGAACAAAGGAATAGGAAGCCGGTTACAAAAATTTGTAATGGATTCATTTCCGGAGAAGGGTGTAATATTAGTGGCCGACGGAGAAGATACCCCAAGGGAAATGTATAAAAAACAAAATTATAAGTACCAAGGAATTAAATACGAAGCACAAAAAATATATCAAGATTAGTTGTCAATTGCTTTTTCTTTAATCGGGCACCTTTCCTAAATTGGGCCAGATAATTGAATAAGGGATTGTGTGATTAATAAGAATTTCTGACCTACTATATGCCCTTTTTGATGAAGCGATCATCAAAATAGGTCACTGCCTCAGTACATGTGCCTTGTCCTTCACATAACCTAGTAGTAATTCTAGGAGAGAAAGGGGATATAGAAACATGGCACATCACGGACCTTTTGTTCCACATCATGGCTATATGGGGCCTGTTAAACGTATTGTTCATCCGACAAAGCATTGTGAGGTACACAGGGATCATGTTGAGCATGTGGAACATGTTCATCCTACCCATACTACCATTGTAAACCATCATTTAGTGAAGAATCATCACCTACACCCATTTTATGAATCCGTTGCGAACACGTATAATAGTATTGATATTAATGAGGGGCCAATTTACCATCACCACGCACCCCCATTTGCACCATCTGTCCCACCTACAGGACCAGAGGTAGAATCACCTAAAATCAATCCAAAATTTGGTCCAAATCCTATGCCGAGTAAAGCAGATGGTTTTTCCGAAAAAAAACCAAAAAATTGGTGGTAGTAAAAAAGGACTGGGGCTGTCCCAGTCCTTTTTTTCAAACGTAATTAATGAGAGGATAGTTTCATGAGAGTCTTATATGTAACTGGTTATAGACCATTTGAATTAAATATTTTCAAACCAAACGATCAGAAAATCTTAATCATTAAGGAAGCATTAAAAAGAAAATTAACTGTATTAATTGACGAAGGATTAGAATGGGTACTTATTTCTGGGCAGACAGGAGTAGAGCTTTGGACTGCAGAAGTCATAATGGAGCTTAAGGCTGAATACGATATACAATTGGGGGTTGTCCCGCCTTTTGAAAATATGGAAACGCGTTGGTCAGAGCAAGAACAAATACTTTACAAGGAAATAGTTGCTTCAGCTGATTTTTTCCGGCCTTTATATAAAGGTGATTATAAAGGAGCGTTTCAATTTCAAGCACGTGACAATTGGATCATTGAAAAAACAGACGGGTGTCTCATGTTAGTGGACGAGGAATACCCTGGTAGTACATCGTATTTTCTCGAAAAATCAAAACAAGCTATGTACGAGAAGGACTATCTTCTTTTAGAAATAACACCTTTTGATCTAGAAGATGTCGTACGGGAAATGGAATTAACACGGCATGAACCATAGTCTGATTGGTATACAAAGACTATCAAATCCACTTTTCTAAGTCAAAAACAAATAAAAAATTGACAATCCTTGAATGTTTTGAAAAAATAAAGGATAAGTTGTGCAAAATATGAGGTGATGAAAAAGATGTATTCTGAACGGGTTCAACTAAGTGGGAAAGATATTTTAGAAAAAAACTTTAAGACTGGAATGCGTGGATATAATCAAGAAGAAGTGGATGAATTTTTAGACATCGTTATTCAAGATTATGAAATCTTACAACAAGAGATCGATCGGTTAACACAGGAAAATGATCGATTGAAAAAAAATTCGGATCAATCTCGTGCAAGACCATCAGCAACAAATCATCAAGTGAATTATGATATTTTAAAGCGTCTATCCAATTTAGAAAAAGCTGTCTTTGGAAAAAAATTTGCTGATTCTTAATGTCAATCCCCTTTATTTACCAATGAATGTGACTAGTAGTTGTGCTATACTATAAAGAGTCGCATTTGACTGTAAGTACAGTAGAGATTACAATAGTTAAGCAAATAAATGAATGTTCGGGTAATCGCTGCACGGATCACACCGTGTAGAGGAAAGTCCATGCTCACACAGACTGAGATGTTTGTAGTGTTCGTGCTTGACGAAATCATAAGTCAAGGTAACCATTATTGGTTAACGGCAGGGAAGATGCCTACGTCTTTTAGATAGGGCATCCTAACCTTGAAAGTGCCACAGTGACGTAGTCAAGTAGGAAACTACTTGAGTGGAACGAGGTAAACCCCACGAGTGAGCAACCCAAATATTGGTAGGGGCACCCTTGATGAAGGAATGCAACTTTAAGAGGGACAAGCTAAATCGGCTTGTAGATAGATGATTACTACTAACGTACGAGGCTGACCACCGTTTGCAGTACTACAGTACAAAACATGGCTTACAGAACATTCATTTGGTCTTTGACAGATTACACAGCCCTTTCTAATTGCTCACGCTTTTAGGAAGGGCTTTTTCTTGCTTACCATTGATTTAAAAAGAGAGGAAGTAATAATGAGACAGTCAATCACACTAATCGCCACTGCTGCTATGGGACTAGAAGCGATTGTAGCTAATGAAGTAAAGGCCTTAGGGTATGAGGAAACAAAGGTTGAAAACGGCCGTGTTATATTTAAAGCAGGTGTTTCGGCCATTCCGCGTTGTAATCTATGGCTTAGAACTGCGGATCGTGTGAAGCTATTTATTGGAGAGTTTAAAGCGACAAGCTTTGATGAACTTTTTGAACAAACAAAAGCATTGCCGTGGGAGAACTTTATCCCTGAGCATGGAGAATTCCCTGTCATTGGAAAATCAGTCAAATCAACATTATACAGTGTACCTGACTGCCAAGCAATCGTTAAAAAGGCTGTTGTTGAGCGATTGAAGCAGAAATATGGGATCGCTTCATGGTTGGAAGAATCAGGAGCACTTTTTAGAATTGAAGTCGCACTACATAAAGACACTGCCACTTTAACAATGGACACGTCAGGCGTTGGATTACATAAACGTGGTTATCGGATCGAACAAGGAGATGCACCACTAAAGGAAACACTTGCAGCAGCCTTAATTCAACTAACCAATTGGCACCCAGAAAAACCTTTTGTTGATCCTTTTTGTGGCTCTGGAACAATACCAATTGAAGCGGCTCTGATAGGACAAAATATAGCACCAGGCTTTAATCGTGCATTTGCATCTGAAGAATGGGATTGGATTGATTCTGACCAATGGGAAAAAGCACTTGAGGAAGCAGAAGATCTTGCAAACTATGATCAACCTTTATTCATTACGGGGTCTGACATTGATCATCGGATGATCCAAATTTCGAAGCAGAATGCGATTGAAGCAGGATTAGCTGATCTTATTAACTGGAAGCAGATGCAGGTGAAAGACTTTCATTCAAATAGTAAAAATGGCTATCTAATTGGTAATCCACCATACGGTGAACGGATTGGTGATAAAAAAGAAGTAGAAGATATGTATCGCGATCTTGGAAAGGCATTACAGAATCACCCTTCTTGGAGTGTATACATATTGACGTCTCATCCAAATTTTGAAACTCTGTATGGTAAAAAAGCAACCAAAAAAAGAAAGCTTTTTAACGGATTTATCCGAACGGATTACTATCAATATTTTGGAAAATATGAGGAGATGGAACAATGGAAATCAAGCAAATCGAACAACAGTTTCTAGATTATTTAAAGCAACAAAACGCATATGAAGAAGCATTATCGTTAATGTATTGGGATTTACGTACAAAAGCCCCGAAAAAAGGTGCGGAACAAAGAGCTGAAGTCATTGGTTTTTTATCACAAAAAATGCATGAACTATCAACCTCAGATGAAATGAAGTCCTACATAGATCAATTAAAAGGGGTAACAGATAATGCCATCATCCAAAAATCTGTTGAAGTTTGTGAAGAGGAATACGAAAAAAATAATAAAATTCCAAACGATGAATTTAAGGCCTATAAGATGCTGCAATCAAAAGCAGAATCGATTTGGGAAGAAGCTAGAGAACAGAGTGACTTTTCACTCTTACAACCCTACCTTGAAAAATTAGTTGCGTATAACAAGAAGTTTGCAACATATTGGGGCTACGAGGATCACATTTACGATGCCTTACTCCATCAATACGAGCCAGGCGTAACGACGAAAACCTTGGATCGTGTCTTCCCTGAGCTGAGAAAAGAATTAACGGCATTACTTAATAAAATAAAAAAATCAACTGTTCAACCAGATCCTTCTATATTGCAGCATGCATTTAACAAAGAAAATCAACAAGCATTTAGTCTAGAAATTTTGGAAAGAATGGGATACGACTTTGAGGCTGGTCGTCTAGATGAAACAGTTCACCCATTTGCTATTTCATTAAACCCAAATGATGTTCGTGTAACGACAAGATATGATGAAGACGATTTCCGGATGGCTGTATTTGGCACCATCCATGAAGGTGGCCATGCTCTTTATGAGCAAAATATTGATAAAAAACTTGCTTTGACGCCGTTAGCAACGGGCACGTCAATGGGAATTCATGAATCACAATCATTATTTTGGGAAAATTTCGTAGCGCGGAACGAGGGTTTTTGGACCAATCATTTTGATTTGTTTAAATCTTATGCACCAGCAGCTTTTCAGCACCTAACGCTTGATGAATTCTATCCTGCAATTAATGAGGTAAAACCTTCTTTTATTCGGATTGAGGCAGATGAATTAACCTATTCTCTTCATATCATGATTCGGTATGAGCTGGAGAAAGCGTTAATTAGCGGAGAGATTGAAGTAAAAGACCTCCCTAGGCTATGGAACGATAAAATGGAAGAATATCTCGGTATTCGCCCATCCAGTGACAAAGAGGGTGTTTTACAGGATATTCATTGGTCTGCAGGAAACTTTGGATACTTTCCATCCTATGCACTTGGTTACATGTATGCTGCACAGTTTCACCATACCCTTAAACAAGAATTGGATGTTGATCAAATTATTAAAAAAGGTGATTTCGAGCAAATAAAAGCATGGTTAACGAAGCATATTCACAAGTATGGAAAGATGAAAAAGCCTTTAGCCATATTAGAAGATGTGACTCACGAACCATTAAACCCATCGTATTTAGTTTCCTATCTGACCGACAAGTATAGTCGAATCTATAACTTTTAGAACGCGCACTTTTTAAGCGAACTCGTTTCAGCAAGCTGAAACATCGGGGAATCAGATGGAGTCTCGACTCCACCTGATTGGAAATTCCCACCTACGCTTCGCTTAGAGGTGGGGGTCTAAAACCCTAAAACCATTTAAAGATGAAAAATGAAAATGATGGGAGCCAAAAAAATGTATTTGCCAAGCTTTAGTTTGAAAGGGAAGCTAGCATTCGTAACAGGAGCTACGAAGGGGATTGGAAGAGCAATTTCTCTTGCTTTTGCGGAGTCAGGAGCGGATCTGATATTGGTGTCTAGGACAGAGTCTGAATTAGATAATGTGAAGGAAGAAGCAAAAAGATATGGTGGGAACGTCTATACTGTTTGCGGTGATGTTAATAATTACGAGTCGATCATGGCAAAGATGGATGACATGATTGGAATGCGCCCTTTAGATATTTTCGTGAATAACGTAGGAATGAACATCAGAAGCAAAGCAGTGGATGTGACGGAATCCGAATGGAATCAAATTGTGGACACAAATATGAAAAGTGCATTTTTCCTAGCACAGGGAGCTGCAAAAAGAATGCAACACAATAAAAATGCCAAAATCATTAATATATCTTCCGTTGGAGGGCATGTAGCACTACGAACTGGAGTCGTATATGCGATGACAAAAAGTGCAATTATTCAAATGACTAAAAACCTTGCGTTAGAATGGGGAGAATACGGTATTAGAGTGAATGCAATTGGACCGTGGTATTTTCCAACTGCATTAACAGAACGACTACTGGAAAACGAAGAATACAAGAAAGAGGTTGTTTCTAGGACTCCGCTCGGTCGTGTGGGAAAACTAGAAGAACTAGCAGGAACTGCGGTGTTCTTGGCGTCAGATGCTAGTAACTACATAACCGGGCAGACACTTTTCGTTGATGGTGGAATGACGATCTATGGATTCTAATTGAACTACCCACCACTAGACAAACAAACGTACGTTCTATATACTAAGAGGTAAGAGACAATCTTTTGCGAAAAACGATTATGATTGAGTGTGTTCAAATTAACAACTCAGAAGGTCGACAATGAATTAAAATGTACGACTTATGTTTTTTGAACACACTCTTGTAATGGGGTGACCATTCTCTATGCGAAAACATCAGTTGGGATATTTTATCGAAGACTTATGGACAAAGGGGTTTAGATTAACCGACGAGGATATACGCTTTATCTATTTTGGGAAGAATTCAACAAATACCCCAGATTGGAAGGTCGTTTTGGCCCTGAAAACAACATTGCGCTTTCAACAAGAACTAGACGGTAGCTTCTTTATAAGTATTCTTGAACTTTTGGGAGACGAAGCAATTGATACGACAAAGGATGCTCTGCTTTTGTTAAAGGAAAAGGGCCTTGCCAGTTAACTTTCCTTATGTATTGCCTCACGAGCAAGTTTGTCCGCTACTTTATTTTGTTTTTCGGGAATCCATTTAATGAAAAAATAGGGAAAATGGCGGATTTCTTCAAGTGCTTCTTTAAGAAAAGGTATAAACTTGGGGTTCTTTGTGTATTCCTTTTCCAATACATCCACAACAGCCTTTGAATCCGATCGAAAGGATAAGATTTCACCAGGAAACTGATCTCTGCAAATTTTTAATGCATTTAACACTGCTAAAAACTCTGCTTCGTGATTGGAATAATGGCCGATAGGAATTGAAAATGTTTGGTGTTTTTCGCCCTGTTTTATATAGATACCAATCCCACTTGCCCCTGGATTTCCGCTTGAGGCACCATCTGTGTATACTTCAATCATCGTGTTACACACCTTCTTTTTTATACGTACAATCAATGGATCCATTATATCCTACATACATTTTAGTCCGTCGCACAAAAGTACATATCTTGAATCTACTTAGAGCAATAAAAAGCGGTAATCATGGATAGATTACCGCTACATATATATTTGTTCTTATCTATTGTTCATTATTATTTTGTTACATTAGCTGCTTGTGGTCCGCGGTCACCTTCAATGATTTCAAACGATACCTGTTGTCCTTCTTCTAACGTTTTAAAACCTTCTTCTTGAATTGCAGAGTAATGGACAAATACATCGTTTCCATCTTCTACTTGAATAAACCCGTAACCTTTTTCTGCGTTAAACCATTTTACTACTCCGTTTTGCATGTTAAATAATCCTCCTAAAAACCTTTCACGTAAAACGTGGTAATACAAATAAGATTAAGGTGCGTGTTCAATAAGTCGGAAAATTAGAAGGCCGACTATACACGCCACGTCTAGGACTACAATTATTCGTCCCACCGAAAACATTGGTACTTTTTGGCCATCTTATAAGGAAACGAAAAAAGGCGACTTTTATAGAAGTATTAGGATCACTGTTCCAACCCACTTCTATAGAAGTCACCTGTACCTAATGAATCCTTAAATCTTCTTTGCTTGAATCCAATATAGCTTATTATTACCAATGCGTCAAGACTTAAATACGATCGTTTTCTTTTTGAAAATATGAAATTGATATTCTATGCTTTTTGGAAAAAATAACGTAAATTTGTTGAAGAGTTAATAGGTTATTGCTATAGTTTTCCTAAATTAAGTATTTAAAAGTACAAATGAATGTTACGAAATATTAGGAGAATAGAAAATGAACAATCATGCAATTATTAATCAAACAGAACAGTATGTATATGGGGTATTTCAGCATGACATAACAGGACATGATTTTTACCATATGAGGCGTGTTGCAAGAATGGCAAAATTGATTGCTGAGTCAGAAGGAGGAGATCCTTTTGTTACAGAAATGGCGGGTTGGGTGCACGATATTGGAGACAAGAAATTATTTGAAGACCCAAAGGAAGCACATAAGAATCTTTTCCGCTTTCTGAATGAAATCGGGGTTGGTAATGATCAGATCGAGCAAATTTCATTGGCTATAAAAGATGTCTCTTTTAGTAAAGGGGGGATTCCAACGACTCTTGAAGGGCGGATGGTTCAAGATGCCGATCGGTTAGATGCAATAGGTGCAATTGGAATTGCCCGTACTTTTGCGTATGGCGGTGCAAATGGACAGATTATTTATGATCCAGAAAACCAACAAACTTCCATTCAACATTTCTATGATAAATTACTCCAATTAAAGTGGATGATGCATACGAAAACGGCGAAAAACATTGCAGAAAAAAGACATCAGTATTTGGAAGACTACATTTCTCGTTTTTTCGAGGAATGGGGTTTTGAATAAAAGGATAAATCGTTCATGACAAGTGGTACTGAACACTCGAACTTGATACAATAAAAGAACCCTTTCCAATCAGGGAAGGGGGTCAGATAGGATAACTATGTTATTGTGTCGAAACTCGTTTTGCACCTAAGTATCGTTGTGACCAATAGGAATTGTTCATGTCACTTATTTCCACTCCGCGTGATGCTCCTGAATGAATAAATTTGCCATTCCCTACATAGATCCCATTGTGCGATGGACCAGGTTTGTAGGTTTCAAAAAACACGATATCGCCTACCGACGGTTTTTGTACAGTGGTGCCAAAATTCCACTGTTCGCTTGTTGTCCGAGGTATTTGAACATTCTGTAATTGGAACACGTACTGTAAATAGCCACTACAGTCAAATCCATTTGGTGTCTCCCCACCCCAAAGATAAGGAGTGCCAATAAATTTTTTTGCATCTGCAATTAATTGGTCTACTTGATAGCCACTTTGATTTGTGACTTTTTTTACTTCCTTTGGTGCTTTGTTCGTTACATTGACGTTATGTTCATGGTCTTCTTCTTGTTTTGTAGAAGCGTCTGCAGCATATATTTTATTCGCTGTTTTTTCATTAATCTCGTTTGTAATCTCTAAGTTGTAATCCTGTTGAAAAGACTTCAATGCTTTAGCTGTCAAAGGGCCATAAATACCATCAATTTCTGATTGATAATATCCAAAGTAGGAAAGCGACGCTTGAACGATCTCAACTTCCTTACCTTGTTGTCCTTGATACATCGTCTTATCGATGGATTTTAATGGCTCCATATACTTTTTTCGTTCCATTGTAATCAATGCCTGCACTGTTTTTCTATCGGCTTGCCCATTAGATTCAAGCTCTTGATCACGTTGGAATTTTTTTAATGCATATTCTGTTAACACCCCGAAATCTCCATCAACATTCGAGTCAAAATAAGATAACTCGTTCAATTTATTTTGCAAGACGCGCACAGCCTCATTATTTTCTCCATAATAAAGTGTACGAGATTCTGTAAGAATTTCATTTTGTAGAACAGGGTAAGAATCTACATAAAAGGAGAAAGGCTGGCTAAGCACAAACCCATAGGCCATGGAATGTTTGACAACATTTTGCACACTTCCATTTGTAAGCATAAAAAATCTCCTTTCCGACGTTGTACTCTAACAATATGCATCGATTTTTCGTATATGAGCTTGTTATTTAAATGATATATTCTTGTAATATGTTAGAATAAAAGTACAACCACTTTATGAATAACTAAACAGAAGATGTTCAAATGATAACTGTGCTTCTTTGATTCCCTTTTGTTGCGTTTCAAATGAATAAATGGACAAAGAAAGTAAAGTTCGTGTTAATTTTTCTTTTTCTAGTACTTCCTTTTATCGATATTACGAGACCGTTTCAAGGTTTGATGTTAAGTAAGGCGGTAGCAAAAAAAGATATCCCTAACATGAACTCTCTATCCAATATAGATTTATTAAGGCAATTGGTAGTGATTCCAGACAATCTTGAGGATAAGGACGAGCTAGGTAAGATGATATACAGGATTAATCAGATTGATCGTCCTGTGCTATCTTTACTAGTCAATCAGCGTGTTAAGGTTCGCCTATTTCAAGGTAGTCTGACAGATGAGCCTTTATTGTATTTTTTACGTTGGGAAAAGCCACGAGGGTGGAAAAAGGATGTTACGTGGACAGATGTTCCTGGGTCTGGTGGTGGATGGCTTGTGTCAGCTAAAATTGGAGCGAGCGAACCTGGTAGTGGTCATGGATCCATCAACTTAGAGCTTCATGAGATTGGCCATACCGTTTATAAATTATTAAAGACATCCCCAGTTTATGCTGAAAAGATCCAAGAAATATGGAAAATGGAAGCGGATCAGGTTTACCCAGACAATGCGTACTTTCTAAATTATTCTACCGAGTATTTTGCGGAAATGTTTGCTACCTATTATTATAGTGATGAAACTGCAAATAAAATTGCAGACAATGCCCCACAAACGTATCAACTATTTTCCGATTTCGTTTCATTAAAAACAAATAAAATAACAAGAAATTATTATTATCATTAAGCTCAATTTGAAAGGGGTTATTCACCATGGAAGTCGGGGAAAAAGCATATCTAGAGTTATGTACGCACGTTTTAACGAAGGGGATAAAAAAAGAAGATCGTACGAACACTGGTACTTATTCCGTGTTTGGTTATCAAATGCGGTTTGATCTTACAGAAGGATTTCCGCTTTTGACAACGAAAAGGGTTCCGTTCCGGTTAATTGCTAGTGAATTGCTGTGGTTTATCAATGGGGATACGAATATTCGTTTTTTGCTTGAGCATAACAACAATATATGGAACGAGTGGGCTTTTAAAAATTGGGTAGAAAGTGATGCATATACAGGTCCAGATATGACTAATTTCGGAAATAGAAGTCAAACAGATCCTGTTTTTAATGAAGCCTATCAGGAAGAAATAAGAAAATTTAAATCTATGATTTTAACGGATGATGTGTTTGCATCTAAATATGGAGACCTCGGTTCTGTTTATGGTAAGCAGTGGAGAGACTGGGAAACGTCTAAAGGGGAGACGATCGATCAATTAAAAGATGTTATACATTCAATAAAAACGAATCCAGACTCACGTAGGCACATTGTTACTGCATGGAATCCTGAAGATGTACCTTCTAACATGGCACTACCGCCTTGTCATACCATGTTTCAATTTTATGTGGCTGATGGGCGTCTATCTTGTCAATTGTATCAACGGAGCGGGGATGTATTTCTAGGTGTTCCGTTTAACATTGCCAGCTACGCTTTGTTAACACACTTGATTGCACATGAATGTGGATTGAAAGTGGGAGATTTTATTCACACAATCGGAGATGCCCATATATACTCAAATCATATCGCACAAGTAGAAACACAATTAAGTCGGAGTCCTAAGCAATTTCCAGCACTTTTTTTAAATGAACGTAAAATGTCAATCTTTGATTTTACAATGGACGATATGAAAATAGAAGGATATAATCCAGAGCCTGCTATTAAAGCACCAGTCGCAGTTTAGAAAGGAGCACTATTGAATGATCTCATTATTATTTGCTATGGATCGAAATCGTGTAATTGGAAGCAATAATGACTTGCCATGGAGATTACCAAAGGATTTAAAATTTTTTAAAGAATTAACCGTCACGCATTCCGTAGTAATGGGAAGAAAGACCTTCAATAGTATGGGACGGCCACTTCCAAACCGTGAAAATATTGTGTTGACTAGAGATAAAACATTTCTTCCATCTGGGTGTCGCGTCATTCACTCGATCGAAACCATTGTCCAGTGGAACAAAAATTCACGAGAAAAGGAATGGTTTGTAATTGGAGGAGCGGAAATTTTTAAGCAAATTCTACCATATGCTGATCGAATGTACATGACTTATATTGATGAAGTATTTGAGGGAGATACGTACTTTCCTTTGTACAATGAAAATGAGTGGACACTTACAAAGAAAGAAAATGGGGTAAAAGACGAAAATAATCCATACGATTACTATTTTCTTCAATACGATCGAAAAAGATAAGTGAAAAGGCCGACTAAAGTGCTTGTTCAAAAAGTTTACAAATCAAAAGGTCGACTAATGTCGCCACATCCTTTGCGTCGCAAGCAGATGGGCAGCTTATCATTTGGTGACTTTTTGAACAACCTATATAAAACAAACTTTCATTATTAAGGAGGGGCAAAAGGAATGATTCCAAGTGGCGTTATTCTGGCAGGAGGACAATCCACTCGTATGGGAACGAATAAATCACTTTTAATGCTTAATGGGCGCCCGATCATTCAGCATATTGCAGATGAAATGCAATCTGTCTGTGACGAAATGATGATTGTTACGAATGACAAATCCCTCTATGAGTTTCTTGATATTCCGATGCTAGAGGACAATTATCCTGGAATGGGACCGCTTGCTGGACTGCAATCAGCGCTAGCTTCAACTAATAAAGATCGTGTATGCTTAATTGCTTGTGACACACCATTTATATCAAAGGAACTATACGCATACTTAGACGATTCATTGAAGGAATCTTACCAAGGGGTGGTTCCTGTTTATCAAAATAAAACACATCCATTGTCTGGTATTTACCAAAAAGATACATTACCGATCATTGAAAATTGTTTAAATGAAAATCAGCTAAGGTTCACCGATTATCTCAATAACATTCCTGTTAACTACGTAGAAACTTTTCATGATGTTTCGAATGAGGAAGTTAGCAAACATTTTTTTAATATGAATACTCCAGATGATTTTGAAGTAGCGAAAACTTTTTTCAAGGAAAAGGACAACGAAGGAAAAACGTGTTAAACTATAGTCGTCAACATGAGAGCGAACTCGTTTCAGCAAACCATTAAAAGATTAAATTTTATTAAGAAGGTGAATACATGCTATCCTCCATTGGAATTCCTGGATTAATTTTAATTCTAGTCATCGCACTAGTTGTATTTGGGCCAAAAAAACTCCCAGAGATTGGAAAGGCGACTGGACAAACCCTTCGAGAATTCAAAAATTCTGCAAGAGATCTTACAAATGATGAAGGAGAAAATCGTAAAAAAATAGAGGATGAAAAGGGAGAAAAGTAATAAACGAAACGGAGTGATCAAGTATGCTCAGTAACATTGGTGCACCAGGATTAATCCTCATCTTAGTCATTGCTTTAGTGGTGTTTGGTCCTTCAAAGCTTCCTGACATCGGGAGAGCTGTCGGAAGCTCACTTAAGGAATTTAAAAAGGCAACAAGAGATATTATGTCTGACGATGAGCCGAAAAACATAGAGAAAAAAAACAATCAGTCATAGGAATATGTTAAGAGGTGTAAAGGTGGTGTTCCTTTACACCCTCTTTTCTTCTAGCTCTTTTGTAACAAGGAGGTACGTGTAAGTGTTCGATAAAAATGGGAAAGCACAAGATAAAGATATGAACGTTACGGAACATTTATCCGAACTAAGATGGCGAATCATATGGTCATTAATTGTATTCGTTGTTTTTTTTATATTTGGATTTGTTTATTCAAGAGATATATACTCCTTTCTTGAGAAAGACATTCCGTTTAAATTAAGTGCAATCAGTCCTGTTGAGATTATTTGGATTCTTTTTACCATGGCAAGTATAGTCGGCCTTATTGGAACGATTCCGTTTTTGTGTATACAAATTTGGTTGTTTATAAAGCCAGGGTTGACAGCAAAGGAAAAGAAAGTATCTTTAGCTTATATTCCGGCCGTTTTTATCCTATTTTTGGGAGGATTGACATTTGGATATTACGTGTTTGTCAATATGATTATCCCTTTTTTAGTTTCTTTAAATGATGGAATGGTTAATATGATATTTACGGCTGATAAGTATTTTCGATTTTTATTCCGTGTGATTATCCCAGTTGCAGTGATGTTTGAAATTCCTGTTATCACCATGTTTCTAACTAGTTTAGGGGTTGTGACGCCTGCTTTCTTGCGTAAAACTCGAAAATATGCATATTTCATTCTTGTTATCATCGGAACAATGATTTCTCCACCAGATTTCATCTTACAGCTTGTTGTTGCAGTTCCCTTTATTTTACTGTATGAAATCAGTGTTGTCTTATCTGCAATGGTATACCGAAAAAAACGACATAAGAACGATGAGATAGAAAAAACAAATGAGGTGTAGACAATGCGATCATTTTACCACTACATGATGAGGTTTAGGGGTTCTAAGCTGCATGAGGAAGAGAGTCAATTAGCTGAATGGATGTTTCATGATTCTAATTTCCCAAAGCAATCCACTAATTACGACGAAATCAGCTCTTATTTGGAATGGAATATACCATTTACAAATGCATTACGAGTGTTTGATCATATTTGGGATGAATACTTAGCTAATGAATTGAAATAGTAAATTTCTTAATGAAAATGATAGGAAGGAAAGTCCTAAGTAAAGCAAATTCGTTTCTGCAAGCTGATATGCGTTCGCTTCCTTGTTTGCCAATAATTGTTCCTTAATCCTTGTCTATCATGCATGTTATAGTATTACTAGATGAACAGACAATCTCTTTGGTTACAGCTGATCACTAGGGATCGTTTTTTCGAAGACAAGGAGGATTTTCATGAAGGTTGTAATAGCTTCAACACCAGAGCAGCATGTATATATAAAAGAACAGGTTGACTATTTATTTCATAGCGTATTTCCAATGTTTTTTCCGCTATCATACATAGCTAGCTTGCAACAATTTAACATACTGGATGATTCTCATTTGCAAGAATTAAATCTTCAAGAAATAATGGAAGCAACCGCAGCGATTCAAATGATTAAAACCATTTTAGAAAACAAAATCGAGGGAAAACGAGAAACATCCGCATACGAGGAATTGTTTAACAAAAACACGAACATATTAAACAAGTATCAGTTAGATTTCCCTTTTCGTTATCAAGACTTTTCTCTTCTTTCCCCTGAGTAAACAATAATTGAAATTGTTGATGCGAAAATAGTTGTAAATCGATCTCTTTTCCCGTACGATTAAATAGAAGAAGTTTCCTTTTTGAGGGGTGTTCATATGACTATGCCATTTTTGATTGAATGGGTACTAGTGACAAAAGGAAAAGAAAAACGTTTAACAGACCAAGAAAATATGTTTCAAATTACACTTGAAGGTTACCGAATCTTTCCGATCCATCAGACAATTGATATAAAACGATATAATAACTCCGATCAAATTGGACGAGGGGAAATATTGGAATTAACCTTAAAAAATAATCAAACGATTTGTAAATATCGACTCGTTTCATTGCACAGCGTCAATTAACGACACATATCCCGCCATCCCCTCTGCAACTTACGTAGAATTTTGCGCTTGCCCGGGAAATAGTCTCATAAGTAATTACCCATTTCCAAGAATGTTTCAGCTTCCGTAGCTGCTAACATTCTTTTTTTTAGAAACCAACAATGCAAATCCAAATCCAAATCCTCTTATAATTCCACCTTCGTTAAATCTAAAGAATAGTCCTTCATTCGCCTACACTGTTCGATGACCTAATGCGTACAATAAACAAAACGATACAATCAACGAAAGAGGGATACGTATGTTATCACCAAGGCAACAGCGACCCCCAACTTTTCATCAGATTCCTAGGAATACAATGAGGCCACCTGTCCCATTTCAGCAAGGTCATCCCTTTCAAAGACCACCAGCTAAACAAGGTGGAATAAAGGGCTTTATACAAAAATTTTTAAAAGGTTCCAAAACAACTGGTTCACCTACAGCAGGGTATCCACCTAGACCACCATTTCCAACTACTTTTCCGGGAGGTGCAGGAATGCCTGGGCCACCAGGAGTAGGTTCTGCAGGTGGTGCAAGTGGTGCAGGTATATCAAAGTGGCTTGGAAATGCACAAGGCGCTTTAAAAATGGCACAGTCTGCCGCACCAATTGTGCAGGAATATGGGCCAATGGTAAAAAATATACCGGCAATGCTTGAGATGTTAAAAGCATTAAAAGAATCAGATGATGAGGAAGAGCTAGGAGAAGAAAGTGAAGATGGGGTGGAAGATGAGGATGAATCTATTGGAGCGAAAGATGATGTGGAATCCATTGATATTATTGATGATAAGGAGGAAGAGAAATTGACTAAGAAAAAAAGAAAACAAGAATTGAAACGAAAGGAAGCAAAGCAAAGTCAAAAAGTCAAAAAACGAAAAAATAAAAAAACAACGCAAAAATCGAAAAAAAATGAGAAACAAGGGATCTCAACGCCAAAGCTGTTTATCTAAAGAAGTATGCAGACTACTTGATTTTTTTGTGTATAAAAGGAACAATAGCATGTAAGAATCAAGTATTTCTTTAGGAGGAATAAGCTTTGGCTAATGATCTTGAAAAAGCAACGTTTGCAGGTGGTTGTTTTTGGTGTATGGTTGAACCATTTGATGCCAGACCCGGAATAAAACAGGTTCTATCGGGTTACACTGGTGGAACCACGAAAAATCCGACTTATGAAGAAGTTTGTACAAACACAACAGGACATGTTGAGGCGGTTCAAATAACATTTGACCCTACCATTTTTTCTTATGATCGGCTACTTGATGTGTTTTGGCAACAAATTGACCCAACAGATCCTGGTGGGCAGTTTCATGACCGAGGTGATTCCTATCAAACTGCCATTTTCTATCATAATGAAAAACAAAAAGTTGCAGCGGAAGCATCAAAGGAAAAGCTCAAAAACAGTGGAAAATTTAACAAGCCACTTGTGACAAAAATTCTACCAGCAAGTACCTTTTATCCCGCAGAAGAGAAGCATCAAGATTATTATAAAAAGCAATCCTTTCATTATAATCTTTATAAAAAGGGGTCAGGCAGGCTTGATTTTATTGAAAAGCATTGGAAGCCTTCCATTGATCAACAAGAGTTAAAGTCAAAACTGACCCCGATTCAATATCATGTCACACAGGAAAATGGAACCGAAAGACCATTTCAAAACGAATATTGGAACCATGAAGAAGAGGGTATCTATGTAGACATTGTTTCAGGTGAACCATTGTTCTCGTCAAAGGATAAATATGATGCTGGCTGTGGTTGGCCAAGCTTCACAAAACCAATTGATCACTACCAAATAAAAGAAAAAACAGACACATCTCACGGGATGATCCGATCAGAGGTTCGGAGTAATGAGGCAAATTCACACTTAGGTCACGTATTTGAAGACGGCCCTAAAGATAAAGGTGGTCTAAGATATTGTATGAATTCAGCTGCTATGCGTTTTATTCCAAAAGATAAGATGCGCGAAGAGGGATATGACTATTTAACCTATTTGTTTCACTAGTCTTTTTTCGCCCTTTTACGATCGGTAGTAAAAGGGTAGCATCATGTACATTGACGTTCGTTTTGCATTCTTTCTTTTGTTAAGGTATAATTATCTTTAATTCGAGATAAATAGACTTGTTTCCAATAATAATATTATGTAAACTAAAAATTAGGAGGAAGCACCGTGCACCACTTTTTTCAAAAAGGATCCGATTCTAATGCACCAACTTTAGTCATTTTACATGGAACAGGGGGGACGGAGCGAGATTTACTCCCCGTAGCGCAAATGATTGATCCGAATGCTTCGGTTCTTGGAGTAAGAGGAAACGTCATGGAAAATGGAATGCCTCGATTCTTTAAGCGACTACGAGAAGGCGTTTTTGATGAGCAAGATTTGATTGAGCGTACAGAAGAACTACATCATTTTCTAGATGAGGCGGCCGATAATTTTGGATTTGATCGACAGCATGTTATTGGAATCGGTTTTTCAAACGGAGCCAACATTGCTGGAAGCTTACTCTTTCATTATGCTTCGTCACTTGAACATGCAATTTTATTTCACCCAATGGTACCAATTAGGAACAAGAAACTACCTGACCTTAATTCCCATCACGTATTCATCGGTGCTGGAACAAATGACCCACTTATTCAGCCAGAGGAAACAGAAGCATTAGTGGAATTGTTAACGAATGCTGGAGCAGATGTTACCACACACTGGGAAAATAACGGCCACCAATTGACAAGGGAAGAGGTTTTAAAGGCAAAGGAATGGTATAATCAACATATCAATATAAAATAACGATCTATTAGAGGAGGCACCGTCGATTATGATTCATAAAGGATGGGAAACGAATCAAACATTAAAGCAAATTAAATGTATACACGCAGATGCAAAAAAGTTTGTCGTAAATAATGTTTTAACACCAGGAAAGCTGTATGATGTAAAAAACGAAACGGATGAGTTTTACTTCATTATTGATAATACGAATCGTATTGGCGGCTTCAGGAAAGATTATTTTAAAGAGGTATAATACAGAGCATAAAAACCGATCATTTGGAGGTCGGTTTTTTCATGTGCATAAATAATTTAAAGTTGGAGACAATGGAAATGTTGTGGAAACGCTTGCTTAATCGATGCGTTTAGAAGTGGACTCGTTTCGGCAAGCTGTAACATCGGGAATGGAGTCTCGACTCCACCTGATTGGAAATTAAACCTTAAAACCATGGAAAGATTACAATAGTTCTTGTAATTTTTACAATTTTCCGTGATAATATAGATAAGCTTGTTCGAGGAGATGGTGCTTAGATGAAAAAGTTATTTTTAATTCGGCATTGCAATGCAGAAGGTCAGCACAAAGATTCACCTCTTACTAAAAAAGGTGTACAACAAGCACAAGCTCTAGCCAATTTTTTTGATCGTTATGGAATTCAGATTGATCGAATCGTCTCAAGTCCGTACTTGCGAGCAATAGAAAGTATTAAGCCTTATGCAGAAAATAGAAATATAACAGTTGAGGTAGATGATCGTCTCCAGGAAAGAATTTTAAGTGAGGAACCAATTGACGATTGGCTTGATGTTTTAGAGCAATCTTTTTCTGATATGAACTTTAAATTACCTGGCGGAGAATCTTCTAATGATGCGATAAGCAGGATAAAGCAATTGTTACAAGAAATAGAATCCAGTAATGAGGAACAAACAGCTATATTCGTAACGCACGGGAATTTACTTGCTTTATTATTAAAAGAATTCCAAGCAGATATTGGTTTTAGTCATTGGAAGGGGTTCACCAACCCTGATATTTTTATGGTTCAAAAAACGGGTGGTGAATACGTAGTAGAACGGATTTGGAAAGATCAAGAGCTGTATGGATAATGGCGTGTGAATGTCTTTTTTATACTAATAGAAATTATAAAATTATTTGCACTAAGGCTACCGCTGTTAGGACTGGGTGGAAAGACGAGTTATTTTATAGATAACACAACTTGGCAATCAAGAGTAATTGGCCAAGTTTTTGTGTTGGATAATATTTTAAAACAAAAGTATATAAGAAAATGGTTCTATTAGAGGTTGTTCAAAAAGTCACCAAATGATAAGCTGCGCATCTCTTCGTTGGCTTGCTTCTAATTCGGCGACTTTTTGAACACGCACTATTATAAAAACGAAACCATTGCACCAATATAAAATATCCGCTATGATGTACAAAGAGTTAAAAAAATTGATAATCTAACATTCTTTTGTTTGAATAGATAAAGGAGGAGAATTTACTTGGCTTTTGTCATTACATCACCTTGTAAAACAGAAAAAGCTGGCGAATGCGTAGAGGTTTGTCCAGTAGATTGCATAGAAGAAGGCAAAGATATGTTTTATATCGATCCAGATATTTGTATCGATTGTGGCGCATGTGAGGCCGTCTGTCCAGTTGAGGCCATTTTTATGGAGGACGAGATCCCTGAACAAGAAAATGAATATATTGCCTTAAATCGTGAATTTTTTGCAAATAGATAAAGAATGAAAAAGTCGTAATGAGCAATCATTGCGGCTTTTTTCATTCAAAAAATACATGAAATAAAAAATTTGACAGAAAATACTCTCATATACTTAATCATGCTGGAGGGTAATATGAATCAATCAAAGCAAAAAAACTATGACATACCAAAAATTCCAGAGCCGTATTGGAGAGATTCTGTTGATATACCAACATTTCCAACCTTAGATAAAAATATTCACGATGCAGAAGTAGGAATTGTTGGTGGAGGGATAACAGGGATAACACTAGCTTATTTATTAGTAAAACAAGGGATTGATGTAGTTTTAGTAGATGCAGGAACACTGTCAAACGGAGTAACCGGCCATACAACAGCTAAAATCACCGCACAACACGGACTCATTTATGATGAATTTATTCAACATTTTGGTCTAGAAAAAGCACGAATGTACTACCAAGCCAATATAGAAGCGATGCAATTAATAAAGGATATTGTATCGGATCATAATATCGATTGTGATTTATCAAAAGAGGATGCCTATATCTATACAAATTCCGACAAATACGTTAACAAAATTAGTAAAGAAGCTAATGCGTATGATCGGATAGGTATACCTCGAGGTTTCACAGACAAACTTCCATTTGAGATACCAGTCAAATCAACATTGATTATGAAAAATCAAGCACAGTTTCATCCTCTAAAGTATTTAAAAGTGCTTATAAACGAGATAAAAGATAAGGCACAAATTTACGAAAATACTACTGCTGTTGATATTGAATATGGCAACAAAAATAATATTCTAACAAGGAACGGAAACCGCATTCGTTGCAAGTATATTGTTTCCGCCTCACATTTTCCATTTCATGAGGGTCAAGGATTTTTTTCAGCACGTATGTATCCAGAACGGTCTTATATAATTGGAGTAAAGACAGACAAAAAATTTCCAGGTGGAATGTACATTAACGCAGAGGAGCCAACACGATCCATCCGTTCTACCACACACAATGGCGATCAACTATGGCTTGTCGTTGGTGAAAGTCACAAGACAGGGCAAGGTGAGCCAACATACAATCATTATGAAGCGTTAGAGCAATTTGCGTATCAAACGTTTGGTCTTCAAGAATATCTTTATCGTTGGTCGGCTCAGGATTTAACTACATTAGATAAGGTACCATATGTAGGACCATTAACAAAAGATCAGCCCGATATATTAGTTGCAACAGGCTATCGTAAGTGGGGCATGACAAATGGTACTGCCGCAGCAAAAATGTTGTGTGATTTTATTACGAAGGATGAACATCACTACCTTGACTTATTTGCTCCGTCTCGATTCCATGCGGATCCTGATGTGAAACAGTTTATGAAAATCAATTCAGATGTTGCAAAGCACTTGGTACATGGAAAACTTGAATACACAAACAATACGGTTGATGACGTGCAAAAGGGTGAAGGGAAAATCATACGTATAAATGGCAAAAGAATTGGTGTGTATCGGAATTTAAGTGGAGAGGTGACAATGGTTGATACTACGTGTACGCACTTAGGATGTGAAGTTGAATGGAATCAAGGTGATCGTACCTGGGACTGTCCGTGTCATGGATCTAGATACAAACCAACTGGAGAGATTGTGGAAGGCCCAGCAAAACGCCCATTAGGAAAAGTGGATCATTCGGAAACAAGGTGAACTTGAATGAAGGTTCCTTGTTCAGATGGATCCCCTAATTAAAATGAAAGGTGGGTAAAGGTGTTCCTATGAAAAACATTACGGATGAAAAAGGCACGACTTATTATGAGGACATAGGAAGAGGAATTCCAATCTTATTCATACATCCACCAGGGATGGGAAGAAAAGTATTTGAATATCAAAAGCCGCTCGCTAACTCCTATCGAATTCTCTTACCAGATTTAAGTGGCCATGGCGATTCGGTAGGCGAATTAAAAGGATCCATTATTCAGACCTACATCGATGAAATAAAACTTATATTAAACAAAGAAAACATAGAAGAAGTCGTATTAGTTGGTTATTCAGCAGGAGGAAGTATAGCCCAAGCTTTTGCATTGGCACATCCATCAAAAACAAAAGCTTTGATTTTGTCTGGTGGATATCCAAAAGTAGATACCACAATTTTGACTGCGGAGTATCAAATAGGAATGAGTATGTTAAAGCGATCTCCTCGATTGTTAGCGCAGATCATTTCAGGTAGTCATGCCAAAAGTAAATCATTCAAATTTGTGCTCTATCATCATATGATGAAAAGCAGTTTACGGCATTGGTATCAATTTTACGTTGAAACATTTCGATATAATTGTGTAAAACAATTACCTTATTTTACAATGCCGCTACTGCTCATATATGGTTCAAATGAATTTTGGATAAAGAACTATAAATCTTATTACAAAAGGTGTTCAAATTATCATATGGGACTTATTCCTGGTACATCCCATCAAGTTCCTACGAAAAAAGCAACTGCATTTAACGATATCATTTCTCATTATTTGTCTCACCAATTAAAAATATAATGAATTACATTTTTTTTTACACAAAAATAATACAAATTGGTTCTAATTTTTAATTAATTAATGTTATCTTATAATAGTAAAGAAAATTATATAGATAATTTGGAGGGGAACTATGCGTATAGTAGTAGCTGGAGGAGACGGTTTTTGTGGTTGGCCGACTGCATTATACTTATCAAAACAAGGACACGATGTAAGCATCGTGGACAACTTAGTTCGCAGAAAAATTGATGATGAACTACGATCCAATTCAGTAACACCAATCTATTCCTTAGAAGAACGAGTAAAACAATGGAAAGATATAACAGGTAACGAAATTAAAACGTATATTGGTGATCTTAATCATTATGATTTCCTAACAGAGGTTTTCAGACAAACGCAACCAGAAGCTTTTGTTCATTTTGCTGAGCAACGATCTGCACCATATTCGATGATAGACAGAGAGCATGCGGTATATACCCAACAAAATAATGTGATCGGCAATTTAAACGTATTGTATGCCATTAAAGAGTATGCACCTGACTGTCACTTAATTAAGTTAGGTACGATGGGCGAGTATGGCACACCCAACATTGATATTGAAGAAGGGTACATTGAAATTGAGCATAATGGAAGAAAAGACAAGCTTCCCTACCCGAAACAACCAGGCTCTTTTTACCACCTGTCAAAGGTACACGACAGCCATAATATAATGCTTGCTTGCAAAATTTGGGGTATAAGAGCAACCGATTTAAATCAGGGAGTTGTATACGGATTACATACGGACGAAACAATGCTTGATCCAGTTTTGTCTAATAGATTAGATTATGATGGTGTGTATGGTACAGCTTTAAATCGTTTTTTAATACAGGCTGCAGTTGGACATGACTTAACTGTTTATGGATCAGGTGGACAAACACGAGCATTTTTGAATATTAAAGATACGGTGCGTTGTGTAGAAATCGCAGCGAATCATCCTGCTGATAAAGGGGAATTCCGTGTTTTTAATCAATTTACAGAATATTTTTCAGTCAAAGAACTCGCCGAAAAAGTACAAAAAGTGGGAGAAGCGGAAGGACTGGGTGTCAATATAACACATATTGAAAATCCTCGTGTAGAAGCAGAAGACCACTACTACCACGCAGTAAATACAAAACTTCGTGACTTAGGATTAGAACCAAATTTGTTGACTGATGATGTTTTACATGACATTCTCTCTGCCGCGCTAGGTAACAAGGACCGTGTTATTAAGGAAAATGTTCTTCCATCCATTTCTTGGAACTAGAAGGGGATTTTAAGCATTGAAAATAGCCATTATCACAGAAACATTTCTACCATCAACAGATGGTGTCGTTACTCGATTAACCGAGGCAATTAAATATTTAAGACAGCAAAACCACGAAGTCCTTGTTATTGCACCCGATTTAGGTGTGACAGAATATGAAGGAGCAAAAGTAGTTGGTGTAAAAGCAACAACAATACCAGTGTATCGGTATAAAAAGTTTTCATTACCCCAACGAAAAGTAAAAACGCTTCTTGAAACATATAACCCGGATCTAGTTCATGTCGTTAATCCCGCTTTAGTAGGGGCGACGGGTGTGTATTATGCAAAGAAGTTAGGATACCCTTTAATTGCTTCGTATCATACACACGTTCCGAAATATCTTGATTTTTATCGATTATATCGGCCGTTGAAGCCCATTTTCTGGAGCTATTTTCGCAAGCTTCATAATATGGCACGAATGAATCTCTGTACCTCTAAAGCAATTAAACAAGAATTAGATGACAAACGTTTCCATAATGTTCATGTATGGAAAAGGGGAGTGGATATTCACAAATTCCACCCTAATTTCAACAGTACGGACATGAGAAATCGATTAACAAACGGTCAAAACGATAAAAAACTTCTTTTATTCGTCGGGAGACTTGCAGCTGAAAAAGAAATCCCTAAAATCAAGCCATTACTTGAAAAAAGAAACGATATTTGTTTGGCGATTGTTGGTGATGGGCCTGAACGAGAAACACTTGAGAAAGAATTTGCTGGTACGAACACGCTTTTCACAGGTCTTATGCATGGCAAAGAACTTTCTCAAGCATTCGCGTCAGCAGATGCCTTTATTTTCCCATCCGTTACAGAAACGCTTGGATTGGTCATTTTGGAATCCTTGGCCTCAGGGTTACCCGTGATTGCAGCAAAAAGCGGACCTACAAATGAACAAATAGATGATAGACGAACAGGATTTCTTTATGAAAATGAAAATATAAATAGCCTTATGAAAGCTGTGAATTTAATTGAAAGTAAAGATCTTATGAATCAGGTAAGAATAAATGCAAGAAATGAAGCAGAGAAATTTAGTTGGAGAAAACCATCCGAACAACTACTTGAATTTTATGAGGAAACACTTAAATTATATCACGTTCAAAAGACGCAACCGATACAAGAATTAAGAAAAGACATGTGATCGATCACATGTCTTTTTGCTATGTTGTGAGTAATAGATGAAAATTTTTTTCAAAAAATCTCAATAACTTAAGTATACTTGTTTTATGAGATGCTATATTTATTACTTCCGATAATATATATTATGTAAACTAGAATAAATTGTACTAAAAAGGAGCCATTCATTTGGCTCCTTTTACGCTAAAGAATTTTATTGATTTCCTTTCTTAACCCACTCAGCAACTGTAACAGTACGTTTAGCTTGATGCTTTACTGCAGCTTCTACGTCTTCAACCATCTTACCATCTTGGTCGACTGATACACTTGTTCCATAAGGATTTCCACCTGCACCAAATAGTACTGGATCCGTGTAACCAGGAGTAGCAATAATAGCACCCCAGTGCATCATAGAAGTATATAATGACAATATTGTTGCTTCCTGACCACCATGTGGGTTTTGAGCAGAAGACATCGCACTTACAACTTTATTAACTGTCTTACCGTTTGCCCATATTCCACCTTGTGTATCAAGAAACTGTTTCATTTGGGATGCCATGTTACCGAAACGTGTTGGTGTACTGAAAATAATAGCATCTGCCCACTCTACATCGTCTGAACTTACTTCTGCAACGTCTTTTGTTGCATCAACGGTTGATTTCCATACTTCATTTCCCTCAATGACGGATTGTGGAGCTAATTCTTGTACCTTTAAGACTCTTACCTCCGCACCTGCTTCTTTTGCTCCTTCTTCAGCCCATTTTGCTAATTGATAGTTTGTTCCACCCATGCTATAAAAAACTACAGCTAATTTCACATTTGACATATTATCCATCTCCTTTGATTTGTTAAATAGTTTGTCTAAATACCCCATATTTTACACCCACTTCTGATTATTTTTTTATTCCTTATAAGAACCACCTCCATTGAAAATCAACCATTTCAATGATTTTCTGTTCTTTTTATTCCCATTAAGATAAAAAATATTATATATTTAATTCATACCTCTCGATTTTGAGGTATTGTAGAAAAATTAATCTCTTATGATTCCCTCCCCTTAAGTATTAGCTGACCGAGATAATATAATTTACTACCATTTAAGATCATGTGAACTGCAACATCCAATAACACAAGATCATAAACATAACCATTTAGGAAACCATTAGGCAACTTAACTGTAGAGATTGCACCGAGCATGATCAGTCCAAATAGAAGTGCAACAATACGTGTACCTATTCCTAGCATAATTGCAATTCCACCTACTAATTCAATAGACTATCACAATTTATTTAGCTCTATTTTACATATTACCATTTAATATATCTCTAATTCAAGATATTTGTAATGACTTACTCTGGTAAATTTCCTCCATCCGTAGCTAGTGTAACCTCAAGGGTATTAATAAATCCGCAGCAATGGAATTTGTACATATTATTCAAAAATTGAGATAACCGCCATCTGAAACGGTTATTATTTTTAGTCGAATCTCATGTCGGTTACAAAAGGTGTTTTTCGGCGACAGTGTCGTTTCCGAAACAGCCATCATTAGATATTACTTGTGACATTATAGCCCTATATGCCTTTTATATCTTAAAGAAATAACATTATCTTCAGGTTTACTTTCAAACGATTTAATCTCTTCCTGGAATTGGAATCCCTTTGCTTCGTAAAAAGGAATTCCTTTATCGTTATCTTTTTGAACCGATACCCATTGCTCTATTGCCCCAAGTCTTTTTTGCTGCTCTGTTATCGCATTTAATAATTTTGTACCAATTCCTTCATTTCGCCTTTCTGGATTTAGGTAAAGTACAAATAATTCACTTGAATTTTCATTAATCATTCCACCTCCACCTGCCCCTATAACCAGATTATTTTCCAACGCAACAAAATAACCTCCCCAGTATCGATTAACCTCTGCAACTTCTTTTTTTACCCTTTCAATGTTATAAAACTCATTGCATCTGCATTCAACATAATCAAAAGGTAAGATCCCTTCTGAAACGAATCTATAACCTGCCGTACAGACATTTATAATGCCATTTACATGTTTTTCTTCTGCTAATTGAATTTCGATCATTATCTACCCTCCAAAAAATACCTTTAACAATTTCCTGCATATAGGAGTTCTTAATGTGAAAGATGAAATTTGCGACTCCCTTTACCGTTTGAATTGCTCTTTTGTATGGACTAGAAATGATAATAGCGATATTTATCTGGATAGTTTCTTTCACAAAAAATAATACTGCCGTTTTCCCATAAGCAATTCCTCACTGGATTCAAAGACTAAACGATTATGACTCAACGCTCGCAAAAAATACTAACCGAACCCATTTGTCATAGCTCCATCAAAGCCATTGCTGTGCTATGATGGTAGTGTACCAAATGTAAATGTTGGTGGTGGTCATAGCTCCATCAAAGCCATTGCTGTGCTATGATCTTTTTCCACCAACACCTAGAAACATTAAGGTCATAGCTCCATCAAAGCCATTGCTGTGCTATGATAAGGCATAACCAAATATCCCATCTTGCCTTGTCATAGCTCCATCAAAGCCATTGCTGTGCTATGATTTTGGTGCAGTAAATAAATCTACATTCGCTGTCATAGCTCCATCAAAGCCATTGCTGTGCTATGATCTCGTCAATCGCACTCACTTGAACATATCGGTCATAGCTCCATCAAAGCCATTGCTGTGCTATGATTCAATTATCAAACTGGATAAAAGGTAGATCGTCATAGCTCCATCAAAGCCATTGCTGTGCTATGATCCAACGGCACAGTTAATGATCCATAATGCTGTCATAGCTCCATCAAAGCCATTGCTGTGCTATGATTACGTTGACATCATAAGCAGTAGCTGTTGTGTCATAGCTCCATCAAAGCCATTGCTGTGCTATGATAAATTTGATAAAAAGTAAGGATGTGGTTAAGTCATAGCTCCATCAAAGCCATTGCTGTGCTATGATTTTATAATGGTTCACCATTAGTTGAACTTCGTCATAGCTCCATCAAAGCCATTGCTGTGCTATGATAAATTGACTCGTTGCACTTTGGCCACCAAAGTCATAGCTCCATCAAAGCCATTGCTGTGCTATGATATTAAAAGATAAGGAGTGTGATGTAATTGAGTCATAGCTCCATCAAAGCCATTGCTGTGCTATGATTATATCATTTATCACATATCCATTAGAAGTGTCATAGCTCCATCAAAGCCATTGCTGTGCTATGATATCAAAATAGATATTGCCTTGATTATTATGGTCATAGCTCCATCAAAGCCATTGCTGTGCTATGATTAAACTGCAAAGTCGACGACCTCTACGAAAGTCATAGCTCCATCAAAGCCATTGCTGTGCTATGATTGATCAGTCATTTTTATCACCTTTCAAAAGGTCATAGCTCCATCAAAGCCATTGCTGTGCTATGATAATGATCATTATGGAATTCGAACACTCCGAGTCATAGCTCCATCAAAGCCATTGCTGTGCTATGATAATGGATATGTGATAAATGATATAAGTGATGTCATAGCTCCATCAAAGCCATTGCTGTGCTATGATTCCCATTTTTCACATTATCCACTACATTATGTCATAGCTCCATCAAAGCCATTGCTGTGCTATGATAGTTGTTTTCTTTTTCCCATTGGTATAGTTGTCATAGCTCCATCAAAGCCATTGCTGTGCTATGATTGCAACTGTAACAATTCCCTGCCAAATACTGTCATAGCTCCATCAAAGCCATTGCTGTGCTATGATAGGTTCACAATGGTACTGCTTGGGTGAAAGGTCATAGCTCCATCAAAGCCATTGCTGTGCTATGATTCAATGATTCGGCATCTTCAAATCTTTTATGTCATAGCTCCATCAAAGCCATTGCTGTGCTATGATACATGAAAGGATTTTAAACGGAGAAAATTTGTCATAGCTCCATCAAAGCCATTGCTGTGCTATGATTTGATCTTACAAAAGCAAGAGAATCTATTGGTCATAGCTCCATCAAAGCCATTGCTGTGCTATGATACATGAAAGGATTTTAAACGGAGAAAATTTGTCATAGCTCCATCAAAGCCATTGCTGTGCTATGATACCAGGGCGACGACGAGTAGGGGGCTAGATGTCATAGCTCCATCAAAGCCATTGCTGTGCTATGATGATCCTATAGGCTGACCTACTACCACCCTGGTCATAGCTCCATCAAAGCCATTGCTGTGCTATGATCCCAAGTTAAAGCACATACTTCACTTACTCGTCATAGCTCCATCAAAGCCATTGCTGTGCTATGATTAAACCGTTGATATGACAGTAAAGTACAGGTCATAGCTCCATCAAAGCCATTGCTGTGCTATGATCGTGATAAACGTTTGGCACTGCAATGGTATGTCATAGCTCCATCAAAGCCATTGCTGTGCTATGATTTTTCCTTCTTAGCAAATTCGTTGATACGCGTCATAGCTCCATCAAAGCCATTGCTGTGCTATGATAGTAGTTAAAGTAATGTTGTTAGCTACTAAGTCATAGCTCCATCAAAGCCATTGCTGTGCTATGATTAGTTTAAAGGAATTTTCAAACACATCGAGTCATAGCTCCATCAAAGCCATTGCTGTGCTATGATGAAAAACGTATCTGGGAATGGATTAAAGAGGTCATAGCTCCATCAAAGCCATTGCTGTGCTATGATACGCGTCAAAAAACCTGCAGAAACAGTACAATGCAGGTTTTTTGATTAATATTTTTTAAAAGAAATCCTTACTTATAACCTGCATTTTATGTCTTTTTCAAAATTCTAATCGATTTTCTTCCTTATCTTAATTACATTATGTCCATTTCCACAACATTTTATACGGCAAATCATTTATTATTTCCAAATATTAAGAAGTTTATTCGACCTTTTTAAAACAAAGTCAATTGATTAATGGTTACTTTCTCTTCATTAATAGTTTTATCTCCTAATAATAATCTCATGCGTTCGTATTGCTTTTCTGTTACCGGCAGGGCTCGGATTGAACCTTTAGGAGGTAGGTTTCTTTTTACATTTTCAAGCTGTCGCTCCATTGATTCATGCCCGTTACAAAGTCTGCAGTATACAGAGAACTGCATCATATCAAAGCCATCATTAAGTAAATAATTACGAAAACGAGTGTAATCCCTTCTTTGCTTTTTGGTTTTAACTGGAAGATCAAAAAATAACACAATGCGCATAAAACCCCTCCTATTCATATTGATGTACCCCCATCGGAATTAACTCCATTAATTTCAATAATGAGTAATCTTGATTTCGGCAACACGAAACGAAACTTTTTACCATCTCATCAATTGCTGCTGTAACAGAATACGTTTCACCAGATATTATAATAGATATATTTGCTAAACTAACTAAATCTGCGCGAATCTTGGAATCCCATCTATCAATATCCTCTTGTCTAGCAACATGACAATCAACAACGGGGCGCAATACCTCCATAAAATCATCTGCTAAATTAAATGCATTTAATTGATTGTCATGATGGAGTCCAAGGCAAGTAGTTAACCCATAATTGGCCAGTGATCTGGCAACCAACCCTCTAATCACCGCATAACCGTAATTCAATAGTCGGTTAGTTGGGTCTGTGGACCGACGAGTAAAAGTGGAATCAAATAATCTGGAAAAATACAACTTTGCTGCGACAGATTCTCTATTGGAGGCATCCCCTGATTCAACCATTTTTGCTATATTTCTTAATTTGTCTCCTCCATCTTTCCCTAAAATATCAAGACATTTCGCTTGATTTATTATTTTTCGCCTGATAATTTGTTGCCATATCCTTTTTTAAATGGTTTTGATAATGCAAACTGAGTTTCCAAAACCATTAATTGCCGAGAGTGCTGGTGATACCCAGTCCATATTCCGTTTGGAAGTTTCTTTGAATCACATGTAAATAAACTTACTTTATGCTCTGCACATGCACTTAATACATTTGCGGTGATGGTTACCGCTGGAGCCTCAATCATTATGGAAGCTATATCACTTAATGGAATAGAAAAAACTTCATCCTGCTTAATAATTAATTGAGAGTTTTTAATTGATAGTCGTGCATTATTGGCAATCATGACATGTCGCCAGCTCATAACAACTTCTCCTTTCATCCTATTATCTCCTATCTCCTATCTATTATTCTCTCCCAATACCATAAAAAGAATACAGCAGATAGAATTTCTACCTGCTGTATTCTTTTTCTTTCTTATCTTTTCTATTATTAAATGTCTGCCGTGACTCTCTTTTAACTAGAGATAAATCTCCTAAAATTCCAACTTGGTATTTTTCCATTTTATCTATTTTTCTAATAGAATAGCGCCGGTCGGATGGTTCATGTGGCTCGTTTGGTTCTTTAAAAATAATCCGATTTTTGTCAATATCAATGGTACTGAAATAGAGAAACCGATCTTTTTCCCCCATGACCATACGAACTAAATCATAGGGATGCAAACTAAACTGGAATACATACGTATCATCTAATTCTTTCCATAGTTCATAACCTTTCCCTACAGTTACCACTTTATTTGGTAATTCAGGCAAACTGGTATCCATTACATATACAGGAACCATATAATAGTTACCGTCCTTCACAAATAAATCAATTCTAACAAGGTCACCGTTTTGGGCAACTCCGCCATTTACTTTCCGGACATGAGAACGTTTTTCCACTTCGACTTTCACACGGCGGATGGGATTGCCTTTCCCCTTATTACTTGGTTTATAAAGGGGTTCTTCAAATGCCTCATTTTTATTGCCTCCGTGGGAGAGGTAACGTTCCTTAATCACATGGTAGGTGGCAGGATCCGTCTCCTTATTCACCATCGCAAAATCGCCATCCTTATCAAATTTGATATCTTTTAATGGTACTCGTTTTACGATGATGGCTTTGCCACTTTTCTTGTCGATTCCTCCATCCATCAAAATCGTATCTTTATGTGCTGCTCCAGTAACTGATCGACTGGCCACACGAGATACCAGCATGTACCTAGGAAGCGGAAGATTGTTTTCCAGCGCCTTATGAATTTCTTTTGGCTTTGGTACTTCAGCTAGATGAGCAATAAGTTCATCACGAAAATTCTTCCAAGGCTGCGGAAATGGATATTTTTTTACTTTAGCATTATTCTCTTTCATTTTATGATAATTCGTTACCTGCTGAATTGTACTGTCATCTGTGCATGCAACAACAATCGCGTCTAGTGCATGATGAAGATGGGTTTTATCTCTATGTTTTTCAAGCCCCCATCGACTCCGTAAATGTGAAGTCACTCGACCACTAACCGTAACAACTCTCTTTTTAAAGTTTGGATCTTTTGTCACCAATTTCTTTTCAACAAAGTTTTTGAAAAAACGGCTGATATACCGGGTATCATTCAAATGTCTTTCTTTCACCAACTCTTCTTCATGCGTTGAGAATTCTTTTTTTAATAAATATTGTTTCTTAACTTTAGAAAAATTAGTGTTGTTAACGTAATCTTGAAACGCTTCCCATTTGTTTAAATCATGTCCAAAATACTCATATGGAATTTTGTTACCTTTTTTACGATTTTCATCACTATAAACAAGAACCTTATTTTGATAGCTATCCATAAAACTCTGACTGTAAGGCAGAATATGGTCCACATCTAGGTTTGGGGCATTATTTCTTTCCTTTTTTAATTCGTTGAAAAATTCTTCCGCAGGGATTGGCTTTAGTGAATAAGCACACTTTTGCTCTTGCTCCGTCCATAATTTATACCGGACAATATCATAACCCGTTGGTTGTAAGATTCCACCATCTTTTAAGACTTTTATTGCTCCTGTATTTCTTTCGTAGTTAACTTTTTGCTTTTTTATTATTTTGTTTCTTTCCTCGTGAGTTTTTGAGAGTTCTCGGGCAAGCTCAATATGAATAGAGACAGGTGGTCCGTATTTTTTTATGATAGAATTAACAATCTTTCTGGATTGGGTAAGGGCTCGTTTGACTACTGGATTCGCTATATCATCAGGAATTGGAGGTAATAACGCCTCACGTTTTGCTTTTTTTAAGCCTGTTGTGTCGTAGCCATATTCATCTGCTGCTTTTTTAAAAGATAATCCATTTTCCATATAAGGCAACAGATTGTTGATTGCTTTGAACGATAGATGACCAAACTTAGAATAAGATAATGGAAGCAGCATTTCAATTAAAGCATCATCAAAAACTTTCTTTGCTAGGTTTTTGGAATTCTTCAAATATTGATAGATATCCTTATCCGTTTTATAGACTGTCAACGCAAAACCGATTACATCAAAATCTATCACACTGTATAATTCACCTGTTTCTTTCGTATAAATATCGATTATTCGCTTAATTTCATAATAAAAATTCATATTAACAAATGTAAGTTTCTCATTCTTACTAAGCTTTTCTTTAGGATCATAGGTCAGGTCGTTGAATTTTAGGTTTTCATCAAGGTCCAGCCATTTCCGAATATCGGAGTATTTTACTTCAGGTGCTGTTTTCCGCTTGGTCAAATCATTTCGGTCAAATAATTTTTTTAATAAAATTGCACGCTGTTCTCCTGACAATGGCTGAATATCTGGACCAATTCGAACTCGATTAATTTTATCCAATGCCATATAATACTGGAATGTGTAAGATGCTTTTGGTATTCGTTGCTCATTTTCCTCAAGCGAGCAATTGCCAACCTTTTTTAAAATCGAATTACCTGAAGCAAAGGGCAATTGGTGATTCCAGATTTTTAAATATGCACTCTGTAAGTCTTCCATAGCATGGGGAGATTGAAATCCACGCTGCATTTCAAATAATGTTACAATTTCCTGCTCTAAATCGCTACGACTTACATTAAAAGCATATTCATTCCTCGTATTGCGTCGCCTACCATACTTTGTAAACTCAGGGTCAGACATCCACATCTCACCCACTGTGCGATAATTGGCTAACCGGTCCTTATTTTGTCTGACACTAGATATAACCTGACCAGTTTCCGCTTCCTTTTCTTCCGATTTTCGGTTTGATTTAAAACCACGCTTTTGAGCAAGATGGATTAGTAACCTAGCCCATTCGTGCCTGCTCAACAATCGATCTAATCCTTCCAAACGAATATCCCAAATATCTATTGAACGACGCTTTAATGGATAGAGCTGCTCTAATTCCATTTCATTTAGTACATCAAATTGTACCAGGAGCTTTCGGATTTCTCGTTTGCGGTCACTGTGTCTGTGCAACCTCCTTCGTGATGACCTTGCCAAACGGCGTGGTTCAGCTAAGGAAGCCCCTGTTTTGGGGATTTCTGCTTTATCAAACATTCGAACATTAGAATCTATAATACCAACAGTCTTATAATTATTATTTCCGTTACGTTCAAGTTCTATTATTCCCCATCCAACAGAATTTGTTCCAATATCAAGACCAATGCGATAATCTAAATCTTTCATTTCAAACCATCCCTTACCATAGTTTTTTACTAGTTTTCCCAAAATATCGAATTTCAGACTTTGACATTACTTATGCATTTACAATTTAATGTAAAAAAAGACCCCAGCTACATTCATATAGCTAAGGTCTTAGTAGTTGATATATGTACGGGGAGACACCCATCATAGATGGGCAGGCGATCCCCAACGCCACGCGCTACATTTACTGTAACCTTATCATAGAAACATCCAAGCCATTGCTGTACCATGATAATTTAATTATAACGTTGATTAATAAGATTGTCAAGAATATTTGCACTATGTCAAATAACGGAGGTTCTCTTCCCTCTGATACGGATGAATTCGTCATTAGAGAACTCGATAAAAAAATAGGTTTTTCAAAACATTGGCTCAGCATCTGCATCTAAAAGACAACAGACTTTACTATGTCCATTCAAATGAAAATTTACGCTTCGTCAAAAACTCTATCAAATTATTGATGGATACTCCGAGGACGAAGCGGCTGACCAATTAACGAAAGATCCTGTGTTTACTCACATCATTCGAACAGATGCGTTAGCCTCTCAACCCAGCTTATCTCGTTTTTTCAGACGGTTTGATAACCAATATATGGAACAATTGAATCAAGCGAATCAAGCGAATCAAGCGCTTATTGACAAGGTTCATCAATTCAGAGAGTCAAAGGCACTCATCTTTGATTTGGATTCTACGCATTTAGATACCTACGGGGAACAATAATCAGCGGCTTACAATGCCCATTATGGAACAATTGGTTTCAACCCATTAGTTGCTTTCGATGGGGTAACAGGTGACTTTATCAAAGCGAAGCTATGCCCTGGAAGTGTCTATACTTCTAACGGTGTTATTCGACTCAAATCAAATGCAAATCTACAACGAATTGCGGATGAACTCCATCCTTCATCTATTCCATCCGATATTTCTAAGACGGAATGCTATTATGAGGAAACCATTTATCAAAATCATGGTCTAAGGCAGGAAAAGTGATTATAAAATCTGTTCGTCCTGCAGGCGAATTATTCTTTGTCCATTCTTTCTTTGTGACTAATTTGGTAGATGCCTTTTCTCCCAAGGATATCGTCCTTACTTACCAAAAAAGAGGGACGATGGAGAATTACATCAAGGAAGCCAAGAATGGTTTCTATTTAGATAAAATGAATAGTCATTCTTTCCAAGTAAACGAAGTGAAGATGATGTTGAGTATGTTAGCTTATAACCTAACGAATTGGCTGCGCACACTTTGTTTCCCAGAGAAACAAAAGAACATGCAAATAGAGACGATTCGCACACGGATTATTAAAGTGGCTAGCAAATTAGTAATATCAGGACGATCCTTTACTATAAGTTATCGTCAAGTTTCGTATACCAAGAATTCTTTTGGAAAGTGCTTCGGCGGATTCAGAACCTAAAACTAGAGTAAACCTACTACATTTTTTTAAAAAAAAATTCAATATCTGATCAAGGGAGTAGTCTGCCCAAAAACCGACTATTTTCAAGCATTCATTATAAAACATCATTTATGGTAGCCAAACCCTCTGAACTTTTTCATATGAATAAAAAAATTTAATTTTGATTTCATTCATAACTTAGCTAAGAGGTATGAATAATTCAGGTATATTTCTTATAAAACTTTTTCCATCTCCACACATTGCAAGACAGTATCTTCTGCAATTTTATGAACCGTTTCCTCTTTGGGAATAAACCCCAACCGTTTATAGAATTCAATAGCATTTAGTGAAGAAATTAGACTTAACTTTTGAAGCCCATTATCTTTTGCAATCATCTCAAGTTTTTGGAACAACCGTTGACCTACGCCCATCCTAAGATTACTCGAACGAACATAGACCGCTTCAATTTCACTATTATCAAGATTCAGTTGACCAAACCCTACAATTTTATCATTTATTTCTGCAACAAGCATTTCTTTGCTTTCAATATTTTCTAAGTATGCATTTGGCTTTATCTTCCCTGCCCAAACTTTTACTTGGCTTTGCGTATAATGGGAACTACATACATTTTTTATCGTATCAAAATGAACGTTGTAGATGGCTTCACTATCGCCATTTGCAGCCTTTCGTATAAACAAACAGTCACTCCTCACCATAAATTAAGATTTTTCGTTCTTCTTCTAAACTTCGACGATTGTTTAAATAAAACACTTCACATAATTTCTTATCGCCTAGGAACATGGAAACCATTTTGCACATAAAAATTTTCCGTTTCTTCAACAAAATTTGTCCAGTGATGATATTGAAATAATTGCATTTCTTTATCCTTGCACTTAATATTTTGGACGTTTTTCGTACGGGTGAAGTCTTCCTATGATTGACTGCTTGGAATCATCTATAACACTTTTAATAACACCTTGAGCTATTTCTCGATTCGTTAACCATCTGGAGTGATTATTCTCAATTACAAAACCCAAATAAATGCTTCTATGTTCACAACTGGAAGAGACATTTAGAGAATCATCGTTAAAATACCTCCTACTTCCTTTTATTTGAAAAAACTTCCATTTACGGCTTTGTTCGGAAATTATATTGTTGGCTATCTCTAATGAAGGAAGAGAAGGTGTCCAACTTACTACTAATGCAATTGGACCATGTTTCCCAATTGCATCTCTAATCCCCTCTTCAAGTAATGAATGGTTGTTATAATCTACCATCAAGCTATTGATTAACTCAGGGTGGGATGCCTTATTTACCAAATCCAGGTGTTTACTTTTGCTTCTTCCTATTATTGATACTATAAATCCTTCATTTGTAAGCCAAAGCGAAACATCCTTCAACATTCCTGTTCCACCGATTACTAAAGCATGCTTTGGATTCAATTCAAACACCTCCTAGGATAGGATACACACTGTACTAATCAAATAGCACGGAAATTAGATCGAACTTTTCTACAACTTTTGATGTAGTGTATTATTTATGAACAGATTTAATTATATGGCGTGAACTGTCGGTTATTTTTATTGAATCGATATGACAATAACCTAGGCGAAATAAGCTCCAAATGAGACAATAGTGCTGGCCGCAAACATCAACTCGCTTACCTTTCCGTTTTTCCTAATTGACGATAGTTCATCCGATGACCAGCCTCTCGAGAAATTATACTATTCTGTAAAATAATTATGCCATTTTAGTAGTAGTTGGACAACTAGATTTCTACGCCACCCTTTACAGATTGAGTCCACCGATGGAATACTGTCATTAGAATTGAAATTAACTCTACAGCAATAGCAAAAGATTAAGAGCAACCATCCTTTTTTAAGGATTTAGAAAAACTTGGTGAAGTGTGGCATAATAATATAAAAAAGACGAAGGTGATATGATGGTTCCACATATTCAACCACCCATTTTAAACGAAATAAAGGAAAATTCTTCCAAATTTATTGACATCGAAAAAATCATTTTGTTTGGTTCCCGTTCAAGAGGGGATCACGATGAACGGTCAGATATCGATATTGCTGTCCAAGCCCCTAATCTTTCGCAATATGACTGGTTGAATTTTAGCCTAGTCATCCGTGAAGAAATGAACACCTTATTGCTTTTTGATGTCGTTTGGTTAGAACAGGCATCAGAGGAGCTAAGAGCTAAAATTAGAAAAGAAGGGGTGATCATATATGAGTCAAGAAATGATAAATCAAAGCTTGGTTAATTTAGGAAAGGCGTTAAATAGACTAGAGGAAGCGGTTGAGGGTCCAGTGGAAAACCAACTCATGATTGATGGTGTAATTCAAAGATTTGAGTTTACGATTGAGCAGTTTTGGAAGACACTTAAGCGTATACTGAAATCAGAAGGAATACAAACATCCACACCCAAAGAGTCATTACAACAAGCATATAAAGTAGGCTGGATTAATGACGAGAAGATGTGGTTAAGTATGCTTAAGGATCGAAATTTAACGTCCAACACCTATGACGAAAACGTGGCTAATGAAATCTATCAACGAATTAAACTATACATTCCTGAAATGAGAAGAACATATAGTATTATTAAAAATTATTCCACGGATTAATTAAAGTGATCCTTCATTGTGTAGGCTGTTAAGCCCCAAAATGAACTTAGACAGTAAGAGTACAATACACTGCTTAATGTACCAAGGAGGTTGACATCATGACGGGAACAAAACTGTTTCGCTTCAAGGCTATTAGACAGAAACACGCCTGATTTTGGGCTGATCAGTTTGAATAAAAATAACCTTAGTAATTACAGTATAAATGAAAGCAATATGTTATAATAAAACACAATAGACTGGCTTCGCATGCGGGGTTTGGTGGCACTGTCGATCTACCGTTAGTCTTCGTTGGGAGACTTCCCAGGGAGGGAGGTGCTTGCCAATGGACATTGTTAGTGCGCTAACGCTCATGATATCCTTCGGGATGTTAGTTGCGTTTATCGTTTCTGATAATAACCATAAAAAATAATCCCTCATGCACTTTAGCAGGTTCGTGAGGGATTATTTTCGCACGCTACCTTTCCCCTCTTGACGGGGTTCGGCCTATTGTGACCGTTCCATGTTCTAGCATGGGCGGTCTTTATTATTGTATGCACTTAAAATTTTTCTATGTTAATTATACCACGAAATCAATGTTTGTACACATTTTATTTATGTCTATTTCTGTGTTCCGTCCCCTCAACATCACTTTTTTGGTATCAGACGCAATTATTGTAAGACTTTGTACACTATCATGTATCAAAAATGTCTTCTAAATAGCCCGCTACAATTAAGCCAACATTGATTAAAGCAAGTAGAACTCATATTTTTGCAGCACCTGTGAATTGGATCCTTTAGGTACTTCATTCGTATATTTGTATCCTTTATAGGAATCCTAATATTATCTATAAGAAAGAAGGTCATATTATGTCAGTAAGGAAAATCCTCGCTTGGGGCATACTTGTTTTACCTTGGATTACAGTGCCTCTAATTGGAAAAAAATCTTTCATCCGATTTCTTCCTGCTACTACGTTTGTGGACTTAATCCTAAGTCTGTTTAGTGTAGTTGCAGATAAAAGGAAACTCTGGAAAGTAAAGAATCCTCTTTTTCCTTACTCTAGTTTAGATTTTTCATTTATTTGTGGATTATTTTTTGTAACCACTTTATGGATGTTTAGGCTAGCATATGGTAACTTCTTGAAATACATGTTCCTTAATATTGTAGCGGATTATTTTTTCGTATTTCATGTAATGAAATTTTTTAAAAAGGTTCAATTTTTTGAACTTAAAAGAATGACGTATTTTCAATTTTTTTGCACTTCTGTTTCATTAGCAGCCATTACGTATGGACTACAATATAAAATAGAACGTATTATCACGGAGGTTGAAAATAATTAAAGGAAATGGAGTCCACCGACTTTTGAACACCCACTTTAAGAATTTCATCATTGTTCATGTCATTTCAATTTCAATAGAATAGGGTGAAAACAAACTCTCCGAACCATATGACAATCAAAACCCATATTATGATGAACAATATGCCCATAAACCAATTTCTAGGTATTTCATTTTTCTGCATTTCATCCACTTTAACGCTTAAATCGTTTGTGACGGATTTTGGAATCATTTTTAACGTACTTCCGAAAGAAGTCTCCCTCTTCAAGCGTGTGAAGGGCTTAGCCCAACGGTAAGGGGGAGATAAATTTCGTTTGGGCGACAGCCCAAACGCTTTTTCTTTTGTCTTTTTTCTCAATGCGGTATAATCAGTATTATAAAGTATAAGGATTGATATAACAATGAAATTAGACAGTAATAATCATTCAGTATTCTTGATGTATTACCACCTTGTGTTAGTTGTGAAATATCGAA
>NZ_JAMQKB010000007.1 GCF_028416575.1 Terrihalobacillus insolitus | reverse complement strand
GTTTTTATAGACTCGATTAGAGAAGTACGTTTTTGTGCCCATCGCCATTCTCCTTTCCCTTCATAACTAAATGATATCAGAACAAATGTTTGGTGTCAACACAATTTTATCTCCTCCGGAGGGGCGATTCATCCCCCACTTATTATTGGTGTTACCCACCTTCACATAATGGAAGTGGGGGTCTTCTCGCCCGTAAAAAGATAAAATGAACAAAGGAAATATAACCTTAAATATTTCTGATAGTTTGGAGTGATTATAAATGATAGATTCGTACTTTTACGACTTTATCCCAGTAGAAGTTAACTGTAATGAAATGGAACGGGAACATATTCTTGAACATTTCCCACCACCAACATTACCCGATTCTGAAGAATTCTTTGATATTCAAAATGAGCCTCCTGGTAATAATGTAAAGGTTAAAGTACTTCTTAACGAATTCAATGTACAGACAACAAAGACAAATAAACAATATCTAAAAATTATATTTAGTAATAACGCTGGTACTATTCGTGCAAAAATGTGGGATAATCAAGACGCGGTTAATAAGCATCAGCCTATGTTAGAAAATTACTCTGTTTTTGATATTGAAGGGATTGTCGATGAGTTCCGTGGACATAAATCTTTAACTATTAACCAATTAAATCCGTGTGAAGAGGAGATCAACCCTTTCTCATTATTAGCTTATACTCAACAAAGCATTGAGGATTTAACTATTGAGCTATTTTCTTACCTAAATGAATTAGAAGCACCTTACAAAGAAATAGCTTTGGCAGCTATGAGCCGATTTTGGACCCAATTTAGAATTAGACCTGCAGCAAAGGGATATCACCATAACTACTTAGGTGGCTTGTTAAAACATACGGTTGGATTAATGAGATTTGCTAGATATATTCTTAGACTTGAGGAAGATCACTATAAAGCAACAATGAAGCTTATTAGCATAGTGGAGAAAGCATATAAGAATGAGTTGTGGTCCCAATTTCAATCAGGTGGCAATCAACAGCAATTTGTATGGAAAGACACAATAGATCACCTTTACAATATGCTCCAAGGTATGATGGAGCATAAAGATACACAACCGAACTATGATTTACTAATTACTAGCATTCTATTTCATGACATCGGGAAGTTACTAGAATATGATCATGCTGGAAAAACATTTGAAGGTTTTCAATTTTTGTATCCTACAGCTGACCACTCAAATACAGATAATAGAAAACAAGCAGGAATTACAATGGACGAACTAGGTATAATGGTAGGTCACATCCCATATGGTGTTCTTATACTATCAAAGATAATTGAGCTAGAGGGAATCAATATCTCTTTGCAATCTATACATCAAATGACACACTGTATCCTATGTCATCATGGACTTCCAGAGTGGGGAGCTTGTGTTCGGAACCCTCAAACTATCGAAGGCTACATTATTCACTTTGTAGACTATTTGGATAGTAGATACGAGAACACGGAAAAGATTAAGTAAAAATCATAAATATATATGCTTTAAGTGCGTGTTCAAAAAGTCGCCGAATTAGAAGGTCGGCTAATGTTGCCACGTCCTGTGTCAAACGCAGGATCAGCCCGTCGTGGGCAAGTAGATGCGCAGCTTATCATTTGGTGACTTTTTGAACAACCTCTAATAGTTCGAAACCCCTACCATATTTTTGGTAAGGGCTTTTCAATACCTATTTGTCATCATTTTTTGGAACATAGTTAAAAATTTCACCTGTTTCAATAACCTGGATAAACTTCATCAGCCATCGATAATAGTTTTGAGCATATAACAATCGTTCCATATCACGGTTAATCTTATCAATAAGCTGCTCGTTTGTTGTATTTTTCTTCAGATTCTCTAGTTCTACCATTGCCTCTTCTGCTTCTTCTATATTTGTTTCCGTATGATGACGCCAGCGGTTTCCAAATAAAGAGGTAAATGATTTGTACCAGTCCTCTTCCGATTTATACAAATCTTTCCGTACACCCTTCTTAAAAGCTGGTTCTACCATTTTCATTTCGGAAAGCGCTCTAACACCAGTTGACATACTTGTCTTGCTCATCTCGAGTGCATCCCTCATATTATCTAGTGTCATTGGTTCATCAGCAAAGTAAAGAGCGCCATAAAGACGACCAACCGAGGAAGTGATTCCATACAAATTCATATTTTTCGCGATGACTTGTATAAATTTCTCAATCGTTTCCTCATATGCAGCCCATTCTTTTGAACTTTCGTTATTCGGCAATAGTGAACCCTCCAAAAACATATTTCGCCATTATATCTTCACATATTCTATCATTATTACCTTCATAATGCGAACACAAAACGAAAATCGTTAATATAACATCACTATCGCAAAAGATGAACCTTTCCGCTCTCTTGAGAAAGCACTTCATGCTGACTACATGTAAAGTAAATCACCTGTTGTCTTTTTGACATTTCTTTCAATAAATAAAACATTCGCTCTCCGCGTTTGTCATCAAAATGGACAAACGCATCATCTATTAGAAAAGGCAAGGAATGGGTTTGACTCATGGCTTCGCTAAAACCGATTCGTAGTGATACATACAATTGATCTGCTGTCCCCTGTGAAAGCTCATCCACCGTAAAACGCAGCCCCGATTTACTTTCTACTATTATTGGCTCATCTTTACTTGGCGGATAAACCTCCTTGTATGCTTCAGACGTTAAGACACTAAAATAGTGAGATGTTCGCTCAAAAACCATTGGGACATGCTTGTTTTGAAAAGCCACTTTCGTTTCGTGCAGCAATTCTTTCGCTGCCTGTATGACAGCCCACTTTTTCACTTGATTGTTGAGTTTTTCTTTTTCTTGATGGAAGTGGTGTCTGATCGTAGAATAGTTTTCGTTTTCCATCCTTTTAAGAACACTTTTGTATTCTGCTAATTGCTGACGTTTGCGATCAAGATCTGTTTCATGATCGGCGATTTCATTGTCATACGCCTCTATTTCCATTTGCAACTCTGTTTCTGTTTTTTCTTGTTTCTCGTCTGACAGGAGAATGGATAATTCCTGTTCAGAAAGGATGGCATGAAGCTGGTTGAACAATTCTTCTTTTTTGTTCTGCAACTGCTTCCTTTCATCTTGTTCTTTTCCCATTTTTAAATATGCTTCTTCTGTTTTCACACCTGCAGCTATCAAAAGAACACCTATTTCATCTGTATATGGCTTCATACGCTGGATTAACTTTCTCATGTTCTGCGTGCACTCTTGATATAAACGTTCATTTTGTTCGAATAAAGACTGGTTATTTCGGTGTGAGGCTTCCATTTGCTCAATTTGCTGAATCGACTCTTCTGGAAATTTATATGTCTTGCCTAAGTCTTGGAGGAGACGAGCGAGAGATTGCTCAAAAGCGCCTATATGTTGTTTTAGTTCCATTTGCTTTTCCTTTTTTTGTAGGATCGTCTTATTTTTTTGCATGCAGTTTCTTACATAGTGAAATACTTTCGGCCATGCATGTACATTAATTTTATCTAAAAACGGCAAGACTTGAATTTGTTGTTGGATCCGATTCGTGAGTTTCGTTTCTTTTTGAATGTAAAATGCTCTCCGTTCTTCTAGCTTTGACATTGCAATGGATAACTGATTGATACGATCTTGTAATTTCTCTACTCTTTCCTGCTGTCGTTCAAATGTGGCGACGATGTCCTTTGTTCTTTCAAGCTCCTGACTATCTAAATGCTGTTGTTGCTGAAGCGGATTATTTGAAAAATCATTAAAAATAGCGCGTACAGCTTGTATAGAGCGTTTAAAAAAATAAGTAGATATTCCACCAATTATAGCGAAGATGCTGGCACCTATGTAAAAGGCTGGTTGATTCCACATAACTGCACTTACAACAGAAACAATAGTTAAAACAAAAAACGTACCGAATAAAAACTTGGATTGTTGTTTGCGTTTGTTTTCCATCTCACTCCAGTGCGTCTTTTGGAAGTTTTGAAACTGTAACACTGCTTGATTGGCCTTCCGTTGTTCATCTGTCACTAACTTTTCTTTTGCCTGTTGATAAACTGCCGCGTCGGTCATTTGCTTCTCTAATTGTTCTTTGTCTTCTAGCTGCTGTCGTTTTTCATCAACCAATTCATTGTATTCCTGGTCTACAAGATTTTTCTCCGCCGTAATTTCATCCATCTGAGTCTTGAGCTGATGCCATTTATCCTCTAGATCAAACGGTAAGGATAGATGGGAAAGGTCATCGATTGAAAGTCCGATTTGCATCTGATCTAGGTCATATTGGATTTCTAGCTCTATTTCTTGAATCTCTTTTTTTAAACTAGCAAAAGATTGTCTCGCTTGCTCGTAACCCTCTTTTCCTTTTAAACAGTCATTCACCCTTTTTACTGTTTCCTCATCCATTAATAGGGAGCGTAACGTCTCCATTCTTTTTTTATATGTTGCTGCATTATCCTGTAACACATTATATTCACTTTGTAGTGGAATTAATTGTTGCTTCCATTTATGATAACGCTCTATTCCATTAGTCGGAAAATGCATGAGATCATTGTGATATTGCTTCAATTTGTTTTGGACAAGGTTACTGTGATGGAGCAAAGGTAATGCTTGTATATGTTTGTCAACTGCTACTCTTTTCTTTTTTATTTCCTGTATGGACTGTTGGATATCCCGTATTTCCATTGTTAGTGTTTCTTCTTTCTCTTTCCTATCAAGGTAAGTTTCTTCCTCCTCCTGGATCGTTTTAAATTTAGAATCAAGCTCTTGTAATTGCTTTAATTGTTTATTTATGACTGGGTTTTTTCCTTGTGGCTTAAAATAAGAAGATGCTTCTGTATCCAATTTTTTCTCAATTGCACGAACTTTGTCAGAACCCGTTAAACCTACTGCTAACAATACATTCCCAATATCTTCCTCTTTCGCCATGTATAAAGATCTCAAATCAAGTGAGCTATAAGAAAAAATAGATTGGTACGTACTGGTCGTCATGCCCTTTAATTGACCCTTTAGAAAACCTTCCCCTTGTGAACTTCCATCAGGAAAATTGATTATTGCTTCTCCATTTCTTCTGTCGTGAACTCTCTCTATTGTCCATTCCCCTTTATCTGGTGTCCAAACCGTTAAACGACCACCAATTGTTCCGCCTTTTTTCGGTCGGAAAAATTCTCTTTTCTTCGGTGGCATACCAAATAGCATAAACAAGATAAACTGACGAATGGTTGATTTTCCTGTTTCATTCTCACCAGAAATAACGGTTAAAGAAGAGCTAGAAAAATCAATCTGGAAATCCTCCCACTTACCGAAACCATATATGTTAGCATGTATTAATTTCATCGAATTCTCACTCCTCTTCCATTAACGAATGAAGTAATAAGGATTGGGCTTGTTCTATTATTTCTTCTTTATCTTTATCGGTTAATCGATCCACATATTTTCTTGCCTCGCGATGTGACAGTATTGGTTCTAAATAATGTTCCAATTTCTTGTAGTCTTCAGATAATCGCAAAAGTTCCCCAACAAAATGCTGACCTTTTTTTAATTCATTTTTATCCCAAATATCAACGGAGTGAACCGAGTAATCTTGGATGATCACAAATGGATCTGCCTCTTCATAGCTTTCATGAATCAAATCAAATATTTCGTTTATATAGCCATTGTGATACCAATCATCCAATTTTTCGTTATTGCTTCTTAACTCAACATTTAAAATAATAGATCCAAACTGTGCACGAATATCATCAATATGTCTTTCAACTTTATGTGTCAGTTGTTGCACATCACTACAAGTACTTATATCGATTGTCACGTTATCAAATTGTATCGTTTGGAGCGGACAAAAGGTGAGTTTGCAATCATTCTGTGCTAACTCCACGTAGTAACAACCTTTTTCGCCCTGTTCTTTTTTCGAGCGTCCTTGAAGATTTCCAGGATAAACAATCGGCGGATTCTCCTTTAGTATCTCACGTTTATGGATATGTCCAAGTGCCCAATAATCCATTGGGATACGGTTCAAGTCGCCGAGTTGAAAGGGTGCATATACATCATGTTCTGTGTTTGTACTTATACTGCCATGGAGCATACCGATATGAAACCTATTTTCGTCTGTGGTGTAGAATTCATTTGCTTTATTTTGAAAAATCGCTCTATTTTCATAGCTAAACCCATAAATGTTGGCTAATGGTATGCCGTCGCGTTCATGTGTGAAGTGTGTGACTTTTTCGCTTTCAAAGAGATGCACATTGGAAGGATAATGAAAAGAAAAAGTTCGACCACTTGTATAATCGTGATTGCCAAAAGACATGTACACATCTATATTTTGACTTTGTAGCCTCTGAAAGGATTGCTTTAGTTTCAACTGTGCTCTCAAGCTTTGTTTCGCACCATCAAATAGATCACCGACCATTAAGACAAAATCCACCTGTTTTTCAATTGCTAGGTCAACTAAACGCTCGAGTGCGTGAAACGTGCTATCTTTCATTTTGGTAAATGTTGATCCTTGAACATGACTTAACCCATCAAAAGGGCTATCCAAATGTAAATCAGCGCAATGTATAAAGGAAATTCTTTTCTGCATGTTCACTTTCCTCTCATGGTCTTCTCTATATCTCTATTAAAACACGAAAACGTGTTCGTAGTAAACAATTTCCGTCTCATTTTCCAATTTTGAATGTCAACTTCGAAAACCTTTCTTTGTCTTGACGTATTTTTTTGAAAAATAAGCAGGAATTAGAGTGTGAATCAAGAATAATTAATTTAAGTAAATGGATTAGTCTTAGGGGGATTTGACGTTTTGAAAACATATACACTTACTGTCTTTGAAAAAAGCGGAGCAAAATTGTTGGATGTGACATTTGAAGCAACAAATGATGAGGAAGCAAAAAAAATTGGTGGCAACCGATTGAGCGAAGAAGGGTATTTGAACCATACACATCGCTGTGTTTCACCTAATGGGAAACTCCTATTGTTTCATCGTTAAAGTGCGAGGCTGTCCTAGTATGAGGCAGCCTTTTGTGTAAAATTGTTTCTGAAGGACAAGGTTTTTATATTAGAAAAAGAATTGTTTACACTTAAACGCAATGAATAATCTGGAAAACACTGGAATTATAGCAGTGCTTTCCACTATATCGTGTATAGGATCAAAACTATTTTGCTCTTTATTCGCCTGTGAAAAATGGTTTGCGCTTGGATAAAAAGGCTTCTACACCCTCTTGATGATCTTTTGATTTTCGCAGTTCTAATTGCTTATTTTTTTCCTGCCTTAGGTATTGAATAAGCTTTTCTTTTTCAAACTGGTGATAGATTTGTTTGGTAGCGATCATCGACTTTAGTGGTTTTAATTTTAACTTCTCGGCACGTTGTTGGGCTGCTACTATTACATCTGTTTCAACTACCTCATCAATGATATTTTGATTAAATGCCTCCTCAGCACTAAGCTGCAATCCATCCCATATAAACTGCTTAGCCTTATGGGTGCCTATCCTGCCTTCGAGCCAGTAATGTCCTCCCCCATCAGGAATAAGGCCAATCCCAATAAAATTCATGGCGATTTTTGCTTTTTGATTTGCTAACACATAGTCGGCGGTTAAGGCAATACTCAAGCCTAGTCCAGCAGCAGGTCCATGTATGGCCGATAGAACGATCTTGGGCATCAGAAACAGCTTTGAAACAATACCTTCTACATCATCCATCACCTTTTCAAATGCCGCTTCATCTGCAGTTTGCTTCATCATCGTAATGTCTCCACCAGCACAAAATCCATTGTCATCACCAGTTAAGACAAGTATTTGATCCGTGTTTTGCATGACTCGTCCTAATATATGATTGAATTCTGCCAGCATTTCACTATTGAGTGCATTGTAGCGTTCCCCTCGTTGAATTCGTATTGTAGTAATGCCCTTTTCACTCTCGATATGAAAATTCGCCATTGTTTTTCATCTCCCCATGATCCATTTATATAGAGTGTTTCTATAAAGCCAGTGAGAATTCCTTCTTTTGCAAAAGATGGATACCCAGCTAACGTCTAACACGTCCTGTGTCAAACGCTGATCATCCCGTCGAGGGCAAGCAGATACACAGCTTATCATTTGGCGACTTTTTGAACATCCTCATAAAAAAACCTCATTCTCCAAAAAAGGGAATAAGGTTTCTTCATTACTGCTGATCCTGCTCCTGTGTGCCGTATAGTTCTTCTAATGGTTTCGTGATAATTTTACTGACGTCGTTAATGAGCACATTTAATTGTTGTTCTTTTTCCATGAGTTTTGAAATATCGGGATGCTGTTGAACGAGCTCGACAACGTTTTGCGCCTTCTCTACTTGTTCCTCCGAAATTTCCTCCCCTTGCATTTGCTTTTCCTGCAATTCAATCTGAATGTCCCTGAAATTTTCAAACATTTTCTTAGCTGATTCATCACCCATTACTGCAAGATACGATTCCTTTAATCCTTTAAATTCATCACTTTCACGAATTGATTTTTCTAGATCGTATGCACTATCATAAATATTTGGCAAAATGAAATCCTCCTCTATTGTAACTCCGATTCCACCCCACTATAACAAACCAAAAAAGCGATGTATAGTGAAACAGATGTCCTAGCCTAGCAGAAGTACTAGCAAACCTTGGATTAATCCGATGATCCCTCCAAGAAATGCGCCAAGATAGGTGATCATTTTGAATTCTCTTTTTGATATAGAAAGCACCAGTTGTTCTACCCGTTCAATTGGGAATGTTTCAACTTCTTTCTCAACGATTTCAGCCAAGTGTAACTGCTGCATCATCCCTTCTATTCGATTTTCTATTTGTTTTCCTAATTTGTCTATTAAGGCAGGAACAATTGCATCCAAAACATACGGTTTAATTGGTTGTGCCCATACGGATACAGGTCTAGCAAGCCACTTTTCTAACGGAATGGCTTTTGCTGCAATGCCAGTAACTGCATCTGCAATCCACTCTTCACCAACATTTTCCTCTATTGTACCAATAGGTCGTTCCAGCAAAGTGCCCCATTCTCTTAAAGCCATTTGTTTTATCCACTTTCTTGCTTCCTCAGAGCGAACATATTGTGCGATCACTGGTTGAATTTTATCTGCTAGCCCCTCATTTCCTAAAAAAGAAGAAATCATGTTACCTAAAAATCCTTTCCCTTCTAAATAGGTTTCTACGAGTGCGCCAATTTTTCTCCGTCCATCTTCCCCAGAAATATAAGAGTCCAATTGACCCTGTATTGAGACAATTACTTTGTCGATCCACTGCTCCACTTTTTGTTGCATTTCTCTGTTCAACACATTATGTAGAGGAACGGGACGATACGTTTGCACTAATGCCTCATATCGACTTTTGACCCATATGTTTAGATTTTGACGAAGTTCTGTTTCATCAACGTGAACACCTAATTGCTGTAACATCTCTTTTGAGGTCTTATTCGATTCCAGCACAACTTGCACTTCACCTTGTACCCAGCGAATCATTTGCTTTTGAAATGCAGGCTGCTGTAGCTTTTTTTTGAATCCTTCTGGTGTTAGCAGGTGCTCCACTACCATTCTCCCTAGCTGTTTTGCTAGTTCATCTCGTCTTTTTGGAATTAATCCTGGAGTAAATGGAATCTTCCATTTTTTGAAATAAATTGGGTGATACGGGCGGAATAACATTTTTATTGCAAGAGAATTCGTAATTCCGCCGATAAATGCTCCGATGATGATCATAGATAGTACTAATAAAAATCCCGTCAATCTCTTTTTCCTCCCTTTTATTACCATTATTCGTTGATTAAACGTTATACTGATAAAGGATGTTCAAAAAGGCATGTTCTCCCTTTTCTTCACATAAATATGTTAGTAATGTAACACCCAAAGCGAGACTTTATCTGGAGGGACAATACATGACTACATATACGCTAAACGTTAAATTTTATGAAGGGAACAGACAGCGCATCATTGTCCCACACCGCTTTTATCAACAATTCAAGGCTGTACAATTTTTTCGTTATGGACCAAATCAAACCCATGTAGGTTGCCTTACCCATCATCGAGACCCTTCTACTATATATATATCTTCCCAATTAAAGACAAAATTAAATATGGCAAAGCACACATCTGTTACCGTTGAAATGGATTCCAATACATGTAAGATTATACTTACTTTAGGTGTATTTATAGCTGGATTCAACGTGGACGGATTACCACTGGGTCCACGAACGACAGTATACGAATGGATGAGCAAGGCCGGTGAAGAACTCGGGTTCCGTACCGTTTTTTTTGGTTATCAGCATATGCTGAAAGAACCAAATAAAATTTTCGGCTATCACATGGATCAAAACAAGTGGAAACAAAGTTATCATGAAATTCCTCCTGTTATATACGACCGAATTCCGAATCGTAAAATAGAACATCATCCAACTGTTATAGAAACAAAAAGACACTTAAAAGAGAACGCAATTATTTTTAATCAAGGATTTTTTAACAAATGGGAAATCTACGAGCGATTAATGAAAAGCGATACTTGTTCATTTCTTTTACCAGAGACTATTTTACATCCTTCAAAGCAAAAAATAAACGTCCTTTTGAACCATCATCCTATCTATATTAAGCCTATTCACGGGAGTAGAGGAAATGGAATCATTAAATGTGGGAAACTAGACACAGGAGAAATCGAAAGTCACTTTTATTACAATGACAAGGCACAGCTTAATCGTTATGCACACATGGATGCTTTTTATAGTCAATTGTTCCCAAATGGCACCCGTGGTTATGTAGCTCAACGGGAAGTTTCTTTAGTAAAAAAGGGAGATCGTACAATTGATTTCCGTGTTCATGTCAACAAGAACCATCGGAATACGTGGGAAGTTACTGTCGTTTGCGCGAAATTTTCTGGTAAGGGAAGTTTGACAACCCATGTCAAGCGAGGTGGAACCATTCACGTCTTAGAGGAAATGTTTGAACCTGATGAAACGAAAAGAGTTGAACGTAAGCTTTCACAGGCTGCACTTTTACTAAGCGCCGAAATAGAACGCACCATGAATCATCCAATCGGAGAAATTGGTTTTGATTTTGGTGTAGATACAGAAGGAAAAGTTTGGCTTTTTGAGGCAAATTCAAAGCCTGGATTTAGTATTTTTGATCACTGGGAATTTAAAAAAGAAGCAAATCGAATCCTCTCGTATCCTTTTCAGTATGCTTTTTACTTGTATAACCAACAAAAGAATAACTTGATCTAATCTTCAACATGCATGGAACCGATAGAAATTGAAAAAAATATTCTATGAGGAAAGAAAGGAGGTTCCATGCGTGAGCAAAAAAGCGAGACATAACGATTCACATGAGCAAAGAAAAGAATATGAATTGGACGTTGACCGAATGATAAATGAAGGGATGGCTGGAGGTACAACAGCTTCCATCCATGATCAGATGCAAATTGAGCAATCAAGAAAATTACCAAAAGAAAATGAACCTTTTCCTGATGTAGAAAGATAAATATCGAAGCCGAACTATTGGGGTTGCTACGTGCTAGTGGCGACCCCAATTTTATTTTTCCTATGTAAGTAAAGAGATACAATTGCTATAATACAGTTAGAGACTAGACTTGGTTAATTCACGAAAAGAGGATGCATATATGTTTGAACAATTAAAAGAACTTTTTCCTTCATTAATTCAGGCCGAACCCCATATACAACTTGACATGGAACGTTACCATTGGTTTAAAACAAAGGAAAATGAAGTGATTGGCGTCGATAAGGAAGAGTTATCTACCAGTGAACGAGATCTGTTAAAGTTGTTTCTTGAACCTTATCAAGTCGAACAATTACCAGTCACAAACCGAGAGCACGAGTGGATTGATGTGCTATTTCATAATAAACATCATGCACCTACTTTAACAACCAAGAAGCTACAGTCCTTCCGTTTTATCTATTTTCGTTTGTCTAAAAACAGTGTAGACCCTGTAGAGTTCCGTGAAGCAATCCACGGCATTTATCCGACAAAGGTACCTATCATATGGGAAAATAATCATGAAGGAATCATTGTAGAAGAAGCATATAATGAACAGGAAAAAGATATTTCCTATGAACAAATTGTTGACGTTCTAATGGGCGATTTTTATATTAAATTACATTTTTATGTTGGCCCTGTTCTAACGGATCTTGAACGTGCTTCAGACGCATATAAATGGGGGAAACATACTTTTGATAAACTATTACAATATAACAAAAAACCGGTTACTACTTTTGTAGAAGCAGTTCCCTTTCTCATTGTTGACCATCTCGATGAAAAAAACCGCTCAAAGATAACGGAAACTGTTTTACAAGAGACCCTTTCAGATGAAGAATTACTAAAAACGATTCAACTCTTTTTGGAGTGTGGATCAAATACAACCTTAGCAGCAAAAAAATTGTATATGCACCGAAACAGCCTCCAATATCGAGTGGACAAGTTCATTGATAAAACTGGAATCGATATCCGTAATTTCAATCAAGCATTAACAGTCTATCTTGCCATCATGTTGAAAAATAAGTAACTTCTAAAAGCCCCAATGGCATACTTGATCCAAAACTATGTCATACTCACACTTCTAATGAAATGTGCACAAAATCCTTGTCCTTCTTTGTGCACATTGACCATTTACCTTCCACCCTATTTAGACTACACTTAACCTACATTAAATAAAACGCTTTCAAACTAAGGGAGGGACTTCTTTTGGCTGAATTAAGTCTAAAGAATATTAACAAAACATACGACAAAAATGTTGTCGCTGTTAACGACTTCAACCTTGAAATCAAGGATAAAGAATTCACCGTCTTTGTTGGACCATCTGGTTGTGGTAAGTCTACAACACTACGGATGATTGCTGGCTTGGAGGAAATTACAGCAGGTGATTTCTATATTGATGATAAACGGATGAATGATGTAGCACCAAAGGATCGTGATATCGCGATGGTGTTCCAAAATTATGCCTTATATCCACATATGAATGTATATGACAACATGGCTTTTGGCCTGAAACTTCGAAAGTTTAAAAAAGATGAAATCGAAAGTCGCGTACAAAATGCTGCAAAAATATTAGGATTAGAAGGATATCTTGATCGAAAGCCAAAAGCATTATCTGGTGGACAGCGCCAACGTGTTGCACTTGGTCGTGCGATCGTTCGAGATGCTAAAGTATTTTTGATGGATGAACCGCTTTCTAATCTAGATGCAAAGCTACGTGTGCAAATGCGTGCTGAAATACAAAAGCTTCACAAACGTTTACAAACAACAACAATTTACGTTACACACGATCAAACAGAGGCAATGACAATGGCAACTCGATTAGTAGTTATGAAAGACGGCCTCATTCAACAGGTTGGCATACCAAAAGAAGTATATGATAAACCAGAAAATATTTTTGTTGGTGGGTTTATCGGATCGCCTTCCATGAACTTCTTAACTGGTACACTTAAAGAAGGATATTTTGAGATCGGTTCGGTCAAGGTCAAGGTGCCAGAAGGAAAAATGAAAACCCTTCGTGAGCAAAATTATTTAAATAAAGAATTAGTACTTGGCATACGTCCAGAGGATATTCATGACGAACCTGTTTTTATCGAATCAACTCCAGAAACGAAAATCAAAGCATTTATCGATGTAGCAGAACTAATGGGATCTGAATCTTATCTCTATTCCAAGGTAGAAGATCAAGATTTCATTGCTCGTGTTGATTCACGTACAGATGTAAATGGCGGCGAAGAAATTGAACTCGCCTTTAACATGAACAAAGTACACTTCTTTGATAAGGACACCGAACAAAGAATCAGATAACGGAGAACTGTTTTCCCCTACTTTATATAGAAGACACATGACCCTTTGGCTACAAGGTTTGCCAAAGGGTTTTTTATTTAAGTACGTGTTCAAAAAGTCGGCAAATTAGAAGCAAGCAGGTCGAGGCGGCGCTGTTTTGAGTAACGGAGCGTATGCTTTTAATACGTGAGTAACGGAAAAACAAGCCAACGAAGAGATGCGCAGCTTATCATTTGTTGACTTTTTGAACAACCTCTTTAAGGAGCCTTTCCTTATTTTTCATAAAAATCGTATAAAATATACAAACAAGTAGATGATAACGTTGACCTATTTAAAGAAAGGAGAATGGAGAAATGGAAGTATATCAACTTATCTTTCGAACACTTCTCACATTTATTATTTTATACGTGATTGCAAGGATATTAGGCAAAAAATTGATTTCCCAAATGACTTTCTTTGATTTCGTTGCAGGTGTATCCATAGGTTCCATAACGGCTTCCTTGATTTTCACCACAAACATCCCCATTTTAACTGCATTGTTGCCACTCGTTATTTTTGGGATTATCATTTTTGTTTTTGACTTAATCGCAATCAAGTCGTTCAAAGGCAGGAAAATTCTAACGGATGAACCTACCCTTGTAATTAAGAACGGACAAATTCTAGAAGAAGGAATGACAAAAGCACGACTTAACGTCGATCAGTTGCTTCTTCAACTACGAAAAAAAAACGTTTTTTATCTTGACGAAGTGGAATTTGCTTTTCTAGAAACGGATGGAACGGTTTCTGCAATGAAGAAAACAGATAAACAACCTCTTACGAAAAAGGACTATAATATAATTAGCCCGAGTAGAGGTTTACCACAAACGATTGTAATTGATGGGCAAGTACTTGAAAATAGTCTTGATGCGATCGGCAAAGACATCGATTGGCTAAATAATACACTTCAGGCAAAAGGGATATCTTCTATTCAGGAAGTAGTTGTTGCCCAGTTAGATCAACAAGATACACTTTACCTTGATGTTAGAAAGGATAAGCTTTAATCACACATTAGAAAGAGGCACCTTCTACAGGTGCCTCCTATGCCATCTTATTTAGTTATTTAAAATAAATTATTGTGGTTGTCCGCCAAATTGTTGTTCTGCAGTTTGTACTAAACGTTTAGTGATTTCTCCACCTACAGAACCATTTGCACGGGAAGTAGTATCTGGACCAAGATTTACACCAAACTCTTGAGCGATTTCTGTTTTCATTTGATCAAGTGCTTGTTCTACTCCTGGTACTACTATTTGGTTAGAATTGTTATTGCTTGCCATGATTTATCACCTCGTAAAAAATTTTTTGTTTCGAAATAACTTCTGTTTTAATTTTACCTAATTAAAAAGCTATTGTTTTTGTTGTCCGCCAAATTGCTGTTCAGCAGTTTGAACTAGACGTTTAGTGATTTCCCCGCCAACAGAACCGTTTGCACGAGAAGCAGTGTCTGCACCAAGATTAACACCAAATTCCTGTGCAATTTCCGCCTTCATTTGATCTAGTGCCTGTTCAACACCAGGAACTAGCAGTTGGTTAGTATTGTTGCTGGCCATGTCTATCACCTCCTGTACCCCATATTGTGAACAGACGACTTAAATATTATCATTATTTTTTACTGGTAAAATGTGAAAACTAAAAAAACCTTGCCATGGCAAGTTCTAGCCCAGCAAGATTTTTTTTATTTATTAAAGGTGCGTGTTTAAAGTCGTCAAATTAGAAGCAAACCATCCTGTTAAATTACTTCGGATATGTCATTTCTTTTGGATTTATATAAGCGTCAAATTGTTCCTCTGTAAGAAGACCAGATTCAATTGCTGCTTGCTTTAAAGTCGTATTATCAGCAAAAGCTTTTTTTGCAATTTTTGCAGCATTTTCATACCCAATATGGGGATTTAATGCTGTTACGAGCATTAGAGAATCATTTAAGTTTTTCTCAATTTGATCGTGATTTGGCTCAATACCTTTTGCACATCTCTCATCGAAGGAAAGCATACTGTCAGCAAGGAGCTGGCTTGACTGTAAAAAATTATACGCAATCACAGGCTTAAACACATTCAATTCAAAGTTTCCTTGGCTAGCAGCAAAGCCAATCGTTGCATCATTGCCCATCACTTGTGCAGCTACCATTGTCACAGCTTCACTTTGAGTTGGATTTACTTTACCAGGCATGATTGAACTACCTGGCTCATTAGCAGGAATCGAGATTTCACCGATTCCACAACGTGGACCACTTGCCAACCACCGAACATCATTTGCAATTTTCATTAAATCAGCTGCTAGTGCTTTGAGTGCTCCATGTGCATGTACAAGTTCATCATGACTTGTTAAAGCATGGAACTTATTCGCTGCGGAAACAAAGTCTTTTCCTGTTTGTTCATTTATAGCTGTGACTACTTTTTCCGAAAAATCAGGGTGGGCATTCAAGCCTGTTCCAACAGCGGTTCCACCAATTGCAAGCTCTTTTACATATGGTAGGCTGCCTAGTAGCATTGACTCCGTTTTTTCTAGCATACGATGCCATCCACTAATCTCTTGCCCAAGTGTAAGCGGTGTAGCGTCCTGTAAATGGGTACGTCCGATTTTTACTATATCTTGAAACTCTTTCATTTTTTCCATCAATGTTCCTTTAAGGGTTTTTAATGCTGGAACAACATGATCCTCCAACTTTAACACTGCAGCAATATGCATTGCTGTTGGATACGTATCATTAGAACTTTGCGATTTGTTCACATCATCATTAGGATGAAGGGTTAGGTTACTGTTTTGCTCTTGTAACCACAGATTACCAACATGTGCTATGACTTCATTCACGTTCATGTTGGACTGTGTTCCACTACCTGTTTGCCAAACGACTAACGGAAAATGATCCGTCAATTTATTTTCAATTACTTGGTCAGCCGCATAGGATATCGCCGCTGCCTTTTCCTTTTCTAATAAACCTAATGATTCGTTAGCTATTGCCGCACTTTTTTTCAAAATGGCAAAGGCGCGAATAACTTCAAGCGGCATTTGTTCTGATCCAATCGGAAAATTTTGTTTACTACGTTGTGTCTGTGCTCCCCAAAACTTATCCATTGGAACATTTATTTCGCCTATTGTATCCCTTTCAATACGATACTCCATATAAAATCCTCCCTTATCTTGTGCGTATGTACATAATGAATGAACTTTCTCTTCTATATTAACAAATTCTAAGCTAAAAATGGAGTTGGAAGGTTTTATGTGCTATTTTTTTACATAATTTTAATTTTCTAACTATTTACATTAATTAGTTATTTATGCTATAATTGATGTAAATTAAAAGAGAGGGGAGGAGCAATCAAAAGGGAAAATTCAAAGAAGTCTGATTCATAAATTGGTTGATATAAAGTGGTTGAAGAGTTCCAATCGGGGCTCTTTTTTTTAAATTGACACAGAATTTTTCTAACAAATCGCTCCATTTACATTGTTTTTCTTTTATAATGGGAACAGGATCGTTGGAAGGAGATTGCCTTATGCCGAATGTTTGGACACATATTTTATTTTGTGAAGATATGCTAGAAGTAATAGACACTCCACCTCAACATGCACAACAAGAACCATTCTTAAACATAGGAGCGCAGGGGCCTGATCCATTTTTTTATTACAACTTTTGGCCATGGAAACAAGGGAAATTAGCCCATGAAATAGGTTCTGCACTACATACTTATAGATGTGGAGATTTTTTAATGGATTTAATTAGGGGCGCAAAGGATGCTGACGTTTCTACAAAAGCGTACGTGTTTGGCTTTGTCACCCATCATGTTCTTGATCGAAACGCCCATCCATTTATACATTATCATGCTGGTTATGAAAAAAATAAACACCAAAAACTGGAGATTATTATTGACACCGTTATATTGGAACGATTTCGTAAATTAAAAACATGGAAGGCTCCAGTATACAAAGAAATAGATGCAGGTTCCTTTTTACATCAAGGTATAACCGATTTGCTCCACCATGTCATTAAAAAACATTATCCTTTCCAATTGGATAACACGTATATTCAGAAAGCTTATCGGGACATGAAACTTGCTTTAAAGGTTTTGTATGATCCATATGGATGGAAAAACACCTTTTTTGCACCAGTTATTTCATCGTTTTCACACCAATCGATTAAGGATGATGTGGATTACCTAAATGAAAGCCACCATACGTGGTACCACCCAGCAACGAACGAACCATCCAATAAGAGTTTTTTGGATATTTATGAATGCGCCCGTGCTGAAGGACAGGTGATTATGTCTGAGTTACTATACTATTGGCATAAACCATCTACTCAATCAGAAGAGAAGCTTCGAAAGTTAATACAAAATATATCCTACGATACAGGTAAACCTGTTGAATTAGAGCTTAAGCTGCAATATTGTGAACCGATTGTATAAGGCTGTGCACTAGTAAGCGAACTCGCTTCTGCAAGCTGAAACATCAGGGAATCCCCACCTTCGCTTCGCTTAGAGGTGGGGTTCTAGAACCCTAAAACCATTCTAAAGATTAAACGTCTGATTGTGCAGCCTTTGCTTCTTCCATTCCCTTGTCAATATTTACAAATTGAAGCAAAATGACTCCCGCAACAAAAAAGACAATTAATGAAATAATTCCAAGACGACTTGATCCTGTTAATTGACCAACAAGGGCGAAGAGAAACGGACCAAATATGGCTGCAAATTTAGAAGAAATACCATAAAAGCCATAGAATTCGGCATGGCGATTTTCAGGGATCATTCGGCCAAACAATGATCTACTTAACGACTGCGCTCCTCCTTGAACAAAACCTACTGCAGTGGCAAGTAAATAAAAGTGAAGTGCTGTTGTCATGAAATATCCTAATGTCACAATGCCCATATAAATAAACAGTGCAATCGTTAGTGCTGTTTTTGCTGTTATTTTACTTGCTAGCCACCCGAACAAGAACGTGAACGGTATCCCGACAAATTGCGTAATGAGTAATGCGGTGATCAGTGCATTTGTACCGATGCCAATATCTTTTCCATAGATGGTTGCCATTTTAATGATGGTGGAAATGCCATCATTGTACAACCAAAAAGCTAGCAAAAAAATGAGTAACTGTTTGTAGTGCTTGATTTCCTTAAAGGTAGTTGCAACACGTTGGAAGCCAATTGCAGCATATGACCTTGTTCGTTTTTCCGATTTCTTTTTGTCTTCTTGAATATTTTTAAACAGTGGAATCGAAAAAACAAACCACCATACCCCTACTGTCACAAACGAAACCTGGCTAGCCACTGTCGCATTAGGCATACCAAATAGCTCGTATTTTAATATCATAAAAAGATTAATTGCGAGTAATAAACCGCCACCAATATAACCGGTTGCATATCCCCAGGCAGAAACTTTATCCATATCCTTACCTTCCGCTATTTCAGGTAAAAACGCATCATAAAATATGTTCGCACCTGAAAAACCAATCGTACCAACAATAAGTAGAATGGAGGCAAATACATAGTCGCCCTCACCAACAAGTGCTAACAATACACTTGCAGTCATCCCCATGTATGCAAAAAAACGCAGAAATTTTTTCTTAGCTGCAGAATAATCGCTAATTGCTCCAAGAATTGGTGCTAGAACCGCTACAACTAAAACGGCAATGGATTGAGAGTACCCCCAAAAGCTAGAGGCAAGTGATTGGTTTAATCCTTTAGCGGCAACATCATAATAAAAAATGGGTAATACTGCAGCCATAATCGTTGTAGAAAACGCAGAGTTGCCCCAGTCATACAATACCCAGCTAAATATCGGCTTCTTTTTCATCACTTTTCCTCATTTCCTTTAGGTAAGTGTTTTAAGGGGGCTACTCTATTCTTGCTATTAAGGAATCAAATCAAAATATTCTTCTAATGTTAGGTTTTGATTGTACATTTCTTTCGCTATTGTTTTATCACCTACATAGCGAATGTGCCATGGCTCATAGCTGTAACCTGTAATTTCACTTTTCCCTTCTGGATATCTAATCACAAAACCAAAACGATACGCATTTTCAGATAACCACGATCCCGCTTTTGTCTGTTTGAAGGTTTGTTCTAAAGCAAAGGCAGCTTCAGCACTTGTAACATCCATTGCAAGACCTGTTTGGTGTTCACTCGTTCCTGGACGAGCAGAAAATTTGTCTGCTTCCTCTTTGCCTCTCGTTTGTACATTATAGTTATATATTTCTTTTTGTCTTTGATAAGACCGGAAGCCGGAAGCAGCAACAAGGTCAACCCCATCTTGTTCAGCTCCTGCAAACAATGCTTCTAATGCTTTGGCAGCCTCTTGTCTTAATTGTTTTTTGGGATTATCTTCGTCGAAAGAGAAAGGTACATTTGGGACCATTAAGTTTTTTGGTGTGAACCCTTCTGGTAGCGTCCTTTGTTTATTGACTACAACTTCTAAGCTGTTTGGTGTGTTCACAACTACCATCCCATCTTCAGTTGTTTCCTCTTGCACATCTTTATTCTGATCTTCTCTTTGTTCTGTATTGTCTTTCTTATCCTGTTCTGCTTCTTTTGAGTCGTTACTGTCTTCTGTTGGGTCGTTGCTGTCTACTTTTGATTCCGTTTCATCTTCTTTATTTTTATTGTCTTCCTGGTTTGCGTTATTTGTCGAACTTTGCTGACAAGCAACCAATAAGACGAATAAACTGAGTAACAACAATAAGATATAACTTCGTTTCATATGCGTATCCCTTCTCTGTAAGTAAAGATTAATGTAGCCTCAAAAAAACTATAACACATTTTTCATGTAATGAGGTCTACCAATTTTTCCTGAGAAGAGCTGAGCATAGTTGCAAATAACGTACTGACAATGTAATGATTCATCCTTTAACCATAGAAAATCCTTGCGACAATAAGCAAGGATTTTCTATGCTAATCATTCATTCCCAAGTGTAAGGGACATATGATTTACTCAGTTCTATAAATTTATTCTTATCTTGAGCATCAATTGAATCATTGATTTCCTTTTCTAACCTAGCTTTGTTCCAGTTATAACATAGCTCATCTAAAAATAAACTGGATGCAAGCTTAATCTCGTATGGCACTTCTCTTTTCGCTAAAATACTGGTACCCGTTTTACCCTTGAAATGATGTAACTTATAAATAACTTTATGCTTCTTCATGGAACACGCCCCCTTGTTCCTTTTTTTTATTATCCTAGATTTTAACGTCTAATGCAATAATTTTCTGACATCTTTCATAACTTTTTCCCATTTTTAGTTTGTTTTAAACTTAAGAGATAAGATTTGGGAATGAAAAAAAGAAGGATTTAAAATGAAAATCCTTCTTTTCTTCAAACAGTTTTTTCTGAAGGGGGTGCATCTTTTTCTGGATGAATTTCTTTAAAAGCTAACAATGCTGCACCTAATGCTAGCAATGCTAACAGGCTTACCATCCAGGTTAAGCTTTTTTCCATCAATATTGCAACAGTTGGAGGCCCTCCAGCAACACCTACAAACCGCATAGCACTATAAATAGAAGTTACAGTACCACGTACATCCTTTTCAATACTTTGAGTAATCAACGAATCTAAACAGGGTAAAGAAGCACCAATACCTACACCAGAAATAAGAAAGATGATGAGTAAGTAGACGAATTGATCGGAGAAACGAACAGCAACAACCGCTACCCCAGACAGAGCAATTCCTACAAATGTCACCCACTTCATGACAACCAAATTATCCTTAATTCGTTTTCCCGTAATATATGCTGTAAGACAAAGTGCGGCTAGAGGTCCCGCTAATAAAAACCCTTTTGTAACACCTTTATAGTGGTAGTGATCCTCCAAAATATTGGATAAATAAAATAACACACCAAACAATACAAACATTAAAATAGCGCCAATCAGGAATACTGCAGTTAACCACTTTCCGTGCTGATGAAAAACAGCTTTAGTATTTTTCCAAAACTCTTTAAATTTTGGTCCAGCCTCCTCATGGGGTGGCTTTTTAACCAAAAAAATAATCAGTAGAACTGAAATTAAGCAAAAAATAGGAATAGACATAAACGGTAAAAACCATATAACCCCCGCCAATAAAGCCCCTAAGATGGGGCTTAATACTTTGCCAAACGTGTTAGCGGTTTCGATTATTCCTAATGTCGCACTTACGTCTTTTTCTCTTCTAAACATATCCCCTACAAGTGGTAACACAATTGGAGCAGTTCCTGAAACGCCGATGCCCTGGAGAATTCTTCCTGTTAATACTAGTCCAAATGGATTATCCATTTTCCATGCTGCATAGCCTGAAAGCAATCCGCCCAATCCCGCAATGATTAAGGAAGGAATGATCACAACCTTTCTACCAAACCTGTCAGACAAAAACCCAGCAATCGGAATAAGAAAAATGGCTACGATAGAATAAACGGTAATAATATAACTGGATTGCAGTTTAGATATATCCATTTCTTTTTCCATTGCTGGTAGTACTGGGATGAGCATAGAGTTTCCTAAGGTCATAATTAAAGGGATCGATGCTAAAGATACAATAGCCCACCTTTTTTCATGCACTTCACTCGCTTGGCTACCATTTTTCGTTTGTTTCATTCAAACTTTCCTTTCTATCTAATGTCTACCCATGCTAATGTCTCTCCATTAATATGTACACTTCAACCCGTTTTTATTTTAGAAAATGTGAGTGAGACAAGAAATGCCACTGTAGAATGTATCTAATAAAAAAAGCGCCTTCCTTGGAGTGGGCGCTTTTTACTGTTATTCAATTTGCAATCAGATTCCCAATATATGATCCAGCTCGATCCTATACTACCTTTCCCTTATCTATATAAATAAACCGGTCAGCCAGTTTTATTGCTTCATTGTGATCGTGGGTTACTAATAGAAAAGGGATGCCCCACTCTTTCCTAAGGCGCAGAATTTCCTCTTGACCTTGTTTCCTTGAAGCATGATCCAAAGCAGAAAAGGGCTCGTCCAACAACAAAACATCTGGCTTTGTCGCCAATGCTCTCACTAAGGCAATTCGCTGTTTTTCTCCTCCAGAAATTTGGTCTGGGTATTGCTGTCTTAAATGATCTACTTTTAAAGATGACATGAGCTGATTGATATGCTGATTAAAAGTTGACTGCTGTTTCTTTGGGACGCCATAATACACATTTTTTTCTACAGACATGTGTGGAAACAAAGCATAATCTTGAAAAACATATCCGACTTTTCTCGATTGTGGTGGTACATGCACCTTTCCAGTATCAAAAACGATTCGATTGTTGATTTGAATCTTTCCATTGTCTGGTTTCTGTATGCCTGCAATCGCGTTTAATATCGTTGTTTTACCGGATCCTGATGGGCCATAAAGAACAACAAGTTCATTAGAAATGGATAGTTCCACATGAAGTTTAAAATGACTTCGTTTCGTATCTAAAAAGGCATATAACATAAAAGGACCTCTCTCATTTTTTGTTGAATCCTATGCTGTTTTTTCCATTCCATCGGTTTAGCCAATAAATAGCTAGGAATCCGAATGAAAGCATAAGAATTACCCATATGAATGCTTGTTCATTGTCGCCAGCTTCAACGGAAAAATAGATAGCAAGCGGAAGTGTATCTGTCTTGCCAGGTATGTATCCAGCAATCATTAAAGTTGCACCAAATTCTCCTAATGCGCGAGCAAAGCTTAAAACAATGCCTGCAAGTATTCCAGGCCATGCTAGTGGGAGGGAAATCGTCCAAAACACCTTTCGTTTACTTGCACCCATTGTGTATGCTGCATGTTCAAGATTTCGGTCATGTTTCTGAAAAGCAGCTGCAGCACTTTGATACATTAATGGAAAAGACACTACTACAGCAGCTAGTACCGCTGCATACCAAGTAAAAATAAGTTGAAAATCAAACCAATTTAATAAAAGTCCACCAAACAAACCGTTCTTTCCAAATAAAAAAAGTAACCCAAACCCAACAACCGTTGGTGGCAAAACCATTGGTAGCATAATAATTGATTCGATCACGAGCTTCCCCTTAAATGTTCGTACTGACAACAAACGAGCTAAAAAGATTCCTGTTATCATCACGATACATGTCGCAAGAATGGAAATTTGCAATGATAAATATAAAGGAGACATGTTCATCTGAAAAACCTACCTTACTTCAAACCCATACGTTTTAAAAATCGACTGTGCTGTTTCCGATTGCAAAAAACGGAGAAATTGGCTTGCTCCTTCTTCATTTGCTGTTTGCGTGGTTATTCCTGCTGGATAGACAATCGGACTATGTAACGATTCTGGAATAACTTCTATTACGTTAATTGTTTTAAAAGCAATCGCATCACTTTGAAAAAGAAAACCAGCATCCACATTTCCAGACTCGACGTATACAGCTACTTGTCTTGCATTTTTCGCATATACTAGCTTACTCTGCCACGTGTCCCAAAGGTTTTTATTTTGCAAGACTTCTTTTGCATATGCCCCGACTGGAACGCTCTCTGGATCACCTATAGCAATCTGAGCTTTTTCAGTGGTCACCATATCTTCAAAGGAAATTTGCTCGTTTTTTTCATTGGTGCCGAACACAAGTCGATTGTACAGAAGCGGAACAACGGAAGACTTGTCTATAAGTCCCTCCTCGGTAGCCTGATTCATCCATTCCTTACTAGCTGATACGAAAACATCCACTGGAGCACCCTGTTTCATTTGATTGACAAGAGTCCCAGAGCTAGCATAATTGATTTCCAGTTTGATATTATTTCGTTCTTCATACATCGCTTTGATTTCATCGATTGCTACCGTTAGACTTGATGCCGCAGAAATGGACAATGTAACTTTTTCCTTATCGACATTATTTGTATCGTTTGCACAACCACTGATCCATACTATAGATAACATCCAAATGAATAGATATATCTTTTTTTTCATTTCATTTACTCCTTGTTTTTATTCCACTTACATTATACTACTAGACGTGCTTCTGATAAATCATTTTTAGAGGTTGTTCAAAAAGTCACCAAATGATAAGCTGCGCATTTTTAGAGTTGGCATAGGAAAAAACATTTTCTAGCTGTCAATTAATGTTCGTATACGACTGTATTTTTCTCTAGACCCACTCAAATTAGTTTGTTAAGCTATTAATGCTTCAAAAAATGAAAGGGTGGAGGCACACACAACATGGGACGATATAATGAATTAAAGTTAGGTGAGAAAGGTGCATGGTTAAGCATCATTGCCTATACTTTTTTAACCATTCTCAAGCTCTCTGTTGCCTACTTTGGCCATTCCGATGCTTTGCGTGCAGACGGCTTAAACAATACAACAGATATCATAGCATCGGCGGCTGTCCTAATCGGTCTAAGAATCTCAAGAAAACCTCCTGATGATGATCACCACTATGGACACTTTAGAGCAGAAACAATCGCATCTTTAATTGCCGCATTTATTATGGCTACAATTGGACTTCAAGTAATTTTTGATACTTTCCAAAAAATTGTTGAACAGGAATTTATCCAGCCTAATATGATAACAGGATGGACTGCACTATTTTCATCACTTGTCATGTATTTGGTTTATCGATACAATGTGACATTATCAAAAAAAATAAGCAGTTCCTCTCTCAATGCTGCAGCACAGGACAACAAGTCAGATGCATTAGTCAGTATTGGTGCATTTATCGGAATCACAGGTGCACAGTTTGGTTTATTTTGGCTTGATCCAGTTGCTGGCTTGATTGTTGGGTTTATCATATGTAAAACAGCATGGGATATTTTTCATGACGCAACCCATATGCTTACGGACGGATTTGACGAAAAGCAATTGTCTAAAATTAAAGCAAGTGTTGCGAAAGATTCCGATGTAAAAAAGGTAGATGACATTAAAGCCCGCATGCACGGAAACCAGGCACTTGTTGATGTTACGATTCTTGTCAACCCAAATTTGAATGTGCAAGAAAGCCATGACATTACGGAAAGAATTGAATCCCTGTTAGAAAAAAAACACAACATATATCATGCTCATATTCATATTGAACCTTACGACCAGAAAAACAAATAGGGTTTGCTCATTTTTTGTGCAAACCCTTTGTGGTTATATGCATCCCCTTTTCTCACGTTTCCTGAAAAGTTAGCTCATTAATATCTTCCCAGCCATAAGCTGTTTCCTGATATGTACCTTCCCCAATCGTCGTTTGCTCTTTTTGAATTGGTTCTGCCCCAAGTCTTTCGTAAAATTTGCTCGATGGGTTTTGAGTTAGAACCCAAACAAGAATCGATCGGTAGCCTAACGTCTTTAGTTCAGCAACAAACGCTTGTAATAGCTTCGTGCCTAACTTTTTTCGTTGATAATCATCAAGTAAGTAGATCGCATAGATTTCACCATCAAACCCGAAACGTTTTGTTCTTTCCTTGCCGCCTGAAACAAATCCGATCACACGGTTTTCGTCCTCCACTACCATGACCACTTGACCTTGTTTTGGCATTTTTAAGATGGTCTCCCACAGTGCCTTTCTGTTCTCGAATGTAGTGTTTGTTAAATCTTTTTCATTAATTAATTCCGAATACGTTGATTTCCAGCTTTCCACATGAACATGGGCAATGGCTTCTGCGTCCTTTAAATCTGCCTTTCTTATCTGATACATGTACACACTCTCCTAACACTGTGTATCTATACTTTTAATTATGAGCATCCTCTATAATGTAAATAAAAATACCGTGACAATCGATCCTACCAAAACATAGATAACATGAAGGCCGAAATAAGCAAGAATAATTGCAACTATCCCGCCAATCAATCCAACATAAGGTTTATCTGGAATGACGTTCATAATCCCTGGAAAAATAAGTGCTCCTAATGCTGCATATGGAATAGCATTTAATAAGCGGTTCAGCCAATTAGGAAAACGAAGCTTATCCACGACAAATGCTGGAATAACTCGTGGGATCATGGTTACAAGCGACATCCCAATGATCATTGCGAGAATCATCGTTTTTCCTCCTTCAATAAAATCATACCACTAGATCCGCCTAAAATCGTCCCAAGAACAATAGCCCATCCTTGATCCAGAAACTGGCTAAAGAGAAAATTAGAAACCATTGCTATGACAGCAACGCAGCCAATTCTCCATTCTTTTTTGACGGAAGGTATTAACAGGCCAATAAACATCGCATATAGAGCAATTCCCATACTTTGACCAAGTGCTTCTGGAATGATATCTCCAAGTAAACCACCCAAAAGAGAACCAATGACCCAAGTCGAATAAGCAATGAACATTAATGTTGCATAAAATAAGGCACCTTTTTCTTTTTTAGCTTCTTCCGTATGCAATGACGAAACAGCAAACGTTTCATCTGTTAAACCTAATGTTAAGGGAGCCTTCCACTTTAGTTCCATTTCCCTGACACGGTTCATAAAAGAGAAACTCATCACAAAATGACGGAAATTTAAGACAAATGTCGCAATAATTATTTCTATTACACCTGATCCAATTATGACCATATTTGCTGCCATAAACTGACTCGCACCTGCAAAAACAAGGACACTCATTAATGTTAAGTCAAGGTTGCTCATCCCAGCTTGTTTCGCTAATACACCATATGCAATTGCAATAGGAAGATAGCCTATTACGATTGGAAAGCCCTTAGAAAGCCCTTTTTGTATCATAGCTAAAGCTGGTGATGGTTGTGTTTTTTCTATTGCTTTAGATAACATATACGTTCCCCTTTAAATATAATACAAAGCGACAGCAGAGTTACTTACTCATGATTTGCGTAAGTTTTTCTATTCCTTGAAGTAATCTTGGTGAAGGTCGGCAAAATAGCGATTCTTCTAACACATGGATATTGCCTTGTTGGATGGATCGCATGCTCTCCCATCCAGGACGTCGAATGACCAATTCAGGTCGCATTTTCTCTGTTTTAACTCCTACCCATACCATACAAATATGATCAGGGTCTCTCTTTTGCACTTCTTCCCAATCTGTCTGCACACTTGCCTGATCTGCTGTTTCAAAAATATTGTAGCAACCCGCAAGTGTACTAATTTCTGTTAGCCAATTCCGTCCTCCTGGGGTGAAAACAGGCTTAGGCCACCATTCCCAATATAGGCTTTGCTTTTTAGAATCATCTACTTGTCTTTTATAGTCTAATAGCTTTTGGCGAAATGCCTTTGCTTTTATTTCCCCTTTTTCATTGCACCCCAATGCTTCTGCAACGGTTTGAATATCCTGAGCAATTTCTTCTAATGAATTTGGGTTTAAAATGATGAACGGTATCCTGCGTCGTTCCAATTCTTCAATATTTTTCTCCATTCCCGGGACACTTAACGATGCAAGTACAAGGTCTGGTTTCAATTTTTCTACTTTATTCATATCGATGGATAAATCAGGACCTACCCTAGATAAATCCAAGATAGCTGGAGGGTGATCGGAATAATCGTCAACACCCACCAATTTGTGTATTTCTCCGAGATATTCAACAAGCTCCGTATTACTTGGGCAGATCGATACAACTCGCACCTTAACCCCTCCTACTGTTCAATTTCCCATGAAGAGTGATCGGTCATGGCAGATAATAAAATGATGTTCAACCCCTCTTCCTGTCCTTGATTAAATGTCGTCTTGATCCGTTAGAATCCTCGGACCATTCTTTGTAATAACAACTGTATGTTCATACTGAGCAGACAGAGATCCATCAATCGTTCTAGCAGTCCAATTATTATCATCCATTTGGCTTGCCCAGAATCCAGTGTTCACCATAGGTTCAATTGTAACAACCATGCCTTCTTTTAAACGTTGACCCTTGTTTGGCTCACCAAAATGTGGAATATGCGGATCCTCATGTATCGTTTTACCAATCCCATGACCCGTAAAATCTCGGACAACAGAATACCCTTCTGCTTCTACATATGTTTGGATCGCATGACCAATGTCTCCAATTCTGTTACCTTCTTGTGCCTGTTCAATTCCTTTATATAGGGAGGTTTTTGTTACATCTAATAGTTTTTTCGTTGGTGCATCTATTTCACCGACTGCGTAAGTCCATGCTGAATCTGCTAACCCGCCATTTAAATTAACAACCATATCAATCGTTACAATATCACCATTGTTTAGCGGCTCTTTCCTAGGAAATCCATGACAAATCTCATCGTTGATCGAAGCACATGTTGCATATTGATAACCATTGTAACCTTTTTGTTCTGGTGTAGCGCCGTGTTTTCCCAAGAATCGTTCTACAAATTGTTCAATTTCCATCGTTGTGATTCCTGGTTTGATTCGCTTAGCGATTTCTTTATGACAGGAGGCTAATAGCTTTCCGGCTTCATGCATTAAAGTAATCTCCCGTTCGCTTTTTCTTGTAATCATTGATTTTCTCACTCCTATTTCTGCACATTCTATCCTATTGTACGTAACAGTTAAAAAAAATTTCACTAGATCCCGTCTAAAATTTTATCATACTTTTACCTACACCATGTTGAATTAACTCTACAAAGTTTAGGAAGGTTGGATTGTTGCATTTACAATTATACCAATAATGTACAGTTCCATATTCATTAAAGTGCGTGTTCAAAAAGTCGCCGAATTAGAAGCAAGCAGGTCGAGGCGGCGTAGTTTTGAGTAGCGCAGCGAAAGCTTGTTGCTTCGAAAGCATTACCTCGCACGAAGAAAAAGTGTTCTTCTTTTTCTAAGGATATGCTTTTAATACGTGAGCAACGGAAAAACAAGCCAACGAAGAGATGCGCAGCTAATCATTTGGTGACTTTTTGAACATCCTCTTAAAGAAAACAGGCTGTCGTCCAATTTTATTTTCGCGAGAATTAAGTATCTTGACGAAATCTCTGTCTCCCCTTCCTCAATCTGGAAACTTTTATTACCCCGTTAAAATGAGAGTAACACCCATTTTGTTTTCCCAATAAGATATACAAAACCATATATACTAGAATGCTTATTGAGGAGTGTGTAATATGCCTGCAATTACTGGCAAGAATTACATGGAACGAGTGGATCAATTAGATACAACAGTATGGATCGATGGGAGTAAACTAAAAGGAAAAAAGTCAGAAAGCCTCGCATTTGGCGGTGTTATGAAGACGCAAGCACACTTATATGATTTACAGTACGACAAAAACTTAGTAGAACTGATGACCTATACCTCCCCTACTACCGGGAACCAAATTGGTACCTCTTTCATGCAGCCCAGAACAAAGGATGACCTTTTAAAAAGGAGAAAGATGATACAGGAATGGGCTAAAGCTAGTGGTGGCATGATGGGACGTAGCCCAGATTACATGAATACGATACTTATGGCATTAGCTTCCTCCTCTCCACTTTTAAAGGGTATGGAACATGTATTTCCAGATAATGTTGTACGCTTTTATGAATATGCAAGAGAAAAGGATCTATCCTTCACACATACCTTTATTAATCCTCAAGTAAATAGATCGCAATTATATATAGAAGATCCTGAAGAAGCCATATCTGCAAGAATAGTTGATAAAACAAAGGATGGACTACTCATAAAAGGGGCGCGATTACTAGCTACACAAGGCGGAATAACAGATGAAATAATCGTATTAGCAACGGGTGGGGTTACAAACAACAGCCAAGCATTTGCCTTTTCCATTCCAAGTGATACAACTGGACTGAAATTCATATGCAGAGAATCGTTTGTTCACGGCCAATCCTCCTTTAATTATCCACTCAGTTCACGATTTGAAGAAATGGATAGTGTCGTCGTTTTTGATCATGTACTCGTTCCTTGGGATCGCGTTTTTTATTATGAAAATGTGGACGCTGCTCGTACATTTGTAAACGACAGTTCTTTTCAGCCCTTTGCTCTTCATCAAGTTGTAGCAAGACAAGTGGTAAAGACAGAATTCGTTTTAGGAGTTGTTCAGCAGTTGGTCGATGCAATTCATATCAGTGAATACCAGCACGTTCAAGAAAAAGTTGCCGAAGTGATTGTTGGCTTGGAAACGATGAAAGCATTGTTGGTTCAATCTGAATTGGACGCAGAGATGGACCAGTGGGGATGTATGCGCCCAAGCACTGTTCCACTAAAAGTTGCTATCACTTACTTCCCAAAAATGTACCCTCGTTTTGGAGAAATTGTACAGCAGCTCGGTGCTAGTGGGTTCGTTTCTTTACCTACTGAAAACGATTTTAATTCAGAAATTCGAACGGATCTGGATCGTTATTTACAAAGTAAAGCAAAAAATGCAGAAGAGCGTGTAAAGCTGTTTCGACTTGCGTGGGATATGACGATGAGTGCATTTGGAACACGGCAAACACTTTATGAACGATTCTTCTTTGGTGATCCTGTCAGGCTAACAAGTGACCTTTATTGCACCTACAACAAAGAAAAGTATACAAAGCATATTCAGGATTTTTTAGATAAAAGTTGATTGCAGCCTCATCAGTCGGATGACGACGTGTTGGATTGGTTTTCGGCCCTGTTTGCGTCCTCATAACTCAGATGACGACGCGTTGAATCGATTTTCGGCCCTGTTTGCGTCCTCATAACTCGGATGACGACGCGTTGAGTCGATTTTCGACCCTGTTTGCGTCCTCATAACTCAGATGACGACGCGTTGAATCGGTTTCCGACCCTGTTTGCGTCCTCATAACTCAGATGACGACGCGTTGGATTGGTTTTCGGCCCTGTTTGCGTCTTCATAACTCAGATGACGACGCGTTGGATTGGTTTTCGGCCCTGTTTGCGTCCTCATAACTCGGATGACGACGCGTTGAGTCGATTTTCGGCCCTGTTTGCGTCCTCATAACTCGGATGACGACGCGTTGAGTCGATTTTCGGCCCTGTTTGCGTCCTCATAACTCGGATGACGACGCGTTGAATCGGTTTCCGACCCTGTTTGCGTCCTCATAACTCAGATGACGACGCGTTGGATTGGTTTTCGGCCCTGTTTGCGTCCTCATAACTCGGATGACGACGCGTTGGATTGGTTTTCGACCCTGTTTGCGTCCTCATAACTCAGATGACGACGCGCTGGATTGGTTTTCGACCCTGTTTGCGTCCTCATCACTCAAATGACGACGCGTTGAGTCGATTTTCGACCCTGTTTGCGTCCTCATCACTCGGATGACGACGCGTTGGATTGGTTTTCGGCCCTGTTTGCGTCCTCATCACTCGGATGACGACGCGTTGGATTGGTTTTCGGCCCTGTTTGCGTCCTCATAACTCGGATGACGACGCGTTGGATTGGTTTTCGGCCCTGTTTGCGTCCTCATAACTCAGATGACGACGCGTTGGATTGGTTTTCGGCCCTGTTTGCGTCCTCATAACTCGGATGACGACGCGTTGAATCGGTTTCCGACCCTGTTTGCGTCCTCATAACTCGGATGACGACGCGTTGAGTCAATTTCCGACCCTGTTTGCGTCTTCATAACTCGGATGACGACGCGTTGGATTGGTTTCCGACCCTGTTTGCGTCCTCATAACTCGGATGACGACGCGTTGAGTCGATTTCCGACCCTGTTTGCGTCCTCATAACTCGGATGACGACGCGTTGAGTCGATTTCCGACCCTGTTTGCGTCCTCATAACTCGGATGACGACGCGTTGGATTGGTTTTCGACCCTGTTTGCGTCCTCATCACTCAAATGACGACGCGTTGGATTGGTTTTCGACCCTGTTTGCGTCCTCATAACTCAGATGACGACGCGCTGGATTGATTTTCGGCCCTGTTTGCGTCCTCATAACTCGGATGACGACGCGTTGGATTGGTTTTCGGCCCTGTTTGCGTCCTCATAACTCGGATGACGACGCGTTGGATTGGTTTTCGGCCCTGTTTGCGTCCTCATAACTCGGATGACGACGCGTTGAATCGGTTTCCGACCCTGTTTGCGTCCTCATAACTCGGATGACGACGCGTTGAGTCGATTTCCGACCCTGTTTGCGTCCTCATAACTCGGATGACGACGCGTTGGATTGGTTTTCGGCCCTGTTTGCGTCCTCATAACTCGGATGACGACGCGTTGAATCGGTTTCCGACCCTGTTTGCGTCCTCATCACTCAAATGACGACGCGTTGAGTCGATTTTCGACCCTGTTTGCGTCTTCATAACTCGGATGACGACGCGTTGGATTGGTTTTCGGCCCTGTTTGCGTCCTCATAACTCGGATGACGACGCGTTGGATTGGTTTTCGGCCCTGTTTGCGTCCTCATAACTCAGATGACGACGCGCTGGATTGATTTTCGGACTAGATTTAAAACTGTTGCTGAACCTAGGACCATGATTCCCAAAAATTTTATAGTAGTTCTTTGACATAATAGATTTTTCCGTTTTGGAGCTTGTTGCCATCTCTAAGAAGGTCGGCAAGTGCACCTGCTATCCTATCTGTTGATTTGAGTAGATTATTTTCTTTGTATTGCTTGAATTTTTCTACTTCTTTAAATGCATCTTCTGTTGATGACCGAATTTGATCTTGCATTTTAGTGTCCATGATTCCGGGACTAAAGGCAATTGTTTTATTGTTTGTTCCCCGTTCTTCTTGTTCCAAAGCTACTGTCTCCGTATACCTATTTAATCCAGCCTTTGTGCTACAATAGGCACTCCACCCGTAAACAGCACTTTCGCCTGCACCTGAAGTTACATTAACTGTAATTAAACAAGTAGCAGTCTGCTCTGCTCTTTGTAGGAAAAGATTCGTAATAACCATTGGAGCCAAAAGGTTTACATTAACATGATCGGATAACTTCATTGCATCTAGATTTCCAACATGATCAATCGGCTCCACTACGCCTGCATTATTAATCAAATAAACAAGTTCTGGACGTTGATCAAAAACGGTCTCCCCTATCTTTGTAAATACTTCCTCCACCTGCTTGGGATTACGTATGTCACATGGAACGTGTACATAGGAGGTCCCACATTCTTTGGCATACAGAGCCAATCCTTCATTTTCGTTTCTAGACACACCAATAATATGAATACCAATTTTCATTAATTTTTTTGCAATAGATTCTCCTAACCCTCTAGAAGTACCTGTAACGACAGCATATTGCATTTTTTCCCCACCTCTCTAAATGTAATTATTTAATTGACGATAAATATCCACAATTTCATTCATTTTCATTCTAACCAAGCCGCTCGAGGAAGGTGCTACAAATTCAATCGCTTCTCTAGAAGAAAATGGGTGGTCTTGTTTTCCCCATGAAACGTTACGTTTTTTTGCGTATTCCTGGTACACACCTTTTCCTACAAAGCAAACTACTTTTGGCTTGTATTCTATAATCTTTTTCTGCAATAACATACTTCCATGTTCGTATTCCAGTTTTTTAATATCTGCGGCCCCTTTTGTTGGTCTAGCTACAATGTTGGTTAATCCCAGCCCCAATTCTAACAGTTTTTCGTCCTCATCAGGTGTGAATTTTTTAGGAGTTAATCCCGATTGATAAAGTATAGACCAAAATCTATTGCTCGGATTGGCATAGTGATGGCCTGTTTGTGAGGAGCGAATACTTGGATTGAATCCAACAAACAATATATTAAGGTTTTTCTTTAATCGATCTGGGATTTCCTTCAACGTCTTCACTCCTATTAATAGAAAAAAACATACGAAAACACCTTATAGAGGATGTTCAAAAAGTCACCAAATGATAAGCTGCGCATCTCGGGTCCACACGATGTGGGTCATGCAGGCGTTGCCACAGGACGTGGCGGTCTTAGCCTGTATTCCTTAAATGGCTTGTTTTTCCGTTACTCACGTATTAAAAGCATACGTTCCGTTACTCAAAACTACGCCGCCTCGATCTGCTTGCTTCTAATTTGCCGACTTTTTGAACACGCACTTATATTGATCATAAGGTGTTTCATGCCCTAAAAGCAAAAAATACATTTATTCACTTGACTCCGTTATGTTAAAAAAAAGACTTTCATCTTGCGCGTTTGGTTTTCTTGCTTTCGATTTATCAATTTTCTTCTTACTCATCTCACCATCAGACTCATAGCTGCGTTCAAATTTGGGTTCCTTTCGATTTTTCTCAGACAACATGATCTCTCCTTTTTACAGTATCTTTCCCTTTTTGGGTTTACCTATACCATTTACAACCATGCGAATCATTTCAGCAAACTGAAACATCGGGGAATCAGGATGACGAAATTTTGAAGTTGTCCAAAGCCCTGAACAACGTTATGATCATGATAGGGGTTCTTTAACTTAGGTACCTGTATCACATAACTAAAGGGGAATTTAAATGGGTATGATCGTTATTTTTATTATTGGATTTTTTATCGTACTTATGGTGTTAGGCCTTAGCATATTAACGATAAATAAGGGCTATTCTTACCAACACAAGATCGATCCACTTCCGCAAGACAAAATAAATGAGGATCAGAATCAACAGGACGAATAGTAGAGGTTGCGGATTTAGGCAGCCTCTCATTTTGTTGTAATCGAAAAGTAATTAGCCAATAATCACCTTTTCTGTTGGATAATGATATAAGTCTGGCGTTTCTTTCCCTCTCATCAGGAATAAAAAGGAGAAGATCCCAATTCTACCTACAAACATAAGAAATATAATAATTATTTTACCAAACATACTTAAATCAGCAGTAATTCCCATGGACAAACCAGTAGTTCCAAATGCAGAAGTTACTTCAAACAAAATCGCAATGAAAGAAAAGTCCTCCGTATAGGTTAAGAGGATTATTGCTGTTGCACAAAGCATGGTCGCAGTCGTGATCACGATAAAAGATCGAATGATATCTTCATTATCAAGTTCCCTCCCAAATATTTTGATGCTAGAATTTCCTTTGGCATAGTTAAAAATCGACAATAACATAATTGCAAACGTGGTCGTTCGAATTCCACCACCAACACTACTAGGAGAAGCACCAATGAACATTAATCCACTAATAACAAGCAGTGTTGGAATTGTAAATTCACTTACATCCATCGTTGCTAAACCTCCATTCCTCGCAGTAATGGATTGGAATAAGCTATAGAAAAGTGTTTCGTGCCATGCTTTATCGGCAAAAAATGAAGTTCTTTCTAACACATAAATGAGCAAAGCACCTAGAACAACGAGTGCAAAAAATGTAACGGATGTAAGTTTCGTAAATAAAGAAAAGTGGTATTTATCATTAATGTCTCGGTATTTACCGCTTAGAAGCTCCTGAAGCTCAATTAAAACAGGAAAACCGATAGCGCCTAGAATAAGTAAAACCATATTAATAAATTGGACAAAATAATCATTTGCAAAAGGGAGCAAGGACGAACCAGTGATATCAAATCCTGCGTTTGTCGTTGCGCTTACCGCACCGAAAAATCCTTGCAGTAATGCTTCTTGCCACGAATCAAAATATTTTAAAAAGTATGTACTAAGAATAAGTGTTCCAACTAGTTCGATGGTCAGTACGATTTGAAGTATTTTTAGCATTAATTTAACCAAGCCAGACAATGTTGTCCGATTTTGGTCAATTCGAATCAATTGTCTACCACGCAGCCCTATTTTTTTCCCAAGTAGTATCCATATAAACGTGCCTAACGTCATGATTCCAATGCCACCAAATTGAAGGACAACAGCTAGTGCAATGTAGCCGCCAGCATTAAAAGTATCTGCTGTTGACACAACGGTTAATCCTGTCACACTAATTGCGCTAACTGCGGTAAATAATATATCGATAAACGACAAAGATACTCCCTTTTGTTGAAAAAGTGGAATACTTAAAAGTAAGGTAGACACGCAAACTGCTAAAAAGTAATACAGGACAATATGATGAATGGTAGTTAAACTTTTTAATTTTGGTTTTATCATCTAAATCTCCCCAGTGTACATACTAAATTCACGCATTATAAATATATAAAACAAAACACGGAACATAATGTACAGTATATACGACAACTTCAACGTTTAAAATACCAAACTTTTATTTTTCTGGCTAGTTGAGTATTCTGGGGGCGTAGTTGAGTATTACGAAGGGGAGGGGGGGCTGCTATCCCAGGCTCGGCGGGCATAAGATAGCCGCTGCAAATTTAGGTATTCATCCTATCAAGATCATGCATCGGTTTCTTCCTTTACTTATTCATTATTTTATCCCGCCTTAACGGGCAGTAATACCCCCACTTCAAGATTTCGAGGAAGTTAATAAGAAAGATAAGTGGGGGATAAACTGCCCGTAAAGGTCCGATTGGTTCAACTAACAATCAGTGGGGGAAGAACGAATCCCCCCACTGATTGAAGTTTCACTTTATGCGAAGATCTTCCATTAATTTTTCAAGTTCATAATCATTAAACATTTGCCATTCCCCCTTCCTTCTATAACGTCACCTAGGTCGTCGTTCGTTGATTTGGTACTCCAGTTCAAATTCATTCATACAGTTATCTCTCCTTTTTTTGTTTGCCTTACTTGACTTCATTATAGTTTGATTCTACTTTTCAAATAACGGTAGACAGAACGAACTTTTCTACGTCTAAAGTCCGATCCTAATCTCAGACCGGTTGAAAGACCTTTCCCCACAACTTGTAAAGGTTCCGTTATTCTTCCATACTTATATCCACAAGGAACACATGAAAAAGGGGATGAAGAACATTGAAAATTGCTGTAATTGGGGATACCCATATACCAAAGCGCGCAAAAAAATTGCCAGAGCAATTGAAACGCGGACTGGAATCTGTTGATTTAATTTTGCATACAGGTGATTGGCAAACACTTGATGTTTATAAGGAGCTTGTACAGTTTGCCCCTGTTGATGGGGTGGCTGGAAATGTAGACGGAGACGAGCTAATTAAAAAATTTGGGGAACGGAAACTACTTCAATTCCAACATGTGACGATTGGCCTTACTCACGGGAATGGGAAAGGAAAAACGACGGAAAAGCGGGCACTTGAAATGTTTCAAGAGGATAGCGTTGATATCATTATCTATGGGCATTCCCATATTCCTGTACTTAAAAAGTGGGAAGATATCACACTTTTCAATCCTGGATCTCCGACAGATAAGCGCAGACAGTCTGAGTACTCATATGGAATAATTGATATAATGGAACCTGTCTCCATTAAGCATGTGTTTTTTTCTGATAAAACCTAAAGAGAACCCACATTTCTGGATCATGCATAAAACCCCTCCATAAATCCAAACCTAAATATGGGATTATTTGTTTTTTGGAGGGATATAACGGATGAATTTTCAGCTAATTGAAGTATATGTACCAAAAGATTCACTGGATTCATTTCATAAAAAACTAAGCGACTTTACTGTTGTATCTCATTGGACGTCAAATGAATCAGAAAAATACTCATTATTAAGGATATTGGTAAGGACCGAGTATTCCGAACAAATACTAGATTTTTTGCAAAGAGAGGCAAAATATAACGCAAATTTAAGAGCATTATTATTTTCATTGCAGACGTATATTCCACAACAGAACGATGATAAAAAGAAAAAGCCAGAATCAAAAAATGAAGTGGACGAAATTACAAGAGCAAGTAGACAAGAGCTCTATTCCGCAGTGCAATCTTCTAGTGGGATTACATGGGGATTTACATGGTTTATTCTTTTAGCAGCGATTGTTGCAACATCTGGAATAATCAAGGATAATCAATTAATTGTAATCAGTGCAATGGTCATTTCACCACTATTAGGGCCATTTACTGCCGCCGGATTTGCCTCTGTGCTTGGAGACTATCCGTTAATACGTCAGTCCGTATTAACCTTTCTATACGGTTTAACAATTGCAGTATGTATTGCTGCAGTTACTGGCTTCTTTTTTCCACTCCCCATGGATAGCCAAGGCTTCTTGGCAAATACAGAAATAGATTATATTGATATTCTCATTGCAATGGCATCAGGAGCGGCAGGGGCTCTGTCGTTTGTCAAACGAAGCTCTGAGGCACTTTTTGGTGTGAGCGTAATGATCTCGGTTGCAACACTTCCACCTGCAGTTGTTTTTGGGTTGTTTATAGGGGCGGCAAGATGGGCGGAAGCGATCACGCCACTTCTGTTAGTATCCGTAAATATTAGCTCGATTCTTCTGTCGACCATTCTCGTCTTTTGGCTTAGCGGAATCAAGCCAATCAATTGGAAAGAAATTCAGACAGCAAACACCTCTCGAACATATTCTTTGTTTTTTATTGTATTTTTTGTCACTCTGTTAGCAGTTTTAATCTATGTCATCAATTTTTAGAGATCCCCCAATTCCAAAACACCGCATCCCCCCTCGCTCAAATGAAAAAAGTGTTGCCAATACCGGGCAGTTTTTAAAGAAAAATTTCTTCCGACGCATACTGCTTCACGGATATCACCAAGTGAATAGATAGAAAACAACCAACGTAATGTGCGATGATCTCCATGATTTAACAATCTTTCTATAACGTAAATACGATTGAACTCTAAGTCAATTGTTTTTATGTCAACATCCCAAAAAAACGGCTTAAATATCTCAGGAATATATTTGTCATGTAACATATACATACCACCTATTCTCATTATCCATTTGTGAATTCTTATGCATCCACTTAATATTACACTTTCTTATATTTCAATCATACCAAAATTCATCCTTTATCAAAACACAAAAAAAGAACCGACACAAAAAGCACCTTAAGGCACCTTCACCATGTCAGTTCCAGAATCGCTCACTCTAATTTAAAAAAGCATTGAAATATCTTGTCATCGCTACTGCGAAGTCTCCACGCGATACGTCCTTGGTAGGATAAAAGTAGGCGTGGACAGTTGGTTCTAAATCATATGCTTCTTGCGTAACAGTAAACTTTACATTGATAATATTTAAATCTAATGCCCACTGGACATATCCTTTTAAATTTTCGGGAACGTCTGCACTATCTTCTATTGCAATTCGCTCATCTTTATATTGTACAGTAAGTTCGCCTGAAAATGATTTTGCTTGTTCTTGAAGTCCCAAGCTTTGGACAAGGGAATAGGCTAACTGCGCCCGAGTTACATTGTCATCTGGAGCAAATGTGCCATCTGCTTTCGGAAGCATTACTCCACTATCTATTTGCTGCTGATCACGGAAAGCTGCACCTTGTGCCGTTACCGCTTCAACAAATGGATTATCCTCACTAGAAACATCAGTAAACGTCGATCCACTAGTTGGCAAGGATTGGCGAATTTCAGCACCCATCACAAGATACCGCGCTAATTCACTTCTTATTAATTTTTGATCAGGTTTAAATTTGCCACTTTCATAACCATCAAACAATCTTTCTTTAACACCCATTTGAATAGCAGATGCCGCTGGATTGTCTGCTATATCCCCTAATCCTGAGTATCCACTTACCTCTGAAAAAGAGAGCGTTCCTTGCACTTGTTCTGGTAGAGCAGTTCCATCAGTCGTATTTTCTTCTGCTCCCCTTAGCCCTCGAATTTCCGCCTTCCAAGTACCTTCCATTGGCGAATTCACAGACACTGTTCGATCGTAATATAAGGTGAACAGTAAACTAATACCAGAACTATATTCTGTTCCATCAGGGGCTATTAATACGAGATTAATAGGATTTCCTGTCTCTTCCAACAGGCCTTGCGCATTCACTTGTGCGACTAAACTACTTAAGCCTGCTTCAACTTGGAATTCATATTGGTTATCCGAAACATATGTTAATGGATTGTAATCCACAGTGAAATCTGAACGAGTTACACTAGAATTTACCTTGCTATTGAACGAGTTAAATAGGTTAACTGTTTTCCCATACTCCTTGCCAAACATTGCACGATCCACTGCAGCATACGCATTAACGTAACCTGCTCCTACTTCCCACGCTTCGTATCCAGGCATGTTCGTGGCTGTTTCTTGTAACATTTGCTTTACTTCATCTGGAGAGAGAAGTGGATTTGCTTCTAACATAAGGGCAACAATGCCTGCAACATGTGGTGTTGCCATTGACGTTCCACTCATCGTAGTATAATACGGCAAATAGGCTGTTTCAATGTATTCTGCATCTTGATCTAGAGCCAAAGAACTTACCGGTGCTAAAGCTCGTGTTGAAACAATATCAACTCCAGGTGCAGTAATGGTTGGTTGATCTTTCCAGGTCCAGGTTTCACCGTCCATTTCGAACGTACCACCTACCCCTTTTGTTCCTCTAGATGAGAAATCCGCTAGTGTTCCATCCTTGACACCAGCAGCAACTGAAATTACCCATGGTGCTTTAGCGTAAGGATTGTGTGTATTTTCACCAGGTCCAGAATTTCCAGCTGCAAATAATACAGTAATGCCTCGATCGTACGCTGCCTTACTTGCTATATTTACAGGGTCATTCGGATCAAATTCACCTGAGGATCCCCAAGAATTAGTGATAACACGAATATCGTATTCACTTTGATTCGTTATCGCATAGTCAAATCCACCAATTGAGTCTAGTATGAACAATGCTGCTCCTGACCCATATCCAATTAAATCTGCTCCTGGGGCAACACCTTCGTATTTCCCACCAGACATGGCACCCGTCCCACCTACTGTTCCAGCAACATGTGTACCGTGACCAGAGTTAGAGTCGGTATTCACGACATCTTCTGTATATGTGATAGGTAGTAAACCAGGTGAAAGGCTATTTAAATTTGTTGTTCCCAATGCATTTTGAACCAAATTTTTGCCGAACTCTAGGTCTTTGTGCGTGCCATCCACACCACTGTCATTTATAACAACACCAATTCCTGTTCCAGATACAGGTAAACCACCGTTTTCCTTTCTCATTCGGTCGTCTGTCCGAACTTTGTCCACACCTGTTATTGAGGTGGAATCTGCATTAAAATACTCCAGTTTTTTATTAAGGTATATCGAGCGAACTTCGCTGTTGTCTGAGAGATTTTGAATTTGTTCTTTTGTTGCCATAACCCCCGCCATTGGTAAGGATTGCAGCATGACTCCTGTCTCAATATCGAGCTTTTCCAATATGTCCACTTGCTCTGTAGTTGGAGCCCCATCACCGTTAAAAGTAACAATTACTTCAAACGGCCCCTCTCCTGTTGTCAGTTCTTTGGATAAAACTGGCCCTATGACAGTCGATGATGTTGCTTTAACCTCCTGATAGTTAGCAAACATAGGAATAAGTAAAACTGCCATTAAGAAAACATAAGTAAGACGTTTCATTAAATTGCTCCTTTCCTATTTTATTTCTATCCCTTTCATTATCTGTCATTTCAATCGATATGCCTATTCAGCAAAGGTTCTAAAATTTCCTAGTACAAAAACGAAATACAAATCGTACGAAAGTAGTATGGTACTACTAAAATTGTCTAATTCGATACCTATTCTTTCGCTACGGCATTTTGTTCAAAAGAAATCGATCATAGAAAAGCCCGTATGACACCATTACCATACGGGCTCTTCTAAACTTATTGTTGATATGCCGAAAAATACCTCGAGATCATAACGGCAAAGTCACCTCTTGTCACTGTTTCACTAGGCGCAAATGATGCTTCCATTGTCGGTTCTAAGTCATATGGGTTTTGGGTACTTGAAAAGTACGCGTTCATGATATTCATGTCAAGTGCTAACTGAACATAGCCACGTAATTCATTTGGTACATCGGCCGCATCTTTGATCGGTATTCTTTCCCCTTTGTATTGAACGGTTAACGAATCCCCATTTAGCTCCATAGCTTGTTCTTCTAAACCAAGACTTTGAACAAGCGAAAAAGCTAGATCCGCACGAGTTACATCTTTGTTTGGCGAAAATTTATCTGTCCCTGTTCTGTCCATGATTCCTTGATTAACTTGTGATATGTCCTTTAATGCTGCCCCTTTTGCAAACACAGCCTCAACAAACGGTAGATACGCTTGTTTTACATCTTTAAAGGATGGTTCCCTATTCAGTGGTAGAAACTGTCTAACACCAGCACCCATTACAAGATATTTAGCTAAATCTTTTCTCAATAGTGCTTTATCTGGTTCATACATATTATCTTTATTACTATCTAGTAGTCGTTCACTCACACCCAGTTTGATTGCCGCTTCAGCTGAATGCCCACTGATGTCCGAAAGACCAGTAAACCCTTTGGCTTGTTTAAATGTCAATTCGCCATTCACTGTTTCTGGTAAGGCTAACCCTTCCAAGCCTTCAAGTGTAATTGTCCATGTTCCTGGAATTGGGTTCACTACTTGGACGGTTCGATCTTGGTACAAAGGGAATGCTACATAAATTCCTGAGCTATATGTCGTACCATCGGGCGATGTAAGCACAAGGTTAATTGTATTACCCGTTTCCTCAAGTAATCCCCTTGCATAAATTCGCGCAGCAAACTCTGTTAACCCTTCCTCGATCTGTACAGAGTATGTGTTATCTGATGTATTTATTGGATCGTAGTCCATCGAGAAATTTTCACGATTCACTTCCATATCGACATTCGCTTGAAATGTAGTGTTCTTATTTACTGTTGATCCGTAATCACGAGAAGTAAAAGCAGCATCGACTGCAGCATAGGCATTTACATAACCTGCACCAACCTCCCATGCTTCGCGTCCAGGTATATTTGTTGCTGTTTGCTGCAACAATTTTTTCACCTCTAGTGGAGAAAGGGTTGGATCTGCGTCTAGCATTAGAGCAATGATACCAGCGACATGAGGTGCTGCCATCGATGTTCCGCTTAATGTCGTATAATAGGGAAGATAGGCTGGATCAATCGTTTCTGCATCATTTCTTGCACGGCACTGTTTGCATAGTAGTCATCAAGACCAAAACGTTCTTTGACGGTGAGATGGACGGATTTATTTCTTTTGCTATGGCCTGAACGTTTTTCTTTCGTATATGTAGCAAAGGCAAAATGTTTGGCACGATTGAAGTTAACAAGAACATCTGTAATGGCGTTGACATATGTAACGGCTATCTTGTTTTTATAGACTCGATTTCTAGAGTGAAACCTTATCACTTTCCAAAAAGTCACTTGAAATAGTGATAATTTAGTTGGTAAAAGGCTGTTTTCAAGGTATTTTCAAAAATAGATACGCCAAAGAAACCTAACGCGTCCTTCCATACTTGGCGGTGAAACAAGATTCTAAATTTTTCTTTGCACATTTATCTAGATCGATAATAGGTTCCACCTGTTTATAGTCAATCAGTTGCTAAATAGCTTCAGCATCATGAGCTACATTAAAAACACAGTACCTTAGCAGTGGAAAAATGCGAGACTCCTGCGGGAAAAGCAACAGGTGAAGACCCCGCAGGAAGCGTTTTTCTTCCGAGGAGGCTGAGGCGTTGCCCGCGGAAAGCGAGTGTTTTTCCACTGCGTTGCCAGAAGCAATTTATGTTGAATAATCAATTAACAATTCGTATGATTCAACATAAAAAATCCCCTTACAAAAAGGGGGAGGAAGAATAAAATGACGACTCAATAAAAGTGTTGAGCCGCCTAACTCGGTGAATTCTGAAAGTCTATTTAAGAACTAGGTGGCAATGGAACGAGCTGGTTTTGGACCGCATGAATCACAACTTGAGAACGGCTTTTTACATTTAATTTTTTGAAAACCTTACTAACGTGAATCTTTACCGTCTTATCACTAATAAATAGGCGTTCGGCAATCTCCTTGTTGCTTAAGCCCTCAACTAGACACATGAGCACCTCTTTTTCCCGTTCTGTCAATTGATTCCCTTTTGGCTTTTCCTGGCTTTGTTGATGAAAGGTTAGTAGTTTTTTTGTCATGGAAGGGTGAATGACAGATTCTCCTTTGGCCACTTGCCGGATTGCTTCCACAACCTGTTCAGACGGAGCATCTTTTAATAAATACCCATCCGCTCCTACCCTGATGGCCGACATAAAGTACTCATCGTGATTGTACATTGTAAGTATCACAATTTTTATATTTGGATACTTTTTCTTGATAATTTCCGTCACTGTAATTCCATCCGTATTGGGCATGTTAATGTCCATTAACACAATATCTGGATCACATTTTTTCAGCTTTAACAATGCTTCATCACCTGAAACCGCTTCACAAACAACGGTAAGATCATTCGCCATTTCAAGGATATTTTTAAGTCCGTCTCGTAACACAGCATGGTCATCAACTAACATCACTTTGATCATTCGCTTCTCCTCCTTCTACCCCCATCTTGGGTACCGTTAGCGTTATCTCTGTTCCACTTCCTTCTTTACTTTCAATTTGCAAGGATGCATTAATTTTATCAGCTGCTTCATTCATCGACAGAATCCCAAAGTGCGGCTTGTTTCGTGCCCTAATCATGGCGTGAAATAATGAGAAACCGACACCGTCATCCTTTACTCTTAGCAGGATATGCTCCATCTGATAACTTAAAAGGATCGTGATCTTTGTTGCGTTTGCGTGCTTCATACAGTTTTGAAGACTCTCTTGAAATGTATCAAACATTACCTTTTCAACGAGTGAACTTAGGCCTACCTCCTTTCCCCTAATTTCAAACGATACCTCTAAATCATGAACGTTCTCAATCGTATCAATCTTTTTTACAATCGCGGATGCAAGACCAACCCGTGCAGTAGGATCAGGCCTCAAGGCGTAAATAGATTCCCTGACATCTTTCAAAATCATTCTCATCTTACGGATACTGTCATCCAATAATTTCAACGTCTCTTCTGGTTTACTAGAAACTTTCATTTGTATCGTTTCCAGATTCATCAGAGCCCCAGCAAGTGTCTGGGCAACACCATCGTGAATTTCCCTAGCAATTCTGTTACGTTCTTCTAAAATAAGGCGTTTTTCTTGTTCTGAAATAAGTGTTCTCGTTTTAATTGCTACTGCAAGTTGATTTGCTAACGTTGCAATAGATTGAATGTCATCCTCATAAAAGCTCTTCGTGCGACTACGACTAACAATAAACATCCCAACCGTTTCGCCATCAATAACAAGAGGAGCGTAAACGAAGGCTTTTAAATCTTTACTAAAACAATTAGCTGCAACCCCATTTACTTTTCTACCATCATGATAGCAAACGGGTTCCTTCATTTTTTCGAACTGCAAAAAATCAGTAAGTGAGAGCGTAGCATCTTGATTAATAAGCCCATCTGTATAGAGACAATCCCATTTTTCTTTTCCTTTCACCCAAAACATGCTGGCATCGACATCAATAAATTCACGAAATTTATATTTTAAGCTTCCTAGCCATTTTCTTGTTGGCAGCATTTTGTTCAATTCGCTCGTAATCGAGAATAATGCCTTGAGCCGATTCTTTTCTTTTCTTAACCGAACTATCACCGAGCTGAGCATCGAAATACCAACTAACGGCGAAAAGAAGAAAAAATAGGTGAAGCCATCAATTTCCCCTCTATTTTGACTTCCTAAAAAGAAAAATAGCATACCATAGACAAATGAAATTATAGCACTCATTGTTTCGGTCAATGATTTTTGTTTCCAAGCCTTTGCCGTATATTTCTGAGGACGTATCAAAAGAACTAGGTCAATTAAAATATTGTTTAAAACGTAGAAAAGAACGAGGACGAAAAAATACTTTGTTAACCCAAATGATAAAGTCCCTTCCTGTAGTCCAGTAAGGTTGGTCATCATAAATTCAGTTGTGATAACTGCAATAAAGAAGCTAAATACATATTGAGCGGGATTAAAACTTACAATTCGGAGAGGTCGTCGTTGCATTAGGTTGATCAATAAAACGACTCCCGCAAATAACACAATAGCGTATGAGGTGCCGTACAATAAGTAAATGACGTATATGATCGGAAAGTTGATCGTTGAAAAACCCCTCCAAACCGGAATGGGGAAATATTCAGTAATGACTAAATAAATAACAAGAAGTCCTAGAATATACCATTCATTTGGTGGGTATACGTTAAAAAAACTACGAATAACTACCAACCATCCACAAATGGATATAGTGATCATAAACAAACTAGCATGCTTTTCTTGCTGAAGATGGGACAATTTTTTCAATTTAATCACCCTCACCGTTCATTTTCTGAATTTTTGTATCTTAGAAAATATTAACATAAAAAAGCCGGACTGGTCGAATGATCTCTCACTTACCAATCCGGCAAGACTCTTTCCGAGCCTCGTTCCCTATTATCCCAATGTACAAATTTAAATGCTATTACCTTTTAGATGTAAATCAATTACTACTTTGGTAGTAATGTCCTCCTTTTGATCATAAAAAACGCACCTCATCGGCTCTAGGTACGTCCTGTACATCAGCGTTGGACGTGACGAACCAGTAGATCCGTTATTACATACCAATAAAAACAAACAGACCCCATAAGAAGTCTGTTTGTTTTTAAGCTTATGGTTTTTAGTATGCTATGCTTTGCTAACGTTAGTCGCTTGTGGACCACGTTGACCTTCTTCAATATCAAAAGTGACCTCTTGTCCTTCATCCAAAGTCTTGAAACCCTCACCTTGAATAGCAGAGAAATGAACAAAAACGTCATCTCCGTCTTCTCGCTCGATAAAGCCAAAGCCTTTGTCAGCATTAAACCATTTTACTTTTCCATTTTCCATTTTTGTTGCCTCCTAGCATGTTCCTATACATAAAATTGCAATGTAACTTGCAGTTTTATTATAACCAATTAATTAAAAATAAAACATTTTTTATAAACTGTTTCCATGTATGGCATTTTTGCATCGACAGGACGTGGCGACCTTAGTCGACCTTCTAATTCGGCGACTTTTGAAACGCACTAAGAAGGTTTTACAAAATTTAATTACGGGAATATAAGAGGATGGATATTCAAAAAGTCACCAAACTCAAAATAAGGTTTACGAAAATTTATCCATCGGGAGTATCTGAACATCCTCTTTAAGAAAGGAGAAGGGAACAGATGAAAGGAAGACCAGTCATTGTTTATTTAATTAATCTTGTCATCGGTATAGCTCAGTTTATCTTAGGGTTACGTATTGTTTTAAAATTATTTGGGGCAAATGAGGTTGCACCCTTTGTTAGCTGGACCTATCAGACTAGTGCACCTTTACTTTATCCATTTGAAGGAATTTTCCCAACCAGATCTTTAGACGGAGGGTTCATCATTGAATTTTCCTCCTTATTTGCGTTAATTGTTTATACACTAATTGGCTACTTTCTGACAGAACTTATTATGATGTTTGATGGAAAGACGAGAAGTTAAACCGGTTTTTTTCGAATAAAACACCGATGAAGAAGAAGTAACCATAAAAGCAAGGGATAAGTGAATGCCGAATACCATAGGTTCCACCCACTATGGTAAAAGAATCCACTTATAAGTGCTGCCCATTCATAAAGTAAACTGAAGGCAGTCCACATAATAAAATAAAAAGTCTTTTTAAATAAGCCCTTTTGTGCTGGGTAAAAATTAAGAAAAAGGATGCCCATTGCGGGGAATAATCCTACATTCGTTACTAGTCCTGTAAATTGGAACCCTTCTTCCAAATAACCGTAGACATTAAGATAAACATCCAATACCATATCAACAGTTAATCCTAAGGAAAGGGAAAATAGCGCAGTTGAATAGACTTCTATCCTAGTCATGTGTTTTGGAACAATATAAGCAACAACATTAGAAAAAATTACAGATATAAGCAAAAAAACCATAAGTGGTTCCTTCCTGAATTCCTTTCATTGAATTCTAGTTATGCGTGTTCAAAAAGTCGGTAAATTCGAAGGTCTACTAATGTCGCCACGTCCTGTGCGTCGCAAGCAGGTCGAGGCGGCGTTGTTTCTGATAACCGCAGTGAAAAAAGTGGTCAATCTATACTACTTTTGCTACACCAAGCGCTAGGTTCGTCCATAAGATGTCTTCAACCAATTTCCCCTGATCGGATTGGCATTCAATAATAAGAATGACTTCCGAATTCTTTCCTTTTAATAGCTTTGTTGGACTTTTTCTTATTTTATATCTAATTAAATCAATGATAACGCCTAAGATGAAACCAATCAGGGCACCGATTACCCCCCAATATATAGGACCCCATTCCAATACGAATCCTCTGTTTGCACCAATGGTTGATGTGAAAACAGCTAGAATCATTCCAGTACCAATAAAGGATGTCCCATCTGAACGGTGAATAGTATCAAACAACTTCCTTTCTTCTGTGCGGTTATCTAAAGGTACAGCAAATATATCTTGAATCCCATTTTCTTCTAAATGCTTAATTGCAAGTTCTATATAAGTGGAATGTTCAAAAGTTGCATAGACTTGCATTTTATCTCACCTTTCTTACCTAACCTTGTTCCCCTTTTTTATTTTAAAATGAGTTGGCTGATACTGTTGTTTCAAATAATTTCTTTGCTCGGCTTCAAACAATTTGTTGTTTTCAACCGTGTTCATATAAGAATCATATATAGTAAAAAAATAGAAGGAAGGGATATAGAGAAGCCACTGTTTGTTTATTACGGCTGTTGATTTTTCTAACTCGCCTTGAAAAAGATAATGAATTCCTTCTAAAAAATGAGAATAATATATGAATATCACTGTATAGATGAGCGTAAAAAAGCCGTTGATAACTCTATGGTTATACAGTTGCCCTACACTTGGAATTGTCATTGCCCAAAAAGCCGCAAGCAAAGGATTTCTTTTATCTAAGTAATTGATCTCCAAAGGTTTGACAGTCAACACTTTTATTTCAGGCTTTTCTTTTTCACCAAGAAAGTAGATCTTATTTAAATCTACTGTAGTACGGTAACTATCCCATATGGAAAATAAGTATATGGGTATATATAAGCTCATCAATCGAACATTTAGAACTTCTTTTGCCGATTCTATATCACCCATAAATGAATAAACCATGGCTAAGTTTAATTGTGAAGCTTGGTTGATAAACAGTTCCCAAATAACCAAACCTAAACCCCTTATGTATTTCGATAAAAGAAGATGGCCAAAGCCTGGGAATGCAACGGACCATAATGCCATAATGTAAGGATTCCTTGGATGAATTTGTGTGGTTCCTAAAATGCTTAGATTGGCAACTTTGCGTCGCGTGTCACGATTGTTTGATGTGTTCATTGCTCACCTCAGCATGTCTCTACCTCAATTATTAACATCATTCACAATTGTATTTAAATGCATACTTGATAATTTGTAATAGCAGGTTAATTTTATATAAAGGGGTTTTCAAATTGAAATTTTCGGAAACTCAACTTGATGACATTGAGCCTAACTCCTTACCAGCACTTGAACTATACGATATTTTACTTAATTATAATATCACAATTGTTTACATTTTATTGTTTTATAATATAATATAACTAATATATATTATAATGAGGTGTTAAAAGTGAAGAAACCTTATCCATTACCACTTCTACCAATAACATTTGACGCAGAGTCTGAACTTACTTTTTACAAAAAAGTCGTAGAAGCCTCATCCGTATTGGAAAAGCTAAAACAGAAAATTCACTATTCTTTAGTTAGTGAATCATTCGTACAGTTATTAACACTGCACGAATCTGTTCAATCTACAAGAATTGAAGGAACACAAGTTACTTTTAGTGAAATGTTAGAAGATGAAATTGATCAAAAGGAGGACTGGGAAAAAGTTGAGGTTCGTAATTACCAAAGGGCATTAAAACTTGGAGTTGAAACCATCCAGACAGGATACCCATTATCAGAGCGTTTGATTCGTGATATGCACAAGGAGTTAATGAAAGATGCTCGTGGATCTACAAGTGCTGCAGGAGAATATAGAACCATCCAAAACTTTATAGGGCCGACCAAGCAGTTGAAAGATGCTTCTTATGTTCCTCCTGAACCACAATTAATGGGAGAATATATGTCTAATTTGGAGCGATATATAAATGGTCATCCTTATATAGAAGATACGGGAGACAAGCTTCACCCTCTAATCAAAGCAGCAATCATCCATGCACAATTTGAATCTATTCATCCATTTTTAGATGGAAACGGTCGTTTAGGAAGAATTCTAATCGTACTTTACATGTTGCAATCAAAGCTAATTGACTCCCCTTTCTTTTTCTTAAGTGAAGAGCTTGAAAAAGAAAAGTTTAAATATTATTCAATGTTAAATGGCGTTCGTGCCATTAACAAGGATGAACCTGATTGGAATAGCTGGATAACCTTTTTTCTTAATGCAACAATACGAATGGCTGAGCGACAATTTAATAAGCTTGATCAAGCAGAAAGATTATATGAAGAAGGACTAACTAAGTTAAAACAACCTTCTACAGAAAAAGTTTGGGGGGCCCTCTTTAAATATCCTATCGCCACGGTTCATCAAGTAGAAAAAGATACAAGTTTAGCACCTGTAACGATCCGAAAAAGCTTGAATGAGCTTGTTCAATTGAACATGATTTATGGTGATGATAGAAAAAGAAACAGAAGATTTTATCATTATGATCTTATTAGGATAATGAATGACTAAACCTCAAGCTAATTTGTTAGTATATAGGAACAAACAATCGAATATGTTATAATGATTTTAACAATAGACTGGCTTCGCATGAGGGATTATGGCGCACGTTCCACCTTCTGGGAATTTTCCAAGAAGGGAGGGCTGCCTATGGATATTGAATATGTATTAACGCTGATGATTTCATTCGGCATGTTAATCGCATTTATCATGTCCGATAAAAATGATAAACGATAATCCCTCATGTACTTTAGCTAGGCCGTGAGGGATTATCTCTCTGTGCCACCCCTTTTGTTGGGGTTGGTTTATTGTAACCGTTCCATGTTGTAGCATGGGACGGTTTTTAATATTCTATGAACTTATATAATTATTATACCATAAATGAAGATTTTGTCACCAATGAGTATTTTAAAACAATACCGTTACCACACAATTGCGTCCTATAACAAAATAACAATCGTTACATATCCCAATCCTGGATCCATTGTTTTGGTAACCTTTGATACTAACGAGGACAGGCCTTGTTTATGTGAAGTATCACTCATTTCTATAAATACTTCTTTTGTACTTTCGTTCCCTCATAGGTGAACATCACATTTTTATCTTCCACAACTGTCTCCATATGGACTGTTCTTCCCCAAAGCTGATGTATATATGGAAGCGTTTTTTCTAAATAGTTCAGATCCAGCTCCACTCCTTCATACTCGTGCTTCAAATAGAGCTCGCCATTATGAAAGAAGTCACCGTTTTGAACGGTAATGTAGGGAAATCCTCCGTTTATCCGCATTGCAATAAGCTGATCTCTCACATTTTCCCAGCTTTTATCTGACACCTTGTATTCGTTCCCTTGTTTTTGAAACAAATATAGATCCTCTCTATCGACAAACTCTTTTGTCAAATAGTTGCGCAGAAAAGAGATGTCTGATTCAATTTCTCGCACCTCAAATATTTTTTCCCTTCCTGCACCAGGCTCTACACCCCATCGTTTCATTTCATCTGTTGGATGATCAAAACGTTCTTCAATATCCTCAAACATTTTTACACCTAAATAATAAGGATTGATCTGCGTCTTGGATGGTTGAACGACCCCTGCGTTTAATGATGCAAATTCAATCGCTTCATCCGTAGTTAAATCCATTTCACGGAGAATCCGCTGATGCCAATAGGAAGCCCAACCTTCATTCATGATTTTCGTTTCTAACTGTGGCCAAAAATACAGCATTTCTTTTCGCATCATCGTAAGAACGTCTCGTTGCCAGTCTTCAAGATTACGGCTATATTCTTCTATAAATAAGAGGAGATCTTTTTCTGGTTTGGAGGGAAAGTTTTTTTGCTTCTTTACCTTTTTTTCTATTTTTTTTGGTTCATCTAGATTCCACAAGTCATTGTATGGGGACGGTTTCGGGTTCGGTGTGATTTCAAGTTCTTCTGATTCTAGGTATTCCTTTGGTCTTACAATCGTTGGATCAATATGTTCTTGAATTGCAAGAATGGCATCTAAAAAGGATTCTACTTCCTCTTTTCCATGAATTTTTTCATACGCAGCAATCCGCTCAGCTGTTGCTGCCATACTTTCCACCATATCACGGTTTGTGTTTTGAAATCGGGCGTTGTTTTTAAAAAAGTCACAATGTGCCAAGACGTGGGCAACGATCAATTTGTTTTGAATGAGACTGTTTGAATTGAGAAGGAAGGCATAACAGGGGTTCGAATTAATCACAAGCTCATAAATTTTACTTAATCCAAGATCATACTGTAGTTTCATTTTATGGAATTGTTTTCCGAAACTCCAATGTGAAAAACGTGTCGGCATTCCATACGCCCCGAACGTATAAATAATATCAGCGGGACATACCTCATATCGCATCGGATAAAAATCAAGGCCAAACCCTTTACCTATTTCCGTAATGTCATCGATCGCCTTTTCCAACTGCTTTTGTTCCGCCTGTTTCAATACGATCTCTCCTTTTCATTGATTACTTTACTATATGATGGAAAAGAACAGATGATGAAAACGGATGGGGAGATGATTCTTTGCAGATGCATTTTTTTTAATGCCACTGACTTTTTTTGACGAAAAATGAATAACATCCTATTCAACTTATCAAGTAAGGTATGTGGACTCGGTCCCCTTACAGCTTATCGTATGCGCTCTCACCACGGTGTGAGGATATCCACATAGAAAAACTGTCTCTAAATTCTGGAGACAGCTCACTATTTTCTAATGAATGTTAATACAATCCATCGAATAACATATCCCGTAAAAACTCCAGGAAGTACAAATAAAATCGGCAGCCAAACAGGTCCTATTAATGCTCCAAAAATAGTCATTTTTGAGGAATAGATTAATCCTACTGTAACAAAATAAGCGGAAAATACGAACGGAAGAAATAAATAAGGAGAGGTCTCATCCATTGCATCCTTGTAGGCATCCCACATCGCAAAAAAGTAAAGACATGGGTAAAACATAAGCCACGGGTAGTTCGTTTGCTCAATCGCAGCTTGAATGTTCCCCTGAAAACTGAAAATGATCACTTCATTAAAATTCGCTTGAGCATTGACAAGAAACTCTAGAAAGATGAATATAATCCCTTTCACATATTTCTTGTTTAATAATTGGCCAAATCCAGGTAGTGCAATGGACCAAAGCAGTTTTTCCATTACATTGATCATCCCTCCTACACGTATGTCTAATAAACGATTGCCGAACCTTTTAAAGGAACCTGTATTAGGAAAGGCAGTAGAGACTTTCTTCACTTGTGAGTATTTTTACCTAAAAAAGCAACTCTTATCCATTCAAACTGCTGAATTAGTCTATTTTTTCTTCCATGGTGGATCGCCATAGTTGTGCAGCGCCTGATTGATTTTGTAGATAGAATAAGGTATCACAAAAGACAGTACAGTACAAAACAATATTAAATTTTCGGATAATCTGCCTACGAGGTTGTTTAAAATATTCATTCTATGATCCCACTTTTCGTTTGGTCTGCAACCCCAGTTATTCGAACAATCGCATTTGCTTCCACATTCACATCACTTTTCGCAAAGTAATTATCCCCACGATCCCAGTTTTTTCGAACCTGTTCCCAAAGATCGTAATCTGTCCTCCTTAGGCGGCGATCAAAACCGAGCACGTCAACTTTCAGCTCCTTCTGCACTTTATCGATCGTTTGTTGTGCTATATTTTTGATTTCCTGCTCAATTTTACTTTCCACTTTTTTTAAGTACCTTTCGTCAATAAGATCATCCTTGGATCCGTAATCCTCCGCTATATTTCCTTCCATTTCAATTGAAACCGTAAATTTTAAGTCGTCTTTCGATTTCGCTTCACACTGAATCTTACTTTTTGCATTGACAATTTCATAAATAACCGAATCACCGTCTACGTTTACATGAAAAACACCAGATGAAGTTTCTCCTTTTATAAAATTCAACCCTTTTGTCTCTGTCTTATTAAGTGTTCCAACCAGTACGTTCGACTTCCCATGCAAAACCGCGACACCTTCATCCTTTAATTTATTATTAACTAAGGATATTGTGGGAAGAACATAACTATTTCTGTTTAAAAGCAGCTGATGGACTTTCCCAATACGTACAGGTTCTATAATGCTCGCATTTTTTCGAGTGTTTTTAATAATCGATTCAATTTTCAAACTGGGCAACTTCTCCTGCTCAGATTCCATATTCAAAAAGTTTTTCGATTTGCCTTCCGCAACTAAAACTTTTACGCTTCGACGCATTTCTGGATCCCGAATAAACGTATCCATGGTTTTCGAAAAAAGGCCTGGTTTCTGTGCTAGTTCTTTTGAGACGATGATTACTTTTAAATGTTCATAAAAAGGGGTTCTGCTCGTTTGTTTTGCCATGTCTCGATTAATTTCAAATATACTTGACCCCGTGCCAGAAATATTTAGAAAAGCCTTTTGTTGCCCACCACCAGTTGTCGTCGAGCCCAGGCCTCTAGGATTGGCTAGTTGAAGTGTGAGTTCTATCTGTTGATCGCCATCACTTGCACCACCTGATTGTTCCTCTGCTAAGTCTATTGCGACGCCGACAACAAAACCACGCTGTTCAATCTCCACCCTGTCCCAACATCCTGAAAGCACCAAGAAAATCACAAAAGACAGTAAGATAAGATGACATCTATACATCCCCTTTCACTCCCCTTAATTTCGCGATGATCAATAAAAGAATTGGCACTGCAACCGTAAACACAACGCTATAATACGTGATAAATTTGCCAAGCAATGAAATATCTTTAAAGTTTTGGGGATACATAGCAACAAGATAAACGATTGGAGACAAGGTAAATATGATCGCTAATTTGGACATTTTTTTTAAAACGGAACGAATCGCTAATACAGTTACATCAAATGACAATGCCGTTGTATTAAAAATGGCCATAATCCAGATGACAAAGAAAATCGATTCAAACCGCTCAAAAAACTCCCCTGGAATTTCCACTTCTTTCGCTAACTCAACGGTCGGGTAAATCATATTTCCAGCAGCAGAGTCTGCAAATACACCAATACACGCTACATAAATGAGCAAATATGTGAATACTGGAAGAATCATAGCGACAGCTGTCCGTTTCGGTACAGCTTTTGGTTGCTCCACTAATGCAACATAAAACAAAAGGATACCAAAACCAAGAAAGGATAAAAAACTAAATTTTGTTGCGCTCCTATAACCGTCAAAGCTTGTTTGAAAAAATGGAGCCAAGTTGTTCATTTCAAACCATCCAAGTGTAAAAATAGATACTACCAAAGCAATAAAAAGAATAATTGGCAAAAACAATAAATTTAAACGAAACAATCCTGCCCTTGATCCTGATACACCATAGATGACAACAAGGAAAAAAGAAAGAGCGATGAACTCAATAGGTGTACGATCAAATAAGTACAGCTTTGAAACACTTGCAATCGATCTTACTTCATAAGAGGTAAAAAGGAGAAACTGAATCGAAATGAGTAACGTTAAGATAATGGCAATCGGTTTAGAGACGATTAATGACGCATAATCTACAAATGTTGTTTTAGGGAATCGAGCTGCTAAAGTGGCTACGATCCAAGTCATAAACATAGCCAGTCCTCCGCCTAGTAGGATAGAAACCCAACCATCCACACCATTCGTTTCTTGCGCAATTACCCTTGGCAACGATAGAACCCCTACTCCGATCACAATCGATGGAATGGCAAACCGTAGTTCTTTTTCTCCGATTTGTTCATCTCCATACTCGAAATCCTTCATTGCTTCTTCTCTCCTTTATCCATCGGTTTACTATCGTTAGGTTTTGTATATTTTGGTCGTTCGGTTAACATCGTAAGTGGTGCACGAACAACTAGATCCAACCAATCCTTTACAAAACTAGGAGCAAACGGTGTGGTATAAGGGACACCAATGCTCTTTAGATTGACGATATGGATGTTAAGTACAATGTATAATAGGATGACACCGTAAAGTCCAAGGACGGAAGCAGCAATCATAAAACCAAAACGAATCATGCGAAACGAAATTGCAATACTATAGGAAGGAAGTGCAAATGATGCTATTGCAGTAAGCGCAACAACAATTACCATAATCGGACTTACAATTCCAGCTTGAACGGCTGCGTCGCCTATGACAAGACCACCAACGATACCAATCGTTTGACCAATCGTTTTTGGTAGACGTACACCAGCCTCTCGTAACAGCTCCATCGTAAGCCCCATTGATATTGCTTCGACAACAGAAGGAAAAGGAACCCCTTCCCTTGTGGCCGCAATTGAAAATGCTAATTTAGAAGGAATCATTCCAGGTTGGTACGAAACGAGTGCAATGTACAAAGCTGGCAAAAACATCGCAATAAAAGCAGCACCATATCGCAGCATTCGAATCAATGTTCCAACGAACCATCTTTCATAGTAATCTTCGGGGGATTGAAATGAGTTCCCTAATGTTGATGGCGCAGTTAACACAAATGGCGTACCATCCAACAAAATTGCGGCTTTCCCCTGCAAAAGGGCTGCCGATACCTTATCAGGCCTTTCCGTATGAAAAATTTGCGGAAAAGGGGATAGAAAGCTGTCTTCAATCCATTGCTCGATATAACCAGATTCAGGTGCATCATCCATATCGATTGACTCTAATCTACGTTTTAGCTCCTTGACAATATCTGGGTGGACAATCCCATCAACATAAGCTAGGACGAGTGCTTTTTTAGAACGACGGCCAACTTTGTATGTAGTAAAACGCAAGTTGGAATCCCGAATATAACGACGTATGAGAACCATGTTCGTCCCTATGTTTTCCACGAATCCCTCTCTTGGTCCTCGGATTAACGATTCGGTAATAGGCTCTTGAATGGAACGGGTTTCCCAGCCCATCGTATTCATAATTAAAACCTTATTGATTCCGTCGAGATAAAAGGCAGTCCCTCCCGATAGAATCGAATTGGAGACATCGTCTAAAGTGTTTCCTTGTTCTACATGACTCACTGAAATAATTTCGCGCTGCACCTCATCTAAAATAGCAGCATCTGATGATGGTAATGTTTTATTCTGCAATTGGGTCTGAAGGTTTTTTAAAATTTTACCATCGACTACTTTTTTATCAATCAATCCATCAATAAACACAATTGCACAGCGATGATTAGCAGAACCAATTGTCAATTCCCGAATAACCAAATCACTTGGATTATCCAACATCTTATTTAAATTTTTCAGATTGTCATCTAATTGTTTCGTTAAATTTACCGAAAAATCTTCCTCATTTGATCTTGTGGACCCCTTTCCTTTTTTCATACGAGATCTTAACAAGGCCATCATCCTCCGCTGATAATTAGTCCTTCTTTTGTTTCCCTATTCATGGTGCTTTTATACAGAAGGTGAGAAATGAACGCAGGAGAATTCTCACTCGAAAACGATAGAAAAATAAAAAGAACGAACTGTTATCTGATTAGCAGTTCGCTCTTTTACAATTGCCTATTTTAAATTTTTTACTTCTTCCCAATAATATACAAGTGTTTCCATTCCTTTGTTAAAATTGTCCAATAGAAAGCTTTCATTTGGCGAATGAAGTTTGTCCTCTGGTGTTCCAAAACCGAGTAATACAATTGGGATGTTATATATGGATTCAATCCACTCTACAACTGGAATCGAACCGCCCATGCGAACATATACCGTCTCTTTCCCAAACGCCCGACTATAGCTTTTAGCAGCCTTTTCGATTAACGGGTGATTCGGATCCACCTTGTACGCTTTTGCGGATAATGGTTCCCGCTTCATTTCAAGCGTAACACCTGATGGAACATGTTTTTGTAAATGATCGATGACCAATTGTTGGATATGGTTAGGATCTTGACCTGGCACAAGGCGACAGGTTAACTTTGCTGTCGCAGAAGAAGGAATGATCGTTTTCGTTCCTTCCCCTTGATAGCCACCATACACTCCATTAACCTCAAGGGTTGGGCGTGCCATCGTGTGTTCCTTTGCCGTATAACCTTTTTCTGAAACGGTTTCGGTAATTCCAGTTACCTTTTGATAATCTTCTCCTGGAACGTCTGCAATGAAACGACGCTCTTGTTCGGTTATGTCCTCTACCCCGTCATAAAAACCTTCCACAGTGACTTGTTCCTCTTCATTTTTTAACGAATGAAGAAGATGACTTAAGGAAATGATTGGATTGCGGACAGCACCGCCATACATACCTGAATGAAGGTCTCGGTTTGGCCCTTTCACCGTAAACTCTAGACCTGTAAATCCTTTTAGACCATACAAGATGGTGGGTTGGCCATCTGCTACCATACCTGAATCCGAAATAATAGCAAAATCAGCTTCAAACTGCTGTTTCTTTGTTTCCAAGATTTCGTATAGGTTTTCGCTACCGATCTCTTCCTCTCCCTCGATACAAACTTTTACATTGATGGGTAGTTTTCCTTCTGTCTTCATGTACGCCTCAAATACGGCCATATGCATAAAAACTTGCCCCTTATCATCACTTGCCCCACGAGCATATAGTCTTCCATCCCTCACTTCAGGCTGAAACGGTTCACTATCCCACAGTTCAAGTGGATCCGCTGGCTGTACGTCATAGTGCCCATAAAATAGTGCAGTAGGTGCTTGTTTCCCTGCACCATTATATTCCGCATAAACGAGCGGATGTCCTTTTGTCTGTTGTATTTCTACCTGATCAAAACCGATTTCATTTAAGTAGTCGGCAACAAAATTTGCAGCCTTCTTTACATCCTCTTTATGTATACTATTTGTACTAACACTTGGTATCGAAAGAAAAGCATTTAACTTTTCAATTAATGGATCCCGATTTTTTTCTAAGTATGTTAAAACGGATTTTGTCACTGCACGCACCCTTTCTTTTGATCGATCTTTTATCATTGTAGCATTATTTTCCTTCTAATTAAAACTGGAGCGTCTGCCTGTACGACTTTCGCATAGCTAATAAAAGACAGGGTGCTATATGTTCAGCCCCTGTCTTTTACTAGTTATGCCATTGCTTGCTTTAAATCTTCTATTAAATCTTCACTATCTTCAATCCCGACAGAGACTCGAATCAAGCCATCTGTTATGCCTAGCTCTTCCCTGCGATCTTTCGGTATCGAAGCGTGTGTCATTTTGGCCGGAACAGAGATTAAGCTTTCCACGGCTCCAAGGCTTTCTGCTAATGTAAAATAGTTTACCCGCTGGAGAACCTGTTCCGCTTTATCCGCACTTCCAACATCAAACGAGACCATCCCACCGAATCCAGTTGCCTGCTGTTTCGCGACATGATGACCTTGATGGGTTTCCAATCCTGGATAATAAATGTTACTTACCTGTGGATGATCTTGCAAAAATGCAACTAGATCCTTTGTATTTTGTTCAGTTGCCTCCATTCTTAAGCCAAGCGTCTTTATTCCACGTATTAATAGCCATGAATCCTGTGGCCCAAGCACTCCACCAACTGAATTCTGGATAAAATGCAAGTCATTAGCAAGTTCATCTGAATTCACAACAACGAGACCCGAGACAACATCACTGTGTCCACCAATGTACTTTGTTGCACTATGAAGTACAATGTCAGCTCCTAGATCAATCGGTTGCTGCCAATATGGTGTAGCAAACGTATTGTCTACTATTACATAAAGATTGTGTCTTTTCGCTATTTCAACCATTTTTTTTATATCTGTAATTTTTAATAGTGGATTTGTTGGTGTCTCAATATAAAGTGCCTTTGTGTTCGGCTTAATTGCTTGTTCTACTTTTTCTGGATCACTTGTATCAATAAAATCATGGTCTAGATTGAAACGATTTAGGACACTTGTCATCAGGCGGTATGTTCCACCATAAACATCATCCGTCATAACAACGTGATCACCAGAATCAAATAGCATCATGACAGATGTAATCGCAGTCATCCCAGAGCCAAAAGCAAATCCTGCTTTTCCATTTTCAAGTTCCGTGATCAGCGTTTCAAGTGCATGACGCGTTGGATTTCCTGTACGTGAATATTCGTATCCCCGGTGCTTACCAGCGCCGTCCTGTTTGTACGTACTAACCTGATAGATTGGCACAGACACAGCACCAGTGCGCTCATCACCAGTAATTCCAGCATGGATCATTTTTGTTTTAGCTTTCAATTATACTCCCCCCTCATAAATGCGTTTGCTTAAGTAGCGTTCACTACTGTCAGGAAAAACGGTCACAATGTTTGTCCCTTTTTGGGCCTGTTTCGCTTCTTCTAATGCTGCAAAAAAAGCTGCCCCAGATGAACTCCCCACAAGCAGTCCTTCCCGCTTGGCAAGTTCTTTCACATAATCAAAAGCAACCTCATCAGGGACAGTATGAATCGCATCAAAATAAGTTCGGTCCATGTAATCTGGCAAAAATTCCATCCCGATTCCTTCTGTTTTATGTGATCCTGATTCACCACCAGCAATAATCGACCCCTCAGGCTCAACAATCACTGTTTTAATTTGTGTATTTTTTTCTTTTAAATACTTTGCTGTACCCATGAACGTTCCGCCTGTACCTGCACCCGCAACAAACACACCAACATCACCTTTTAAATCGCCCCAAATTTCTGGTCCTAGCGTTTTGTAATAGGTGTTCGGGTTAGCAGGATTTGAAAACTGCTGTGGAGCGTAGCTATTCGGGATTTCCTTCAAAAGTTCTTCCGCTTTTTGAATGGCACCCTTCATACCGTCCTCTGTCGAAGTATGGACGATTTGTGCTCCTAATGCTTTCATTAGCTCCTGCTTTTCAATACTAAATTGCTTCGGAACACAAAAAATAACATTGAGGTTTTGATTTAACGCCGCAAGTGCTAAACCAATACCAGTATTCCCAGCGGTCGGCTCGATGATTGTCCCACCATTCGAAAGCTTACCTGTTGCAAGTGCATCCCGAACCAGTTCTTGACCGAGCCGATCTTTAATACTTCCCCCAGGGTTGTAGAATTCAAGTTTGGCGAATAGACGAACCCCCTCTGGTAGGGGGAACTGGGTTAATTCCATCAGTGGTGTATTTCCGATTAACTCTTTCACATTTCTAATAATAGGCATATTGGTTTCCTCTTATTCCGCAAAAACTTGGTGCCATTCATCTTTACCTTCAAGCATTTCTTTTGCTATTTCTTTTGCACCTTCTAAGCTATGATTTGCAGCCCAACCACACTGAACTTCATTACACGCAGGAACCTCATCCGCTTCTAGCACATCCTGTAATGTTTTTTCTAACGCCTCAACGATGTCATCATAGCTAGAGTTATTTAATATAGCCAAATAGAATCCTGTCTGGCAACCCATCGGACCAACATCAAGTACATTGTCTATATGATTTCGAATGTTTTCTGCCATCATATGCTCAATCGAATGTAATCCAGGCATATCCATATGTGCCTTGTTCGGTTGTTTAAAACGAATGTCATACTTATAAACTTTGTCTCCGCTTTGTCCAGTTGTCACACCAACTAATCGAACATAGGGTGCCTTCACCTTCGTATGATCAAGGTTAAAACTTTCTACGTTCATTTTTTTTGCCATTATCCATCCACTCCTTTAGCGGTTGTTCTCGACCTTCTACTATGCCGACATTTTGAACACGCATTTTATATTATGCTGTTTTTTCTGCTACCATTAACCAAACAAAATCATTCATTTGTTTAAACGTAACATAAAAACCGTTAGACTCAAAAAGATTACGCAATGTATCAATCGTTGGGTAATACTCTCTTTGTAAATCCTCGCTTAAGTTTTGATACCCATTTTTATCAGCAAGTTCTATTGCTGCTTGTTTTGCTTGTTGTGATTCAAAGGCAGTATCGGCAAAAACGATTCTTCCACCTGTTGGTAACAACTCATTAAAATTTTTTATAGCTACATTCTTTTCTTCGTCTGTAAGGTGGTGAAAGGCATAGGTGCTCGTCACAGTTGAAATCGGCACCCCAACTTCAGGAAAATGAAGAAAGTCCCCATTCTCAATCCTGAGATTGGGAAACTTTGCGGCAGCCAGTTTCCGCATCGCACTCGATGGTTCAATACCGATTACAGTTGCACCACGATCCAGTAATCGTTTTGATAGGTTTCCTGTACCTATGCCAAATTCCAAAACATTCCCTGTCGAATGGTTTGCAACCTCTGCTAAGATTGTATCATATTTATCAAAAACAGCTTTATACTCTGGATCATGCCCTGTTACACTTTCGTCATAAGAAGTTGCCCATTCTTCAAACAAATCAACAAACTCTCGACCCATTTATCATCAACTCCATTTTTTTAATTCATACTAATACACTATGTTTTATCGGATTTTATGATAATAAATATATCACAGGAAAGCAATAAATTCAATTTACACGGCGAGTTGTTTCTGTTGATTTTGCATATACACGGCGAGCCAGAAAAAAATACCTTTATTGCGGTTATGATGAACTTTTCTTTGACCAAATACACGGAATTGTCCTTCACACGGCTATGAATCACTTTTCTTTGACCAAATGCACCGGAAGTGTCCTTCATCATGGCTATGAACCACTTTTCTTTGGACAAATGCACCGGAAGTGTCCTTCATCTCGGCTATGAACCACTTTTCTTTGACCAAATGCACCGGAAGTGTCCTTCATCATGGCTATGAACCACTTTTCTTTGGACAAATGCACCGGAATTGTCCTTCATCTCGGCTATGAATCACTTTTCTTTGGACAAATGCACCGGAAGTGTCCTTCATCATGGCTATGAACCACTTTTCTTTGGACAAATGCACCGGAAGTGTCCTTCATCGCTTTTATGAGCCACTCTACACAAAAAAGTGAGCCTTAGCATTCTTTGCTAGGGCTCACTTTTTAAATACTATTCTGTTTCTGGAAAGATTCGTTCAACCATGTCGCCAAACTGTTGAAAAAAGCCTTCAACAGGATTGCCATTGTCTACGTCATTGACATAGTTATTCGTTAAATTAACGAAATCTGGATTTGTGGATACATATACGTTGTCAATGTCGTTATCCACAGCTTTTACAGCATCCGTAATTTGGGATTTTATTTTATCGCTGACATCATTATTTTGACCTGTGTTATTTTGCTGTGCGTCTGCATCCATTTCTGCTGCAACGTACGCATTATTTTCCGTTGTTAACACATACGCGTTATCTACGCCTTTGACGTTTTGGGTAATGCGTTCTGCTGCTCGATCAGAAACGTCATATTGTTGATTTCCTTGATTTTGCCCTTGCCCTTGCCTTTGGTCTTGATTCATTTGATTACCAGTGTTATTACCTGTATTTGTTCCATTACCGATGTTGTTTCCATTTCTACCATTACCGATATTGTTTCCATTTGTTCCATTACGGTCTTGCATATGCCCTTGATTGTTTTGCTGGTTATCTGTTAGTCCTCGTTGTTGATTGTTATCGTCGCCAGGAAAATCTGTTGTTCCATTGAATCGTGCTTGTTCTACATTATCGTTTAAATCATTTCCACCTTGACCAATTTCATCTGCGTTTTGACACCCTATAAGAGTAAGGGAAGCAGCAATAGTCAATCCAATTGTTTTCCACATCATTGATGTAACCTCCTTTTAGTTGTGGTTAGTTGTAGTATGTTTCATGATGAACAGTTTATACTAAAAAAAGGATGGATGAACCGTTCAAAAGTGGATGGTTTATCGACTTATTGAACAAGCATTTTTTTCCGTAAAGTTTTGGTACGATCTAAGAAAAGTTACCATTCATGACTATACTTTTTCGTTACACACTAAAAACAACTCCCTTGAAAGGGGTTGTTTATAAATGTATATTCCAGATTACGACAAAGCATTGTACTTTACACTATGGGGGCAATGGGACGATCTCTTAATCCTCATGGTACGTACAAATGATGATCTGTTATCAAAAAAAATTGAGGTTTTTCTTCACTCGTTTCACTACAAAAATGATGAACAGGCTGTAATGCACGCTCATGAGGAACTACTCCAATATATTGATCATGCTATGGCCTATACACCAGTAGCAACGATGGAGGTTTAAATGACTTGCATAGAAAAAACCGCCACAAATGGCGGTTTTTTCTATGCAAGTTATGGTCTTGGATAATTTTGAATGAGAGGATGAAGGTGAAGCTCATCTATTTGCATGTGCTTTGGTGCACTTGCCATGTATACAACGGCTTCCGCAATGTCTCCTACTTTTAACCAATCCGCTTTTTTTTCTTCCCCTTGTTTCGTATCGGCAAAATAAGTATCCACCATTCCAGGGTTAATCGTACCAACACGAATTCCATCTTTTCTCACCTCTTGTAGAAGTGAGCCCATAAATCCTTGTACAGCATATTTCGTGGAAGTGTAAAGAGTTCCCTTGTCAGCGATCGTATACCTCGCCACGTCAGAAGATACCGTAATAATCGTTCCAAACTGCTGTTTTTTCATAATCGGAAGAACAGCTTTTACACAAAGGAAAACTCCTTGGACATTTATCTCAAATGTATTTTTCCATTCTTCGACAGTGACATCCTCTACCTTTTTAAACATTCCAATTCCAGCATTGTTTATTAAAATGTCCACACGGCCGTATGCATTTTTTGTAGCTTCTACAACATGGTCAACTTCATTTTCCTTGGCAACATCTGAACGAAACGCAAGGATATTCCCTGACCCTTCTTTTTCTATTTCGTCCTTTGTTTTAAAAATATCCTCTGAACTTCCCAAGATGGCTAAACGAACCCCCTTAGAAGCGAGCTGTTTCGCAATTTCCTTTCCGATCCCTCGTGACGCACCCGTAATAATAGCAACTTGGTCATTTAACATCCTACCATCCTTTCTCGTTGTTATTTATTTGGCTTTACTTCCGTTTCAATGTTTCGATATGAAATTTCAAATAAATCTCTACGACGATCACGAAGTTGCCGCACCGTTCCCGATTTTCGCTGTCTTCTCAAAATTTCTAGATCTACATCCCCAACAACGACGGTTTCTACATTCGGGGTCGTTTCTCCGATAATTCCGTCACGAGCAAATTCGAAATCAGACGGGGTGAAAATAGCTGATTGGCCGTATTGAATATCCATGTTCTCTACTTGAGTTAAATTCCCAACCGTACCTGCAATGACGGTGTACACCTGATTTTCTACTGCACGCGCCTGTGCACAATAACGAACCCTTAAGTATCCTTGTCGATCATCCGTACAAAAAGGGACAAAAATAATATTGGCTCCTTGATCGACTGCGTATCTAGATAATTCAGGAAACTGGATGTCATAACATATTTGAATCGCTATTTTTCCGCAGTCTGTATCAAAAACCTTTACGGTGTCACCTGGCTGGATCCCCCACCATTTTCTCTCATTAGGGGTGACATGAATTTTGTACTGCTTTTCAATTGTTCCATCCCTTCTGAATAAATAAGCGATATTATAGACATGGTCATCCTCTTCAACAAAGTGGGATCCTCCTACAATATTTACGTTGTATTTGACAGCTAAATGCGTAAATAATTCAATGTAGTCCTCTGTGTATGCAGCAAGTAAACGAATGGACTTAGACGGCACCTTCTCTTCCAAAAAGGACATCAGCTGTGTCGTGAAGATCTCAGGAAAGACTGCAAAATCAGATCCAAAGTCATAGGCAACATCTACATAGTATTCCACTTGACGAGCAAATTCCTCAAACGATTCAATATTTTTCATCATATATTGGATCACCGTAATCCGAACGGGATAGGCTGTCTTAAAATGCCGCTTCGATTTTGCTCGATAATCGATATTATTCCATTCCATTAATGTAGCATATTTAGCCGACTGCTTGTCATCAGGCAAATAATTTGGGTTGATGCGCATTACGGTAAAACCATTCATAATTTGAAAGGTTAGTACAGGATCAAAAATATTCTTACTCATGACTTCTTCCACATATTCCCTGGGGCTCATTTTTCGTTGATATTGATAATAATTAGGAATACGACCACCAATAATAATACTTTTTAAATTCATTTCACGGGCAAGTTCTTTTCTCGCATCATATAGTCTTTTACCAATTTTCATCCCGCGAAACTCAGGGTCAACCATAACTTCAATGCCATACAAATTGTAACCTTCCGGGTCATGGTTTGTTATATAGCCCTCATCGGTAATATCATCCCATGTATGCTTATCATCGTATTCATCAAAGTTAACGATAAGACTTGAACAGCTTCCGATGATGACTCCATCATATTCTACACAAAACTGTCCCTCTGGAAACAACGCTATATGACTTTCGAGATGTTCTCGTTTCCATGGTTCCATGTTTGGAAAACATTGCGCTTGCAAATCCAATAATTGTTTAATGTCATTATGACCAATATTTCTTACCATTAGTTTCTTTTCAAATTGAGTTAAATCCAATTTAGACATTTATGATCCCTTCCAGCTTTGTTATTTCCTATTATTGTACTGTACCTTGCACTAATTGTTCAAATATCTAAAAAAGTGTATATAAAAACGCTTGGGTCTCTTTACCAAGCGTCTCGTTTTATTCTATTGGAATTTGTTGGATAATTGGATTAAACCGATCTTTTAAAGTTTCAGATATGGATCGTTCCTTCTTATTTTGTTGATTTTGATTTCCATTTTTATTTTTGTTCTTTTGATTTCCATTGTTATTCTTATTCTTATTCTTAAGTTTTTGATCCTTTATTTGTTTCTTAGCTTTTCCGTTTTTTCCTTGCTTCTTATCTTTGTTTACTTGTTTATTGTTTTTTTGCTTGTTATCGTTCCCATTATTGTTATTAGATTTATCTTTACCTGGACTGGATTTTTCTTGATCCTTCGATTTTCCATTATTTCCTTTATAGCTATTTTCGTTTGGCTTGTTATTCTTTTCTCTTTTCTGTTTTTCCTTTTTAGAAGCGTCTTGTTTTGACTTATAAAATGATTGAATAATTGCTTTATCTTCTTTATCTATTTTCTTCTTTGATTGATTTTTCTTTCCTTTTGTTTCCTCTTCCTCACTCAAAGAGGAGGCCATAATTTGATTCATAGATACCTTTTTCTCTTTTGCTTCTGTGCGGACTTCGCTCGGAATTTCAAATGTTGCAATCTGATAGTCGGTTTTATAATTACTTAAATACGTATCAATTACATCCGTAATCTTTCTGTTTTCTTTCGGCTTTACTAAGTAGCTAACACCTATCAATATGTTGTTCTCGAGATCCACAAATCCGTCCTGCTTACTCTTATCAATAATGGAAGCTGTTACTTGCTCAATAGAACGATTTTTCCAATCGGGAAGTTGATCTATAAGTGATTTGCCGTCATCATTAAGTGGAATGAGGTTTAACACTTTCATATCATCATTGACTTCTAATTCGACACTTGGATTGATATCAATATTGACATAGGCATACGCCTCATTTTTATCATACCACCCATATAGAGGGAAAATTATCAATAGGAAAACCAATGTTATCGCAATCATTCTAGGGTACTTTCTCGTGAAAAACGAAAAAGTATTTTCTTCTTTTGGCGTATAAAAAACTTCCATTCCAATTTCTCCGTTTGAAACTGGATTTGCTTTGTGAAAAGTACCGTCTTGCTCCATTACAACGGTATAACGTTGATTTTGTTTTACTACAACACCTTTTCTCAATCTCCCACCCCCTTTAAATAATCCTTAAGGTAGATGTACTCACCACCTAGAATGACAAAGATCGCTAGAATATATTTCCTGTTCCGCTCCAATGTTTTTTTGCTCACACTTACCTTTTCAATTAAAGCTTTAATCGGAATTTTTTTCTTTTTATACACAAAGTCACGCATCGATTCATCTTCATATAAAATTTTAGCTGTTCGGATCGCTGATTCTCTTGCATCCTGATGTTTCGGAGATATTTTGGTAAGTTCTTCAAAAGAAAGTTTGTACTCCTTTAGCTTTTGTTCAAGGTCTTTTATCTCCTCACTCCGGTGCCATGACTCTGATTGTACCTGATACAATTCCTTTGCAGCTTTAACTTCTAAAGGATTAACCGTCATATTATCTTCATCATAGACTTCATCTAATGAAGCTTGCGCTGGGTTTGTCTGCTCTTTTCGAATATAATCGATTACCTTTCTTTTCACAACTAAACTGGCAAAAGAAAGAAAAGTGCTTCCTTTATCATTTGAATAAGAAAACATTGCCTCGTTAAAAGCAATAAGTCCAACACTAAATTCATCATCCGTGTTAGGATCAATGTACCTCTTGCAAACTTGTGAAACACTTTTGGCGATAAAAGGTTGATATACTTTCAGTAAGTGATTTTGAATCGATTGATCTCCTTGCTGAACGAGTGCAATTTGTTTCTCAAGAGGTACCTCTTCCTCTTCGGTAGAACGGTTCTCCATCAACCTTTGCCACCTCCAGCTACAATAGTATTCGTACGGGACGATTGTTTTTTGGGTGTAACATATATGTAATCTTCCATTTTTATTTGTTTGATATAGAAATCACTTTCTCGCATTTTAATTCCCCTACTACTTATGATTAATAGGATAAGCATATCTGTTTCGGCGTAGGAAATCTAGCACAGGAATATTACATTTTATTTAAATTGTCTTATCAATACCACGATAGAGATAGCAAGCCCATCGATTTGTTTACGGGCTTGCTATCTTCTCATAGTAATAATCAATTGGGACGGCTAAACCCACCTTGCCCTGATCGGAATGGTTAAGGGTTGCAAAAATAACCCCTATAACTTCACCATCATCATTAATGACAGGGCTACCACTATTCCCACGATATACTGGTGCCTTTAGCATGATTACCTTCTTTTCCCAATCATCCAATTTTGTATATCCGACTACTTTTCCTTCGTTTGCAATTCCCGAAAATGCCAAAGGATTACCGATAAAATAAATATGCTCATTATTCGTAAAATTTGTCCTTTTAGCTAAAGTAAGCGCAGGGAAGGTGGCGTCATTTTTGACCACTTGTAATACGGCAAGATCGATATCTGGAAATGCATCAACAACCTCTACTTCATACAGTCCCTCTGTTGGAAATGCAACAAAAATACTTTTTTCATCCTCTATGACATGGTTATTCGTTAAAATGACACCATCCTCTGAAACCGAAAAACCAGTTCCCTTTTTACTCCCTGCTTCTACTACAACAACGGATTCCTTATATTCATCAATCACGTCTTGTGTCGAAAGCTTTGCGGAAGTGACTAAAAAATTCATTGCCGGTATGGAAAAAGTGCGTGGAATAATTGCAATGACATTGATGAGCATCGCAACCGCGATCAACCAAAATGCCCATTTTGGGAATGGGCGTTTCGGTTTATTGTTTTTGTTATGGTCAGCCTGAAGCATCACTTTCCGTTCTTGCTTCAGAATTTCAAGCATCTCTTCTTCATCTATTTCTTCGTATAAGTCCTCATCAATGATATCAGGTTTATGATCATCTGACTGCTTCATTCATTCACCCCAAATAAGAAAGTGGGATATCATCCAGGCGAGCAAAGTGACCTTTTTGCATCTAATACTTTTGAATAGATCCCCTGTTTGATGTTAAGTTAATCATGACTTGCTTTTGCTTTCATTGTACCATGATCAAGGAAAAAACCTGAACCGAATGTTGAGTCATGGACAATCAGCTTAGTTGTCATTCCCCAATTGACAACATGCTTCCACTTTCTTTGACAGATTCTCCGTGTTTTTTGGGTGAGTTTCTGATAAATCGATCCGAACGTACATCTTTCAACGCAGTAATCGTCATTTCCCGGGAAATATCTAGGTTGTTCATGGTGTGATTTGACATGAAATCAACCAATTTTAAAAAAACGAAACGTGTGCCCACCTAGTTCTTTTCACTATCCGCTTTCTTTCCACTCTTCTCTATTAACCTCTTGTTTTCTGTTTTGAATCATCAAAAACAACTCCTTTCCAAATTTAAAATGTTCTAAAACACTTACTCTTCATTTTTTGAAACAATACAAATTACTTTCTCAATCGATGGAAACAACCCACCAAACTGAACAATAACAATAATGATTATCGTGTATGGTCTTATAAACCGACCAACCAAAGAATCAATCTGCCTTAATACTACTGTCATGCTATTCACCAACTCTGCTTTTTTCGGTATTTACTATCCGCTCTCATTCCAATCTTCTATTAATGCATTCTCCACTTTTTTCATTTTTCATTCTCCTCTCATGTTTTTTATCTATTAAAAAAACGCATGTGCCCCCTGGGACACATGCGTTTTCAAACAATGAAAAAAGGCCACGGACAAGAAGTGTGACCTACCTATACCATATAATATTGATGCAAAAGTGCAATTCCATTTTTGACAAAAAGGAATTCACGAAATTATAAGAACTCGTAGGAGGTCACTTGATCTATGAAATTAGTTGGTTGCTTCACTGTTATGTTTTTCATAGATATGACCTCCTTTCATTTAATATGTTCTTAATTATATGCCAAAGGAAATGGATAGTCAACGATATTTTTCACATTTTTGAAATATTTACCTTATACAGTTACTCCATCTTCGTTTCATCCGTTTCTATGAACCTGTATTTAGTATTTAAAATGATCTGGGTGTTGTCCAATGCGTTTATTGATATTTATGCTGTCTATTTTTTGCACTTCTTCGTTGGTAAGTTCAAAGTCAAAAACGTCAGCATTTTCTTTTTGTCTTAAAGTATTAACCGATTTTGGTATCGTAATGATTTCACTTTGGACATTCCAACGTAGGATTACTTGAGCAGGAGTCTTATTATGTTTGTTTGCGATTTCGTTTAGTATTGGATCATCGAGATAGTTGGCACGTCCTAACGGAGACCATGCTTCCACTTTAATATTATGTTGTTTACAATAGTTGCGGGTTTCAACTTGAGTTAATTGCGGATGGAGTTCAATTTGGTTCGCCATCGGTTTTATCTCAGCATCTTCCATTAGACTTTCTAAATGATGAGGCAAAAAATTACTCACGCCAATAGCTCTTACTTTTCCGTCTTTATAAAGCTTCTCTAATGCTTTCCAAGTCTCCTTGTACTTGCCTGGAACCGGCCAATGGATCAAATACAAATCGACATAATCAAATTCCAATCTTTTAAGACTTCTCTCAAATGCCTGTAACGTTTCATCATAACCTTGCTCATCGTTCCAAACCTTCGTCGTTACAAAAATATCGTTCCTCGGTATGTCACTATCCTTAATCGCCTTCCCAACACCTTCTTCATTTTCATAAAAAGATGCTGTATCAATGTGGCGATATCCTAAAGCTAGTGCAGATGTAACGGAATCGTATACCTCTTGTTCTGGTATTTTGTACACACCTAGGCCAAAAACGGGTATCTCCACACCATTATGAAGTGTGGTGGTAGTTGTTAAGCTCATTTCTTTCTCTCCTCTCCTCTCTAATCTCATTTAACATTAGGGTATACTATATTGCTTAAACGAAAAAGGAATTCGCTCATAATGCATTTGTTGGCTGGACTTAGGACTTGGTAATAATTATAAGTTGACATCAATTGAACAATACTGGTAGGGTAAAAATAATTATAGCGCAAGCACAGTCTTATGTTATTTATGAATGTGAAAGGAGATTACTACATATGAGTGACCTTCATAATTTTGGATGGTATGCTGCACAATTAAAAAAACATTTGCCAAAAGAAGTATTTAAGCCTGCACCTTTCCGTCTTTTTGGAGGACTTGCCTATTTGCTTGTTGTGGTTGGGTGTTTCTTGGTGATTGGATTATTTGATCTTCACCCACTAGTCAACTTGCTTCTATCTATTCCAATTGGTTTAAGCTTTGCAGCATTAGGGTTTTTAGGTCATGAGATTTTACATGGAACGGTTATTCGAAAAGGATGGATCCGCAATTTACTTGGTGCTATTGCATTTTGGCCGTTAAGCACTAGTCCACAAATCTGGAGAAAGTGGCATAATGCAACACATCATGTTCATACACAACAGGATGAACATGATCCAGATTCATGGCCGACACTTGAGAGAATATCCAAAACGAAACTTTTTCGCTGGATCTACAAATTGCCTTTTTTTGTTCGGGCATTCACAAGCTTTGCATCTTTGACAGTCCAATTCACAGCCCACTCAATCAAAATGTTCTTAGTGTATATAAAGTCGTTTAACCTTAAGAAGCAGCCAACGGTATTCGTTCAAGCTGTATTGCCTTGGATAACATGGATTAGTCTTTTGTTTGTGATGGGTTTTGAAAAGTGGTTTTTTGCTTTTTTGCTTCCACTTTTGATCGCCAATTTCGTGGTAATGGCCTATATTTCAACGAATCACCGTCTCAACCCACTTGTTCCTGTTAACGATCCATTAGCAAACAGCCTTACGGTAACTGTACCAAAATGGGTGGATGTGTTGCATTTTAATTTTTCTTATCATACGGAACATCACATTTTCCCGTCGATGAGTTCAAAACACTATCCACTCGTAAAGAAACATATTAAAAATTTATGGCCTGATCGCTATCACGAAATGCCGATGGGTCAAGCTTTAAAGGCATTATGGAAAACACCAAGGGTATATTTTGAGCATAATGATCTTGTCGACCCATTAAAGGGCAAAGCGTTTGGATCATTAGGAAATGGATTAGATACACGCGACATTAAATCCAAAAAAATTAAACTTCCAACAATAAGCAAGCAAGATTAACACAATAGATATGCAAATCGTGATGAAAATAACTTGTTAACTAACATAAAAAAATAAAACGCATGGATCTAATCCATGCGTTTTATTTTTTAACCGTTATAGTAACCATGGTATTCTTTACTTTCCTCAACATCATCAGCGACAAGGCCGGATAGTACGTGAACTCGGAGAATAAATCCTTCCAGTCGATCTTCCTCGTTAATAACAGCTAACGGGAATTTGGATTCCAATGCCTTTGGAATTAAGTCACTTACATACTCTTCCCTACTAACTTTCGTAACATCACGATCAAGTACGTCTTCCAACGTTTTTTTCTGTTTAATTCCATCTATTGCTGCGTCGATCGTTACAATACCTTGTAAATGTCTACTTCGGTCGACTACGAACACACTAGAAATTCCATTTTCTCGCATCTCTTTTACAGCAACATGCAAGCCGTCTTTCAAAGATACCAATGCATTTGGTTTGATCATAACGTTTTCAGCTTGCAAAATTTTAGAACGATCAATATCTTTTATGAAATCTGTAATATAGTCGTTTGCTGGTTCCTCCAATATTTCCTCTGGTGTCCCCACTTGAACGACTTTTCCGTCCTTCATTACAGCGACACGGTCACCAATTTTAAACGCCTCATTTACATCGTGTGTAATGAAGACAATTGTTTTCTGCAACCGTTCCTGGATATCTAGAAGCTCAAGTTGCATTTCCCGACGAATCAGAGGATCTAGTGCACTAAATGGTTCATCCATTAAAAGAATATCAGGGTCATTAGCAAGTGCTCGTGCCAGACCAACCCTTTGCTGCATTCCACCTGATAGTTCTTCTGGATATTTATCTTCGTACCCTTTCAAACCAACAACTTCGATATTTTCTTGAGCGATTTGTTGTCTTTTTTCCTTAGATACCTCTTTAATTTCCAGTCCATATTCCACATTCCCCATAACAGTGCGGTGATTAAATAAACCAAAGTGTTGAAAGACCATCGCAATTTTATCTTGACGAAACTTTTTTAACTTAGTCGCATTATATTCAACAATATTTTCTCCATCAACATGGATACTACCATACGTAGGCTTGTTTAATAAATTGAAACAACGGATGAGTGTGGATTTACCACTACCAGAAAGACCCATAATTACAAATATTTCGCCTTCATTTATATCAAGAGAAGCGTCATACACTCCAACCGTATGTCCAGTTTTTTCTAAAATCTCACTTTTGGTCATGCCATCTTTGACCATAGGAACGATCGATTTAGGTTTTGGGCCAAAAATTTTGGATACGTGCTCAATTTTCATTTTAGTTGTCATTACTTAGCCCTCCTATGTTTCTGGAATTTATCAGCAACTCCACCTGTAACACGATCAATTATAATGGCCAAAAACACAATACTAATTCCCGCTTCAAAACCAAGTGCGATATCGATACGGTTAATGGATATTAATACTTGTTCACCCAATCCTTGTGCTCCTACCATCGATGCAATAACGACCATAGCCAACGCCATCATCGTCGTTTGGTTAACACCTGCCATAATCGTTGGTAATGCTTGTGGTAACTGTACCTTTATTAGCATTTGCCATCTGGAAGAACCAAACGATTGTGCTGATTCTATTACTTCTGGGTCTACGCCGCGTAACGCCAATTCCGTTAAGCGAATAACAGGTGGCAACGCATAAATCAATGTTGCAAAAATGGCTGAAACATTTCCCAATCCAAAGAAGAAAATCGCTGGAATTAAATACACGAAACTAGGCATTGTCTGCATTGCATCCAGTATTGGCCGCATAACAGTGGAAAATCTTTTACTAAATGCCATCCACACTCCAAGAGGAACACCAATGATTAAGGATATTAGCACCGCCGTCACTACGATCGAAATCGTCATCATCATTTCTTCCCATAGTCCAAATGTACCTACGAGAAAAATGAAAAATGCGTAAAGAACACCAGACCATACCGTTTTAAAATACCATCCTATTAGAAAAATCAATATAATAAATAGCCACCAAGGTAATACATTTAAAAATGCCTCGATACCGTTGATGGTACGTGAAGAAATGAAAAAGATTAGATCAAATAATCCTTCTAATGTCACGTCTAAAAAATCAACTAGATCTGAAACATATTGTCCTAAATTGCTTTCTATATCGGGAAAACCACCCATAGGAGACTGCACTAGCTGCAGCCTTTTCACCTCACTTTTACTTTAATTAGTTTTGAATACGCACTATAAAGAAAAGACGCAGTTTGCATGTCAAGAATAAAAATGACTTTTTGAACAACCTCTTTTAAAGAAAAGTAGCTGACCTTGCAAGCCAGCCAGCTACTTCAATACTTATTTTAAAGCATCTTTTACCTTAGAAGCGACATCCTCTGGTACCCACTCAGTCCAAACATCTTCGTTTTGTTGCATCCACCATTTAGCAGCCTCATCAGCAGAAGCATCATTTTCACTCATATAAGTAAGTGCTTGTTCTGTTAATGCACTGCTTGTTTCATAATTACTTAAGAAATCATATACCTCTGGTGCCTGTTCTTTAAAATCTTTATGAACAGCAACTACCACATCGTTTGGAGGAAATTCTGTACCTTTCGTTTCTTTCCAAGTATCTTCGTCATATTCTGGTTCTTCTAACAATGTCAAATCATACATTGCTGTTACAGCTGTTGGAGACCAATAGTAGCCAACCCAAGCATCTCCAGAATTATACGCATCAGCTAAAGAAGTTACAATAGCTGCATCAGAACCAGGCATAAAATTGTTCATCGTTTCATCTAGCCCGTAAGTTTCAAATTTTTGATCAATTGTTTCTGCAACAGCCCAACCACTTGGCGCATTAAGAATTCGGCCTCTACCTGGATCTTCTGGGTCTTCAAACAATTCTGGGTATTTTTTGAGGTCTTCTACTGTTTTTAAATCTGGAGCCAATGGATCGATCCCGCGTTCCTCATCGCCTTCAATAACATAAGTAGGTACATATAAACCTTGCGTATTATCATCAAAGTTTGTTGATACTTTTTCGAAATCGCCTGCTGCGGTTGCTTCTTCATAAACTTCTTTAATATTGTCTGTCCACACTTCCATGTAGACATTTACGTCGCCTTCACGTAAGCCTTGAATCGTAGCAGCAGTAGATCCCGGCTTTACTTCTGTATCATAACCATAGCCGTTTTCTATAATTGTTTGGGCTACACTGTTATGGAATCGAATACTATCCCAACCAGCATCTGCTAATGTAATGGTATCAATCGACTTTTCACCACTTCCACCTTCATTTCCCCCACCACATGCTGAAAGAACGACGACAAACAACAATGTAGATATTAATAATAATGCTTTCTTCATCATAATCATTTCCCCTTTTCAAGTTTTATTTAAGCATCACAGACATAAACCTCCATTTTACCTGCATTCCCCAAAGCAATCCAAAATAAAAAAATATCGAAATATGTTTTAATCGAGGACTTAAAAAATTACTGATTAAGAAACGAACGCAGAATAGAATGGATCTTACACACAGAGGGTTATTGTCGAATGTAATCTGAGTATGTTGACATCTCCCGTTCTTTTTTACAACGACACTCTTTATTTTACTAGATCGCTCGAGCATTCCCAACATGCTTATCTGCTGTTATTTCTTGATTATTTATTGTAATTTACTAAAAATTGCGTTTAATGCCTGTCTAACATTCTATTCGTCCAGTTTCCTTCAAATAAAGTAATATAACTCCTAATCTATCTCTAAGTGTTGTTTTCTATTGGTCTTATGTTATTCACTACTTTCATTTCTATACACAAATCCCTATTTAATTTTCACCCTTCAGTATATAAACACAGTACACTATTTACCAGTTGAAGGAATTCACTTTAATTTGGGTAGGCGCAATTCTATAAAAAAGAACGACACTAACCGCAAAATGATTGGATAAAGCGCGATTATTCCTACAATCTTTCCTCTGCTCCCAAATGTATTTGTCGTGAGCATCCATACGGATAAAGCCAACATGAGCAAAAAAGTAATTGTTCCAGCTGGACCGTTTATAGGTGTCCAGCTATTCCACGCTACTTCTGTTTCCTGTTCGATTTCTTGAAAACAAACATAATGAAACGGCTTAATTTGAAACCATTTGGACCCCACAACCAGCCTATCTCGATCCTCTATTTCATTGTAGCAATATTTACATAGTATACGACTCATTTTGTTTCCTCCTCGTATTCCTTTCCTTATTATAAACGACATCTCATGTTTCAATGAAAAATATTGTATTTCTGAAAAAATGATGTTATGTTATTATAGTTCACTAATCAAACTATTCATCTAACAAACCATTATGGAGAGGGGCGTTGAAATTTGGAACACCAAGAATTAAAGATTCTTATTGACCGATATACATCGGCAACGAATGAGGTCAATAGACGGATTACCCAAAGGATGAACGAACAGGTGCACCAGCAATTGACAACAGATCAATTCTCCACACTGCACTATATGTATAAACATCAACCTTGTACGAGCTCGGATATTTCCCATGAATTTTCGATCGGAAAAAGTGCTGTTACTGCTCAAATTAACCGACTCTTTGAACGAGGGTTCATCCGACGAAATCGGGATAACGAAGACCGTAGAATCGTCTATCTTTCCCTTACTAATGAAGGAAAAGAACTAATGGAACATGCGATATCCAAATTATACGATGTCCTTGGAGATATATTAACTCAATTTGATCAAGAAGAAGTTGAATCGTTCATTCAAAAGCTTGAAAAACTAGTCCAAATTTTAAAAGATAATGGAAATTGAAAGGAGCTTTAGCCCATGAGAAAAATTATACAACTCCGATGGCCCATCGCCATTTTATGGGTCATTGTCGCTGTTTCACTATTATTATTGTCTCCTAACCTTGCAGAACTTGTGCGAGAAAAAGGACAAATTGGTGTTCCAAACGGTTATCCATCAACACAAGCAGAGGAACTGCTTGACCGAATGGAATCGGACAACACAGGTAACACAACAAGTGGTGTGCTTGTATTTCATAACGATGATGGATTAACTGATGTTGAAAAAGAAGAAGTAAATAACGCTATAACGTTATTAAAAAATAATAAGGAAAAATTGGGATTATCGAATATATTAGCATACACGGACGACCCAGCTATTGAGGAACAAACGGTATCTGATGATGGAAAGACGATATTAGTTCCTACCGATATCTCCCTACAAGACCGAACGATTGCAGAATCCAGAGAAGATATTTATGCTGCTCTCGAATCCATTAAAGTAGATCATCTTCTAACAGGAGAAAGCTATATTTCCGAAGATATCATCATAAATTCGGAGGAAGGCTTAAAGAAAACAGAATACATCACGGTCGGATTTATCCTGCTCATTTTGTTTGTCGTTTTTCGATCCTTGATTGCGCCATTTGTTCCACTTTTAACAGTTGGGATCAGCTATCTTGCCGCACAAGGTATTGTTGCTATCTTGGCAGACACAGCGGATTTTCCTTTATCCACCTTCACCCAAATATTTATGGTTGCAATCATGTTTGGAATCGGAACCGATTACTGTATCCTGCTTATTAATCGATTCAAAGAGGAACTATCCAACCATGAAACAACAAAAGATGCCGTTTTAGCAACCTATAAATCAGGCGGAAAAACGGTCTTTTTTGCTGGGTTAGCGGTTTTGATTGGTTTTTCGACAATAGGATTGTCCACCTTTTCCTTGTACCAGTCAGCCGTAGCTGTTGCCGTTGGCGTCGCTGTTGTATTACTTGCACTTGTTACACTTGTACCTTTTTTCTTAGTTATTTTAGGAAAAAAGTTATTTTGGCCATTTGACAAAAATGTTGCCCATAGTGAAAGTAAGTTATGGGGCTCTGTCGGATCATTCGCTTTAACACGGCCACTTATTGCACTTGCGATTATAGCAGCAGTTGTATTGCCTAGTATTCTTTCTTATGATGGCAATAAGTCTTATAATTCATTGGAAGAAATCGGGGATGAATACGGGTCTGTAGAAGCATTTAATTGGATTTCAAATAGCTTTGGCCCTGGACAAACGATGCCCGCCACTGTTGTGTTTGATACGAGGGAAAAAATAGACTCCGTACAAGAGTTTGAAGCAATTGAAGCAATCTCGCAAAAACTTGCTCGTTTGGATGGTGTCGAACAAGTGAGAAGTGCGACACGCCCAGCTGGTGAAATATTGGAAGATTTTACGGTGACGAGCCAAACCAATCAGCTTGGAGAAGGTATTAGTGAAAGCACTGATGGAATAGATGAGATCCAAACTGGTTTAGCAGATGCTTCCGAACAATTGAACGCATCGCAGCCTCAATTGAAAGAGGCTGAAAATGGTGTGGATCAATTATTAACTGGTACACAACAAGCGAATAACGGGATAGGCGAAATGAAGACCGCCCTATCTGATATCCAAACTGGCATTGCCTCAAGCTCTAGTGGTGCAGGGCAGATTAAAGACAACCTTGAAACTATTCAAACGAAACTTCAAGAAACCATTAATGCTAATAATGAGCTCCTTGCAGGTTATCAAGGAGTAGAAAGTGGGTTAAAACCTTTGTTAAGTGGCTATCAGTTTATGCCACAGTTATTGTCTAGTGCTTTAGACAACTTAGAAGCTGCAGAGGATAATAATGCAGAGCTAGAACAAGATGAGGATTTTCAGGAGGCAAAAGCTCAAGTTTCAGCTGCAATAAATGGAAGCGAGGGCCAACCTGGTTTAAATGGATTGAATCAAAGTTTGGAAACACAAGTACTCCCAGGTCTCACAAAAGCGAATCAAGGCTTTCAACAGACAATTGATGGACAGGAACAGCTTGCCCAAGGGTTAGATGAACTCATTGCCGCCATTACCAAACTGGAAAACGGACTGAATCAAGCTGCAAATGGGCAACAACAAGTTGTGAACAGTATCCCTAGTTTGCAAGCTGGGCTTAATCAGTTATATGGTGGGCAGGAAGAACTTAAAACTGCCTTTAGTGACATGCAGAAACAACTGTCTCAGTTATCTAGTGGATTGACAGACAGTTCCGATGGCTTAAAACAAATTTCGACAGGGCTTTCTCAGGTAGAAGATTACCTCGGAGAATTCTCTAGTGAAGGCGAACTTACTTCTGTAAACATTCCACAAAAAGCACTAGAAAATGAAGCATTTCAGGAAGGAATCCAGCCTTATTTATCTGATGATGAGACCATTACAACATTCGATGTCGTATTAAGCTACAACCCGTACTCGACCGAGGCTGTTAACACGATTGATACGATTTCTGAAACGTTGACAGATGCACTTGACGACACACCATTTGATGACAGTAATTTTGCCATTGGCGGAATCAGCAGTACAAACAATGATCTGCAAAACATTTCAGATGCAGACTACACTCGTACTGTCTTCCTCATGCTAGGCGGTATATTCGTCATCTTGATTTTGTTGCTAAGATCGATCACGATGCCGATCTATTTAATTGGATCACTCGTATTGACCTATTTCACTTCAATGGGGATTGCAGAATTTATATTTGTGAATCTCTTAGGATACGATGGACTAAGCTGGGCCGTACCTTTCTTTGCTTTTGTTATTCTTGTAGCGTTGGGAATCGACTATAGCATTTTCTTGATGGACCGATTTAACGAGTATAATAAAATGGACATAAAGGAAGCACTGCTTAGCGCAATGAGAAACATGGGTACTGTTATTATTTCAGCAGCGATTATACTTGGTGGAACTTTTGCAGCAATGCTCCCATCAGGCGTGCTATCTTTACTAGAAATTGCAACAGTTGTCCTAACGGGGCTGTTCCTCTATGCGCTTATAATGCTACCACTATTTATTCCTGTAATGGTACGCATATTCGGAAAAGCCAATTGGTGGCCATTTAGTAGAAAAACAAAATAAAATGCATATCATAAAAACGAGCTTGGAATCCAAGCTCGTTTTTTTGTGTTATTTGCTCAAGCCATTGGTGATCCTCGTAATGTGTAATTTGCTCAGGTTAATGGTTATCTTCATAATGTGTTACTTGCTCAGGTTATGGTATATGATACACACCTGTAGAACATGATGTTGCACAATACTTAAGTTAATTCACGTAAAAAAGAATGGTTATTCATGAGGATCCCCTTATTTCTGACTTTCTTTTATAATTCTTATTACAGTTTCCTTTGCTTTGTTACTCTCATAGCTTTCCATCGCTTTTAGGATCGTGCCTTTTTCCTGTTTTAGTAGTAGTAATTCCTTTACAATCCGATCATCCTTCATATCCTCTTCTTCAAGTACACGGGCATATCCTTGTTTTTTAAAGGACTCTGCATTCACGATCTGATCTCCTCGACTCGCCTGACGTGACAAAGGAATGAGCAGCATTGGTTTTTTTAAAGCTAAAAATTCGAATATAGCATTGGAACCAGCTCTGGAAAGAACAAAATCAGTCGCAGCAAACAGGTGGTTCAGCTCGTCATTCACGTATTCAAACTGGGTATAGTCTTTCCTCGTAATCGATTCGTCTACATGTTTTTTACCGCAAATATGAATAATCTGATATGTATTCAACAATGTATCTAGATGATCTCTAATTGCTTCATTTAGTTTATGGGACCCTCCACTTCCACCCATTACAAGTAATACCGGTTTTTCTCCTGTCAATCCAGCAAACCTTAAACCTTTTGCTTTGTTACCTTGGAATAGCTGTTCACGGACAACTGCACCAACCCATTCAGCCTTTTTCTCAGGTAAATAGTGCATCGTTTCAGGAAAGGTTGCAAGCACCTTTTGTGCAAATGGAACCGCTAATATATTTGCAAGTCCTGGCGTATAATCGGATTCATGAATAACTGCTGGCACACGCCTCATCCATGATGCAATGAGCACTGGAACAGAAACAAAACCTCCTTTTGAAAAAATGACACTTGGCTTTCTTTTTCCAAGAATACGGTAGGCTTGAAGCACTCCTTTTGCTACTTTAAACGGATCTTTTATATTTTCTTTAGACAAGTATCTACGAAGTTTTCCAGTAGAGATTGGGTGATAGGTGACACCGTCTAGCTGCTCAATCAATTCCCGTTCGATTCCATTTTTAGAACCTATATAGTCTACTTTCCATCCATCTTTTCGAAACTCTGGAATGAGAGCTAAGTTCACGATGACGTGCCCAGCTGATCCCCCTCCAGTAAACAAAATGCGTTGTACTCTCATATTTATCGAACGTCCTTTCAAAAATCCCCATCTATATTAGTATGTAAAACTGTGATATAATCCTCTTTATATGCGTGTTCAAAAGGTCGACAAATCAGAAGCAAGCAGGTCGAGGCGGCGCAGTTTTGAGTATCGAAGCGTATGCTTTTAATACGTGAGAAACGGAAAAACAAGCCAACGAAGAGATGCGCCGCTTATCATTTGGTGACTTTTTGAACATCCTCTTTATGCTAGCTTAAATGATCGCAAAAAGGAAGATGTATACATGTACGAGACAAAGACAATAAAAGAAAAACTAAAACTATTTGCGGTCATCCTCATACCCATTCTAATCACACAATTAAGCATGTATGCTATGAATTTTTTTGACACGGTTATGTCAGGGAATGCTGGGACAGAGCAATTAGCAGGTGTTGCGATTGGTTCTAGTCTATGGGTTCCGATCTTTACAGGAATTAACGGTGTTTTACTTGCACTATCTCCTATTGTAGCGCAAATGGTTGGTGCAAAAAAAGAAAAAGAAATTCCCGAAACGGTTCGACAAGGGCTCCTCCTTTCGATAGCAATCGCTGTTGTTGTTGCCATTGTTGGTTTTTTTCTTCTAGATCCGATCTTGATAAGGATGGATTTAGAACAAGAAGTAAGACATGTGGCAAAGTATTATCTTATTGCCCTTGGGGTCGGCATTGTTCCGTTATTTGTATTTAACTTACTCCGCAGTTTTATGGACGCCCTTGGTCAAACTAGAATATCCATGTTCATTATATTAATAGCATTACCACTTAACATTTTATTTAATTATATATTCATTTTCGGGAAATTTGGTCTACCTGCTTTGGGTGGAATTGGTGCAGGGTTAGCTTCTGCTTTAACCTATTGGATTTCAAGTGGAATAGCGATTTGGATCGTTGTAAAAATTAGACCATTTTCTATCTATTCCATTTTCAAAGACTGGAAGCGTCCATCACTTTCTTACTGGTGGGAACAGCTTAGGATTGGGGTTCCAATGGGGTTTGCTATTTTCTTTGAAACCAGCATATTTGCGGCTGTAACATTAATGATGAGCGTGTATGATACAAATACGATTGCCGCACACCAGGCTGCCATTAATTTTGCCTCATTTTTATATATGATTCCACTTAGCATTGCAATGGCATTGACGATCGTTGTTGGTTTTGAGGTTGGGTCTAAGCGATATCGCCATGCACAGATTTACACGTATATGGGGATAACTATGGGAGTGGTCATTGCATTTTTGTGTGGTTTCATTCTCTATACCTTTGATGAAACCGTGGCTAGATTGTACACGAACAATCCTGAAGTCGTAAAACTCACAACTCAGTTCATTTTTTACGCCATCTTTTTTCAATTTGCCGATGCGATCGGTGCTCCTCTCCAGGGTGCACTTCGTGGATACAAGGACGTGAATATCACATTAATCATGGCACTCGTTTCCTACTGGATTATCGGACTTCCGAGTGGGTGGATTTTTGCTAACTATACGGACTTTGGACCATTTGGTTATTGGATGGGAATCATTTTCGGTTTAAGCGCTGGCGCCATTACCTTGTTCTTTCGATTGCTAGCATTGCAAAAGTATTATTTACGATTATGAGAAGTTGAGAAGTAAAACAAACAGCATGAAACGCTGTTTGTTTGAAAAAAAGTTTGATCAAAATGGATTCATTATTTGTAAAGTAGTATACAATTTTTCACAAAAGAGTTTGATCATTTTTTATCGTTTATCTTCAACAACCGAGATTATTTAACATTTATGAATCGCCGAAAATTCAACTTTATCCTGCTAATCTATGATAAAAACAATAGACTGGCTTCGCATGAGGGGTTTGGTTGCACTGTCGATCTACCGTTAGTCTTCGTTGGGAGACTTCCCAGGGAGGGAGGTGCTTGCAAATGGACATTGTTAGTGCGCTAACGCTCATGATATCCTTCGGGATGTTAGTAGCGTTTATCGTTTCTGATAAAAACCATAAAAAATAATCCCTCATGCACTTTAGCAGGTAAGTGAGGATTATTTCTCGAGCTACCCACCCCTCTTGACGGGGTTCGGTCTATTACGACCGTTCCATGTATCAGCATGGGCGATCTTTATTATTGTATGCACTTATCATCTTTCTATGTTAATTATACCACGAAATCAACGTTTGTACACATTTTTATCATTGTTATTTCAATGTTCATTTAAATCCATTTGCTTAACAAGAAAGCTTCTTATTTATGAAAAGCGCCCCTTTCTTCAATGTTAACTGGAATTCTTCACCTCACGCTGTTGATTCAATCATTTAAGTTGGATCAACAGCATGTCCACATACAGTCTGTACAAACAACCTCGTAAAATAATCCATTTTTAAAAGCGTGGACAACAACCCTCACTAAATGTTGAAAAATGACTATACATAGTATTGTAGCTAAATAACAGAAAGGAGGGGACACGTTGGCAGAAGGAGATTTAAAGGAAAGCTTAAACAAAATCTCAAATAGCTTAATTTCCATGCACGTTTCAAATTTATTTAACAAATATAATATTTCAAGGGAAAATAACAAACTAAGAGAATTATCTAACACTGAAAAAAGTCAAATTAAAGACGCTGTTAATGATTTAAGGAAGCAATCTGAAGCTTTTCTTGCTGATCCACAAAACCAAAACAACAACGGGGTGTCATCTGCACCACAAGATTTGCTTCAAAAGCTTCAACAAAAAACAAATAAGAATGCGAATCAATAATATTTTGAAGGAGGAAGATAAAATGGTTTCTCATCAGAATAACTCAAAAACTGTTAATCAATTATCAAACCAAATTTCTACTATTGATCAAAATTCAAGAGAGGCAATTTATGTCTTGAACTCAAATGAAGTGGAGGTAAATACGACAGATACGCAAGTTGCTGTATCGTTACAAGCAGCACTACAGGTTGCCATTGCAATTGTTGTCAACATTTCTATTGCTGACAGCTCCCGAGCCAAACAAGTTACGGAAGAATTGTTAGCATACTCACAAGTTGACCAGTCTAATAGACAATTAGTTGTAGTAGATGGTTCGGAAAATGTTACTGTAACTACGACAGACACGGATGTTGCAGCCTCCATCCAGGTTCTGTTACAAATTCTAATTGCACTTGTCGGACAATTAGATATCCTGTAAGATCTAGAGACCGCAACGTTAAAAAGACGAACACTTAACCAGGAATTAGTCATTCCGAGCAGACCCTCTTTCAAGGGTCTGCTTTATTTTATGTCAAACACTAAAAAAATGTCCCAAGTAACTTAAATTAACTTAGGACACCTTTAACTTTAGACAAAAGTCTCTTCATTTTTATTGTTAAAAAAATGTCTCATTGCATAAAAGACATCCGCTTTTTTTCGTAAAACAAAATAATTCAACCGATCATGCTCAATTTTCCGAAACACTTGCATTAAAGTAGAGTGACGGTTGTATTGGTTCACCTCTCCGTAGCCGAACATACTTGAAAACTCAAGCAATTCATTAATCAGTGTAGAGCAGCGATTGTTATCGGATGTTAGGTTATCTCCGTCAGAAAAATGAAAAGGATAAATATTATAACGTTCAGGAGAATATTTTTTATCAATTAATTCTAAAGCCATTCGATATGCCGATGAGCAAATGGTGCCTCCACTTTCTCCTTTTGAGAAAAAGGATTCTTCATCCACTACTTTTGCTTCGGTATGGTGCGCAATAAACTCGATGTCTACGGTTTCGTATTTGGAACGTAAAAACCGTGTCATCCAGAAGAAAAAACTTCGTGCCATATATTTTTCCCATAAACCCATACTTCCGCTTGTGTCCATCATCGCTAAAACGACCGCTTTAGATTCAGGTTTATCGATTTCGTCCCATGTTTTGTAACGCAAATCATCTGGATAGATTGGATTAAATGTCGCTTCCCCTTTTATTGCATTTCGTTTAAACGCCTCTAACATTGTGCGTTTTTTATCGATGTTACCTGTCAACCCAGTTTTTCTGATATCACGAAATTCAATATCTGTCGTAACAATGTTGTCTTTTTCTTTTTCCTCTAAATTAGGCAGTTCTAACTGTTCAAAAAAAGTTTCTTCTAATTCCTCAAAAGAAACTTCTGCTTCATAGTAATCTTGACCTGGTTGATCTCCCGCCCCTTCTCCTTTTCCAGGAGCTTTTTGTTTGGATCCATCTTTTGCAACAACGTCTCCGACTTGGCTGTCACCGTCACCTTGGCCAACATGCTTATTTTTATCTTGACTGTAACGAATTTTGTACTCATCTAGGGATCGGATCGGGATTCTTACTACATCCTTCCCCCTGGACATGATGATATTTTCTTCTGTAATTAAATCAGGTAGCCTTTTCTTTAAAACGTCCTGTACTTTGTCTTGATGCCGCTTTTGATCATCGTGCCCTTTTCTATGGAGGGACCAATCTTCTTCAGAAATCACAAAACTCTTTCTATCAGTCACATAATCCCCTCCTGCTTTTTATTCTATTCTATGCATGGGGATGTACTTTGATTAAACATTTTGAAAGATTCAATTAGTTGGACAGGTTGGTTTCATTAAGAAAAGGGCAGCAAAACTCCGCTGACCCTTTCTTTATCCTTCATCAAAATTCATTTGAATAAATTTTTCTGTTTTCGGGTTAACCAAAACATAAAGACTTGTTTTTTATTCGCTAATCCCATTTTAAAATTATACTGTACCCTTCCGTCCTTCCAATTCTTTTTTTCCTTCTACCTGTAAATGTTGATTTCTTTTATAAATTCCTGTTCCAGTGAACAAAATACCTAAAAGAACAAAAATACCGTACAAAAATGCCATATTCATTCCACCGATAGCTTCTCCAACAATAATACCCAAGGCACCAAACATTTTTCCGATTTGAAAAACAATCCCATTAAATGCCATGTATGCACCACGTCTTGAATCATCAACAATCTCCGCTAGAATGGATTGCCTCGTCGGAACATACATGAGTTCACCGATGGAAAAAATAAGTACCCCTAGGAATAGGAAACTAAAATTGTTCGAAAAAGCTAGGACAGCATAGCCAAGTCCGAACAGAACAAATCCTATATACATGATCGTCTGCTCCGACTTTCCTTTAATTAACCTTGAAGCAATGGCCGTAAATAAAACAATCATTAACGTATTTTCTACTGTTAGAAAACTCAACAATCGAACGCCATCAATTGTTATACTTAGATCTCCTAGGAAAGAAAAGGTTCTTGGAATGATTTCTTCCTCAAGTCTTACCGCTACGAAATTATTGCGCTGAAACTCAAGGGATAATATCGCAATCCCGCCAAATGTAAATAAGACGAACGGTAAATCTGTAATAACCGTTTGATAGCTTTTCAGTAATGGAATGATTCCATATTCTTTTTTCTCAACATTTTGTTTGATCTGATAGGTTTCTTGGATCAGTACTGCTGTCATCCATAATGTAACGACGCTCATCAAAACTAACCCGATTAATAACTCGAAGAAATGCGTTTTAAAGAACCATCCCCCAATAATTAACCCGAGCATCATCGACATATTTACTGCCCAATAGTTAACAGAATACATAAATGCTCTCGTTTCTTTTGTGCTTACATCAATCAACATCGCCTCGGCCGCAGGGTTGATGAATCCTGAAGCAACACTTATGACTAGCATCATACTAAATGTAGCTATTGCAGAGGTGAACATCGGGGAGTTGACCAGAAGCATCCCAATAAATGCAAGTAGTTTCATTGTTTCCCCTACTACCATTAACCGTTTCCTACCAAGTAAATCTGCTAAAAATCCGCCATACATCCCTGCCAGGAATTGGACAACTACATTTATTAACAAGAGAATGCCTGCTGCTGTTGCATTGATTTTCTCTGTAAAATAAATTGCCATGAACGGGAAAATCATCGACCCAATAATTCTACTTAAAAATGATGTATATATTCTTATTCTAATATTTTGATGCAACTGCTTAAACATTAATGTATCCCCCCATTCACCGTCTTACAACTATATCCAATTCCCGAACCAATTTCAACTAGAAAAACCCCACTGAAACTATTTCAGTGGGGTTTTTGGTGCAGTTTTATTAACCTTCTAACAATAAATCATATGGGTCTTCAAGCAATTGCTTGATACGTACTAAGAATTGAACTGCTTCTTTACCATCCACAATTCGGTGGTCATAGGACATTGCAATATACATCATCGGACGAATTTCAATAGAATCATCCGGCATTGCTACTGGACGTTTTTGGATCGAGTGCATACCCAATATACCAACCTGTGGTGTGTTTAGGATTGGTGTGGATAACAATGAGCCAAAGATTCCACCATTTGTAATCGTAAAAGAACCACCTTGCAGATCTGCCAATTGTAATTCTTTGTCACGTGCTTTTTTACCTAAACTGCTTATTTCCCTTTCTACTCCAGCAAAATCTAATCGGTCTGCATCACGAACAACTGGAACAACGAGTCCATCATCTGTTGATACTGCGATACCGATGTCATAGAACTTTTTCAGCACAATTTCGTTGTCTTGAATCTCTGCATTAATTAGCGGGAATTCTTTAAGCGCTGCTACAACAGCTTTTGTAAAGAATGACATAAAACCAAGCTTAACGCCATGTTTTTCTACAAACTTATCCTTGCGCTCCCCGCGAAGCTTCATCACTGCAGTCATGTCTACTTCGTTAAACGTCGTAAGCATCGCTGCCTTATGTTGTGCTTCGACAAGACGATTTGCAATTGTTTGACGGCGACGAGACATTTTCACTCGTTCGACAGGCTTATCAAATTCCGATTTTTCCGAGGAACCAGTCTCTTTTTTGTCAGCTTTTTTCGGTGTTTCTGTTTTTGGTTGGCCTCCACCCTTAGCTGTTGCTTCTACATCCTCTGGGCGAATTCGGCCTAGTGGATCACGAGGATACACTTCATTTAAATTAATTCCAAGTTCACGGGCACGTTTACGAGCAGCAGGAGACGCGACTATTTCATTCGTATCAACTTGTTTTTCGTCCACTTGTTCAGCAGCCTTAGGTTCAGTTGGTTCAGCAGCCTTAGGTTCAGTTGGTTCAGCAGGCTTTGAATCAGCTGGTTTCGCAGTTTCCGCAGTTGATTCTTCCTTCTTCTTTGCTGGAGCTTCTGTCGTTGAGCTAGCATCAGTACCACCAGCTTCTCCGTTTTCATCAACCTTTGCGATAATGTCACCAACCTCAACATCATCGCCTTCTTCTTTCACAAGCTCAGATATTACCCCTGCATAGTCAGAGTTTACCTCAACGTTTACTTTGTCTGTTTCCAGTTCTAGGATAGGATCACCTTTTTCGACCTTGTCCCCTTTTTTTACTAACCATTCAGCAATGGTACCTTCTGTAATGGATTCAGCTAATTCTGGAACTTTAATTTCCTTCACGAGAATCTCCTCCTTTAGACGGCGTTAAGACTTCATTCACAATACGTTGCTGTTCCGTTTTATGCACGATCGGTTCTCCCACTGCAGGTGATGAACGATCTGGTCTACCAGTATAATGTAGTTCTATATTGGTTCCTTCAACCAAATGGTATAGTGGTTCTTTCACAAAGTTCCAGCTACCCATATTTCTAGGTTCTTCTTGTACCCAAATAATTTCTTCCACATTCGGGCATCCTTTTAACACTTTTGCAATTTCTTTTTCAGGGAAAGGATAAATTTGTTCCAAACGAATAATGTTCAGCCAGTCAAATGTAACTTCAGATTTATCCATTGCCTCTTCTATATCAACCATTATTTTTCCGCTACCGATCACAATTCTTTTTGCTTTTTTACTCGTCTTAGGTAAACCCGGTTGAGTTCTAATGGTTTGAAACTTGCCTTCCGAAAATTCAGTTGCGTCTGATGCAACACGTTGATTCCGCAGTAGACTTTTTGGTGTCATGACAATAAGTGGGCGTGATTCTTCTCTGTCTGTCAATGCTGCCTGACGACGTAATAAGTGAAAATATTGAGCAGCTGACGTAACATTAGCAACAATCCAGTTGTTTTCAGCAGCAAGTGTAAGAAATCGTTCAAGCCTTGCACTAGAGTGTTCTGGCCCTTGCCCCTCATAACCATGTGGAAGAAGCATCACCATATTTGATTTTTCGCCCCATTTTGCTCGGCCAGCAGCAATAAATTGATCAAAAATTACCTGAGCAGAATTGGCGAAGTCACCAAATTGCGCTTCCCAAAGAACAAGTGCTTTCGGTGCTTCAATACTATATCCATACTCAAAGCCTAACACACCTGCTTCAGATAAAGGACTATTATGAATTGCAAACGATGCATTTGCCTGTTCCAGTCCATGCATCGGGCAATACTTTTCCCCTGTTTCTACATCATGAAGAACAATGTGACGATGTGCAAACGTACCGCGTTCGCTATCCTGACCTGTAAAACGTATCGGAATCCCGTCTTGAAGAATAGAAGCAAATGCCAATGCTTCTGCAGTTGCCCAATCTGCCTTGTTGCCATCATCGAGCGCTTTACCACGTTTTTGCAAAATCTTTTCTAGCTTTTTAAAACCATTAAAGCCTTCTGGTCGATTTAATAAGCCTTGATTTAATGCCCTTAAGGAATCCAGTGGAACAGCTGTTTCAATATTACTTAAACCGTTCAATAACGCCTTAGGAGCTGGCGCTGGTTCCTGTTCATCAGTTTGATTTTCAACCATCGTATTATAGATGTCACGCAGTTTTTGTTCGACATCTTTTTTCATATTCGAAAAATCTGCTTCCTCAATAGTACCTTCTGCTTGCAAACGCTTTGCATACACAGTTGCGGCAGTATCATGTTTATCAATTTCTTTGTACAAATGTGGCTGGGTAGCACGCGGCTCATCCATTTCGTTGTGACCATACCTGCGATAACCTACAAGATCGATAAGAAAATCCTTATGAAACTTTTGACGATATTCATAGGCTAGAACCATTGCTGACATGCAAGCCTCAGGATCATCTGCGTTCACGTGAATGATTGGAATTTCAAATCCTTTCGCCAAATCACTTGCATACCTAGTGGATCGTCCTTCGTCTTGATTTGTTGTGAAACCAATTAAGTTATTCGCTATTATATGAAGGGTCCCACCAGTACGGTAGCCATTTAAATCACTCAAGTTTAACGTTTCCGCGACTATACCCTCACCGATAAATGCTGCATCACCATGAATGAGTATACTAAATGCTCTATCCTGATGCTGTTCTGGATAACCAGGATTTGAACGATCATCTTGAGCGGCTCTTGTAAACCCTTCTACAACTGGATTCACGAACTCAAGGTGGGAAGGATTATGTGCAAGCGTAATCGTTGTGGGGGAAATCTCATTTTCCCCTAAGCTAGCACTTGCTCCAAAATGATACTTTACATCTCCTGTCCATCCATACGTAATACTCTTGGAACCTGGAGATGGAATTAATTCCTTATCCGAAGATGGGTGAAATTCCGAAAAAATCTTGTCAATAGGCTTACCTAATACATGCGCCAATACACTTAATCGGCCACGGTGAGCCATTCCCATTAAAATTTGTTCTGTCTTATCTTTAAAGGAGTTTTGGACTGCTTTATCTAACATTGGAATCATCATTTCCAATCCTTCGATCGAAAATCGCTTTTGACCAACAAAGGTCTTAGCTAAAAAATTCTCAAACCCCTCTACTTCCACAATTCGTGACAATAATTTTATCTTTTGCTCCACGTCTAGGTTTACTGCAAACGAACCCGAGTCAATTTTCTCATGAAGCCATTGCCGTTCATCATCATGATTCACATGATCGTATTCAAATGAAATTGTTCCAGAATAGTTTTGCTTTAAAAGATTTACGACGTCAAGTGCATTTTTAACTTTATTAGGAGGATCCTCCCAAACTAATGGAGCAGGGATCGCTTCTAAATCTTTATCCGTCAATCCATATGTTTTGGCATCTGTAAGATTTGAATTTCTGAACTTATCCCGACCTACAGGATAAATATCGGCCTCTAAATGCCCATAACGACGAATAGCCTCAACAAGTTTCAAAGCTGAGGTAAGTTTTTTCATATCGTTTTGATTTGCATTTTGTGCATCAGATTGTCCAGATCCCTCTGTTCTTGTTTGATTCAGCCATACTGGAGCACCGTGTTGATCGAATATCTCCTTTAATGATGGATCAACAGCATTGGTATCCTCCTTATACGTTTCATACTGCTCTTCTATATAACCCATGTTTGGACCATGAAAATTTCCCCAGAATCTTTCACTAGATTCTTTCTGTGCCACGTCTGATACCCCCATTAGAAGTTCACATTGTCAGTTGACCATCTACAATCTAAAACACCTATAGATCATTATAGAACTGACCGTTTTCTACATCAACTAATATACCCTATTTTGATAAGGGAAACAATCATTTACCTACTCCAAATTGAAAACGTTTTGAACTCATTGAAAAATCACTGTTACTTTATACGAAAGCTAGCCGTTCAAGTCCTATTTTCATTCATCATAAGCCATGGGATCTTTATGGTATCGATATCCATACAAAAGCCTTGGCCAATAAAGCCAAGGCTTTTTTCTATCGATTTAACAAACTTCCAACATATCGGAGTAATTCGTTTGCTGAACTCGACGTATATCCGTATTCGTCTACCAACGTTGCAATTACTTCATTCATTTTTTTCAACTGTTGTTCATCTGGCGTTTTTGTTGAAGTCGTAATTTTCACTATGTCTTTTAGGTCTGCAAAAAGTTTTTTTTGTATTGCTTCTCTTAGGCGTTCATGGGACTGGTAATCAAATTTCTTTCCTTTACGGGCATATGCGGAAATGCGAATTAATATTTCTTCGCGAAAAGCTTTTTTCGCATTTTCAGAAATTCCGATTTGTTCTTCTATCGAACGCATTAGCTTTTCGTCTGGCAGCATTTCATCACCAGTTAACGGGTCGTGAAGCTTTGTTTTGTTACAGAATGCCTCAACATTATCTAAATAATTGTCCATTAATGTTTTTGCGGATTCCTCGTATGAGTAAACAAATGCTTTCTGAACTTCTTTTTTAGCTAATTCGTCATATTCTTTTCTCGCAACAGAAATGAAATTCAAGTATTGTTCCTTATCCTCTTTTGTAATAGACGGGTGACTATCTAACCCATCTTTTAGGGAGCGCAGCACATCAAGAGCATTAATTGAAGTCATTTCCTTTTTGATGATCGTGGAAGAAATTCTGTTAATTACGTAACGGGGATCAATTCCGCTCATTCCTTCATCACTATACTCATTTTTCAATTCTTGTAAATCAGCGTCACTAAAACCTTCTACATTCTGACCATCATACAAATACATTTTCTTTAATAAACTAATGTTGGCGCGGTTGGATTCCTTGAGACGGGTTAAAATGGTGAACATTGCGGCAACTTTTAGAGTATGGGGGGCAATATGCACATCTTTGATATCACTTTCTCGAATCATTTTTTCATATATTCGTTCTTCTTGGCTAATACGTAAGTTATATGGAACGGGCATTACGATCATTCGCGAGTGTAGTGCTTCGTTCTTTTTGTTGGAAATAAAGGACTTGTATTCCGCTTCGTTTGTGTGAGCAATAATGAGTTCATCTGCAGATATTAGTGCAAATCTACCAGCTTTGAAATTTCCTTCTTGTGTGAGCGACAATAAGTGCCATAGAAACTTTTCATCACATTTCAACATTTCCTGAAATTCCATGATACCGCGATTCGCCTTGTTCAATTCTCCGTCGAATCGATAGGCACGAGGATCTGATTCTGATCCATATTCCGCTATTGTTGAAAAATCAATCGAACCTGTCAAATCTGCAATATCTTGTGACTTAGGATCGGAAGGACTAAATGTTCCAATCCCTGTTCGTTTGTCCTCGGAAAAAAATATCCGCTCCACTTCAACATCTTCAATTCTTCCACCGTATTCTTTCTCTAGGCGCATGCGGTTTAATGGGGACAAATTTCCTTCAATTCGGATACCGAAATCCTCTTCAAAGTCTGTACGCAAATGTTCAGGAATTAAGTGTAGTGGATCTTCATGCATTGGGCAGCCTTTTATAGCATAAACAGCACCCTCATCCGTGTACGTGTATTTTTCAAGACCTTTTTTCAGCAAAGTTACAAGTGTAGATTTCCCACCGCTGACAGGACCCATTAAAAGTAAAATTCTCTTTTTAACATCAAGTCTTCTAGCAGCTGGGTGAAAGTATTCCTCAACTAACCTTTCTAGCGCCTCTTCCAGTCCATAAAGCTCATGGTCAAAAAACTTGTAGTTCTTTCCTGTTTCATCTTCTTCAATGCCACCATGTTTAATCATGTTATAAACTCTAGAATGGGCGGACTGCGCCAAATAAGGACGTTCTTTTAATAGTTCCAAATAATCAGCTAAGGTACCCTCCCATTGTAGCTTTTCCTGTTCTTGACGAAAGCCTTGAACCTTCTGCAAAATATCCATCAGAACGACCTCCTGTGGTGAAATTAGAAAAAAGGGAATTAATACACTGTATGCCCTTTAGTGGTCGATGATGAATAACGTCTAAACGATATTGTCTTTTTGAAAATTAATGTGAATGTTAATGTAGGGTTGATATTCTTAAGATGAGAGGTAAAACGTGGAGTTGAAGAATAAACTAGGTATATGGATTTGTGAAATTTAAGAGGTTTATTATTCTAATCCATATACCCTTTTCAAACGAAAAATATCCTTTTCATTATTCCAAACTTTATGAGCAAGCAGTTCAATATTGTTCTCAAGCCTGTCCAGCTTTCCATTCATTTCACGTTGACCTTCTTCTAAGTTCTCAATTCTGCTTTCTAAGTTTTCAATTCTGTTCTCTATTTTTCCAATTCTGTTTTCTAAACTCCCAACAATATCTTTTACTTCTAACATTACAGTTAACAATTTATCAAAACGTTCATCTGTCACTTTTCTTTCCCCCTTTTCTTTTTATTATACCATGATAGAACTTAGAGTAAATTATTTTTGGCAATTTAATTATTTGATCAGATTTATTTCACATGAGAAGAAAAATTGGGTATAATAAAAAATAAAATAAGGCTTGGTACATAAAGGAGGGCACTCCCATGAAGTTAGCATTATTGTTAGGTGTTACAATCGTATTTCTCACCTCTATTTTCACTTCTGGATACGAAGTGAAACCAGGAAAACCAAAAAAGAAATAATTCTAAAACGTCAGCCGTAAGCAGCTGACGTTTTTATTTTTGTGTCTATCATCCCCATCTCCTCCGTATCGTTTCCAACCGCAGTACAAAAAGAGATCTCCATTATAAGGTTTCACTAAAAAGAACAAAAATGATTAAAAACAAAAAAGTACAGAAAACAAAGGAAAATTGAGAAAACAACCGTTTTTGTTCTATAAATAGAACAATACGGCTATAATTTAGGGTTTTTAAATTATATTTGTTCGTTATATAATCTGATTGTTAGTTCTTTAATAAGAACGGAATGTTTCGAATAACGAATAAGGAGGCTCAAAGATGAGAAGAAGCCGCCTATCCAGATTTAAAAAGAAGAAAAGGCTGAAAAGGCTACTAATCTTACAGATGATTGCCGTTTACTCCTTGGGGATCCTATTTATTATTCAAGTTACTTCCCCAACGAATGCGAACTTCAATGACATCGAGAGACTTTCCTTCCCGTTAACAGCATCCAACGGTTTTTACCCAGAGGGAGGATGGGATAAAAGTTCCCTTTCATTTATTCAGCAAGGTGTCAAATGCGAAGAAAATTCCATTTACGCTGTGATTCAAAACGGTGACGACTCCAGAGCAATGAAAGGTCCAGTTCCATATGAATTGTATTGGATAGAAAAAAGCAATCCAAAAAACGGTGAGATAGTTGCAGAGGGCTCCGTACCTGCGCTTGGTTCGGGCAAGGAATTCACCATTACTTACTTACCGGAGAAACTAGGAAATTACATGTTTAAAGCGTACCAGCGCCCAGAGCATCCTGGACAAGGAGAACTTTGGAGCGAACAAATCCAGTTTGACGGAAAAAGTTGTATAAAAGTACAAGAAAAGACACCAGCACTTCAACCACTTGAGACCGAAGAACCAACAAATACCACCGTAGAATCGAATCCAGAATCAGTTAACCAGTTAAATAAGAGTGATAACACATCAAAACAAAGTACACCACAAATCGAGTCAGAGAATACAACCCAAGATCCTGCAAAACAAACTGAAGATACAGACACAACGCAAGCGAAACAAACCGACCAACGTACACCACAAACCAACGAGCCAACAAATCAGGTCACCGAACAGTCACAATCAGAAGATAGTCAAGAAACAAATCAAAATTCAGACCAAACGAAAAGCAGTGACACAAACAATCAAGCAGAACAGCAAACACAGTCTGAACAAGGTGGTGACAGTTTCAATGAAAGCGACACTTAAGCATATGAGTAATCTTTTAACAGGCTTGTTATTCGCACTTCTTATAGTAATGGCATTTATCGTGATTTCAACGAAAGCTTCTAGTGGAGAACCAAGCTTTTTCGGTTATCAATTAAAGACCGTCATGTCTGGGTCAATGGCACCAACGTTTCAAACTGGTTCAGTCATTGCTGTAAATCTAACAGGTGAAACCACAAAATTTAAAAAAGGTGATGTTATCACATTTATGCAATCAAACAATCAATTAGTCACTCACCGAATTTATGAAGTTCGTGGCAGCGGGAAACAAATGCAATACATCACAAAAGGCGACAACAACGAAAACCCTGACTTCAATCCTGTTCTCTCGCAAAATGTTGTCGCAAAGTATAGTGGCTTTACGATTCCATATCTCGGTTATTTTATCGAATTTATAAAATCGCCAAAAGGTACTGCCCTCGTTTTATTCATTCCTGGTGTGCTCCTCTTACTCTATTCAGGATTCTCAATATGGAGCGCATTGAAAGTGCTTGATGCAAAAGCCAACAGACACTCTGCGGGGGCTAATGAACAAATCGAGCAAAAATGATAAAAGTTTGACATTCCTTATGGAAACATAAGGGTTCAAAAATATATAACATACCCAAAAGGGTGCAAAGCTAAAGGGAGGAATACGTAATGAGTATTAAAAAGAAGTTGGGTCTTGGGGTTGCATCAGCAGCTTTAGGGTTATCACTTGTGGGGGGAGGAACTTGGGCAGCGTTCAACGATGTCGAAACCTTAGATAACAGTTTCGCTGCTGGAACTTTGGATCTTGGATTAAGTGCAGGTAACACGGAACTTTTGAATTTTGATCTCAGCAATTTAAAACCAGGAGATCAAATGTTACGCTCATTCAAACTTTCAAACGATGGTTCATTGGCAATCAAGGAAGTATGGATGGATGTTGCACAATCTAACTTTCTCAATGGCACAAACGAATTCGTTGACGAGCATGGTCAAACAGATAACGATGCATTAGCATTCCTTGACCAATTCAAAGTGGAAATCTTGAGAACGGGTGTTGAAGGCGGCAACCTTGGTGCTCCATTTGATATTATTAATAGTGGTGATAATGTAACATTAAGAGACTTGGTTGAAGGTACTAACCTTCCAAGCGGTGGTGAATTTGAAACAGGTGCAAATGGTAATGTTACCAGAATTAACCTTGCACCTACAAATACACAATCACCTGATTACAACGGACTTCCAGCAGACCCAAGAGACTATGAAGTTGTGGAAATTAAAATTTCTATGATCGATGATCAAACAAGGATCACGGATACAGAATCACCTGCTTATAATGAATTTACACAAAACAAATATCAAGGCGACTCCATTGATCTTAACTTAGAATTTGAAGCAACTCAATGGGAAGGTTTGAATACGGAGCAAACTCAAAATAACGGCTATCTTGAAGTTAACGAAGAAGCAAATTCAAACTAATATTAAAAGGCGGGGATAGCCCGCCTTTTTTTAACATATGAGGTGATCCTTGTGAATAGGAATTTTATTTCCTTTTATTGCGTTATCATGTTAATACTGATTGTCTTTTTACCAGTTGGATCCATAGGAGCAGAAGGAAATACTCCTGAAATTGACCTTATCACTTCTCCATCTAACGTTGTATTAGATGTTCGTAATATGAAACCAGGTGATGTCACCTCTCGAATAATTACGATCAAAAATGGTGGAAATGTTGATTTCAATTATATGACAAAAGCGGAGTATACTAATGGTTCAAAGAAATTATATGATGAGCTATTGTTACAGGTCACGGATAATAAAGGTATACTTTATGATGGTTCGTTAAGTGGATTCACAGGGCTGGATGCTAGGGAACTCTTCCAATCGAGCGAAGAGCAATTGACATTTAATGTCGAGTTTCCGTTTGAATCAGGCAATGAATTTCAAGGTCTTGCAACGCAATTCCAACTTATTTTCCGTGTTGATACTGCCCCTGAAAGCGGAGGGGGTATAACACCAGATGGGAGTACGCCTACTGAGGATGCATCAGGCTTTGGTTCTGTGTTACCAAAGACCGGCGAAATCAATCCAATGATTTTTTACATGACTGGTTTGGTGATTGCCGTAACGGGAGCAGTGCTGTATCGTGAGCGAAATGCACTTTCACTCTGGCTGTTTAACAGGAGAAAGGGGCTATGAGAATTATCGCAGTCACTCTGGTTCTTTTGGGATTAACAACAATGATGTACCCGTTCTTGAACCGCGCGTATAGTTCTTTCCAGGAAATGAAATTGCTAGAACAATGGCAACTGATCTCCTTAAGTCAAGATGCACTGGAAGAAGAGACTGTTAAAACGCGTTCTCTTGGCTTAGAACAAATTCCCGCGGATCAGGAAAGGAAGTTCGTGAGCGCAGATTCTAAGGAATTTGCTACTAACGATGAACTAATAGGTACATTGTCTATTACTAAAATTGATTTGGAAATTCCTATTTTAAACGGTGCCAACCTTGACAATTTAAAAGTTGCTGCCGGTAGACTAGAAGGAACCCAACCGCTTGATGTCGCTACTGGAAACACAGGGATTGCCGCCCATCGTAGCTACACATATGGTAAACAATTTAATCGCTTAAATGAATTGGAAGCAGGCGATAAAATTGTTATTAACACGCAGAAACGCACGTATACATTCACTGTTTATGATACATTTATCGTCGAACCAACCGATGTCTCCGTATTAAAAAGAAAGGAAAAGGAACGGACGATCACACTGATCACGTGCGAACCGATGAAAAACCCTACCAAACGATTGATTGTTCAAGCAAGATTATAAAATGAGCCTCCCTTTATGTAAAAGGAGGCTTTCGCATTTTTTTAGAGGATGTTCAAAAAGTGACCAAATGATAAGCGGCGACTTTTTAAACACGCACTTTTATGGATTTTTTTGCGAGAAGGGGCTGTTACTTTTTTTAATTCGCCATCTATTAAATTCTAAAAATTCGCGGAATTGTTCTTTGCTTACGCCTGAATTCATAGCTTCACGAACAAGATTTTCCCATTCAGGATCCAGGTTGTTCGTTTCCACAGTATCTTGATCAATAAGAAGCGCTTCAATAGGTATATCTAAAACAGAAGCGACCTTTTCAAGAAATTGTATGGAGGGATTTGATTGGATATTGCGTTCAATAGAGCTGAGGTAAGATTTTGCCACACTAGCTCGTTCGGCAAGTTCGGATAATGATAGCCCCTTTTCTAAACGGTGTATTTTCACTCTTTCACCAATCACACGACATCCCTCATTTTTGTTATTTATACACGGCTACAACACCAGGAATATTTGCTTGCAATCCCTAACAATGCGATTGTCTCACCTTTACTTTTATTATACAAGGTTATGATCGTTCTGTAAAATGAACAGATACGGAAAAGGCAAAGCAAGTAGAAGTGACACGGTCAAAATAGTTACTTCTACTTGCTAGACTCTTGATTGGACGTTGATGCTTGCTGAAGATAGCTGTGGATTTCTTCAGGTGTCAATCCGATTTTTTTTGCAGTTAAGATTAAACCCACCCATTCCTTGTCAATTCTTTCCCCCGTTTCAATAACCATGCTTCTCCCCCTGCAAAATTTTGTTTCCAGGAAATCCAGCCGCCGTAGCCAGCACTTACCGCCGTAGACCTGTGATTTTGCGTCCCTGCTTTTCAGCGAGGTTTGCCTTTATCTGAAGGGTACTATATGGTTTCCTAAAAATAAGTATTATGCACTAGTACGTTTGGCTTATTTATCATACTACTAATTATGTGCATAGTCTGTCGTAATTTGTTCAAGTACCCACCTTTTTATCAACAAAATTCTATTCTATATCATTCAAGTTTACTTATAGTGCGTGTTCAAAATGTCGATTCATTAGAAGGTCAACTTAAGAACGCAACGTCCCTGTGTCAAACCCCTGATCAGCCTGTCGGGGGCAAGCAGATGCGTAGCAACGTTACTTGCGGAGTCAAATTCACTTCAAACATAGAAATCCTTGCTGCCTCAATGCTTCATATACAATAATAGCTGCTGTATTGGACAAATTTAAAGATCGTACATTGTCCGCCATGTGAATCCTTAAACATTTTTCTTCCTTTCCAATTAACAATTCTTTCGGTATGCCGTTTGTTTCCCGACCAAAAACAAAGAAGAGATCCATTAAATGATTGCTATAGTCATAATCCGTATAATACTTTGTACCAAAATTTTCTATATAATAAAAATCGCCATCAGGATATTGTGCATACACTTCTTCTAGGGAATCGTGGTACTGAACATTTACGTCCTGCCAGTAATCAAGTCCTGCTCGACGCAGCATTTTATCCTCTGTAGAAAAACCAAGTGGTCGAATTAAATGAAGCACACTATTTGTTGCCAAACAGGTGCGGGCAATATTCCCTGTATTAGCAGGGATTTCTGGTTGGTATAGTACAACGTGTATAGCCACTCTTTTCACCTCATATATGTAGTAACTTTGCTATTATAGCATATCTTATATTAGCGCAAACAAATCTCGATTTGTTTGCATTTTGCAAAAAGTGTCATTTCATTTGATATAGGATACTTTATTAACCTATCCGAAAAAATTTGTATAGTGTGTCCTCTGTGTATGCGGGTGAATCTTCATATGACCAATAACGATGCCTGCTATTCGTTGTGTGTGCATTAACTAGCGGCATTTCAGACTTATCCTTGGCAACAACGATCGTACTGTGATCAAATCGGCCATCTCCTTCAAAGTCATAGCAAATGACATCACCTGGTTGTAGTGTTTTAGGATCTTCTACCTCTTTACCTTTTAATCCTTGATTGGATCCACTCAAATACCACCGCAAAGAATGTGCCACTGCCCAACTATAGCTCCAATTTTCCTGCTGATACCACCATCCAGTTGATCGACTTGGTGCTCCTCTCATCGGAGCACCACCTGCATATAAGCATTGCGAAATATAATTAGTACAATCTACATCAAATTGCTTGTAATTAGGATTATAGCTATTCCACCAACGTTCTGCATACTGAACAGCTGCCCGTCGATCGTATTCAAATCGAGACTCAAAGCTCGCCTCTCTGTCAATAGGCTCTATAACTGGTACGTCGTCCACTTGTTCTTCGATTGGGAACACGTTATCTTCAATGAACTTCCCTTTATAAAACAGTGCTTCGTGTGTTCGTTCTTCTTGTTCATGATAATAATGATCGCCTTGTTTCACTAGAAAAGTAACACCTAGTTGATATTGGATTTTTGTTTCATGAACACCTACCTTCATTTTCCGAAACACGTCACCACTGCCCATTATTTTGGGCACGCGGTTCCCCCTTGTTTCATGAAGCTTTTTTTTATGTAAAATCCATGTGTCTGAACTGGAATCACGACTTTCTTCTAATAATCGCTGCCAATAGTACCCAATCTGATTGGACAAATCCATTTTTCTTCACCCCTTTCCTATAAATATATGAGATGAAGTCGGTAAAATGAAAAAAAGAATGGTTACCTAGCCTAATTGTTGATCGATATACTGTAATCAGATGGATATCGCTTTTAGGCGTGTACGACCTTCTTCAAGCATAGAAAATGCCCTTAGTGATTAACCTTTCACTAGGGCATTTTCTAATTTGAGCAAGTATTCTTTTTTATTCAACCCACCATTGTAGCCTACCAATGAACCATTGCTACCAATCACACGGTGACACGGCACAATTATAGCAATGGGGTTTTTGTTAATGGCTCCCCCTACTGCACGGACCGCTTTTGGCGATTGGATCTTATGTGCAACATCTTTATAGGACTGCGTTTCTCCATAAGGAATATGTGAAAAGAGAACATTCCACACTCTTTGTTGAAACGGGGTTCCATATAGATCAAAAGGAATTGAAAATGTTTTCCTTTGTTGATCAAAATACTCCCTTAATTGTGTATTAATAGGTTCTAGTCTTTCAGGATCCTGCTTAAACTCACCAAAAAGAAAATACCTCTTTTTCCATGGGATTAATGCGGATGACAAATCTCTCAAACTACCAAAATCTAACCGACAAAGACCTTCATCCGTTCTAATCATTGTCATTGTTCCTACAGGCGTTTCCAACTCATCATAATATAGAAAGGAACGTTTCGTCATAAACTACTCCTTTTTTCTTTTTTCCTATTTTTCTAGAAACAATTAGACAAAAAAAGATTTCAGACTATAATTTCTGCGCATTTGTCATATTAAGTCAATTTGGCAGTGATCTTTTTCATCGATATGGAGATCATTATTGTACTTTGATTGGTAACTCTAATTGCTGTCGGTTGAAGAGTTATAATAGTTGAGCCCTTTTTCCATCTCCAAAAGCACGTCTTCGTTATTTTCTCTCTTCTTGGCAGTCTGAACAGCCTTCACTGCAGCATTTGTTCCAATTTTCCCAAGTGCCCATGCTGCTGTACCACGAATAACAGGACGTGGATCATCATTCATCACATCGATCAAATCACCGACTGCACTCTCATCCTTATAATGTGCCAGTGCAATAATCGCATTGCGTTGAATCGGCTTTTTGCCACGCCATGAACCTGAGATATCCCCAAATTTTCCTTTGAATTCTCGGTTCGACATTTTTAATAAAGGCTTTAACTTTGGCTTCACCACCTCTGGATCAGGCTCCATCTCAGGATGTAAGTGGAAGTTCATATTACGGTTTTTCGGACATACGAGCTGGCACGTATCACAACCATATAATCGATTACCAATTTTTGATCGATATTGATCAGGTAGAAACCCTTTCGTTTGTGTTAAAAATGCGATACATTTTTGGGCATTCAGCTGCCCTCCTTGTACAAGTGCTCCTGTCGGACAGGCATCTATACATTTCGTACAATCTCCACAGCTATCTTCCACGGGTGAATCAGGAGGGAACGGAATATTGGTGATCATTTCTCCAAGGTAGACATAGGATCCAAATTCAGGTGTGATGATTGCACAGTTTTTTCCGCTGAAACCGATGCCTGCTCGCTCGGCAACAGCACGATCCGACAATTCCCCTGTATCGACCATGGACTTGTAGTGAAAGGCATATACCCTATCCCCAATAAAAGTAGCTAATTGCTCGAGCTTTTCCCTTAAAATGTGATGATAGTCTTTTCCCCATGAAGCTCTACAAAAAAGACCCCTTCGATCTGTTTTCGTACTTTTCGGTGCATCCTTCAGCCTTGACGGATAAGCAAGCGCAATCGAAATAATCGATTGGGCTTCTGGCAGCATTTTAGCTGGATTTGTGCGTTCTTCTAAACTTCCTTTTTCAAATCCAGATTTATAAGAAAGCTCCTCTTGTCGCTTTAACCTTGCTTTTAGTTCAGAGAATACATCAACAGACGCAAATCCTATTTTGTCTATTCCAATCTGTTTTCCATAGTCGATGATTTCTTGTTTAAGCTGCTCTACTTCCATTTTGCGCCTCCTTTCTCTGTTCAGAATGTACTAAAGTAACACGATCAAGAAGATAAGTCTTTTACTTTTGCGGTTCTCAAGCGATTTAAAGTTGCAGCAATTTCAAACCGCCTCGGCCTTGCCAAATCACCAGGATGTTGGCTCGGAAATCGCGCAAATGAACCTAATCCTTGTTGATCTATTTGCTCTTCTATTTCATCCAGAAGATCTGCCAATGCATACCCTTTTTTTAATGTGCCTTGTTGATCTAAAAAGCGAATCATTTCTGCAATCATCTGTGTTTGGGACGCATCAACTAATTGTTCTACGTATTGGAGTGATATATCTGTTCTCCCCATTAAAATAGTAGTTCTTCCTTTCGCTTGTACCTTCGTCTTTTTCCCCTTAGTTGTTTGAAAACTTTCTGGGTGAAACTGACGATTTGGTAGAACACCAAATGATTTTGTTTGTGAGACATCCCTTTGATACGATAATTTTTTAGTGATTTCTTTTGCTTTATCGGTGACGTTATGCGGTTCGTAGTTATCCATCATAATAACCTGGTCGGCTACATCGAAGTAATCTCCAGAACCACCCATAACCAAGATCGTGGAGACGTCTAAGTCTTTTTTCAGTTGATCAATCTTATCAATAAACGGTGTAATCGGTTCTTTTTCATTGGCAACGAGTTTCTGCATACGTTGGTCTCGAATCATAAAATTCGTCGCACTCGTATCTTCATCAATCAAAATCGTCGTTGCACCGACCTCAAGTGCTTCCACAACATTTGCTGCTTGTGAGGTACTTCCACTTGCATTCTCGGTTGTGAAATGATTTGTATCCTGTTTATGTGGTAAGTCGTTTATAAAGGGAGAAATGTTTACGGCTGTTACCTGTCTGCCATCCTCTGCTCTTACTTTTACAGCATTAGGATCTGTTAAGACAAATTCACGGCCATCCCCATGAATATGATGATACACGCCACGTTCGATCGCATTCAACAGGGTACTTTTTCCATGGTACCCCCCACCTACAATTAAGACAATTCCTTTTTCTAATGCCATCCCGGTAATGGGTTCGGTTCTATGCGGAATTGTAATGGATACCCTGTTTTCAGCAGGACTTTTAAAGGCTATCGCTTCTTCTAATGGACGATTACTTACACCACTTTCTCTCGGCAGGATGGCTCCATCTGCAATAAATGCTATCCAATTATTTTCTTTCATTTTCTGACGGATGGATTGCTGCTGGTCCGCAAGTTGTGCTGCTTTTTCTAGTGTTTCATCTTTAATTGAATAAATACTGTTTTCTAAAATCGATGGAAGTGCAGAAAAGAAAAGTTTTTCTGCTTCTTTACCATTAATTTTCCGGCCGTTTGCTGGCAATCCTATCGACAGGCAAACTGTTATATGTTCAGGATCAAGCGTAACCGCTGTCCGTTCTAGAATCTCTTGCCCTGGTGCATCTATTGCAATCATTCCGCTTTTTCCAGAACCCTTTGTATAAATGTTATTTTTATGAATGGCTAAAGCAACACTACGAGCTAATTTATCTTCAACGTAAACCTTGCGATATTTATCTTTTTTCCAATCTTTTTCTATTTTTCGATACGCATCTGGAACAATAATTCGAATCTTAGATGGCGATGCAAAAGGATCACCTTGAACGTAGTCAATTATAAGTTCGTATTGGTGAAACGAATACCTACCTTGTATCGATTTATATGCTTTATAACTTTTACCATCTATTTGCTGTAATTTCCTTTGTAGTACTTTCATTTTAACACCTCTCCATGCTTGGATTCCTTTTATAGAATACATCCTTTTTCGTAGCATTTTCAAGCGTTAGAAAATGGGCGCTTTCCTCCGTGTCCTTATGGCATGTTCCATGAAAACATAAAAAACGCAATGCTTCGTTACTTTTAAAACGAAACACTGCGTTGATACACGTATGTATGGAGCGGGTGAAGGGAATCGAACCCTCGACATCAGCTTGGAAGGCTGAGGTTTTACCACTAAACTACACCCGCACATTTATATAGCAAACATTGGTGAACGCTCATTATAAATTCCTGTTCCTGCATCTTCTAGATTATTCAGGGATGTATATGCTTCGGAACAACTCGTAGATGATTCGGTGGATGCTTTGCTCGTCACTAAACTACACCCGCACATTTATATAGCAAACATTGGTGAACGCTCATTATAAGTTCCTGTTCCTGCATCTTCTAGATTATTCAGTGGAAGTTTCTTTTGTTCGTTGATGACGATGTTTATTATTATAACAACCTAGTAAAATAGAAGCAATACCAAATTATCATTTTTTGTCGTTTTTTAAAAATAAAAATGTTTGATTCGAGTCCCAATTAAATAACAGCAACCTTTTTTACAAAAATACATATGATGAACCTGAATATTCTGATATAATAAAGCACATATTTTGAGATAGAATATGGACAGTGATAAGGAGGAGTATTGTTGTGACAGTGCATCGAAAAATACTAACGCAACACGGTTTTGTAGACAAAGATCTGTTAACCTATCCCTACGAAGAAAGAGGATTACAGTTTGGGGATGGTATTTATGAAGTAATTCGAATTTACCATGGGGATTACTATTTGCTGACAGAGCATGTAGAGAGGCTCTTCCGCTCTGCTGCAGCAATTAAATTAACCGTTCCCTATAACAAAGAGCAGGTTTATCATAAGCTAGCGGAGCTGTTAGAGATAAATGATGTGAAGGGTGATGCAAAGGTATATCTCCAAATCACGAGAGGATCAGCTGCCCGAGATCACGTCTTCCCTGATACAGAACCTAATTTTTATGCATATGTTCAAGACCTGCCTCGACCTTTGACAGAGTTAAAAAATGGTGTATCCGTTATTACGCAGGAGGACGAACGATGGCAAAATTGTTACATTAAAAGCTTGAACTTACTTCCAAATATTCTCGCTAAACAGGAAGCAAAGGAACAAAACTGTTTCGAGGCAATCCTACATCGGAAAGAAAAAGTAACAGAGTGTAGTTCTTCTAATGTCTATATTGTAAAAGACGGAAAAATTTACACGCATCCAGAAACGAACAACATTTTACACGGTTGTGTAAGATCTAAAGTAAAAACACTTGCTCAGAATCTAAACATTCCTCTTATTGAAGAGGCTTTTACACTGGAAGATTTACAAACAGCTGATGAGGTATTTTTAACAAGTAGTAATGCTGAAGTGATGCCAATTATTTCGATTGATCATAAACAAGTGCAGGATGGAAAACCAGGAACAAAAACTATTTCTTTACAAAAAGCATATGAACAGGATGCAAAAATCGAACAAGACGCTTCAATTTTCCAAGTCCAATAATGGCTACAACAACTGTTCTCCTACACTTTGGGAACAGTTGTTGTTTTGATTTATATCGGGCTTAGTATTTGTAGTAATGAAACGGCCTTACTACTGCTGTTCGCTTCTTTGACGAGCCCTCATTTTTTTACTGGTCCAATTCACAAGAAAAATACCACTAAAGATAAATACGCCGCCTAACATCACATACCATTGTATGCTTTCACCTAACATGATCCACCCTGAAAGCACACCAAAAAAAGGGGCCAAAAACAAGAAAGCACTTGTTTTACCTGGATCCCCAATTTGGAGGAGATAAAACCACCCTGCAAATTGGACAATGGATGCCATAATGGCGAGCCACATTAAAATGGAAAGCGAAGGTAGAGTCACATTAAAAAACGGATCTTCTAATAAAAAACTGCTCCCAAAAAGTATAAGACCCCCAAAAAGCATCTGATATGCGGTTAATACCCAAGTATCAAATGTTTGTCCCCACGTTTTTATTAATAAGGTTCCAATTGCCCACGACACAGCAGAAAGAAATCCTAAAATGGTGCCAACTTTAAAATTTATCTGTGCTCCAAAGGTAATAAAGACACCAATAAATCCGAGTAAAACACCAGCCCATTGATGGATTTTGTAGCGTAATTGTAAAAAAACAGTGCCGAAAATAACGACTAATAATGGATTCATAAACGTTAAGATAGACGATTCGCCAGCAGTGATCGTCCGTAGGCTAACAAAAATACTGCCCATAACGCCTGAAGTTTGAAACAAACCGATAATCCCTATTTGTAACCAATGACGCATTGTTTTTGGATGTTCTCTTTTCAAAAGCCATACAATACTTGCCATAAGCACACCAGCTATAGTAAATCGAAATGCAACCAATAAAAGGGGTGACACATAGGCCAAACCTATTTTCCCAATCGCAAACGAAGAACCCATTAACGCTGTGGTTAACACGACAAGAGCTGCATAAAGCACTCGATTCATAACTGTCCCACCTTATGATTCTATTAAAGTGCATGTTCAAAACCTCATTTAGTGTGTGTTCAAAAAGTCGGCAAATTAGAAGCAAGCAGGTCGAGGCGGCGTAGTTTTGAGTAACGGAACGTATGCTTTTAATACGTGAGTAACGGAAAAACAAGCCAACGAAGAGATGCGCCGCTTATCATTTGGCGACTTTTTGAACAACCTCATTTAGTGACTTCTTGAACATCCTCTGATAATAGTATTATCCTATCAGTATCTCCCCTTTTTTTCCTACTATTTTGTTTTGGGATTAGCAACACTCTGCTGTTGTCACAACTTTCAGATGTATATGCTTTACTTTAACTGATATGTGTTATTTCTCGATGGAGTAATACTTCAATTGGTTAAGTTCGTGTACAAAGGTCCTTTCTATTTTTAGAAAAACTCGGCACTCGCCTCGTCTTATAGCAAGTACCGAAGTTTTTCTTATACTTTAATCCTTCAAAACTTTATACTTTCTTAAAGTGCAAAACAAAAAGAGCTTGAAACCCAAGCTCTTTCTTTCGTATTACTCCTCATTTTCTTCGTCTTCACTTTCGTCATCTTGACCCTCGTCTGATTCAGAGTCACCATCCTCTTGATCATCTTGGGCTTCTATTTCTTCATCTTCACTTTCATTTTGATCTTGCTTTTTATCATCATCGCCCTTCCTACGAGCGACCGCTTGCTTCTTTGCTTCTTCTGCCTTTTTCTCATCTAGTTCTTCTTGTTGTTCTTTTGCTTTTTCACGAGCTTTTTCACGAGCTTTTTCTTGTTTTTCTAGCGCTTTTTCTTCTGCCTCTACTTGCTTTTTGTTAGCTTTGGATGTTGCCTCTTCTTGACGATCCTCATCTTCAACATCTACACTATTGTCTTCATCTTCACCAGAATCATCATCCGCATCTTCATCAGAGTCGTCATCCATATTTGGCACTGCTCGGCTTTGAACTTTTCCTTGTCTATTTGCCTTGCTTGAAGCGACAGCTAACCCATTCTTTTCTTCCTCTAACTCTTCTGTTTCTTCTACTAGTTCTTCCTCTAACTCGGCAATTTCCTCATCATATTCCTCTTGATCGATTTCTCCAGCAGCTAGTTTTTCTTCGGCTTCTTGTTTTTTCTGTTCTATCTTAACAAATCTCTCTTCTATCTTCTTTGCCAATTTTTCCTGCGCCTTCACTATATTCTTTGATAGAGCTTCTTTGGCAACTGGATTTGTCACCTGCTCTAAGGCTCTGGTCAATGATGCCATATTATCTGAAAATTTAGCTTCTAAAGCTGCTCTTACTTGATCCAAAGTGTCATCCGACGTTTCATCCGATACAGCTTCCCCATCATTTTCTAAAGATTCTTTTGTATCTCCTGCTTCGTAACGCTCAAGCGCATCTTCTTGCTGCTTAATCGCTCTTTCAAGCGTTTCCTCAGCAAGCTCATCTTCTCCGTTTGCAAGTAAAGCTTCTGCTTCTCTAATACGTTCATCCGCAAATTCAGCTAACAAAGCTGCATCCTTTACCTCATCAAACGTTAGAGCCAATTGAATATTTTCTTTTAACTTCTTAAAAAAATAAAAGAAATCACCTGGTAATGAAGACGGTTGTTCATTTAAATCATCTTTTGATTGTTCATCTGAAACTTGGTCATCATCCGCTATGGAGTCATCTACTTCTGTAGTTCCATCGTCTGTGACAACTTGGTCTTCTACACTTCCGTCAGATTCCGCATTTGCTTGACCAAGTCCAAATGCGAACAGAAAAAATGCAGCTACAACAACAATTAAAAGGACATTGTAGAACGGATTACGGGTCATCGTGCTTTTCGACATTAAAAAACCTCCCAAAACATTTTTTATTTTGTGGAAGAATTAGAATGAACTTATGTATAAAAGTCAATCTACATTCTTCAGCGGCCCAGCCACCTTAGTAAAACACCTTAGGTCTGAGGCTTTGCGTCTCTACTTTTCAATAGATTTGCCTTTTACAAATGCGAACAACTTAACCCTTGTCCCCACTGCAAATATACTTATATAAAATATACCACACTTAGACAAAAAGTGAACTATTTTTTGAAATTTTTTAGTTAAATAGAAAATGAACAATTAGGCATATTACCCATCCCGATTGAAATAGGGTCCATTGTTTTCAAACTTAATTGTTAACCATTAAATGTACTAGTTGACAATAGACGACCCACTCTGCTATTTTAATAGTTACAAGAGATTATGAGGGAGGAACACAGAATGAATAAGAAAAAATGGTCTGCCCTTGACTTAACAATGGGTGGCCTATTCGTTGCTTTAATGACTGTAGGTGCAAACATTACTTCCATTGCACCTTTTATGGTTGTTGGTGGAGTTCCAATTACGCTCCAAACGTTTTTTGCGATATTAGCTGGGCTTGTATTAGGAAGTAGGTTGGGAGCCTTCTCCATGTTTGTCTATATGGTACTTGGTTTGGCTGGTGCACCTATATTTGCTCAGTTTAAGGGCGGAGCATCGATCGCATTATCCCCAACCTTTGGATTTATTTTATCTTTTATTATTCTAGCTTACGTAATTGGAAAAATGGTAGAAGTAAACCGAGGCCTTCCCATGTATATTACAGCATCCATTATTGGACTCGTCATCAATTATGTAGTCGGAACCAACTGGATGTACGGCGCCTATATATGGTGGTTTGGTGGTGCTCCAGAAGGTTTTTCGTACCAGCTTGCATGGGCATGGATGATGGTTCCTCTACCTAAAGATATCATTTTAGCTGTACTAGCAGGTATCTTCGCTCATCGAATGGAGCGCACCATTCTTTCAAAAAGTCAATTTAGAATGCAAAAAGCTGCATAATGAACATCACGTTTTATGTTGAGGTCTGAAGCAGATGTAGATGAAATTGGATTAAGCTATCAATTTGGTATCATAGAAAGGCGGTTCTTTAGTGGAGGCCGCCCTTCTATGATGCATTACTATACTCCCTGTTCCATTCCATTAGGGTAATCATTCCCCTTATTGGTTCATTTTATTTCAGCTTGAAACACCACTATTCCGTTCCACTGTTGTCCTCATGTCGAATGATCATTTTCAGAAGGTTATTTGGCAAGTTCTTCTCGATCTGCTGCTGTTGGAGGTTCCTCTAACCAGCCTCGATTTATCGTAATATACAGACCTTCGTTTGCGTATTTCGCTATTTGTGCAGAAAGAAGAGCCATCTGTGCATGTATATCGTGACGCATCATTTTAGAAATGGCCATCCCATAATTTTGGATACCGATCGCATTGGCAAGAGATGTATGGTATAGCATAAGCTTGTCAGAAAATGGTGCGATTGTAGAATCCGTAACATGTTCATCCACCGCTTGTGGAACCGGTAAATTATCTTTCATTAAATAAGTACTTAACTGCTCCATTTGATTGGTTGCTACTTTTACTCCTTCTTTAAAGTATTTTTTAACTTTCTCAGAGGAAGCAACTTGACTAAAAGCTAACATCATTGCTTTTCCAAGTGTATTCGTGTTGATATTTATTTGTAAGTGTTTGATCTCAAGTGCTGTTAATGGCCTAGATTTCCCTGCAATTAATGATACGAATGAATCTTTATCAACGAAATCCACCTTCTTTGGGTAAGGAATAGTCGGCGAGGAAATATCTACTCCTTTCGAAAGTAATAGCTCACTACCCTTTATATAGATTTCAATTGTCTCATTAATCCGGCTTTTGAAATAATCAACAATATCCTGCCGATAAGAAGTGGAAAATGCGCTCCCATATGTTACTAAACCAGCTCTTGCCATTTCGGTAATATAAAAAACCATAAATAAATCACCAAAAAGGCGTGGCGCATCTTTTCTAATGTCCTGCTCTCCGAACCCTTCTGGTACTGGTATACCTTCTTTTTTATATATTTCCGCTATGATTCGAATATGTTTTTTGGATTTATCTAAAGCGAGCTGTATAAAATCCTTGACTTCATCATCCTCGACGACTTGAAGGTGGTGTTCAAACACACACGCATATAAGGAATCACCTAGATAATTAGCAAATAAATCGCCTAACTCTGATGAAACTAATTTTCTATTTTGCTGGTGTTCCTTCATTTTCTTTAAACCGATACCCTCATCTTTTGATGTATGTTTATCCACTACAAATACCTCCTTAAGACTTAGTACAATATGATTAGTATTTGTAGATTCCCTTGAAAATATTACCGATTTTAAAATCGTATGCCGTAACATTGGCTTCAAGCTGTAATTATTATGATTGTAACTGCCTTCTTTTTTTCAAATCGGGTAATATCCTTTTGATCATAATCATGCCGATCATACCAGAAATTAGTATAAGAACTGACATTGTCTCATTATTAAATATAGCTCCTAGTGAGACAAAAATGGAGCTTAACATCATCGATCCGTAAAAAACCATGCCGTAGACAGCCATATAGGAACTTCTTTTATCATCCGTTGGAATACTTGCCAAAAAGTCCTGTTGTATAGGTACTCTCATTAACTCTCCAACAGTGGCGATTGCCATAAAAATAAATAATAACCACACATTATTCACATAGCTAATCGCTACATAACCGATGGTAAACACAAAAATGGATGATAGAAAAGCACGTTCTTCCTTTAGTTTGGATACCCACCGTGTGATTAATACGGTTAGCAGAACAACAATAATGGTGTTTTCAGATTTCAAAAAACCTAACATCTCTACACCTGATACGTCAAAAAAGAAAAGAGATTGTGTTGGCATTTCTTGGTTTAATCGAATCCCGATATAATTTTCCATTTGATTTTCAATCGATTGAATGAACAATCCCGCCAGTACAAAATAAATAAATAGTTTGTCCCCCGCAACTTCTTTGTAACTTTTTAACATGTTGAAAATCACGCTTTTTTGTTTCATCGTTTCTTTTTTCATTAATGTTTCTTCGATGAAAATGATTACTAAAATATTTGCTAGAAAACTAGTAAATGAAAGTATAAGTAACAGTTCAAATAGGTAGTTTTCAAATGTCAAGGCACCTATAATGCCTCCAACTGCAAAAGCTAAATTAAAGCTCCAATAGATCAAGGAATATACTCCTTTACGTTCTGACGGCTTGGTGATATCGATCACCATTGCATCTGCTGCTGGCCCGTCTAAACCAAGTGATACACCTACTAACAATGCCATTAAAAAGGTTAATCCTGGAGAAGTGAGTATCGGTGAATTAGCAAGTGCCATAATAATAAAAGCAACCATTCGTATAATCCCAGCAATAACCATTAATTTCTTTCTGCCCGTTCTGTCTGCATAATACCCACCATATAGTCCGACGACAAGCCCAATGATAACGTTAACAAGCAATAGGATTCCTGTTAATTTTGATCCATAATATTCCGAAAAATAGATAGCCATAAATGGAAAAATGGCCCCAGCAACCAAATCAGAAAAGAAAATCTGGACGATCCTTATTTTTATATTCATGTGATAGTCTCTAAATCGGCTCAAAAGCTCCCCTCCTTTGTGCTGTTATAACAAGTTTCTTGTGAGTTTTAATAATCGTACATAAGTAAGTTCACACTAGATCGGGATTGTAACACAAACTTTGAATAAGAACTATCAAAATTTTACACGAAAGCAGTCCGAATAAAACACGGTCTAGAGAATGAGATTCCCTACAACTTAGTACTGTTTTACACCAGCCGAAAACTACCTTTTTTATAAACCCCATTTTCGACTTTCAGTGGTACAATGTAAGATACAATTCAATTCACTGATGAAATAATCGAGGAAGAAAGGTGTTTTTATGGATATTCAAAAACGAATCAGAGATTATGGAGTGAAAATTGGACGATTAGATACGGGACAATACAACGCTATAACAGATGTAGAAGGCGTTACGGTGGGGCATGTGACACTTAGCGACAAAGAGAAAGGGATCCAGACAGGTGTAACAGCCATCCTACCTCATCAAGGAAATTTATTCAAAGAAAAACTAATTGCTTCAAGCCACGTCATTAATGGATTCGGAAAAACAATCGGAACCATTCAAATGCAAGAATTAGGCACATTAGAGACTCCAATAATTTTAACAAATACGTTAAGTGTCGGAATAGCTGCGGATGCATTGATTGGCTACATGTTAGAACATAATCCTGAGATTGGCATAACAACTGGCACCGTTAATCCAATTGTAGGCGAATGTAATGACATGCTACTAAACGACATAAGAGGGAACCATATAAAAAAGGAACATGTTCTGCGAGCGCTCAAAAATACTTCAATTGAATGTAAAGAAGGAACGATTGGGGCAGGTACAGGAATGCTTTGCTATTCATTAAAAGGTGGAATTGGCACCGCATCCAGACGCTTGAAGATGGAACATGGCACATATACGATGGGGGTTTTAGTACTGTCAAATTTCGGGATCTTAAGTGACCTAAATATCAATGGAAAGGCTGTCGGACATGAGGTAAAAGACGCGATCCTCGAAACAGATGAAGCAAAAGATAAAGGCTCTATTATGATGATCGTTGCAACAGACCTTCCCGTTTCAGAGCGACAGCTAAACCGCATTTTAAAACGGACGGTAACTGGTTTATCCCGTACTGGTTCCATAATGACAAATGGTAGTGGTGAAATTGCCATTGGCTTTTCAACGGCTACAAAAATCCCTCATGATAAGCCGAATCAATGTCTATCCGTTTCCATGCTCCATGAGGAAGATATGGATTTAGCATTTCGAGCAGTTGGAGAAGCTACCGAAGAAGCTGTTTTGAACTCATTCGTAACCGCTACTCACGTTGTAGGCCGAGACGGAAACGAGAGACCTGCGTTTAAAGATTTAATTGATAAATATAACATTTCATTAACATAGTCCTAGATAAGGCCGGTTTTCTTTACTGGTTCTGGCCTCCTTTTTGGTCATCTATCGCTCTGATGAGTACCCGTTCGCATGGTTTTCGATCATGTTTGGGCATTGGAGCAATGATTTTTTAATCCTAGCGTTAGTTAGTCCTAAAAATACCTTCCTGCCAACGTTGGTAAAAGTAGATGATAAAGGCAAGTGAAAGCATGATTAAATATGCACCCCATAATGGCAAATTCACAAACTCATCTACTCCCAACCACTCTGTTAATTGAAGAAAACCAAAAGCGAATATTGCATCAACAATGCTATTGGTTATCAGATAAACCTTAAAATTACGATAAGTAAAATGAAATATCCAAATAGTCCCAATTAAAAAAATACCGTATACAAACGTTACATTCGTTATAAAACCCCATGGCACAATGTACACTTTCAATGTCCACCATTCAAAGGTATAAGCGATTTCATAAATAATGGTTAGTAATAGCGAGACAAAGACGGAGACTGGCATATAACGCTTTATACTGTCTGTTTTCATAAAAAACAAAGTAAACCATGGAGCAATGAGACCAATCCAAAGCAAAACTTGATTAAGCATAAAATCCACCACCGAAAAGTAATTTTTATTAACTTTAGCTATTAGGTGAATTTTATGTGTTTTTAAAAAAATTAATTTAAGAGGTTGTTTAAAAAGTGCCAAATGATAAGCTGCGCATCAGGGTTTTGAAGACACTTTCGGTGCTTAAAATCTGGCAAACGCGTCCTCATCTGGGCTATTAGGACGCTTTCGGGGCCAAAAACCTGATAAACGCGTCCTCATCTGGGCTATGAAGACACTTTCGAGGCCAAAAACCAGTCAAGCGCGTCCTCATCTGGGCTATGAAGACACTTTCGAGGCCAAAACCAGTCAAGCGCGTCCTCATCTGGGCTATGAAGACACTTTCGAGGCCAAAAACCAGTCAAGCGCGTCCTCATCTGGGCTATGAAGACACTTTCGAGGCCAAAAACCAGTCAAGCGCGTCCTCATCTGGGCTATGAAGACACTTTCGGAGCCGAAAACCAGTCAAGCGCGTCCTCATCTGGGCTATGAAGACACTTTCGGAGCCGAAAACCAGTCAAGCGCGTCCTCATCTGGGCTATGAAGACACTTTCGAGGCCAAAAACCAGTCAAGCGCGTCCTCATCTGGGCTATGAAGACACTTTCGAGGCCAAAAACCAGTCAAGCGCACCGTCCATTCCCATCTGCTCGCTTCTAACAAGCTTTCACCACAATATTTTAATAGGACTAAATTGTCTTTTCTCCTTTTGAACCATTTATAGAGTAACTTACTTCAATCGTTGCATTCAATGTATGAGATACCGAACAATATTTATCTTTTGACAATTTAATTGCTCGAATAACTTTGTCTTCTGGTAGTTCACCTTCTAAAGCATAATGAATATTTATGTTTGTAAATCGTTTAGGATGATCTTCAGCTCTTTCTTCTTCCAATTCCATATGAAATGAAACAGGTTCTAAACGCATTTTTTTCAAAATCGAAATAATATCAATCCCTGTACAGCCGGCAACCGCCTGCATAAGTAATTCTGTGGGCCTTGCGCCACTATTCTGGCCTCCAACTGATTCTGCTGCATCTATTTTTATTTCATGTCCAGATGGAGTCAAACCCGAGAAAGCCATCTGATCTGTCCATTTTACTATTGTTTTCATTTTGTCTTATTACCTTCCTTTTTTTGTAAATTTGTGTTTTTTAATATAAGTGCTTGTTCAAAAAGTTGACAAATTTAACAGAGAATGCGCTATTTATAAAAATGTGTTCTTAATTAACCCCCTTAAAAAGAAATACCCATAATAATATTAAATAAACATAAGCTACCACAAAAAAGCTTTTTTTAATGTGAAATTATTAATAAAACTCGTGTATTACGACAAGTTAGACTTAACAGCTATCCTTTCCAAAAATATAAATACCATTTATAATATGGATAATAAGGAGGTGAAATAAATGGAGCAGTCTGAATTAAAGCAAATTTTACATGCGTTGAAACTTCATTCAGAACATATTGATGGTAAAATGGATAACATGAAAACAGAATTGGAAAATCGCATGGATAACTTGAAAACAGTACTGGAAGATCGGATGGATAACTTGAAAACAGTACTGGAAGATCGGATGGATACTGGTTTTGAACGTGTTGATATACGGTTTGATCGGTTGGAAAAGAAGTTTAATCTTTCTTGAGGCTTTTATTCCACTTTCCTGGGACTTTCACCTAAATTCCTCTCATAATATCCCTGTTTTGCAGGATGTGTGATTTTGGCAACTGCATGAAAATAGCCGCATTACCCAAACCCAACCTCATTTGAGTACAATCCTAAGTAGGGTTTGGTAGGAATTCATCAACATTACCTAGGATCATTCACAACCCAAAAGGTCAGGCCCTTTTATGTTTCATTTTTATCAGAACACTTGTTTGTTGCGCGAATATATGCTATACTATTTTTAGATACTTACCTCTGTCAGTCCTCACATATAAAAAAGGATGTGTTATAATGGTACAAACCACATTTGCTAAAGAAGCATCTCCAGTATACTCACTTCACTACGTAAAAGAAGACCAAAGTAACGATTACTCCAAAGCAACTGGAAACAATAGAACAAAATTACTTAAACGAATACCACTTGATCGGTTAATGGATCTAAAAGTAGATTATGCCTTCAAACAGCTCTTTGGAAACGAAAAGAACAAAGATATTACTGTTGTTTTTTTGAACGCAATTTTACAGACAACAGGCCGGAATCGTATTAAAGATATATCATTTACAAACACAGAAGCTGGCGGAGAATATGTCGATGATAAACAATCTAGATTAGATTTATTAGTAGTAACCGATGAAGATGAGAGGATTGATGTAGAAATTCAATTTACGAACAAATATGATATGATTAAACGTTCGATCTACTATTGGGCTGGTACATATAGAAGACTATTAGGAAAGAAAATGCCCTATAAACAGCTACGGCCAGTTATCGCCATTAACATCCTCAATTTTAGTTTGTTTGATCAAACGGAGCGTTTTCATACAACCTATCATTTGTATGAGGATGAAGAACGATTTAAATTAACGAATGTAATGGAATTTCATTTTATTGAAATGTCAAAATTAATAAAAGATTGGAAAGATGATAAACTAGACCCATGGAATAACGTACTAGCAAGATGGCTTTTAATGTTAGGTATGGTGGACCACCGAAATGATAAGATTTATGACGATATTTATCGGGAATTGGAGGAAATCTCAATGAAAGATGAATCTCTACGTGATGCCTTTAAAAACTGGGAAGAATTAAGTATGACGGAAGAAGAATATCTGGCTTATGAGTCACGTTTAAAACGAATTATGGATGAAGAGGCTTTTAAACGTGAAAATGAGCTCATAAGACAGGAAGCTGCGGAAATGAGAAAAGAAGCTGAACGAATGACAACCGAAGCTAAACAAACCATGAAAAAGGCGAAACAACAAATAAATGAGGCAGAACAAAAAACTAAAGAATCAGAACAAAAGATTAAAGAGTCAGAACAAAAAACTAAAGAATCAGAACAAAAGATTAAAGAGTCAGAGCAAAAGGCTAAAGAGTCAGAGCAAAAGGCTAAAGAGTCAGAGCAAAAGGCTAAAGAGTCAGAGCAAAAGGCTAAAGAGTCAGAGCAAAAGGCTAAAGAGGATATTGCCCGCCAACTTTTAGCAAGAGGAATGAAATTGGAGGATGTTGTGGAATCCACTGGTCTAGCAATGGATAAAATCCTAAAAGTTAAAAGTGATGACAGTGCGAAACAATAAACACGTTAAACCGCACCTTTCTGATCTCAAGTACAAATCTTATTTATGTAGTTTGATCTCTACCTAAAAGACAGTAATAACTTCTATAATACTAGTCAACTTCCTATAAGAAATACATGGTTACAAAATATCATATGGCCCTCAGGGGGACACTGCCTGCCTGAGAGGCTCAGCCTTGAGCTTATGCTATACTATTCTAGAAACCACCTCCGTCAGTCCTCACATTAATTTTACTACTAATTAGATGCTACACCTTGAAAGTGGTTCCTACTTCTTTGAATAATAAACAATCATCATGATTGTAACCCCCTACGAGAAATACATGTCACTAAAACGAACTTACCTTTAATCATCAACCTTTTTAAAAGGCGAAGTAATTTAATTTTCCTCGCCTTTATATAAAAACCGTGCACAGAAATGACAAAGCTCTAAAACTATTATCTTAGTAGTCTATTTATCGTGCAGGGAAGGAGAAGAAAATGGGCGTTTATGTTTTAATGGATATTTTACCAAATAAAATTGGTAAAGAGGAATGGGAAAGTGTTTACGAGGAATCCCTAGAATTAATAAAAGCTTACCCGTTCATGGATAGTACTGTTGACTACGAAACTTATAGGGTTCCTTGGAAATATGTTCATCGGCCGACAGAAGAGGAGATGGAATTTGGATATAAAGACTTCTACTTAGGATGGCATGTTTTCGGAGATTACGAGACTATGCTTTCTGCAGAATCATTTGGGCTATTTAGGAATATTGAAGCCTACCGTAAAGATATTACCGTAAAAGATGGCAGCGATGATATTTTAGCTGAATTGATTAATTTAGAAGTATTTTATGATGAGAAAAATCATCATATTCCAGTTGGTACTGCAAACGTGTTTGATGGTAAAACACAGGGATTTCCCTATCATATCTACATACTTGCAATAGCATGTCTTGTAGAAAGCAGATTTCCAAAACACGCGGTTGTTCGAGGAGATGTATCAATCGGCCAGATGAAAAAGGCAATTGACTGGGCTAATACGATTCTTAAAAAACCGATTCAATTAACGGAACGAACAAATAATGAAAAATTTCTCCAAAGAATCATAGATATTGTCCAGGATGACCGAACTGCACTAAGATCTTTTATGTCATTAACGATGCATAAAAAAGATTTTACTTTGGGCAATTTAGTAAGAGAAAAATTTAGTCAAGATGTGATCAATGCGTATTATACTGATCTTTTTAGGCAATATGATGTCAATATGATGGGATTCCACAACACACTAAGAGGCTTTTTTAATCTTGGGTTCAGTATCGAAAAAGCCTGTGAAATTTGTGTGCTGAATTTAAACGGTTGTTGTTTTGATGCGAAGGACTTTGCTGAGACTGTTTTATCGATGAGGTGGTCTGATGAGAAAGGTAGTTATGCGGATGGTGAAATACCTCTAACATATAATGAGACACATAGCGATGTTCCTGAGACAGTTTATTCACAGTTTGGAAAAACCATGTTAATAGCGGCTGGTTTACAAGAAAAAATGAAATCTGAATTGTCCTATGAGGATGTTGGAAATATTCTGCACTCCAAATTGGGACACAAAGTTGAAATAGAACCTATGTTAGTAAATGAACAAGATAACGATGACAGTGATGATGATTCCTTTAGTCAGCTTTTTTCAAGACTGAAGGGGGAAGTGAGTAGAGAAATCAATGAACCCTCGGAAAATACTATTAGTGACCTTAACAATCTAATCCTTTGGAAAAAAGGAGATACCATACATCCGACTCTTGAGCATGGTATCAGCCATTTAAAAGACTTTGTTACTAAATTTATTAAAAATAATGATGACTTATTACATCAATTCCAGGAATACACAGATTATGAAAAAATACAAAAACTTATTCAATTAAATCGCTTTTTCTATATCCGTAAAGAGACGTGGGAATTTTACATCGAAAACATAAATGACACTAATATGATCAATGCCATTCTAGGTATTCTTTCCGTTAAGGCTGAGGAAGTTTCTATTAATAAGTTATGTAAAGCCATAGTTAATAATGTGGATTTATTAAAGAAATATATACTTTAAGTGCGTGTTAAAAAAGGAAGATACAAGTCAAAGGTCTGACCCCATCCGTGAATTTAACAGTGAATGCGCTACATCAAAATGTGTTCTTAATTAACCACCATAAAAAGAAATACCCATAATAATATTAAATAAACATAAGTTACCATATTTATTTTGTTCCAACACACACAAAACATTCATTTGACAATCACTTTGCTGTTAAAAAATGCAAGGTCAGATGATTTTCATTAGGGTATTCTAATTCAGAAGGTTTGTAACTACTTTATGGAACTTCATTTAGAATAATTAGTAAAGTACGAACATTTTTTCTTATAGAGGATATTCAAAAAGTCACCAAATGATAAGCTGCGCATCTCAGACCCACACGATGTGGGTCATGCAGGTGTTGCCACAGGACGTGGCGGTCTTAGCCTGTATTCCTTAAATGGCTTGTTTTTCCGTTCCTTGGAAAATAAACCCGCTTTTCCTGCGTGCGAGTTTATTCGAGAAGCATCCCTGTTGCTCACGTATTAAAAGCATATCCTTAGAAAAAGAAGAACACTTTTTCTTCGTGCGAGGTAATGCTTTCGAAGCAACAAGCTTTCGCTGCGCTATTCAAAACTACGCCGCCTCGACCTGCTTACTTCTATGGCGACTTTTTGAACACGCACTTATAAGTCAACCCGATGAAAATTTATACTGTTTACAAGTACAAAAGGAAAGAACTGATTGGATATTTTCCATTCAGTTCTTTTTTTAGTTTAAAATTTGACACATGATATTGAAATATCCGCACACCTCTCTTATTAATCTAATGCCCTAAGAATCAGATGCTCTTCTAATTTCACCTGTGTATCATACATAATATCTTTATGCCCCCCCAATATAATTCCATGCATAAAGGGAGGGGCAGGTGGTCTTGGTTTTATAGGATTTAATGTTAACAAATATTCTCCGACGACTGTTGGTATTTTATGTGGTTCAATCAAAAGTAGTGGGGTGTGCTTACCAATATGGGCAAATAATATTCCACTTAGAGCTTTTTGCCATGAATGAATCGTTCCAAAAGAAAAGGCATTTCCAATCCCCTGTTTATTACGATCCCAACCAAGTATCTTTTCAGTAGATTGTCTGTTTGCAAGATTGACACTAATTTCAAAAGGGTTATCTCCCTCCATCCGATCAACATCTGATACAATCAGCTTCATTTTGTTTTCTACTGATCGACTGATCGTCTTTTCTGATCCAAATATCGTGAAGGTACGATCAGGAAATTGTTCCATAACCCATCTACTAGCTTCAGGAATAGAATTTTTATAGACAAAAATAATCGGAACACCCTGATGTGCAGAGTAGTATGGAGCAGGCAATGCTTCTGCACCATCTTCTGCTGAGGCAACTATGATATGGTGTTTTCCAATATTTGCTTTGGGGGGGATCGTGACTAATCGAAAGTATGCCGCTTGTGCTGCCGTTTGAAAAATGTCACTTGATCCAATCCGCATCGTAGAAATCCCATACCTTTGTAATTCTATCTCTACTTTCTGGCTGATTGGTCCTAATAGAATGACTTGAGCAGGTACATTTTCCCCTGTTGGCTCTAAACGAATAATCTCCTGTAATGTAATGGGCAACAAAGTATCTTGTCTTGTAAACAAAAAAGATGCGTTGATCGGAAAATGGACAATACTGGATCCAATATAACCAAAATGATAGGTTTCCGATGGCACTAGGACTACAGCTGAGGGTCTCCAAGGAATGTCCCTGCTCGGAAAATGGATTTGAGAAACATACACCGTTAAGATATGTGGATCAATAGCATCAACTCTCGTCGTGTCAATTGTAAACGGAAAAAACATCATGAACACTCCTTTCACCGATTTATTTTTTTCTATGAACCTTCCTATACTGCTCCTGTTTCTGCATATGGATAAATAACGCCTTTTGCGACTTCCATCACTCCAAAATCAACAATATAGAGTTCCTTCCCATCTGGTGAAAACCGCGGTGCTATTGGCTGCTCTGATCCACCCTTCTTGCCTGGTGTTTTATTCACAAGTAAATCACGAATTTGACCGGTTTCAGGATTTACTCGAACAATTCGATACCCTCTTGGTTGTGGTCTTAATCCTGTCATTGGTAACTGATCACCGAATTGCGCAAAGAAAATATCTCCTATTTTTGAAAAATGGCGATTGGTACAAAAATCAAATTTTACCCTAGCAATCAACTCGATTACTTGGAATTTGAATGGAAGCTGTATCAATGTTCGGTATTTGCAATGAATAGGATCTTAGAAGGAATTGTAAAATAGAAGATTGTTCCTATTGAATCTCTAGCATCTGATGTCTATCTATAAGGTTACTAATAAATTGTAATTGTATAAATTCATTGTATAAAAAACTGTTAACCATTTCCCAACGATATTCTTTTGTTAACAAATGTTGTGGTAAATAGACCAATGTCTCTCCCCCTGTCCTTGTTATACGTATCATCACGAACTTCAGTACCCATCAACTACATTCATATGTATAAGGCAGGGGGAATTATGACTGGTATGAATTTCCTTATGTTTAGAGTACGGACAACATGACATAAACCTTTTAACGACCAAAAACGCTAATTCACGTTCTTAAATCAACGTAAATTAGCGTCTAAATCACTATCATATAAAGATGGAAACACTAGGAAAGGCACCCCGTCCAAGAATAGGAGAACAACGCACCTGTCTCCGCATGTCACGAATGGTAAGTAGAGTGACACTAACTAAATAGGTTCCTAAATTAGATAACAAAAGGGTCAGTCAACACATAAAGACAATTTGTCCCTATGAAGTGTCTGACCCTTACCTTTTAAATAGATTTCAAAGCCTCCTTAATCGAGGTATTCCCAGACACAACCTGAAATTCCTTGCCAATCGTAGCGTTATTCACTAAGCTATTAAAAATAACACTTGCGATATCCTCACGCGGAACCTCTCCCCTTTCCACTTCAGTCGCCGCATTCACTTTTCCAGTACCTTTTTCATTTGTAAGTGCCCCAGGATGGATAACCGTATAATCCAGATCAGTAGACTTCAACCATTCATCCGCATAATGCTTTGCTGCTACATATGGCTTAAACGAAGAAGGTGCATTCAATATTGCTTCCCGTCTTGTATCAAAGGAACTAATCATTATAAACCGCTTCACACTGGCAACTTTAGCTGCTTCAATCGTTTTTATAGCACCATCTAAATCGACTAAAATGGTTTTATCCTTACCAGTATGAGGGCCAGATCCTGCAGTAAATACGATTGCGTCTACCCCCTCAGCAGCTTTCGCAATATCTTCTATGCTACGCTCCAAATCCACTATAACTGTTTCCGCACCCAACTCTTTAAAGTAAGAAGCCTGCTCTTGATTACGAATCATTGCTTTTGCTTCATGTTCACTCTCCTGAATGAATCGAACAAGATGTTTTCCAATTTGACCATTTGCTCCTACAACAAGAATTTTCATCCTATCCACCCTTTCTAATTTTGTTTGTAACCCATCCTAAGTGCTCCATCTTCATCCTATATGTAATTTAATTGGAATGTCCAGAAATGCGATTGGCAGGGGATCTTTTACTGATATCCTTATGGGGAGAAACGAAGAATTGATATCCTGGCGAAAGTAAAAACAAAAAGGTGAAGATCGACTAATCCTCATTCATATTGAACCACAGTCCTCTTTCCAAAAAGAATTCCACGAAATTTGAAAAAGGGATTGAGAAAGGGATTACCAAAGGTGTAGAAAAAGTTGTTCATAATATGATCAAAAAGGGATTGTCGGATGAACTTATTGCGGAAGTTTCAGGTTTAGACTTGAAAGAAATAAAAGATATAAAGGAAATAATAAATAGGCCCTATTAGTGTGTGTTCAAAATGTTGATAAATTAGAAGCAAGCAGATCGTGGGCGCACTTTTGAATAACGAAAAAACAAACCAGCTAAGAGATTCACGCTTATCATTAGATGGGTTTTTGAACACGTACTTAAAGATAAAAGGACAGCTATTTATAAATCATGCTGTCCCAGTATCTTAATTCGTAGTTTCATTAATGTATGGTTAAGTCTAGTACCTTATTCATAAATACCTACTTGATCAAAGCCACTTTCTGTAGCTTTTACTTCTTCACTTTCCTCACCATACAGGTCTACTGCAGACTGAACAATTGCCTTACGTGCGTCGCTGAAATCTGAAGTTGGTGTTAAATATACTGTTAATGCACGATAGTAAATATCTCCTAGTTTTTCACGACCGATTTCCTGTCCAATTAAATATGCCGCATGGTTAGGAATAGACGAGTTAATGTGAACCCCGCCATTGTCTAGATCATATGGAAGGTCATAATATTCATCCATATTTGTAGGGTACTTACCTTCACCATCTCCGTATGGCGCATATGTTGAGCCTACCGAATATTTACTTGGATCACTTAAGCTACGAAGTGTAGGTCTACCTGATTCCTGTGCTCCTTCAGCCATGATATCTTCCCCTAATTCCCAATTATCATCATCTACCAAGACAGCAAAAACATCGGAGAATGATTCATTAAGAGCTCCCGATTGAAATCTATAATTTAGATTAGCACTATTCGATGTTACGCCATGTGTCATTTCATGTGCTGCAACGTCAAGACCAGCGGAAAGAGTGTTCATAAACTCCCCGTCACCATCACCATATGTCATATATCTACCATTCCAGAAGGCGTTGTTGTAGTTTTCACCAAAATGTACAACTGACTTAATTGCCATTCCCTTACCATCAAGGGAATTACGATTATGTTCGTTTTTAAAATACTCAAAAACTTTTTCTGAATTATAATGTGCATCGACTGCTGCCCGGTCATAATCATCTTTAAACGATGCATCAATTCCTGTGTAAAGAATTGCTTCATCAAGGCCGTATGCCCAGCTATTTTCACCACTATATGTCAAAATTCCTCCAAGATCTTCATGAGAGTAATCAGCTAATGCAAACTCAGCACCATCATTTGATTCTTTCGTTTTAGTTACATGTAATTGTCTTTGATCCCCTAATACACCAATCCCAACTCCATTTTGGGTCTTGTACTGTTCAACGGTTGCATCCATAATAGTATTTTGTTTATCAATAACCTCACCTGTATTGGCATCAATATATACGAACCAGTTTCCAGGAGTATCATTCATGAAATTAACATTTACTTTATATGCAAGGTAGTTCTCATTTTTAGATGGATAGATAACAAGTTCAGAAGTAGGTTCATAAAGAAGTTCAGCAGGTGCGTCTACTGCAGAAGTTGCAGTCTCAACAGCAGCATCACTAGACAAAGTAGGTGTAGTGTTTACATTTGTACTTTCTAAACTTTGGTTATAGTAGCCATTAACTAAATAGATTTCATTATCTGCATTGTAATGGACAATTACTTCACTACCCTCGACTGATACTCCATCTTCCGTTTGGGCGAGCCTAACATGCGTACTTCCTATATTATCTTTGATTATTTCCTTTGCTTTGAAGTTGGCTTTAGGATTTTTAATTCCTACCTTTTCCTTATTCTCTTTTAAGTAACTCAAAGCATCTGATGCACTAGTAGAACGTTTTTCTGTTTGTTTTTCTTTTACAAAAAGCGGGACATTAGCTTTTGGATTCCATTCCTTCTGAACCTGGGTGCGCGGACTGCTTTCTAGTGATTTAGCATTGACTACGGTAGTAGAATAGGAACCTACTAGTAATGTTGATGATAAAATCATTGGGACAATTAACCTTTTTTTCACATATACTCCTCCTAACGTTTGTTATTTTTTAATTATACTGAAAATAAAAAAAATAAAAAAGTGCGATAAGGCTCACTTTTCATCCAAAAGATCTGGCTTTATACAGGACATTTGTAGTGTCTAATTCCGTCGATGTGCAGGGATTAAGTACTATTGCCCCATTAACCTTTCTGCTTCTTTCTTATCTTGGTTCATTTGTTCAATGAGTGCATCTAAATCTGTAAAATTAATTTCTTCTCTCATAAACCGCAAAAAGGAAACCGATACTGTTCGGCCATATAAATCACCAGAAAAGTGAAGGATATTTGCTTCAACAAGGAATCCTTTACCTTTTACAGTTGGGCGATACCCTGCACTAATAAGAACGTTCCGATATTCCGTTTCACCTGCATGCGTATGTAGTCCAACAACACCAAAATAAACACCTGGCTTTGGTTCAACATAGGCATCAACATCTCCTAGATTGATCGTAGGAAACCCTAATTTTCTACCCATCTTTTCTCCATGTATGACTGTTCCTGTAATCGTAAACGGACGTCCCAATAAGGTCTGAACAGACTCCATCAAACCGTCCTTAATGAAATTCCTGATCTTCTCGCAGCTTATTTCTTCACCATTGACTGTTACAGATGGGACAACGGTTACTTTGATATTTCTTTGCTTACAGACATTTATGAATTCTTCCATTTGAAACACACCATCAAAAGTAAATCCTTCTCCTAGGAAGATCTGGTTTACGTGCAGATTGGACAGATAGGTGATCACAAATGCTTCTATTGATGTATTCAGGGAATCCTTGGCCAACCTGTAGAACCTTTTTACTCCATATTGCTCTAATAGCGGAAACTTGTCTTTATCGGGAGTGATTTCCTGTTGGGAATCCTGATTTCGAGATAGAACTGGGTACTCCATAACTGCTATTACTTCTTGAGCACTTTCTGCATGTTTTCTAGCAGTTTGAAGCAAATGCTGATGCCCTCTATGAAACCCATCCAAATTACCAATAATTAACGTATTCGGAGTTGAATCAGCTGATATATTTTTTGATAACTCAATGATTTGCATAACTATCCCTCTTTTTTGAATTTAGGGGTCTGACCCAATACGTTTGAATATGCGTAAAAAAGGATTTTATTTTTTACTTCCATATTAAAAAGAAGTTAAATAATTTGTGGTAAAAAAAAGATATTACCTATGGTTTACTGAGTTAGCTTTATAAATTATTTTACCCTCATTGTCAATATGAGATTTTAAATTCGTATTAGAGACAGCCTCATAGTGGACAATATCAAAAAAATACGGCAAAGGATATACCTCGTTTAGTAAATCAGATAATTTATATAAAGTCTTTGAATTAATTCCTTCCCCTTTTATTGCAAGATCTATATCAGATCCTCTTTTGTAATTACCCATCGCTCGACTTCCAAAAATAATACCACATTTTATTTCATCAAATTTCTCTAACGCACTAGTTATATACTGTATATCACTTTTAATTAGGCCAAACATATTATCTTTCCTCTAATAATTTATCGTATAAGTTTCTAAGTAAAGGTAAAAATTGTTCTTGTATTTCTTTCATTAATTTTTCCGATAGTTCTTGATCATAAGTATGAGTTGTTAAATTTCGTTTGGATAGTGCATCCATCCAAAGATGTCCATCTTCAATTATCTCAATTTGAAACGCTTGTTTAATGGATTCTCTAGGACTCTTAGCAACATACCCCTCTGCCTCTAAATAATCCTTTAACACCTTCCAAGCCAATTCGAAAGTTGTCTCAAAGAATTGAATAATACCTGCTCGTTCTAATTCAGTTGATATTGGCTCTTCCGAGTATTTTTCTAGGAGCTTGAAAGACTTTTCAAAGTTCTCAAATCTTTGTTTCCAGCGAATATCCTTCATTTCATCCATGTTTTCACTCCTAATTACTTTCATTTATTTTTACTGTCTTTTAGCACGTTTAATAGTTATTGATCATGTCATTGAATTAACTCCACTCGTCAGATCGAAGAACAGCTATCTTTGCAAAGGCTTACCTTTGCTCCTATTATACATCATATACATTCATTCTGACGGAACAATCCGAATTTCCATTAAACTATACAAAAAGGAGACATAGCTCCTGACCCATTTTCCGATTTTAACACGATTGTCCGTGCACCAATTTACTCATCATTTCCTCTATAAACGCTTCTGGAGAAAGAATATTATCCCCGCCCCCTTGCGCAATCATGGCATTCCCCCCGCCTCGACCATTTATCTTAGGCAGCACGCTCGCAATTAATTCCTTCATGTTCATATCGATATCTTGGCTTCTTGCACACACGACTTGAAGCTTATCATCCTTTTCGCTTACCAATAGCACCATTATACTATCAGCTTTTTTTGTTATGTGTTTTGCCAGTTGTTGAAGCTCATTCATAGGCCTTTCTTTATAAACTTTCTTAACTAGCCGATCGTTTTCCATAGTTGTTGCTTGATCAATCAGCCCATGAGCTTCCTCTTCCATGAGTTCCGTTTTTAATTCACTAACCGTTTTTTCAAGACTTTTCTGTTGTTCCTTAACGTGATTTGTTGCAGCCTCCAAGTCTTCCTGAGGGGCACTTAATAAAGCATTTAAACGCTGAATAACTTGATGCTTTTCATGTAGCTGTTTTAACACTCTGTTTCCACAGATGAAATGAACACGAATGCTATTCTTTTGCTTCTCCCAATGAAGAATTTTAACGGAACTGACTTGTCCCGTTGAATTAGGATGAGTACCACCACATCCGTTGTAATCAAAGTCAGGAATAATGACGAGGCGAATGTTTTCTTTTACAGATAAATCTTTTCTTAGTGGGAAATTATCGATTTCATTCGCAGTTACCCATCTTGCTTCAATGGGGCGATTTTCAAGAATAATCGCATTGACCCTATCCTCCACGTTGTTGGCTTCCTCTTCTTGAAGTGCTGGTATTTCCAAATCAATCGCACAAATTTCTTTTCCTAAATGAAAACTTACGGTCTTATAGCCATACATCTCCTCAAATGCCGCCGTTAAGATATGTTGTCCTGCATGCTGTTGCATATGATCAAATCGCCGTCCCAAGTCTATCTCTCCAACACATTCTTTCTCCTCAATCGGTGTATCGACAAAATGTCTAACTTCTCCCTCTACTTCCTCGACATCATAAACCTGCACATCATTAATGGTCCCTGTATCATGTGGCTGACCGCCGCCTGTTGGATAAAAGGCCGTTTGATCTAATACAACATAGTAACGACCTTGTTCATCTTTCCTGCTTTGAAGAATCTGAGCCGAAAAAGACTTTATGTATGGATCTTGATAAAATAATTTTTCTGTCGTCACGTTTACACTCCTATTCATTGTCCTTATTTACAACATTATGTTCAAATTAATCTGACAACTCCCACGGCTAAAGGAGTGGGCTTTCTCGTTCGGAGAATCTGTAAATTCTTGCTCTTCTTGCATATAATTGCTACTCGATTGTTGAAGAAAACATCAATCTTTTTTACTATGTTTTGCTCTGAAGAAGTCCCCGCTCTTTTGTTTCTCATCATCCGTTCCCCAATATATTGTTTTATCCAACTTTTTTAGCTTTGGAATATGTTTCGAACAGTGAATATAAGCTTCATCGACTTCTATAATTACCCAGCGTTCTGCTCTATCTTGTTCTTTTTCTCTTATATCATCCCATATCTTTTCATCTATCTTTAAAGAAGATAATTGTTTATCATCTTTAATAGAAGCCTTTCCATTAATGTGTAATCCAATGTAATGCTCAAAAAAATCTATAAACATTAATCCAATATAAGGGTTTTCAACAATGTTTCCTAAACTTGCCATCACTCCATTACCCCTGTATTCTGGATATATCAATGTCTTATTATCAATAACTCGTACAAAACCAACTAATCCAGCTCTAAAAGAGGAATCACAGTTCCCGTTAGAATCAGCTGTTGCGATAAACACCATAGCCTGATTAGCTATAAACTCAATCATTTGATCATTTAGATAATGAAGCATTTGATTTTTATAGAATGAGACTGCTCTCTTTGTTGTTCCATATTGTTCTTGAAGTATTTGTTCACCTTTTGCCATCACCTGTCAACCCTTTCATTACTTATTAATTCCTACTTATTTAACGATTAGTTAATTCTATCACTTATTTACCCAATTTGTTGTTTACAGTAATGTGTATTAAAAATTTCTAAGGAAAGAAAAAAGATTTTATTATAGCGTGTTCAAAAGTTGACAAATTAGAAGCAAGCAGGTCGAGGCGGCGCAGTTTTGAGTAACGGAAGAACAAGCCAAAGAAGAGATGTGCCGCTTATCATTTGGCGACTTTTTGAACCACCTCTTGTAGAAAAGATTTATTAAACAATAAATCTCACATAAAAAGAACGTTCCCCATCATGAATAATAGGCGATACATTATAATAAGCAAAGTTACGCCTTTAATAAGATTGAATAATTCTCCTAAATGAGTGGATATTATTTAATAACAATTCATATGGAGGATTACTAAATGCGACAAGAAAAAAATCTAAGGTTAACATCTTCTGAGATTTCAGTAGTTTGGAGCAGCTACCAAAACAACAGTTTTTCTATTTGTATTTTGAAATATTTTTTAGCCAATGTTGATGATCCTGAAATAAAGTCAGTATTACAATTGGCGCTCAATATATCAGTTCAAAATTTTAATTTTAGTAAAGAAATACTACAAAACGATAACCAACCGTTGCCAATTGGATTTACTGATGAGGATGTAAGTCCAAATGCTCCACGTTTGTTTTCAGATTCGTTTTATTTATATTACCTTAAGAACATGTCTAAAGTTGGATTATCTGTTTATGGTGTAGCCTTAGCAACTGCTGCACACGCTGATGTCCGTCAATTCCTAAGTCAAGCGATACAAACTTCAACAGAGTTATACAATAAAACAGCTGAAGCATTATTATCAAAAGGATTATTTGTAAGACCCCCTTATGTGACAACTCCCGATCATGTTGACTTTGTTGACAAAAAGAGTTATTTAGGTGGAATGCTAAATTTAAACAACAACAATAGACCTTTAAATGTTATAGAAATTACTCATATCGAAGCAAATGTTGAAGCGAACTCCATAGGTAAAGCTCTTATGGCAGGTCTTGCCCAGGTGGCTAAGTCGAAAAAAGTTCGAAACTATTGTACAGAAGGTAAGGAAATAGCAGTAAAACATGTGCAAGTCTTTACCACTATGTTAACGGATGATGACCTTCCCTCACCAATGCCATGGGATTTGGAAGTAACAGATTCAACAGTATCACCGTTTTCGGATAAATTAATTATGTTTCATACAACTTTGCTCATTGCATCAAGTATCTCAAATTATGCAACAGCCTCAGCAGCAAGCTTAAGAACGGATATAGCAACTTCTTACGTTCGCCTAACGACAGAGGTTGCTCAATTTGCAAAAAACGGTGCCGATATAATGATTAAAAATGCATGGTTAGAACAGCCTCCACAAATCCCAAATCATAAAGGGTTAGCAAAAGGTTGATGTGTGTAACTTTTATACCCTAAAAGAAAGTTGATGCATTTAAAATGAACAACGCTCAGATAGAAAAGTTACTATGGTCAATCGCATTACCTGGATTTGCTCAACTCCTAAATCGTAAATATATAAAAGGAATTATATTTATAATATTGGAATTTATTGTAAATATTAAATCCAACTTTAACTTAGCTATATTGTTTAGTTTTCATGGAGATATTGTAACTGCTATTGAAAAAACCAATTATCAATGGCTTATGTTTTATCCTTGCTTATACTTTTTTGCTATGTGGGATGCAATTAAAGACGCTGACGGGAGAACTTCTCCCTTCAGCTTGCTGCCTTTCGTTACTACTGCCTATTTCGTTACGATAGGACTAATCTATTCTCCAAAAATTAAAATTTTTGGGATTTTACTTGGACCAGTGTTTTCACCAATACTCTTCATAATACCAGGTTTCTTCATAGGCTTTTTAATTTTAAAAATAATAAAACAAGTTACATAAAATTAATCGCCATTTAAACACATCGTTAACAAAAGGCGATTTTTGTCTCTTCTTAGACCACTATTAAAAAGTATATTTTATAGTTCTGAATGGCATTGTTGCATACATCATATAGCATTTCTTTATTGAAAAAATACAATTCGTAAATATTCAACTCATTCCTATTAACGGATACTCTTTAACATATTGATTTCTTTCCAATTCCTCTAAGATAAAATGTGCGACATCAGCACGGTTGATCATTGGCTTTTTAAATTTAAAATAGCCTGTTTGATATTGCTCTGTTTTTTCTCCCTCCAAAAGTCTTGGTCCTCTTACAATCGTCCAATCTAATTCTGTCTTTACAATGACATCCTTTTGGTTAATGGAATCAAGCCATAACTCCTTCGCAAAGATTGTTAAAGCCTTATGGATTAAATGGCTCATTATTCCTTGCTTGACATCCTTTTCAACTTCAACTCCTGCTCCTGTTAAGCTGATCAACCTTTTAACATGATGTACTTCCATAGCGTTTGTCATATTAGTAGCTGCGTTTGTTAACAGGTTTTTCGAGCCATTTTTCGTATGTCCAATCACACTTAAAACCGCATCTTGCCCAATAATTACTTTTTCAACAGATTGATAGTCTAACACATCACCTTCAACAACGGTTAAATTATTATGAGAAATATTTAGCTTGTTTTTATTACGTACAAGGACCGTTACCTCATGCCCTTTTTCTAAAGCTTGATTCAAAAGTGGAATTCCTGTTCTTCCTGTTGAGCCGAATATAACAAGTTTCATGTTATACCTCCCTCGATCCAATTTTTTTAAATCCTCAACATATTTTCGTATATTTGTAGGTTCTTTACCTGTTATTTTTTCATAATCCTTCTTGATTCCTTTTGCATGTCCAAGCTTGGTTGGCATTCACAATATAGATCACTTCCTACTTTTCTTATTGTTCTCCTTGGACTTCTTCCTCTTCCTCATCCTCATTAGATGTGCGTAGTTTAATTTCCTTTAAGAAAAAAGTTAAAACAACCGTTAATACAATCGCAAACATGGCAAACATAAAAACTGAAGATAACGCGTAGCTTAACGCTTCTCGTAATGAAATAATAAGAGAATTAAACACGTCAAGCATTGGTTCAGGGAGTTCACTTCTAATTTTGTCTAAAGCATCAGGGTTCATTAAAATTTGTGGATCCTGTAATGCTTCCATATCCATACCCATTCCACCTGTTGGTGCATCGCCAGCTGGTATTTCTGGCATGTTAATTTCTTCAATCTTCTCAGCCATTTCATTCGTCATAATCGCACCCATAATCGCTACACCAACTGTCCCACCTAATTCACGGAACAGTTGAGATGTTGCTGTTGCAACACCTAAATATTTATGTTTTACAGCATTTTGTACCGTTGTATTAAATACTGGGAAGGTCACCCCCATCCCAAGACCTGTTACGATTAGATTTAAAATGACGCGTGTTAATGATGTTTCAATGGATAATAACGTATTTAAGTAGATACCAATGGACATCACTATTAAGCCAATGATCGCAATCTTTTTATACTTTCCCGTCTTTGTAACTAAGTTACCTGCAATCGCACTTGAAATTACCATTGAAATCGTCATTGCCATTTCAATAAGACCAGACGTTGTGGCAGTTTTACCTGCTACACCTTGAACATGAAACGGTATATACATGATGACACTAAACATTCCCATCCCTAATAAAAAAGCAACCGCATTTGAAATCGCAAATACATTATTTTTAAATAAATGAAGTGGGATAACCGGACTTTTAACTTTCATTTCAACGATTAAAAATAGAATTAGAGATACAATCGATGTCGCAAATAACCCAATAATCTCAGGTGAGTCCCAAGCATACTTTGAATCAGCCCATGAAAATCCTAAGAGCATCGTCACAATCACAATCGTTAATACAAATGAACCTAAATAGTCGACTTTCTCTTTTGCTTTGTTTTCTGCTTTCGGATAAAGCTTTGCAATTAAGATAAATGCGATGACACCAAATGGAAGAAATACCCAAAACACCCATGACCATTGGAAGTTATCAACAATAGTCCCACCTAATGTTGGTCCAAAAAGACTTGCTAAGCCAAAAACCCCACCAAGTGCCCCTTGCCAACGTCCGCGCTCTCTTGGCGAGAATAAATCACCAACTGTTGCAAACGATACACTCATTAGCATCCCGCCACCAAAGCCTTGGATTCCACGGAATAAAATAAGTTGCAGAATCGTATCTGAAAAACCACTTAACAATGAACCTAAGCTGAAGATTACAATACCAACTAATATGAAAATCTTTCGTCCATAAATATCAGATAGCTTTCCAACTAAAATAGCCGTAATACTTGATGTCAACATATAAATGGTAAACACCCAATCAAAGTATTCCATCCCACCTATTGCTGAAACAATCTTTGGTAATGCTGTTCCAACAATCGTCATATTTAGTGCTGAAAAAAGTAGCACTGCCATGACTGCTATCATAATAAGCATTTTTTGTCTTTTATCTAACGTTTCCATGCTGTTCCCCCCTGTTGTTATAACTTTCAATTCTGTCTGAAATTTTATTTAACATATGAATTGTATTTAATAGCTCTTCTTCAGAAAAATCCTGCAAAATGTATTGATACAACTCAACGTGTTCTTTTTTCTTATCTTGTACAAGCTTTTCACCTTTTTTAGACAGAACTAATGTGACAACTCTTCGGTCCGTCTTACTTCGCTGCCTTTCAATTAATCCTAAGTTCTCAAGCTTATCTGCAATACCAGTTGCAGCACCTGATGTCACACCAAAGTGTTCTGAGATTTCACTTGTTTTAATTTCACCTTTATGATGAATCATAAAAAGAAAAATCATTAAGCCATGATTAACCTCTCCAACATCTCTAGGCTTCATAATCGATATACTCACTTCACTTGCTCTTTTTAATGAAGTTAATAAATCTTCAAAGATGTTCAAAACCATAAAACTCCCTTCGTGATATATATCTTAGCAACTAAGATACACATCTTCAAAGTATATTATTAATAGAGGTAAAATTCAAGTTATCAGTAATAGATAATTAGGATGGAATGTCTCATTTTTGAGACCACTTACATTAAAAATTTTGTAGTACTAGGGGGATAACTTAGACTGCAATTTTTTAGCTAAAAAAAGAGAAGGCCACTCTATCACTAAATGTATGCTTTAAATAGAAAATACATTTTGATTGAGGCCTTCCCATGGGGAAAATTATATGATTTAAGTGCGTGTTCAAAAAGTCGGCAAATTAGAAGCAAGCAGGTCGAGGCGGCGTAGTTTTGAGTAACGGAACGTATGCTTTTAATACGTGAGTAACGGAAAAACAAGCCATTTAAGGAATACAGGCTAAGACCGCCACGTCCTGTGGCAACGCCTGCATGACCCACATCGTGTGGGCCTGAGATGCGCAGCTTATCATTTGGTGACTTTTTGAACATCCTCTTTAAGCTTTTATTGCGCCTGCGTCAGCTGGGTGTACTCCATGACGGTAATAGTCGGTATTAATAGGATCTAGTGGTTTCCGTCCAAGGATGATGTCCGATGCTTTTTCCGCCAGCATCAACACTGGTGCATGGATATTACCGTTCGTTACATAAGGCATGGCAGATGCATCGACTACTCGTACATTGTCGAGCCCATGGACCTTCATGGTTAGAGGATCCACGACAGCCATTGGATCTGAAGCTGGCCCCATCTTTGCAGTGCAACTTGGATGAAGTGCCGTCTCGGCATCTTTCGCCACCCAGTCCAAAATCTCCTCGTCTGTACGAACGGAAGGACCAGGTGATATTTCTCCCGAATTATAGGGTGCCATAGCTGGCTGAGACATGATTTCACGTGAGATTTTTACCGCTTCAATCCACTCGCGTCGGTCCTGTTCGGTCGAAAGGTAGTTGTAGACCATGCTCGGATGCTCTTTGGGATTTTTTGAACGAATTTTTAATGACCCTCGTGCATCAGAGTACATCGGTCCGACGTGTACCTGGAATCCGTGAGCAGTGTCCGCTTTTTTGCCATCGTACCTTACCGCTACTGGAAGGAAATGGAACATTAAGTTTGGATAGTCGACGTCCTCATTCGAGCGAACAAAACCTCCACCTTCGAAATGATTCGTTGCTGCTGGACCTTTTCGTCCGAGTAACCACTGCAAACCGATCCAAGGCATCTTCGCTTTATTTAAGTTAGGTTGCTCAGAAACCGGTAACGGACAAGAGTATTGGATGTAGGCTTCGAGATGATCCTGTAGGTTTTCGCCTACACCTGGAAGATCAACTACAGGTTCAATACCAAGTGAGCGCAAGTGTTTAGCATCACCCACACCTGACAGTTGAAGTAGCTGCGGTGTATTGATTGCACCCCCAGCGAGAATAACTTCCCCTGCAGTGACATGATGAGTTTTCCCGTCTCGTTGATATGTCACACCACTTGCTCGGGTACCATTGAAATCGATACTAGTAACAAAAGCACGCGTTTTTACAGTGAGGTTCGGACGCTTCATAGCCGGATGCAGATAGGCGCGTGAAGGCCCAAACCGTCTACCTTTGTACACATGCTTATCAAATGGTCCGAATCCCTCTTGTCGAAAACCGTTCACATCGGGGGTTCTTGAATAGCCTGCCTCAACAGCTGCATTAAAGAAGGCTTGAAATAGAGGATTAGTAGCTGGTCCACGTTCCAATTTGAGAGGACCATCGTGGCCACGAAGCTCATCCTCAGGATCCGATGCTAAAGCATTTTCCATGCGTTTGAAATACGGAAGACAGTGCGCAAAGTCCCACGTTTCCATACCCGTGTCGGCCCCCCAACGTTCATAGTCTAATGGATTGCCTCGTTGAAAAATCATGCCGTTAATGGAGCCCGAACCTCCGAGCACCTTTCCCCGGGCATGCTTGACACGGCGTCCATTCATATATGGTTCAGGGTCAGATGCGTATCTCCAGTCGTAGAGGCTTTTCCCCGCGGGGAACGGTAAAGCGGCTGGCATCTGGATTAATAGGTCCCATGAAAAATCTTTACGTCCTGCCTCTAAAACAAGCACACTGTGTTTTCCATCTGCACTTAGACGGGCACCGAGTACAGAACCCGCACTACCGCCACCAATGACAATATAATCATATGTTTGATTCATCTTCCGAACCTCCTTGTATGTTGAAAATTGAATGCAAAGATCATTTCTCTATTAAAAGCATGCATTAAAATTCCTCCTTCAGTATTCGAACAGTTAATAGATTAGTAGTTTTTAATAGCACGCACTTAAACCCATTCAATCGCTCAGGCTTTAGAAACAAATTGATACTTTTCGTTTCTATGTACGCTTCTAATCTAGGTTTACCTAATTACTGTCCAGAGACAGATTGTTAATATCTATCTGAGCCTGTGTCATAGATGGGTAATGTCCCTCATTTTCCGGAACAGGCCTCAACCATTTTCCATTGATGTTCATCTTGCCCTCACTGTTAACTTTGTTAAATTTTTATTTAACATTTTTAATGTTTTTAATATAACATAGTGTACTTTTTTTGTAAACCGACCCATATTCGTTTGGGGAATTTCCTGTGAAGCAGTGGATGGATAGATAGCGGAAAGCGTTATTGGATAAGGGATTGAAGAAATATGAACAAAAAGAAAAGGACTGGATCACTACTTGTTCATTTAATAAGAACTGTTTTTTAACGCCCAATTTCTTGCCGTATCAACTAACTCATTAACAAAATCTTGTCTTTCAGTTTGATACTTATGATATATATGACAAAAAACGGACATAAAGGGGCTGAGTTATGAATATCCAAAATTATACGGCATTTGTCAAAGCAGTAGAATATGGGAGCTTTACAAAAGCGGCTGATGCATTAAACTATAGACAGTCTGGTATCAGCCGTATGATGAACGATTTAGAATCAGAATGGCGGGTCTCTTTTGAAAAGAGGGCGTTTCAGTATCAGTTTAATATCCGATGGTTTAAAATTACTGCCCCAGCTCAAACTTAAAATTTGAAAGTCTAGCTTCTCAAATACGTTTCATGAAGTCCTTTCTCGGGCACATGAAACAGCTCATATTTTAAAGAAGCCAATTGCAACAATATATTAGGTCTTCTAGATAGAATATCCTCTTATTAACTTTAGTAGTGAAAATATGCCGAAACGATGCAACTCTGTATAACAAGCTGCATTAAATCGGCTCCAAGGATTTTATACGTTATAGAAGATTCGCTTTTCGTTACAATAACAGAGCCTTTCTAATTAAAAATTATCGGAAAAGTAAACATAACGAAAGCTGCCCAAAGTCCGTACACTGGCAAATACTTAGTAACGGCATCTTGGATTGTTGAAGGTCCGGATTTGTTTTGTAGAAAACGAATATAGGCGAGCATAATCCAAATTAGATTGGCCCAAATAAGTATGTTCACTCCTGAAACAGCAAGTCTATTAGGCGTAATTCCATAAGAAGAAAGTCTGAACACGATGGCTGACAAAGCCACACTGTCAATGATAAGCGCAAGAACAAACATTGTGTGTGTCTAACAATGGGCAGCCACGTCATTGCCGCTGACATTTGAACCGACACTGAACCAGACTGCGGACACTATACTTTAAGTGCGTTATCAAAAATCGACAAATCAGAAGCAAGCAGGTCGAGGCGACGCAGTTTTGAGTATCGCAGCGTATGCTTTTAATACGTGAGAAATGGAAAAACAAGCCATTTAAGGAATCGTCCTGTGTCAACGCCTGTATGACCCACATCGTACGGGTTCGAGATGCGCCGCTTATCATTTGGTGACTTTTTGAACATCCTCTTTAAGTTTAGACATAAAAAATAAGGCTTATGTCTGTAAAATCGACATAGCCTTATCAATTTTTTTAATTTTTAATTCTTTTCTTTATCTTTTCGTACATCTCATCTATTCCCATTCCAGTTAACAAAGGTAATCCATCAATAACGTGGTCTTTAATATGTTCAGGAACGATGGTAGTGGAAACCACTATGTCATAATCATGAATTCTATTAATCTCATCAGCTACTTTTGATTGATAAAGATTAACTTTATCTTTTAATCCCTCTTTTTCCAACCATTCCTTTACTTTTCCCGTAACAACTGTAGAAGTTGCCACACCTGTTCCACACATGATTAATAGTTTCTTCATGCTGTTTCCCCCTTGTATAATTTTAAATTAAATTGCCTTTTGACCTTCAGACTCTTCAATTACTTTTTGGGGTTTGAATTTATTTACATAAATCATTAATCCCAGTACGACAACTCCAATTAGCGCGATACTAAACCAGTTGAAAATCTTCGGTAACCAAACGAATAGGAATGTTGTCCAAACGGCACCATCTACTAATGCAGAGATACTAGCATTATTGCCCATATCGAAGTTTGCAGATGCAGCAGTACTAGTTAATAGTGGAGCAACCCACGTTGCAATATATAAACCGACACCAATGTATAAGGAGCCACCAACAATTGTACGAATGATATTGCCTCTAAATACCGGAACCATTAATGCTATGATAAACGGAATAGTTGCTAAGTCAGCAAAAGGTAATACCCTATTTCCTGGAAGAACAACAGCCAAGAATAGAGTGATCGGCACAATTAATAAGGATGCTGACAGTACAGCAGGGTGTCCTATTGCTAATGCACTATCCATACCGATATAGAAATCTCTTCCTGGAAAACGTTTCTTAACAAAGTTACCAGCAGCCTCAGAAATCGGTAAAAGCCCTTCCATAAGTAAGGATACCATACGAGGAAGAAGTAACAGAACTGCCCCTGTTTGAACTGCTAAGTTTAATACTCCTTTAACATCATAACCAGCTAATATACCAATGATTAGACCAATCAGAACACCCATTACAGTTGAATCTCCAAATATCCCCAAGCGTTTTTGGATAGTATCTGGGTTTGCTTCTAGTTTGTTGAATACTGGTATCCTATCAAACAACCAATTTAATGGTTTAGCTACGATATACGAAGGTGCTGATGTACCATGTGGGAAGGTGATATTCTTAAAACCATAGAATTTTTCAATATCCTTTTGCATTATGTCAGCAAGTAAGAATAATAGCATTAAGTGAACAACAATTGTCGCAATACCAATTGCAAAGTTACCAGTTAAGGCATACACTAGTGCACCAGTGAATGCGGCGTGCCAATAGTTCCAAACGTCAACATTAAGGGTGCGCATGAGACCTAAAGCAAGCAATACTACGTTTAAACCAATACCTATTGGGATTGCTAAACTTCCCAATGCAGTACCGTAGGAAATTGCTGCTGCTGCCGGCCACCCTACGTCAATGATGCTAAGTTCCACACCAAAATTTTCTACCATTGCTTGGGCGGCTGGCCCTAAACTATCCCCTAATAATCCAATGACTAAATTGATTCCAATAAAACCAATACCAACCGTTAAACCCGCACGAAAAGCCTTACCAACTTTTGTTCCTAATACCAACGCAAAAACGAAAATAATGATTGGCAACATAACACTTGCACCTAAGTCAACAAACCACTGTATAACACTCATTACGCCATCCTCCTCTTAGCTTAATTTATATGGTTAAATCATTACCACCTTTTCTTAAACAAATGAACCTAGTAATTGATGGAATTCCTCAGAAGTTTCTACATTAGCAATCCTTGTAACAGCGTCACTATCTTGAAAGATCCCAGTTAATTTTTGAAGAATCTCAAGTTGTTCATGTGGATTTTTCAGAGCTAACATGAAGATTATTTTCACATCTACTTCCTCTTCCATGTTGCTCATCGATGAAAATTTAATCGGTTCTTTTAATGTAGCAAATGCAATCTTTGGCTTGATCACTTTATCTGAATCCGTATGTGGAATCGCTAATCCATATGGACTTGTTGGCAAACCAGTTGGATATACCTGTTCTCTTTCCATCACACTTTTAACAAAATCATCCGTTACATAACCTTCCTCATGCAATCGGCTACCTAGTACACTTAAAGCTCTTTCTTTCGATTCAGCTTCAAGATTAATCATAATCAATTCATCATCTATATTCATTAAGACCCCTCCTTCTTTTTTGCATAATTGACTAATTCTATGTCTTCTAGGGTCTCCACAATTGAACTATTACTATTTGCATCAAGAAGTTTCTGTAACATTTCACCATTTTCTGCAAGCTTACTAAGCTGGTAGATTGCCTTTACATGCTGACTAGCATCTGTAGGTGCAATAACAACGATGAAGTGAATATTCAAATCTTTCGAAAACAACACACCATTTTTAACAATTAGTAAACTCATGCTAAGTCTGTTCACACCATTTTCTGGACTTGCATGCGGTATAGCCATTGATTTCCCTAAAAACATATACGGATTTTCAAAATCATGAGAATGAATCATTATATCTACATATTCGGTTGTAATAGATTGATTATCCAGCAATGGTTTTGCTGCATGACGGATTCCAGTTTCCCAATCTGGCACAGAATCAATCATTTGAATGGTATCTTCATTTATTAGCTGATATAAATCTGGATTTCCATCTTGCTGTTCTTCTAAAAAAAGTTCACTTTTTATCGGATTAAAAAATTCTTGGATATCAGCTATCAAATTTTTTCTTGAGTGAATGTCAGCAGATTTTTCAATAATACGTATCATTCGTTCTATATCAAAGGCTTCGCTTTTAAATCCATATAACCTCTTCATTACTCTTTGCCTTAATTGAATCTTATCTTTTTCAGTTAAAAATCCATTAATAATAAAGACAGTAACATTTGACTTTATTGGTTCCGGTGAAAAAACTAACTCTACATCATGAGGTTTCTTCTCATTAAATTCTCTAACTGACATAGTTTCATAGAAGTATAATTCCGGAAATAATTCGGTTAAGGAGTTTCTTAGTAATTTGGAGAGGGTTACACCATTGCGACAAATCACAACCGCTTTTTTACGTTCAGCAAGGGTCTGTTTTGTCTCAATTAAGTGACCACCAATAAATAACGTCATGTACAACCTTTCATTTGTCGGAATCTTACTATCTATGTACGTCTCAAGCGGCTTTAAAGACTTGCCAACAATGTGATAAAGCTCCACATACGCTTTGTCTAGTTGAACTACCGTTTCATGAAAAGTAGTTAGATTATATTTAATTCGATAATAAGCAGGCTTTAAATGAAGCATTAACCTCTTCATTAAATAATCTTTATTTCTCAATTCTATGAATGCATTTTTTTCAAATAAATGAAGTGTCTCCAATAAGGCATTCTTTAAGCCATCTCCAGATAGTACCTCTCCTGAAAATATATTTGTAGACAAAAGCTGTAACGTAATATATAGCCTTTCAACCTCAGGCAAGCTCCTCTCATACTTAATAAGATGTTCAGTTGCTTCATATTCTTTTGTATCTGATAGTTCTTTGTATTGAATTTGAAAATCAAAGGTGATAATGTTTCCTCGGCTTACCCGTTCTAAAATAATTCCAATACAGTATGGTAAGAGTTGCATTTTTTCATCAGCAAACTTAATCCCAAGGAATTCCTCAATCTTTTCTAGCTGCTGGAAAATAAAATTAAGTTTTTCTTCATCTAAAGTGGCAAAGTCTTGAATCAAAGCAAGACCGCCATACCTTTCACTTAACTCATGTAGAATGTAATACAAAAGGTTTCTTTGACTCCACTCTTCACCAACTAATTGATATCCTTCCGTACGTGAATAGATAAACTCTAAACCAAACTGCTTCACCCTTTGCTGCGCTTGTTTCATATCACTTAGAACAGTTACATTACTAACCTTAAGAGCCTGTGTAAAATGGATTAACGACAAATCATCTTGAGCTAGTAGGATGAAAAGGATTAATAAAACCCTCTCTTCCTCCGACGGAATGTAATTTTCTGCAACTCTTAGTCCGTCATTAGCACGCAATTCAGCCAACGCCGGGTGAATAATGAATTTTCCATTCTTCAGCCTCTTTATCGATGGATAGTTGTTGTCCTCTAGCCAGCTATTTATCTTTTCGACACTATATTTAATTTGCCTTCTAGTAAGTCCGAATTGGCTCTCCATCTCTTTACTAGACATATTTGGATAACTGATCAGGTCTTCCAAAATGCTTTTACTTCTCTTATCAAGATACATTAGGAGCTCCTCCTTACTCTTCCATTTTACCATCGTTACAACAATAATGTATCCGCTTTCAAATAAGAACTTTATACTTAAAATTGTCTTACTTTTAAATCACACTTCTAACCATAATTCAGCAATACATTAGCTAAAGAAATACCTGTTTTTTCACAGCACTTACTTTAGTCTTCTTTCTGGTTATTGAGCAGACTTGTGCGATTTAACTTGTTCTTAGTTAGAACAGTTTGTCCGACTCCACTTTGCAAACATGATTGTCGCTCTTACATGTACTAGCGTTATACAATTTGCCACTACTTCGTGTTGGGGACTTTCAGCGATTGGTTCGCTCTCGCCACAACACACAAAAGGCCACTTCCCGCGATTAGGATGTAGCCTTTTTTTCAAAATTACATGACCATTATTTAACTGGGTGGGATAATTACTCAACCATTTCTAATAAAGTTGTTGATAATTTAAATCAAGAGCTTATTAATCTGGTGTTCGTTCTAAAATCACAACTACCAATCGTACATATCTACTTATAATCTCTTATGATATTCCGCACTCCATTAATATCCTTTGCAACTCTATACGGTTTAGTCATGATACGAATGGGTAATTTAAGTAGAAAATGACTTAGATCTTCTTTGTATTCTTTGGTAATTCGAGAAGGTTTGGTTGCAATTCTATTATAAGATTCTCTAAAGAACTCCTTCATTAAATCGACTCTAAGTTCAAGTACACTGTGGCATTCTTCACATTCAACCTTCGTTATTTGATCATTAATATAAGTAATTTTATGGACTGTTTCATCTAGACAGTGAATACAAAACAATTCAGATTCCAGATATGTTTGTTTCACAAAGCTTCCCCCTAGTCATATAATTAATTATAATTATTTACATTTATTATAATACAAACACATATAGAATATCCCACAATATTCATTATCTATAAAATTTTAATTTTAATAAGACCTAACATAATAATTACCCTTGAACTTGAACTACTGTGGCTTACAACAATACTGCTGGCATGCGTAAGAAAAGTCACCCATAAAGCGAAGCGAAAGTTTTATGTTGTCCTATTTTCACTAAACTTTGTTTTTGTTAAATTGTCCAACGCCCATTGGATGCTAATTACTAAGGTTAAATAATATTTATTTTATTCATTTATTTTTTTAGTGTGAATACAGTCTATTCAATCCTCACAACATTAAATGGTATGATAAAACCCTATCAAGAGTGTACCCCTTTTCCTAACCACGATGTTGCTGCCTCAAATAGAGATTCCGAAACAGATGGATGTGGATGAATCATGGTGGCGAGCTCATCCACAGTTCCTTCCAAATGGATAAAGGCGGAAGGTTCCGTAATCATCTCCGTGACGTGTGGGCCAACCATGGTTACACCAAGGATCTCACCATATTTTTCATCTGCAAGCAGCTTTACAAAGCCTTCTTTTTCATCAAGTGCTAATGCTTTACCATTACTATGATGATCAACTCTTACTGCCTTGTATTTGATGCCTTTAGCCTTCACTTCTTCCTCAGTTAACCCAACACTTGCAATTTCTGGGTTTGTGTAGACACAACGAGGAACGACTTTATAATTGACGGTTTCATTTCCACCACTAGCGTTAGCTGCCGCAACAAGCCCTTCTGCACTGGCAACATGAGCTAGTTGAAAACCGCCAATTACATCTCCTACAGCATAAATTGATGGTGTATTCGTTTGCATCTTTTCATTTACCCTTATAAATGGACCGTCCATTTCTAAGGGTAACTTTTTGGCAGCAGTTAGGTTCGGCTTACGACCGACAGATAATAATATAGCATCTTTTTCAATCACTTCCGTATTGCCATTTGACTTTTCAATGTGAACCTGCTTGTTCTCATCCACTTGTCCAAGATTGATTACCTTTGTATTTGTTAAAATCTTAACACCTTTTGTTTCTAATGATTTTTTAAGAGCTTTAGACGCTTCTGGATCTTCCGTAGATGTAATACGATCCGCCATCTCTACAATCGTTACGTCTACATTTAAACTTGAGAAGATACAAGCAAATTCAACCCCAATGATCCCTCCACCTATAATAACAATTGATTTTGGAATTTCTTCCAAATCAAACACGGTATCACTCGTATAGTAGTACGTTTCTTCTATTCCATCAATTGGTGGTACCACCGGAGTGGAACCCGTCGCAAGAATAATCTTCTCTCCATAAATCGTTTCTTGTTTATCCTTCAGCTGTATGGTAATTTCCTGGTTCGATTGAACCTCACCAAGACCTTCATACACGTCAATTTTACCTTGTTTTAACAAAAAGCCAATCCCTGTTCGCAACTGTTTAATAACTTGATCTTTCCGCTTTAACATTTTCGATAAAGAAAATGTTATCGGCCCCGTTTCAATCCCCCAAACCTTTGCTTTTTCTATATTCTCAATAACCTCGGCATGCCTTAGTAACGTTTTTGAAGGTATACACCCACGATTTAAGCAAGTACCACCTAGATAATCAGCTTCGACCAAGGCTACTTTTTTCCCTAACTTTGCGGCTCTAATCGCAGCGACATACCCACCAGGGCCGCCACCAATTACGACTACTTCATATTTTTTCAAGATTATCTACCCCTCATACTAATAATTCAAATGGCTGTTCAAGAACGGACTTCAAATCAGTTAAAAATGCCGCAGCTGGTGCACCATTAATAATACGGTGATCGAATGATAAGCTTAGTGTCATCATTGGCCTTAACTTAATCTCACCGTTAACACCGGATGGCTTCTCATTAATTCTTCCAACTCCCAAAATAGCCGACTCCGGTTGGTTTATAATAGGAGTAAACGTGTCAACTGCATACATCCCTAAGTTACTAATCGTAAACGTACCACCTGACATAGAGCTAGGTTTCAACTTATTATCTCTAGCTTCTCTTCCTAATGTTTTACATTCTTCCGTCAAGCTCGCTAAACCTTTTCGATCTACATTTTTAACTACTGGTACAAGTAGTCCATTGCCTACCGCTACCGCTAATCCGATATTGATATCCTTATGCATAACGATTTCATCACCTTGAAGGGAAGCATTAACAATCTGGTGCTTCTTCAGTGTGTGCGCTACCGCCTTCATGATGATTTCAGTATAGGATAAGCGATAACCATTTTGTTTTTCAATTTTATCTAGTAATTGCTTACGCATGGAGATAACCTCAGACATATCGATTTCACTAGTAATGGTCACATGCGGCGCCGTAAAGGCGCTTTCCACCATTCGCTTCGCAACTACTTTGCCAACACCATCTAGTTTCACTCGATCACTATCTACTTCTTCCACTGCTGGAGCTACTAGATCACCTTCGACATCGGTACGGTAAATTTTACCATTAGCACCAGTGCCAGTTACCGTTGATAAATCGACTTCTTTGTCATTGGCAACTTTTTTCGCTAATGGAGTAGCTTTTGGTGCGGATTGTAAATAGTCATTTACATCTTCTACATGGACTCTGCCATTTGGACCAGAGCCAACAACATCAAACAGACTAATACCTTCTTTTTCCGCTAACTTTCTTGCAGCTGGAGTGGCACGAACCTTTTCATCTGACTCCCGTACTTTTTTTTCACTGACAGCTTCTGTCTGCTGAGCTTGTTCTTCGACCTCATTCGGTGAACTAGCTTCATCTTCCGTTACACCATCCGCTCCAGACTCACCCTGTGGAGAATCTGGTACATCTTCTCCTTCTGTTCCAATAAAACCAATAACATGATTAACAGGAACTTCATCATCTTCCCCGAAATAGCGCTTGAGCAGGACACCCTCTTCGTACGCTTCAACCTCGATATTGATTTTATCTGTCATTATTTCAAAAAGAGGATCCCCTACTTCGACCTGATCTCCTTCTTCTTTAAACCACTGAAGTAAGGTTCCCACTTGCATCGTACTACTTAATTTGGGCATAAATACTTCTTTAGCCAAACCAACTCTCCCCCTTCTCTATGCATGTGTAGTAATGCGTTTGTTTAACGTCTCTTTTACCGCTTCAATAATATCCGGCACTTGTGGTACTGCTGCTTTTTCCAACTCAGGGTTATAAGGAATTGGAACTGCTTTCCCACCCACACGTTTGATAGGGGCATCTAAATAATCAAACGCGTCACTTTCAGCGATAGCACTAGCAATTTCTCCACCATATCCCCCACGTTTCACCGCTTCGTGGACAACTACTAATCTACTGGTCTTCTTTACAGATTCTACAATCGTATCTGTATCTAAAGGTACTAGTGTACGAGGGTCAACTACCTCTATGCTAATCCCTTCTTTATCGAGCTCTGCGGCTGCTTCCAACGCCTTATGAACCATGATAGCGGTTGCGACAATTGTTACATCTGTACCTTCACGCTTAATGTCTGCTTTTCCTAATGGAATGGAATACTGCTCTTCCGGAACATCACCTTTTGTTTTATAGAGGAGCTTATGCTCATAAAAAATAACTGGGTTATCATCATCCATCGCTGCCTTAAGTAATCCTTTAACATCATATGCGGTAGATGGTTGGACAACCTTCAAACCAGGAATATGGGTCATCCAAGCTTCAAGACTTTGTGAATGTTGAGCAGCTGCCCCTGTACCTGAACCTGCTGGTGTACGTAAAACCATTGGAACTTTTCCTTTTCCACCGTACATATAACGTAGTTTTGCTGCCTGGTTTACTATCTGATCCATTGAGATCGTAATGAAATCCGAAAATTGCAACTCTAGTATTGGACGCATCCCAGTTAACGCTGCTCCGATTGCTGTACCTGCAATTGCAGATTCAGAGATTGGCGTGTTACGTACGCGTTCTGGCCCAAACTCTTCAATCATGCCACGTGTTACACCAAACGCACCACCGTACACACCAATATCTTCACCAAGGATGAAAACATCTTTATTTTCTCTCATCTCTTGACTCATCGCTTCTCTAACCGCTTCTAAATAAGTAATTTCTCTCATCTTTTTTCCTTCCTCCCTTACCCTTTATGCATAAATGTCTTCCATCAGCTCATCAACGGATGGTTCTGGACTATTTTTTGCAAATTCAATAGAGCTTTCAATTTCATGTTTTGCTTCTTGCTTCAATTGATCAGCCTTCTCTTCTGTAAGAATTCCTTCGTCGATAAGCAATTTACGTAATCGTGCAATTGGATCTTTTTCTCTCCACTCTTTTTCTTCTTCTCTTGTACGGTATTTCTTAGCATCACTCTTAGAGTGACCCTTCCAACGATAGGTTTTTGCTTCAATAATTGTTGGACCTTGCCCATTACGAGCACGTTCTACCGCTTCATTGACGCCATTCATGACATCAATAATGTCGTTACCATCTACTACTTTTCCTGGTATGCCATAAGCAGCTGCACGATCTGCGATATTTTCTATATTAACCATTTCTTTTACTGATCCTGACATGCCATATTGGTTATTCTCACAAATAAATACAACTGGTAAGTCCCAAATAGATGCTAGGTTAATAGCTTCATGAAAACTTCCTTCGTTCGAAGCACCATCTCCGAAGAAACAAAGAACTACATAGCCCTCTTCTTTCATTTTTGAAGTTAACCCAGCTCCAACTGCAAGTGGAATCCCACCACCAACAATTCCGTTAGCACCTAAGTTGCCTTTATCAACGTCAGCAATGTGCATCGAACCGCCTTTACCTTTACAGTAACCTGTTGTTCTTCCGAATAACTCAGCCATCATCTTGTTAACCTCTGCACCTTTAGCAATACAGTGTCCATGACCACGGTGTGTACTAGTAATCTTATCCTTATTTTCTAATACTGCACATGCACCAGATGCGGATGCTTCCTGCCCAACACATAAGTGTGTCGTGCCGTGAATCATCCCTTTTGCAAAAAACTCATCTACCTTTTCATCGAAATAACGAATTAACCACATGTCCTTATACAAATCTACTAATTTCTCCTCCGTAATTTGAGGGGGAAGTTTTACAGTTTTGATCATCAGTTTTACCTCCTGTTTACATATGTTCGTATGTGTTACCTTTGTAAACATCATATAATTATTCCCACTTTAAGTCAAGATGATTATCAAGTAAAATTCCAGTTTAAACTTATTAATCCAGGCATAATAGACAAAACCACTCAAGTGTATTATCATCTAAATATGCTGAGCATAAGTTATGTATTTACGAATGTAATCAGTTGTTACATTTTAACTAAACATTGCAAAATAAAGGATGTGTCTATAAATGCTAAATTGGGAAGAAAGGCGACAGTTAGTGAAAGTCGCTACCCTCTATTACAACGATGGTTGGACACAGGAACAAATCGCCAAAAAGTTCGGTGTATCACGGCCTGTTATTTCAAAGTCTTTACAAAAGGCCAAGGAAGTAGGAATTATTGAGGTATTTATTAAGGATGAGAGTGTTCATACAGTTAATTTAGAGCAAAGCCTTGAAAAGAAATTTAATTTAACTGATGTAGTAGTTGTATCCATATCAAGCCTCACTCCAGACATGATTACACAATCCGTAGCACAAGCAGGGGCATATTATCTATCAAAAAAAATGAAAGGCGTTAAAACAATTGGCGTTTCTTGGGGAACTACATTATCTGCATTAGTTAACGAATACCCTTACGAACTGAGAGAAGGTGTAAAAGTAGTTCCATTGGAGGGCGGAATGGGAAGAAAAAGGGTCGAAATTCACGCTAATCAAATAGCCTATGAGCTTGCCAAAAAAATAAGTGGGACATGTTCATACCTTTATGCACCAGCAATTGTTGAAACTCAGGAGTTAAGAGAGCGACTAATGGGGATGCAGGACATAAATGAAGTTTTAGAGGAGGGAAGAAGTGCAGATATTGCAATCACTGGTATTGGAAATCCATATAAAGTTTCTACATTAGAGATGATCGGATATTTACAAGAAGATGAGATTGCCCAGTTAAAAAAAATGGGCGTTGCAGGTGATATGGGGTTCCGATTTTTTGATCAATCTGGAAATACGATAAATAACTTACTTGATAAAAAAACGATAGGAATATCGTTGGAAGAGCTAAGAAACATAAAAATGGTAATTGCTGTAGTGGCTGGTTCCCATAAAGCCGAAAGCATTCTAGCTGCTTTAAAAGGAAAGTATATCGATGTGTTAATAACCGATGAACAAACAGCCACTTTACTGTTGCAAGATGAATAAAGTGAAAGGTTTTACAATGCTAGACTTATTTTTCTGAATACAAACTTTTTAACTAAAGAACACACATTTGATACATCCATATCTAAATGTGTGTTTTTGTAGTCTATTATAGCTATACGAATATATTTTAATTAATAATACTTTTCAATTCTGCAAAAACGTCAATTGTATAAGTTGCTTTATCTAGTACATCATTAGTTCCATATCCATATTTACATCCCACAGTTTTGAGGTTATTCGTGAATCCAACTTCTATATAAATCATATATATTTTAGTTCAATAAGAGGTTGTTCAAAAAGTAAAAAGGTCCTCTCATTAGTATTGAAAATGACCTTTTTACGCAGATTATTTTTTAAATAATTTACCTTACAAATTTAATCAATTGACCAGGTTCCAGCTTTGGTGTTTCTCCCTCTACACAAATAGTACCTGGTAAATCAGGTTCATCATGACCAAATTTAATGGTACAATGACCTAGATCGTGTAATGTTTCATTTGCCTTCTCACCTACAAAAGTTACCCGATAGTTAGCCTCGCCAAGGATTAATTCATCCCCTACTTGCACTTCACCTTTCCACTCGCCTTGCTCATGAATAGCCGATACATCTTTCAGCTCATCAGGTACAGTATCGTTAAAGATGATTAACATATCTGCTTGTAAAATTTCTTCTAAGTCTTTACCTAATTCTTTAATTACTGAGCTGTAAATTGTACTCATAGCGTCCCCCTAAAGCTTGTTTTTTTACGAATATAGTCCAAAGCTAAATACATATGCAATAAGAACTGCTACTGGTCCGGTAAACTGACGAGAAATCAGTACTGCTGGAACCCCAACTTCAATAGTATCTGGTTCAGCTTCTCCAAGCGTTAAACCAACCGGAACAAAGTCACATCCAACCTGAGGATTGATTGCAAATAAAGCTGGTAAAGCAAGCTGAGGCGGTATATTACCACGTCCTATTTCCACACCAATTAACACCCCAACAACTTGAGCAATTACTGCACCCGGACCAAGTACTGGTGAAAGGATTGGTATCGCACAAATGACAGATAATATGAGCAATCCAACTATATTTCCTGCTAAAGGTGAAATAACATTAGCAATAAAGTCACCAATACCAGTATAATTGATAATACCTATTAATGTACTAACAAAAGCCATAAATGGAAGAATATTTTTTATTACCTGTTCTACCGTTTCTCTACCAGCTTGATAAAATACGTTAACGATTCCACCCATTGCACGTCCTATTTTTTCAAGTAATGGCACTTTCCTTTTCTGGGTATTTGTATAGGTTGCCGCTTTTTTCTTTGCTTCCTCTTTTACCTGCTGAGTAGACTTACTGTTAGTAGTAGAAGGTTCAGCAGCAATTCCAGTACCATCAACCGATTCAATATTATTTACTTTAACACCCGAAACAAAGTTATCTTCTTTGATAAATTGCATTAATGGTCCTGACGGTGGTGTAGCTGTCAAATTTACAGTTAAGATACCCATTTTTGGATAGACACCACATCTTGCTGTTCCACCACAATCAATAACAGCACACGCCATTTCATCATTCTCAACCTTTTTCGTAAATCCATCTACGGCAATACCACCGGTCATTTCTGCGATTTTTTCAGCAACTGGATCAATTCCTCCCCCAGTAATAGAGACAATATATTTCTTTTTATTCGTAGGCTCTATTACTAAAGGACCTCCCCAGCCATTTGAACCCTTTATAACTTTGACTGCTTTATATTCACTCATTTTATCTCCTCCTTAGGCTTAAGTTATTCTTATGCGGCGCCTTGCTCTTGCCTGTCTTGATCTCGTCTTTGCATCATGCGAGCAGTAATAAATTCGGTTACAACACCTCGGATTAAAATAACGATGATACCAACGATGAAGAAACGAATTGCTAGTGGCCCTAATGATAAACCTAATTCAGTAATCCCTGCAGCAATACCCATGTACACAAACAGCTCTGCTGGGTTTGCATGTGGGAACAACCCTGTTATTGGGTGTACGAAAGACACAGCCGAATCATAAAATGCTGGTTTTTGCTTTTCCGGTAGAAACTTACCAAATGTATATGCCATCGGATTGGTTAAGAAGAATACAGCCAATACTGGAAATAGTGTATACCTTAGAATAAAATACTTCGTGCTCTTTTCTGCCAGTCTATGAATTCTTTCTTCCCCAACCAATCGTATGATAGCGTTTACAAACGTGATTAACACAATCAAGGTTGGTATAATACCGGTGAATAGCCCCATAAAGGTATTTCCACCCTCTTGGAACATACCAATAAAATCTTCTGCTAATTTAACTAAAAAATCCATTAAACATCCTCCTTGCCTTTATGTTGTATTTTTGTTTAATTGACCCTCAATATTTTTGATAGCCATAGAGATAGGAACCTGTAAATCTTCTAGTTCCGCTTTATCTTGTAAATGATAAATAGATTCTCCAATGATTTCATTAAATGTTTTAAATCGTGCAAATACAGTTACCCCACTCATCAATTGACTATCAACGATTGTACCATCTTCATCACAAACAATAATGACAACTTTACCTACCCCTAGTTTACGTTTCTCTACCCCCGCTCCTAGATAACCAGAAGCTCTTTTACTCATTCGTTTAATCGTATCCCGATAATGTTTTACCTGAACCTGAGTTAGAATAATTTGTAATAACCATATTCCCGCGAATATTGCTATGAAGGCTCCCCACAAATCAACCCCCTCCTTTTAACTATTTAGAGTCTTAAGTAAAAAAATTTATAAGAACTAGTAAATACTAGTTTTATATCATCATATGGAAAGCACATCATTTATCCCCTAACAGTCCTTCTGCAGTTAACTCATCAGTAATTAGAACGTGGATAAGCTTACCTTGAAGAGCAGCTTTAATTGCTTCAATTTTTTCCTTACCACTTGCAACACCAATAACTAACGGAATTTTCTTTAGTTTATCTAATTCCAAAGAAATAACTTTCTCATTCCAAGAATTTAATGATGCATTCCCCTCTCTATCAATAAAGTTATAACATATATCACCTACGACTTCGGGATCATTAAATTCACCTTGGTTGCCTTGGCTCAAGTATGACTTAACCATCGTAGAGTGTTTTGGTGCACCACCAATACCTACTACAGCAATGTCCGCTTGACTTCCAATATGAAAAATATTTTTAATAGATGACTGGTTAATAATAATTTCTTTTGCTTCCTTAGAGTCTACCATAACTGGTACATGCAAAAGATGATATTGAGCATCCAAACTTTCAGCTAGCTTTGCCACAATATGATTAGCATGAATATCTACTCTTTCGTCCCCTACCCCACCCACAAGTGGGACGAAACTTAAATCCTTATATGGTTGGGTCGAATTCATTGACGTAGCAAATTCATACAAAGTAGTACCAGAAGAAACACCTACGGTTTCATTACCTTTAATTATTCTCAAAAGGTATTTACTTGCCGCTGATCCTAATCGGTTTTTCGAATCGTCACTCTCAATAGTAGGAACACACATTACTTCTCTGAGATTATACTTTTGTTCGACTTGTGATTCTAGCGGCATTAGTGGATGGGTAACTGAATCATGTATAATTATTTCCACAATACCTAATTCTTTTGCTTTTGTTAAATACTTAGAAATCAAAGAGCGGCTTACACCAATAGTCTTTGCGATTTCCGATTGTGTTTCTCCTTTTTCATAGTACATATAAGCTACTTTTACTAGTAATCTTTTGTCTTCTAATAAAGCCATCGGAACCATCCTAACTTTTGTTTTTTATAGTTAATATACTACTATAATTTGACTTCTAATAGAATGCACGTAGGAAAGTTCCGTAGTACCATTTTTTACTATTAATTTAGGAACAATTGATCTTGAAGTTTTCTTAGTTTCCAGACAGTAGTCGATGGATCTAACTCAATATCATCTTCCGTTAAAAACTGTCCTTCTCTAATATCTTTCTTTGCGACAACTTTACCACTTATAAGTCCAATAGGAATATGACCATTATTTTTCATATCCTCATGAGTCTCCAATACTCCACGAACAGAAAAACCACCAATTCCATCCAATGATTCACCGGCCTTGATATCCTGTTTCGCAACTGTAACTGTTTCGGAAATAGGAGCACCAAGCGGATGGATAGATGTATCATGTTCAAGAACTGCTTTTGCAATTGTTATAGGAGTTTCTAAACTAGCTAGGTGATAAGGGCGATATAACGTGTAGTGCGGACCATGATTTTCGTCTACTTTAAGAAGATAGCGAAGCTCCTCTTCCACCGGTTCCAGTTCACTCTTAACAATGACGAATACACCTGGAGCTAATCCATCGACATATTCAATTACTCCTAACTTATCTAAAACGCCACCATCTTCTTTTAGGTTTAGCTTCTCAGCAACATTATCTAAGTTAGCCGATACTCCGTGCATCCCCACTTTATCCGGTATCAGACCAATGGCATTACTTAAAAGATTCATTTCTGCCATTGTTTTTGTTCCATCTTGGAAAGCAGCAAGCATGTGCGCACTCATATTTTTCTTTTTTGCTTCTGCAGCGCAAGTGTCAGGATTGGAGTTTGGTATTAGCGGATTATTTTTGCCCTTACCTGCAACTACCACTTCCATTCCCATTGTTTTAGCAAATTCATAGAGCTCTACTATTGCAGCTGGTTCATCCCCAGCAGACCCAGAGTAAACTAACCCAGCTGATGTGAACAATTGATTCATAGCAGATCCGATTGTAATATCTACTTCAACGTTAAGTAAAACCAAATGTTTCTTCGATCGCAACGCTTCTAGAGAAATATTGGCACCAACCTCGGGTACACCAGTTGCATCAACAATTACCTCTACATGTGGTGATTGAATGACTTTACGATAGTCAGTAGATGTAATAGTCGTTACTTTCCTTTTTTCCTGGGACTGATAAAAATCTCTTGCTCTGTTTGCATTATTTTCATTTACATCACAAATTCCAGTTACAACCATACCTGGGATTCTAGTAATCTGGGATATTAAACCAAACCCCATTTGACCAGCCCCTATGATTCCAACTCGAACGTGCTGCGATTCTCGCTCTCTCTCTTGCAGCTTTTGATAAATAGACAAATTTATCCCCCTTTTTCATGTCGTTTTGATTTAAATAAAAATATTAAGTAATTATAGCCTGTAACATTTGTTACGTTTTATAACATTTGTTATTAATTACACTTTTATTATAGAAGGGATTTTTAATAAAGTCAACATAAAAAGTCAGACTATTTAATATTTAAAGTTTAAAATAGGAAATTATTACCTAGTGGGGATGGTTTGCCTATTTTAGTGTAGCATTCACAATGACCTTGTTCATTTCAGATTTTGACAATACATTGCTTCTTCTTGCCATGTGTTTTACCTCCTTGAACACGATTTTACGAACACGATTTTCATCTAAAAAATCGTATGCAATGAACAACAAAAAACGGTTTGACATATTCGTCAAACCGTTGATTTAACAGCACTTATTAGCTGTCTGTAGTACCGGTGGACTGTACTCGACTTCATACACACAAAATTAAAAGTAGTTTCGAATTGTTGTTAATACCCTCTCTAAATCATGTTCATGTAACTTTCCGATTTTAAATAGTAACTCTTTAAAATGTAAAGTGTTTAATTTAGAACATCTAACGATGGAAGGTTTATCTAAGCCTGCTTCTTCCCAGTATTCAATCGCAACATCAAACTCATTTCTTGTATGTTGACTCGTAACTGTCGCTATTAGGTGATCTAATTCTACAATTACATTATCATTGCTTACAATAACGACTGGTCTTCTTTTTCCATTTAACTCAACAGTCCATATTTCTCCACGCTTACCTGTTTTACTCATCTTCTTTACCCCAAAACATTTCTTCTTTTTCTTTTATGATTTGCTCTTTTGGAGGTCTGCTATCAAAGTAATTATCAAATAACTTATTAAGTAATTTGATCCGTTCCCCATTATCCATTTCTTCGATCGCTTTCATTATCTCATCAGCAGTCATTCATAACCACCTCATTTTAATAAATAATTTATTCAAATCAATTATACAATAGAATTAAATTTTAATAAAACAATCGTCAACTGTAGAAAAACAGGAAAAAAGTAAGAACATTTAACTTATGTCCTTACTTTTACGAGAAATAATATTTTGTTTTTTTTGCTTAGATTCGATACCGGTGGTCGGGGTCGAGGTAACCTCACAAACCATTATATTATAAGGATTGTTAGATAACTTGTGCATAATTTGTGAATTATAAAATGAGTGTGAATTAACTCAGGTTAATGCTATGTTACCTACCTAAGTTTTTAAATTTATTTCGTTTCATAAGTTAATCTCTAATTTCATCTACATTCTCATAAACTGTATTATTCAACATCTCATATTTTATTTCTTCTACTAGTTCAAGTACATTTTCTATTTTAGGTTCTATTTCAATAAACTCTTTAAGAAGTTCTTCTCCACGGAAATTTAGATGTCTGAATTTCAAATCTTGTTCTTCGTGTAATTCTTGCAATACCACACTCATTGTAGCATCTGTGTCTCCATCATCTCTTTCACGAAATCTATCCCATACTCTATCATCATATGAATTCAAATATCGTTCAAAAGAATCTAACTCTGAAATAAATGATTTTAAATGTTCTTTTATATCTTCCTTTATTGATTCCGCTTTTGTTTCATCAAAGATATATTTATATTCATCACTTATGTCATTAATAATCCGAAACAAAGAGTCATCTAGCTCTTTAAATCTAGACCATTCTTCTTCTGGAAAATGGGCATCATCAATACTAAAAGTTTCAAATTCTGGCACATACGGTGGGTCACCTAAGAATGTAAAAAGGTTATAACGTAAATTATTAAAGACTCCTTTCATAGTACTTTGTATCTCTTCCATTTTTATCACATAGTCTGAGGTGGCATATCTAATAGAGTTATTTTTAATAACTTCAAAGATATTATTTTTTATTCTTTTTATATCATTCATATCATTAATTATAAAACCTAATTCAAGTTTATCAGAACTTGCATCGGAAAAGTTTTGCGAACCAATGTATGCTGTTTTATTTGCTTCTTCGCTGTTTAAAACGATTAGCACCTGTCAATACTAGATTCTAACTAATAGAATCAAAGGGTGATAATTCATGAGTATTGAAGTCCAAGATATTGATAGTGTTTTTCATATCTCCGAACCGTGGTATATTGAAAGATGTGTATTTGATGAAGAAAAAGAGTGCTTACATTGTTATATTTCTTTTCGCAAAGGAGCTACTTTTAGTTGTTCTAATTGTGGGCAAGAACTTCAGAAAGTATATGATATTGCTGATCATAATCGAACCTGGAGACATTTGAATTTTTTTGAATATCCATGCTATATCCACGCTGAGTTACCACGTACGGAATGCATAAATTGCGGTAAAATTCATCGGGTTCATGTACCGTGGGCCATTAAGCGGCGTTCGAACTTTACGTTGTTGTTTGATGCTTGGATTATTGCAATGGCAAAGGATATGCCCATGAGTGCAATCAGCCGACTTGTCAAAGAACATGATACGCAGTTATGGCGTATTCTCCACTATTACGTGGATCAAGCTATTGCAGTACAGGATTTATCGCATGTAACCATGATTGGAACTGACGAAACCTCTGCTAAGAAAGGGCATAATTACGTAACCATTTTTATGGATCTTAAAAAAAAGAACGTCATACATGTGACAAAAGGCAAGGACTCCAGCACGTGGGAAGAATGTAAAAAACATTTGGAATCCCATGGCGGGAGCTCTGAAAAGGTATCAGAGGTGTCGATGGATATGTCCCCTGCTTTTATTAAGGGAGCAACAGAAAACTTTCCCAATGCAGCCATTACCTTTGATAAATTCCACGTCATTCAGGCTGTAAATCAAGCGGTAGACCTAGTGCGACGACACGAACGTCAAAGTAGTGCAGATTTAAAAAACACGCGATACATGTGGTTGAAAAACGAAAAAAACCTAACCAAAAAGCAAAAGGAAAAGCTAGATCGATTAAAAGACTCTGATTTAGATACAGCCAAGGCCTATCGTATGCGTATGAGTCTTCAGGAAATGTATAATTACCCTCCTGAAATTGGACCAATTGCGTTAAAAGAATGGATCCAATGGGGGCTGCGTTGCCAACTGAAACCCATGGTAGATGTGGCAAAAATGCTGAATAAACATTATGATGGCGTCGTCCAATGGTTCAGCTCAAAATTGAACAATGGACTGTTAGAAGGGATTAACAGCCTGTTTCAAGCAGCAAAACGGAAAGCAAGAGGCTACCGCTCAGACAAGAACATTGTTGCCATGATTTATTTACTAGCTGGAAAGCTGGATTTCTCGCCACAGTGTCAATAAAAAAGAATGAGTAACAGTATGGAGCCATGCGTCGCTCACAACCGAACCCATTCCCTTGTCCATATATTAATATAACCACTTTTTTGGGCATTATTCATGTAACAGGTGGAGAATGCCGAGTGAGCAATTGAACTCATTCCCTTGTCCGGTTTTTGATTCTATTAGACAGCTAGATTATTCATTTTTCTATAAAATCATCGTTAATGGCGAGGAGCCAAAGAATAACTATATCTCCATCTTAATTGTCGCTTTCCATTAAAGTGCAACCTCTTCAAACATTCAGTTTTTAGTTAAGTTATAATATATCTAGCGTATCTTTCTAGAATTAAAAGTAGTTCTTCTAAGTATCGATAACCCATCTTATCAATACCTAGATTAAGGACGAAAAAAGCGGAATTTAAATAGTCTAAGAAACTATGGGCATTTTCTTAAAGAGCCGCTTAAATATGAAATACTCACAACAGAAAGTAAAATTTTATATGATTGCAGACGATTTGATAGGAGGATGAAAGTAAAACATGAGCAACGATTACGAACTTCAAACGCAACAATCAAATGAACTATCTACTCATCTCCAAGAACTACAAAATGAAGCACGTGAACATCTAACAAACTCAAAAGCCAACAATACGAAAAGAGCCTATGGATCTGATTGGAAACAATTTGAAGAATGGTGTCAGTTACATTCCGTTTCGTCATTACCAGCTGAACCAGAAACGCTCGTGTATTACATAACAATGCTTGGGAAAATCAAAAAGGCCTCAACAATTAAACGAAAAATGGCGGCAATCTCTCAACGTCACGAAACTGCAGGATATTCAAGTCCAACCAAGACCTCCCTCGTGCGAAATGTATGGGAAGGACTGCAGCGAAAGATCGGCATTAAAGAAGAAGGTAGGGAAGCACTTTAGCTTCATGAGTTGCGTCAAGTAGTCGAACACCTTCCACACGATAAATTGATTGGAATTCGGAATCGCGCCTTACTTGTTATTGGATGGGCAGGAGCCTTACGACGAAGTGAATTAGTAAGTTTAAATATTGAGGATATTTCCAAAACACGAGACGGACTGATTCTCCATTTAAATCGAAGTAAAACTGATCAGAAAGGAGAAGGACATGATGTGGCATTACCTTTTGGTTCGAATCCGCTTACTTGTCCCTTTCGTAGTTTTGAAGATTGGATATCAGCATCAGGGCTTATAGAAGGACCTGTGTTTCGACGAATGGACCGACATGGAAATATCATGGATAGATTATCAGCTCAATCGGTACGGTTAATTGTTAAGAAATGTTGTGAGGAGGTTGGCTTAGACCCGAAGCGTTATGGGGCGCACAGTTTAAGATCAGGATTCTGTTCGCAGGCTGCTCGATTTGGAAAAGCTGAACATCAGATTATGAAGCAGACGAGGCATAAGCGAAGTGATTCGTTGAAGCGATATATTAAAATAGCAAATTTATTTGAGGATAATGCAGCTAGTGGGATTGGGCTTTAAATTTGTGAACAACAAATAAAACGGCCAAAGCTCTTTTAGCATGGCCATTTTATATTAAATGAACATTTGTTGTAAGTATCCTTGTTTTTGTTTTCTCAATTCTTCTATTCTTTTTTCTTCATTAACAATTTTCAAATCAAACTTTATGAAAAATTGCCCAATCTTTTTTTGCTCCTCAATATTTGGGAATTCATCTTTATATTTCAGAAAATCTTCAGGTTTTACAGCCATTCTTTCGTACACAGTACCTTCTTCATATTTTCGGACCTTTTGAATAAAATCATTTCTACAAAGATAATACTCCATAAAATTCGAATCAAAACCTGATTGTACCTCAAACGTAACATAAATTGGAGAGAATATTGCAGATCCCATTTTATTTCTACAAATTACTCCGAATTTTAAATTTGCTGGATTATAACAAATGTCATCTAATTTGGTTATCTTATACTTTTTATCTACTGATGTTACTAAAAAATCTCTGTTATATCTATCAGTTTTAAGAGATATACCTTCTTTAGAAAGTGAAGCGTGTGGATATTCTTTTCCTTTCTGTGCATAAAGCTTCCTTTCCTTTAATATTTTAGTAAGTTTTTGGGGTTTCCAATCCGGAAAATCATTCCCTTGTTCATCTTTAAAACGTATTTCTCTCCTAAAAAGCTTTTGAAGTAATCCCTTCTTCTGTTCACGTAAAGCTTTTACCTTTTTTTGTTGCTCCTCGATACGACGATCAAGTAAACTCAGGAAATCAGCAATCTTTTGTTGCTCATTTTTACTTGGAATATTCAATTCAACTTTTTTAAGAGAATTATTATAAAGGTGTACAACGGAAGCTCCTTGAGCTAATTTTGCTAAATCTTTTTTTCGAGCAACATTTAGTTGATAAGCTATGAAACGCCCGTCATACTCTTTAGAAGGACGTATAATATTTAAATCCCCACCAATTAATACATTATCGACCTCTAACGTAGCAGCACATGCAATATCCAGAGCGCTCTCACCAGAGGCTGGTATTAATATATCATTTTCGAAACCTTGCACTCCTTTACTGGTTGAATTAGTTTTACTTACTACTGTCCGAATAACCGACTCATAAGTAGTGTAAAGTTCACCATAAAGTACACAAGGTGTACCGAATGTAGACAAATCTGCTTTAGATAATCCACTCCCTTTAAAAAAGTTACCTATTCTATCAAATCTTACTGTATGCCACTCATCTTGATAATCACTAAAACGAATTTGAGGTGTTCTCATTATTATACCCCCAACTCTTTATAGTACTTAGCAAGCTCAGCATCAATTTCTTCAAGTTCAGTATCAATTTCATGAATACGAGTGTGAACAGAATGCAAATCAACAGGCTCTTCTTCTTCAAATGTATCTACATAACGTGGGATATTAAGATTATAATCATTCTTTTTAATTTCTTCCAAAGTTGCTAAATTTGAATATTTATCGATAGATTTTCGATTAATATAAGTTTGTACTATTTTGTTAACTTGTTCCTCACTTAAATCATTCTTATTCTTACCTTTTTCAAATTCATTAGATGCATCAATAAACAAAACATTTTCATCATCTTTGCGACATTTCGAGAATACTAATATACAAGTTGGAATAGATGTACCGAAGAAAACATTTGAAGGCAATCCAATGACTGCATCCAAATAGTTCTTCTCTGCAATCAAGTGTTTACGAATAATGCCTTCTGCTGCACCTCGGAATAGAACTCCATGTGGTAACACGACTGCCATTGTACCATTATCATCTAACTGATGAATCATATGCTGTACAAATGCATAGTCTGCTTTAGATTTTGGTGCTAATTTACCATAAGCACTAAAACGCTCATCATCTAAATACCTTGAATCCCCACTCCACTTTGCACTATAGGGTGGATTTGCAACAACTGCTTCAAATCGCATATCTACATGATGTGGCTTGGATAATGTATTATCATTTTTAATATCAAAATTCTGATAAGATACATCATGAAGCAACATATTCATTCGAGCTAAGTTATAGGTTGTAGCTGTTAATTCTTGTCCATAGAATTTACGTACATTTGCTTCTTTGGCAACACGTAACAGTAATGAACCAGAACCACACGTCGGGTCATAAACACTTTTTATATCTGACTTTCCGACCGTTACAATCTTAGCCAAGATTCTTGATACTTGTTGAGGTGTATAGAATTCTCCAGCCTTTTTTCCTGCACTTGCTGCGAACTGAGAAATCATATACTCGTATGCATCACCTAGTACATCAATATCTACATCATCGTGAAGGAATGGAATATCATTGATACTAGCCATAATCTTAGCGATAAGCCTTGAACGTGACTTGACATCACGTCCTAATTTTGAAGATGCTAAGTCCATATCATCAAACAAGTTCTGAAAGTCTTCTTGACTATCTGCTCCAAGCGTTGACTCTGTGATTGTATTAACAGCTTTTTGTAACATTTCCGTATCAAACTTACCTTGATCACCTTTACCAATCTCTTTAATCATATTGGAGAATAAATATTCTGGTTCGATTACATAACCTATTTGTTGAATCAGCTCTTCTGCTAATGCTTCTCGCATTTCTTTATCCTTCCAAGCTTCTTCAAACGATATATCATCTTCTTCTAATAATTTTGTAACACGGTATTCCGTCTTCTCCGATAAATAGCGATAAAAAATTAATCCAAGGATATAATTTTTAAATTCATTTGCTTCCATTTGTCCTCTTAAATCGTTTGCCATATTCCATAGTTTTTTATGTAACTCAGCTTGTTGCTGACGCTGCTTTTCAGTTAGTGTCATTTATTTTCCTCCTTGAGATAATTGATTGATAATTGTTTTACTAGCAGTTCTTCTAAATGCAATTTTTCATTAATCAAACGTCTTTTTCGATCAAGTATTCTATTCATATTACCGATCATTTGCTGCTTGTTAATTGAAGGTATCTCTACTTTTAAGTCTCTAAGCATTTTAATAGAAAGAGCTGCCACTACTGTGCCTTGTGTAGCAATTCGTAATTGTTTCCTACATGAAGGATGTTCATTAATAAACCACTGTAAGTAAGTTACATCCAACCTATTATCTAAAGGTTCAATAATAGCAAAATTAGATGGCACTAACTTACCTGTATATTCTTTTCGAACAGCTACAGCTTGATGAGACTGTAAATTAATAAGCACCATACCCTCTTTGGTCATAGGGAATTCACGATATCTTTCCTTTAGGACATGAATGTCTTGAGGCTTTTCTTTACTACGATAGTATTCTTCACCAAGACTCTCATTCATTTCTTTCATAGTGTAAAGGGACATTTTTATTGAGTCATCAGAAGGATGTTCTTTTATACGTGAGAGAATCGATCCTTGTGATACTTCTGCATAATCTTGTAATAACAATAAACCACCTCAATTCTTTGTTATTTTTAAAAATAACAATATAAAACAAGCTTTTTAAAGCATAATAAAAAACAGCAGAAAAAGCAAGTGTTTTCTGCTATTTTTTAAAATAACAATTATAAGTATCGGGTTGTATGTTCAGTAATAAACTCAGCTATGTTCTTTTGGAGCCTCTTTTTCTTCATAAAAGGAAGTTTAATCGTGTCACTAATTTCTTGATTATCAATTATTCCACTATATTCATATTCTTCTATAAAATACTGAAGTTTTTCTTCTGCAATATTAAACTCTTCTGATGCTTTTTCAATTTCTTTTGAACGCTCTTCTTGTTCAAATTTATTATAAGAATCATCAACAGAATCCTTATTTGTCATAGTTGGAACAACTTTACGTAAGAAGTTCTTAATTAAATCTACTTTTAAACGTAATTCTTCATTATCCGCACGGTCAAGTTCTTCTTCAATTTTTCTGACAGACTTCTCTCGTTCTTCTTCATCATCAAAATTAATATTTCTAATTAAGTTCATGATATAACTAACATTTATTCGATCAGTATGCATTAACTCAATAGAGAAATCGACGTTAGCTAAGATTGATTCTTTAGATTCACTCTTTTTAACTTCATCATAAATTCTTAGATACTTACTCTTATAATCTTGATAAGTTTGCTCTTCAATGCCTAGTTTTTCTGGATCAAATTCAAAATCCGTAAATGTCTGGAGTTTCACTAAGTTTTTAGTTAATTCACGAAAGCTAACAATAAACTTATGTTTATCTTCTTCTCTTTCTAATTTATCAACTGATTCAGGTGAATCTGCAATTTCCTGCACTTTATGAAGAGCTGCTTTAAACTGTCCCAAATAATCTTCATAACTTTTCATCAATACATCGTCAACACTATCAGTCTTTGAATATAAACGAATTGCTTCATCAGTATTTTCTTTTAGGTTTCTATAGCAAACGATATTTCCATAAGGCTTTGTTGCTTTATCCACTCGATTAGTCCGTGAATATGCCTGAACTAATGTATGATATTTTAGGTTTCGATCTACATAAAGTGTATTTAGCTTTTTACTATCAAAACCTGTTAAGAACATATCAACTACAAGAAGAATATCAATTTGAGCCGTTTTAACTCCTTTAGAAACATCCTTAAAATAACTAGGGAAGTTATCCGTTGTAAAGTTCTTATCAAAGATTTTATTATAATCGCTCATCATACGTTCTAAGGTATCACGAGAATGTTCTTCTCGATTTTCATTATCCTCATTAGGGTCAAAAGTAAAGATTCCAGCAATCTTTAAGTTGTGACCTAATTTTTTAAAAATATCATAATACTTAATAAGCATCGGGATGCTTTGAACAGTGAATAAGCCAGTATAACCCTTACTTTTAGCCCTTCTCTCATGAGTATCAATGATATTCTTAGCAATTAATTCTAACCGATCCTCATGCATCCAAACTTCGTCAGTTTTTATTCCTTTCACACGCGATTTATCCTCATTATCAAAATCCACGTCAAATGTCTTAATATACTCGACTGAAAATCCTAAAACATTCCCGTCATGAATCGCATCTTTGATTAAATATGTGTGCAAACACTTCTCAAACAAATCAGCTGTTACACGTCCGTCCTGACTTTTATTCTCCTCAAAACGAGGTGTACCAGTAAATCCAAAGTACTGTGCCTCTTGGAAATGTTTTGATATTTCTTTATGCATATCACCAAATTGACTTCGATGACATTCGTCGATGATAAATATAACACGTTCATTTCGATACTGATCCATTATCTTTTCATATTTCTTATTCTTAACTGCATTAGACATTTTTTGAATTGTTGTCAGAATAAGTGGTTTTGTCGTATCTGAAATTTGTTTTACAAGCATATCCGTCTTATCCGTCTCATCAACCGAATCAGGTTCAAACTTATTAAACTCTTCCATTGTTTGTGAATCTAAGTCTTTACGGTCTACTAAAAAGAACACTTTTTTAATATCTGGTTCATTAGCAAGAACTTGGCTAGCTTTAAACGAAGTAAGTGTCTTACCCGATCCGGTCGTGTGCCAAATATAGCCATTATTTCTTGTATCAAGAGCGCGTTTTATTAAAGATTCAACAGCAAAAACTTGATAAGGTCTCATAACCATCAAGTTCTTTTCTGTTTCATTTAATACCATAAAGCGGGCAACCATTTTTGCCATATAGCATTTTTCTAAAAAGGATTCGGTAAAGTCATTTAAATTTGTTATCCGATTGTTTTCAGCATCAGACCAATAGAAAGTATGTCCAAATAAAATATCTGCATCAGAGTTTGCAAAGTATTTAGTGTCAACACCATTACTCACCACGAATAACTGTAGAAACCGAAATAATCCTTTAAAAGAGTGCTTACGATACCGCTGAATTTGATTAAAAGCTTCTTTAAAATCTAAACCTCTTCGTTTCAGTTCAACCTGTACTATAGGTAATCCATTTATAAGGATCGTCACATCATATCGATTCTTATATTTACCTTCCATTGTCGTCTGATTTGTTACTTGGAAGATATTTTTGCACCACTCTCTTGTGTTAAAAAGTTCTAAATAAACTTCTGTCCCATCATCTCGTTGAAACACTTGTTTATCGCGTAATAGCTTTGCTGTTTCAAAAATACTTTTCCCACTTACCTGAGTTAAAAAGCGACTAAATTCCTCGTCTGTTAATGGATAATCCTCTAACTTCTTTTTATTAAATCTATTCAATTGTTCCCTAAAATTTTGTATAAGTGCATCTTCATCGTTAATAGTTACTCGCTCGTATTGTTGACGAACAAGTTGTTCAATCATATGTTTTTCTAATTGTGCCTCTGATTGATAACTCATAAGTTCCGTCCTCATTTCAAAATATTTCAATACACTTATTTTAACACAACTACAATTTTGTAGGCACCTTGTAATAACTTTACTTAATCGTTGATATATAGCTATTCCCCACATTATTTTGGTGATATTTTTTAACTATATCTCATTCATCCTTATAAAAAATATTAACTTTTGGATGCTAGTATAGTTTCATGGACACAATTTAGTTAAGTTTCTATAGATTTGTTAGAATGTTTATAGAAAGGTTGTGTCCATATGGGAAACAAAAATACGGGCAAAAAATATAATGAAGATTTCAAAAAAATGATTGTTGACCTTTATAATTCCGGAAGTTCGGCTAAAGACTTAAGCAGCGAATATGACGTGTCAGAAGTAACTATTTATGCATGGATTAAGAAGTTCTCTCCCATTCAAACAGAAAATGGTAACACTGTTACAGCTGATGAGATTGCTAAGATGAAAAAGCAAATGCTTAAGCTGCAGGAGGAGAATGAAATTTTAAAAAAGGCTATGGCCATATTCGCGAAGAAGTAACACTTTCAGAAATAACTACTGTCATTGATAAGTACAAGGATGAACACTCCATTCAACAAATGTGTGATGTGTTAGATGTGCCAAGAAGCACTTATTATCAAACTAAATACCAAGTGGAGTCTAACCGTGATCGTGAAAACAGACAATTAACCGAACGCATTAAAGATATTCACTCGGAAAGTAAACAGCGCTATGGTGCACCTAAAATCCATGCAGTCCTTCAAAAAGAAGGCTTTAACGTGAGTATCAAGCGTGTACAGCGTTTAATGAAGGAGGAGGGTATTCGCTCCATCATAACCAAGAAATTTAGACCTACTCCAAGTAAAGAAAAAGTGATTGAACGAGATAACATTTTGAAACGAGACTTCAACACAACAAACCTAATCAAAAGTGGGTCGACGACATTACGTACATTAACACGTTGAAAGATGGATGGTGTTATTTAACTTCTGTGATGGATTTGCATTCTAAGAAAATTGTTGGTTATGCATTCTCACGCTCCATGACAACCGACTTAGTATTAAAGGCTTTAGACAATGCTCATGTCACTCAACAACCTAATGACGGAGTAGTGTTTCACTCTGACTTGGGATCACAATATACAAGTGAAGACTTTACGGAACGCATTAAATCTTATGGAATGGAACACTCCTTTAGTCGTAAGGGTTGTCCCTATGACAATGCCTGTATTGAATCATTCCATGCGATTTTAAAGAAAGAAGAAGTCAACCATGTAAGATACCTAGATTTTAACGTCGCAAACATAGAGCTATTTAAATATATTGAAGGTTGGTACAACCGTAAAAGAATACATGGTAGTATCGATTATAAAACGCCACAAGAGCTTGAAAATGAACTAAAAGCGCAGACGGCAGCATAGACCAGAATAGAGAGCCGGCTTTACATGGAGAGGTGAGCATGATAGCCTCACCTGGCTTGCCAGCATGAATTTTAAATAAGCTGGCTTCCTGGCATAGAAATCGTGCTCACAGAGGCTCCTTGTCAAGCCACCTTATTTTCACTGAATTATTTAGCTAGAAAATTAACTTTTTTGTGTCCAAATTATTGACGTAGATCCAATCTCCTTGTAACAAAAACTATTGTATTCTAAACATATATAAATAGCCCTTGTATTATAGTTGGTTTTTTTCTTCATCAAATAACTTTTGTTTTTTTATTGAATTAAATATTTTATTACAGTATAGTTATCGTATTTTAAAATTACAATGCTACAAGGTAGAAATCTTACTTTTTTTCACTGGGAGCTTTGTGCATTTTTGTGTGCATTTTTTTATCAAAACCTATCTATTTCTATCGTATTCCCAAATATAAAAAACACCCATAAATGCTGTTAAATCAACATTTTTGAGTGTTTTATCTTGACGTAAATTTACTTGGTAATACCGGTGGTCGGGGTCGAACCGACACTCCCGAAGGAACACGATTTTGAGTCGAGAACCGCCCAAAAATAAAGGACAAACCTTTATATATCACAGCTCTAACATCAATTTTTATGATTTTTTGCAAGTAATCCACGCTTGATTACTTTTATTACATCAATTTTTATCAAAAGGAGATGTATTTATTGGGAAAGAAACGGTTTAGGCGTAGGAATGAAAACAAAAATCTAATAGAATTGTTCGAGGAATTTCAGTTGGAGAACAAAACTAAAAACTTATCACCCAAAACTATTAGGTCTTATGAAAACAATTTAATCCTCTTTTTTCGATTTATTGAGCTTGAGGGCCTTACCTCCCCCTCGGACATACACAAAACGGTTTTGGAACATTTCAAAAGGTGGTTGTTGGATAAAGATGTTAAACATACAACGATAAACACTTATCTCCGCCATACTCGAGCATTTTTGTATTGGTGTATGGGGGAAGATTACATTGAAGATTTTAAAATTCAATTAATCAAAATTGATGAACCACAAAAGGAACCATATACAGATGATGAGATCAAAAAGCTTTTATCACCGCCCGACTTAAAAAAATGCGGTTTTGTTGAATATCGTAACTGGATAATGGTTAATTTCTTGCTTGATACGGGAGTTAGATTAAATACTTTAATAAATATTACCGTTTCAGATGTAGATTTGGAAAATGGAATTGTTTTATGTTCAACGAATAAAAACAGAAAAGTCCATTATGTACCTATAAGTGATGTTTTAATAAAATTGATTGGAAAATACATCAAAACATTTGATTTAGAAAAAGATATGTATTTATTCCCTAATGAAAGTGCAGAACAATTAAAATCACGAAGTGTCCAAAGTACGATTTCAAAATATAATTATTCTCGTGGGGTATATAAAACATCAATTCATGCTTTCCGCCACACTTATGCTAAAAATTATATCCAACAAGGCGGAAATTCATTGAAATTACAAAGGTTATTGGGTCATTCAACTTTAGATATTACCCAAAAATACGTCAATTTGTATTCAAACGATTTAAAAGAAGGTTATGATGATGTTTCCATATTAAATAAATTGAACAAAAAGAATAATGGTTTTAATCGTAAACGGTAAAAACATAATAATAGCAGATTAAACCACTTATGATTGCTCTATTCCTTTTTCTTATTGTACCAACTTGTTATATACAGTAAAGATAATTGTAGCTTTTTATGTTAAACTGAATATAGAGATTGTGAAAGATTGTTCTTAAACTAACGGAGCAGGTTAGTTCAAATTCTGTTTTATATAAATAAAAGACGGTGAAAACGCACCGTCTATAATTAGCTATTTATTTTGTGTTAATTCTTTGTAATAAAGGTAATCGACTTTATGCTTGGTAGCCATTAACTGTGAAGCCAAAACCGCCGTATAAACAGTGGTTAGTACAATTGCTCCAACACCAAGACCTTTAAGGTTTATCTTATTAGATGTACTCATTCCATTATTGCTTGTGTTCATTCCATTATTACTTGTAGGTGCTTCTTCCATTTTATTGACCCCCTCATTTGTTATAGGGGTAGTATTTGTAACGGCATTTAAACTTATACTCAAAAAATAACAGGCAGGTTCTAAAAACTTTAAACTTGTGAACAAATGTACTTAAACTAATGGGTGCTTTAGTTGAACAAGACGATACCAAAACATAACACTTGGATACTAAAATCCAAGTGTTTTTGTTTGATATTTGTACTGCTATTTTGAATGTTATATTACTCAGCTTTATTATGTTATTTCACCTGTTTTTTATTTTCTATAAGGTATCGGAATTACATACTATCAATAATGGCGCCATCCTTTTATTAGGGAACTAATCCCTTTATATTACCGTGATTTTTATCGAATGTATCAAAATGATAGAATTGATACATGATTAGCCTTTTAAAAAACTTGATTAGCTCAATGTTTCTAACAGTTCTCGCTGTTTTGTCGTGTTTTATATGTAACATTTCAAATGGTAGATTTTCATAAAATGATACAAATTAATCTCTAACAACTGCCAAATAAATATTATATAATCTAATTGAACCAACAATGGTTCTTTGGATGTCTTACTGCTATTAATATCTAATCCTTATTGAATTGCACTTTCCATATTGGGAAGTGCTTTTTCTTTTGCATAAAAATAGCCCATGAAATCGAGGGGAATGTTAAACTCGAAATCATGGGCTTATAACAAGGAGTCTAAATGGCATTGGGTATATTTCATAGGAAAGGATCTTCCTTGTTCATTTGTTATATACGAAATCAAACAAAAATTTTAAGGAAATTATAAAAAAAATAGCCCATCAATTTTGATGGACACATTCCGTTGAAACAAACCGTAAAGAAAAAGACGAACCATAAGAAAAAGGAGTGTTCTGTTGTAAATGACAAACTTTAGCAAATTGTATTAATAATGTATTTCCACCTCGAGTTCATTATATGTTAATATTACCCGATACTCAATCAAATTTCTATAATCCAAAACCATCAATGGCTTTATCCATAATATCATCATTTATTCCAATATATCGTAAGGTTACGGAAGGTGCTGAATGATTGAATATTTCTTGGAGCAGTACAACGTCTTTATATTGTTGATAAAAATGGAAACCAAATGTTTTCCTCAATGTATGAGTTCCGATTTCACCTATTCCGACTCTTTCAGCAGCTGCATTTAAAACACGATATGCTTGTACCCGTGAAATTGGTTTTCCACCTTTTTTAGATGGAAATAGGTAATCTTCATCATGCAATCCTTCAACATAATCTTCTACCAATCGTTGAGCAACTGGAGCAAGCTTCAATCGTTTGGATTTTCGTGTTTTCGTTTCTTTTAAAATGATATGGGTTTTCCCTTTAATATCTTTCACTTTCATTGGCAAAATATCACTTATCCTTAACCCAGTATTAATGCCAAAACAAAACAGAAAATAATCCCTATATGATGAGTGCATTAATACGGTTTTCATTTGTTCGATTTTATCCTTTTCTCTGATTGGTTGTACTGCCATTATATATCATCTCCCATTTTAGAATTTAATAGATTTCGTTGCTATCGGTTTTTAATTGTTTTGAATGTATTTATATTGATTGATGAAGAAAACGGCGTAGCAAACGAGCTACACCGTTCCTAATGTTATTGAATGACAACTACAACAAAGTTCACGAGGTTATCTGTGTATTCGTTTGGATCATTGTTAATGTAATTTGATTTCAACCACCCAGCACGGTCGTCTGAGTTCATGTAATAAAATAATTTATCAAATACTTCCATTTGTTCTTCGTTGAAATTGCCTAATACATAAGTTTCCAAATAATCATCTTGGGTATAACCCGAGTTTGGCGTTAAATTTTTCCAATTGCAGTCGTATCAAGGGTTAGAGGCATGTAGAAAAAAGCTTGTTGTCACTACATGCTCTTTTTTAGTTTTTCCACTATTTTTTTAATGCTTGTTTG
>NZ_JAMQKB010000071.1 GCF_028416575.1 Terrihalobacillus insolitus | reverse complement strand
CGTTCGTTTTTCCTTGCTCTCGTAATAATCTATTTCGTCCGTGTTTATACTATTGTAAAGGGATGAAAAACTTTACTTTTTCATCCCTTGGCTTGTGTGTTTTATTCATTTTTATATAACTATCTTATAAACTTCTCTTACCCTTAAATTAAAACGGGATTCATGAATAATCACATACCACTGGTTGTCCAACTCAAGCCTACAAGGCATTTTGCTGTTTCCGATGATTAATTCAAAACACTCTCCGCAATGAAGGTTAAAGGTACGACCATTTCGTTCCATCATCCAACACTCTCTATTATTATCGTAAATCATATCTGCATTCATTCGTGGTGGCACCCCCTACATCTCATTCATGACACGATCAACGTGTGATTTTCCAACAATTTTGTTGTCTTGCAGACGAGCATCCATTAAACTAGAACTACAATAGGTATTAATTTTCCGAGGGATGCCCTTACTATATTCATAGATAGCCTGGATAGCTTCCTCGGAAAAAACCTCATTGGGAGCTTCTACTGCCTTTAATTGATGTTGTATGTAGGAAG
>NZ_JAMQKB010000070.1 GCF_028416575.1 Terrihalobacillus insolitus | reverse complement strand
ACTTCAAAACACCAGAAGGCAAGGAAATAGAAATTCCAAATCTGCATTTTCCATATGGCCAAGAAAAAGTTAAGTCCGCCATTGCAACCCAAAATCAATGTAAAAATAAAAAGAAAGATGGACAACCTATCGCGTGGTCTATAGAAGACCATGGGAACTATTACATTTTCAAATGCATCCTAACAGAAAAGGACAAGAAATATCGTAATTTTTCTAAATCAGATGGTGTCATCGGCATTGACTGCAATGTGGATCACTTTGCGATTTCCAATATAAATGGGAAGGGACAACTTGTTTCCTCCTGGGCTCAAACATTTAACATCTTCGGCAAAACTTCTGGTCAAATTACAAAAATAATCGAAGCAGAAGCCATTCAATTAGTAAACGTTGCTGAAAAGTTGAAGAAACCAATTGCCATGGAAAAGCTAGATACAACAACTTCAAAAGCATCTCATCCTTATGGCAATAAGAAAGCGAACCTCCGTCTCTCTATGTTTGCTTACAACAAAATGACAACAGCCATTAAGGCGAGAGCTGAAAAAATCGGGATAGT
>NZ_JAMQKB010000069.1 GCF_028416575.1 Terrihalobacillus insolitus | reverse complement strand
GACATATCGGTGTTTGTCCCGTCCTTCTTCGGCTCCTAGTGCCAAGGCATCCACCGTGCGCCCTTCTTCACTTAACTATATTGCTTGTGAAAAAGTTTGTTTCAATGTTCATTGATGTCTTGTCATTAGTCTAGTTCCGGCTCCTAATAGCTATTGTATAGGCAATCCATCATTCCGCACTCAAAATTCGGAGTACTACATGCTGGCTTATCCTATCCCTACGCTATTGTACAGTCGCCTTCACTTCCTAATTATTCTTATCTAGTTTTCAAGGTACACTTTTTTGGATTGGTGGAGCCTAGCGGGATCGAACCGCTGACCTCCTGCGTGCAAAGCAGGCGCTCTCCCAGCTGAGCTAAGGCCCCGTTCATAGATGGTGGGCCTGAGTGGACTTGAACCACCGACCTCACGCTTATCAGGCGTGCGCTCTAACCGACTGAGCTACAGGCCCATCTATTTTGGGGGATTATTTTAATCCCTCAAAACTGAACCAAACAACCAAGTAATGTTCCTATAATATCCTTAGAAAGGAGGTGATCCAGCCGCACCTTCCGATACGGCTACCTTGTTACGACTTCACCCCAATCATTGGCCCCACCTTCGGCGGCTGGCTCCAAAAGGTTACCTCACCGACTTCGGGTGT
>NZ_JAMQKB010000006.1 GCF_028416575.1 Terrihalobacillus insolitus | reverse complement strand
CCAAATACCCTATATATCAAGGGTTAATCATATTATTTTAACAATTTTGTTAGGACTACAAAAATCACAATAACTCTTTAAACCCTTGACAATAAAGGGATTGGAAATTTATGTCACCAAACTCGGGGGATAAGGTTTTATTAATCGAAAATAAAATAAATAAGCTAATAAGGCTTTTTATGACAAAGGGTGTCCAACCTTCGGAGTTAGCTGATAATATCTTTTTAAATAATTACTCAACTTTCTCACCCTGAAATAACCGCTTGACCCTTGATATACCTTGATTCAAATTAAATCAATTATGCTGCTTGCGCCTTAAATTCGTCATCATCAAGAAATGTCCTCTTTAAAAATTGAGGAAGACTATCAAATAGCTCATCGATTATGGATTGGACTTTTTCTTCTGAAAGCACCGGTTCCTTTGAAAGCGTTGATTTTAACACGTCTATGACCATCATGAGTGCCTGAGCAAACCGAATATCTTCCATTTCATCGCAGCACAAATAAAAGAGCTGTCTAATCGTTTTTGGATCCTTCTCTTCCCAGGAACTTAGCGCAAGCATGATATAGCGTGTGAAGACAATCGTAGTATGGGAAACGAGCGCATCGTAATGGCGTGACTGGCATTCTTTCGCCAAACGAAGATGGGATTTGGCGACCTTGAAAAAACATTCGATATCCCTTATCCAAACCTTTTCATGAAACCTACTGATTTCACTAGGATTTTAATGAAAAAGGTTTGGATTTTATTTTGTAACACATATGATTATTTTAAGGAGGTAATTATATATGTTAGATCTAATCAATCTTAAAGAAGGCTATCAAAAACTTATTAATTATATGAAAGAAGGTGATTATCCGTATAGTTCGTCTTACATCCAAAGTGTTGAAGTTGAAATAAAAAAAATATTGAATACTGATGTTAAATTTGATTCATATGAAGATTACTATCTTTATCGTGTAAGTAAGAATAATTCTACAAAACAATATCGCTTCCCATTTAAATCGCATATTACAATGATTATGAATTTTGACATTCATAATGAAGACCCTCGTGGTCAGATATGTAAGCATCAGCTGTTTGAATGATTACAGCCAAGAGATTTTACCACCCTTGCCATCTTTTTTACCACTGTCCGCCAAGGAATTTACCAGGCTACGCCAAAACATTTACCAATGGATAAAAAAGCCCTACAGATTAACATTCTAGGAATCTGGTAGGGCTTTTATTATCGATTGATTACTTAGAGTGGTGGTTAATTGAAGTAATCAAAGATTATCTTTCTAGATCCTTCATAAATATCTTGCTCAGTCCAGCTATAAGGAACAGGTTCCTCTCCATATACCTCTAAAAGCTTTTTGCTTAGTTCCTCTGGGAAAGGGACCCAGCTTTTATAACCCACCCAATAATAGTATTCTTCAATTTTCTGAATCTCTTTTTTAGTCAATGTGGTCATATTATGGTTACCTGCCTAACCCATGACGCTCACGCATAGAAACTTCTCCGTCTAGTAGAATTTGATAGGAGTCATGAATAATGCGATCTAATATTGCTTCCGCAATTGTTTCATTTCCTAATTTTAAATGCCATCCACTAGGATCAATCTGTGAACAGAAAATAGTGGAGTCAACCTTATGACGAGCTTCTGTAATCTCCAAAAGTATTGCGGCTTCATCCGTTGTTAAATCTGTTAAGAGCCATTCATCTAGGATAAGGAGGTCTACTTTCGTATATTTTTTTATGCTTTTCCGATAGCTGCCGTCGGCTGCCAATTTAGCGAGTGATAGTTCATCCAGTAATTCTGGTAAACGAATGTATTTGACGTTAAAAAATTGTCGACAAGCAGACACTCCGAAGGCAGTAGCTAAGAAAGACTTTCCTGAACCAGTAGGTCCTTTTAATATAATATTATGACTATCAAGGATATAAGTGCAACTAGCCAACTTCAAAATCAGCTCTTTATTTAATCGTCGATCCTCATGATACTCCAGGTCTTCAATACATGCATTGGAGTTAAGGAAAGTCGCAGTTTTGATTAACCGTTGAAGCTTATTACTCTTTCGGCGGGCATGTTCTAAATCGACAAGTAAACTTAATCGATCTTCAAAAGACATTTTTTGAAATTCTTTATTCGAAGCTTGTTCCTTATAGGCTTCTGCCATCCCACTTAATTTCATTTCGATTAATTTAGTTAATGTTTGTTCATTCATCATTTATCCGTTTCCCCATAGTAAGAAGCTCCACGTGTAATGCCATGCTTGTTTTTGTTGATCTTTGTTTTCCATTTCAATTCTTGCTCGGCATCATTTTTTTTGTTGGTCTTTAATAGCGTTTGAATACTTTTGACCGTTGGTCTTTTAGTCATTGAGAGCACCATTTTACAAGCACGTTCAATTTCATATTTTGTGTAACGACGCTCAAACTTTTTCAAAGAAAATATGGACTGTAGGGCTAGCTTCTCTGTCTGTGAAGTATCTAGAAGATATCGAATTACGCTTAATGTTGATTCTCCGATATTTTCTGCCCATTCAATCGCAGCTTCTGGGGTTTGATCAACGAATAATTTGTGATTATCTGGCATATGGTTGTGAATCGTGGTGGTTTGTCCAAATTTCCCATATAATCGTTTATGAGAGGCAATTCTCATATGGTGGCCTTCAAACTAGGAATCCATGCCCGTAGAGGCTCTTTGTAAAGTGACAAACTGATACCTCTAATTACATGCAGAACACATTTTTTCTTGTGGCTCTTCGATTTCCCTAGTGTCCCAAAACTATGGCACGGATGTCACTCAGTCATGGCAATATTCATTACTGGTGCTGGGCTTATATTGGGTGAAGTTCCAATAGTTTGTTTTGTGCTTCGCCCTTGATTATAAACAGGACTGTACGTTGAGACTGTCTACTTTACAGTAATATCAAAAAAGACTATGAATGTTATATTTATTTAACCTAAAAAAGTACGTCCTTATCCACTGGTCCAGAGCGGAGGGGGTTACTTCTTTTTTCTATTAGTGACAAGTGCGATAACAGCTACAACAGCTGTTAATGTTGCAACTAGGAAAATGCGAAATGTGCTGTTTTTTCCATTTCGAAAGGACAGGTTAAATTTTTTATAATTTTGTATAACCTTGTAGGAAAAATAAATTTGCAACCATTAAAAGTCATGAGATTACATCGTTACTTGGAAGATCAAGAGGAAAGTATTGGAAGAATATAATTTACATTTAGCAAACCGATGTCAAAGAGACAGCTAGAAACCGTCTCTTAAACATCAGTTTTTTTCAATAAATTTTAATTCGACGACGGCACGAAATAAATAACAGATGGACCTGATGCTCCGCCAGGAAGGCTAGTCACAAAATTATAGTCATTTCCATTAGCACCAACGTTCAGATCCGCAAATTTCCACGCATTTAAATAAGATAAGTAGCCAGAAGTACTGACGTGTCCATTCCATGACATGACATAACGTCCGAATCCACCCGATGGATTGTCATACACATCAATTAACTGTGGAGAACTTAAACTGTTCGCAATCTTAATATCAAGATTGTATGTCACACCGTAGTTTCCGTTGTTAATAACAGGTTCATTATTATCAACTGCACTTACACCAGCTTCATACTCACCAGGAAGCTTGTCACTCCATTGCCCCGAAGCAGCGGAAGAAAGACGAATATATGCATTACCTAACTCGGTGTCATAATTAAGTGTTCCAGTTCTTTCAAAGTGAGGGAAGGTACCTCTCGTATGTGTATCACCTGGTAAAACTGGAACGTCAAGCGGATTTTCTGGCTTTTCATTTAAGTAGTTAAGTGTTGTTACAGTAACGGTACCCTTATCATTGCCATGCTTATTGTACACAACGAATTGGGCGATACCACTAACTGTATATAGATCTTCAGCAGATGTTTCGAGGAAATAGCTTTCACCAGGATCTAATGTAGTAACATACTTTTTCTCACTCTTATTTTCCAAGAATGCTACTAAAGCTTGTTTTCCTGCAACGTCAGGGTAGTAGTCTGCGGTTACCCCCTGTCCTTTATCAAATAATTGAACTGTCTGATCGCTCGTGTTGGTAATCGCTACAGCAACTGTTCTTGTTTCACCGCTGCGGTTCTGATGATGCCAAAAAATGCGGAATTCTCCAGTGACACTGTCACGGTAAAAAGCACCGTCTTCTTTGTAGGTCTCAGGGGAGTCACTTAAGATCAATGTGCCACCAGTAGGCTGTAAGGTTGGTTTTTCTAGATGTACAGCAGGTTTAAGGTCCTCAATTGGTACAGTTGTTTTTTCTGCGGCAAAAGATGTGAATGGGATGAGAAACAGTAGAAGTAGGGACAGAAAAAAACTTAGGGTTAACTTTTTCTTCAATTGCTTTCACTCCTTTTTATATTATGAAAATTATGAAACTATATGCTAAAACCCAAATGGGTGTTCAGCCATCAATATAGTACTAGGTTTATCCAGTGATTACATCTAGGTGTGGTGACCAATGCAATAACTAGGCAACTGTCTATTTGTTCATAAGATGTTAAGGAATGCCTGATATTGAGGAAAAAACTACGAGATTAGAAGTCTTAAAAAATATGCTAACACACCTACTGGAAGTTGTAAAGAATATATCCTTTTTATATTTAAAAACAGGAAGAATAATCCACTAACCTGTGCATAGATTTAAGTAAAAAGTGCCTAGTTTTTGACTTGACTTAATATTTAGATTATTTTATTGTTAAATTGAAGAAAATATTCACCAATTTATAAACAAATAAATTTATTTTCCTTGTTTATCCTAACTTTGGAGTGGTAATGATGCGAGATTACAGTATTGGTATTGACATAGGTGGTACAAAAATTGCTGGGGCAATCGTGGACAGACAGGGTAACATCATACATAAAAGAATCTGTGAAACTCCTAGTGAGTCAAAGGAAAGGGTCTTACAAGTATTAGCGAATCTGGTCATCGAATTTCATCAGTTGGTAGAAAAAGAGAATATTCGATTAGTCGGAATCGGTGTTGGATCTGCGGGGCAAATAAACTTTAACGAAGGGATCATTCTATCTGGAACAGATAATATTCATGGTTGGTATCATGTAGAGGTTTGTGACTACCTTAAACAGTTTACAACACTTCCAATATTCCTTGACAATGACGTGAACACGTTCACCATTGCAGAGTACCAGCTTGGATCAGCAAGAGGAATTGAAAATCTTGTTTGTCTGACGTTGGGCACAGGCATTGGTGGCGGTGTCATCGCTGAAGGATCTATGTTGCGTGGAGAGTGGGGAGGTGCTGCAGAATTAGGTCATATGTCTGTAAATATGTATGGACCCTCGTGTAATTGTGGTTCTCGAGGATGCCTGGAAACATATGCTTCCGGAACAGGAATAGCCAATCGGATGAGAGAAAGGCTCCAAAATAATGACTCGTTGGCAGATTGGGAAGTTGCGCTGTATCGGAAAAATCAGCGTTCGATTACGAGCAAGGACGTTTTCGAGTGGAAAGAGCTAGGTGCATCCATTGCAACGGAGGTTGCAGAAGAGGCGTTGCAGGCACTTGCCTATGGAATGATGAATATGATTCATACGTTTAATCCGACAGCTATCATTTTGGGTGGAGGTTTAATTGATGGTAATCGTGACCTGGTCCCCGCCGTACAGAAAAGAGTAAGCAAACTGGGGATGGCATCATTGGTACAACCAGTTACAATTAGATCTTCATCTTTAGGCGAGGATACTGGATTAATTGGCGCTGCCTTGCAAGTATGGATGTAATACAAACAAATGGAAGGGGAGAACAGGAAATGATCGTACCCGAAAATACGAATATACTATGGGTAGATTTTCTTGCGAATGGAGAAAGACTCGCAGATGAACAAGAACAAGAAAAATTGATACAGAATGCCTTGGATTCAGGGGTCACCCATCTCATTGTTGATGCCAAGGTGCCATATGGACAGACGACGTATCCAAGTAAATATGCTTACCACATTAGCAGTTGGTCGGATGGAATGTATGATGCCTGGAAGAACCGAGACTTCTTAGCTGAGTTCTTGGCAAAAACAAAAGGCACCACTTTAAAGGTTTTAGCAAACATGGATGTATTCTCCGAAGGGATCACCTCATCTAGGGATGGCATGGCTTATGACAAGAACGAATGGCAGGTAACCTTCTATAATGATGCAGTTTCCTCCGAATCTAATGCTGCAGAATATACAGATAGCGCAACAATTTTTGTAAATCCTATTCATCCAGAAGTACAAGTGTATGAACAAGCGATTGTAAAGGAAATTATTTCTTCCTATGAATTGGATGGGCTGATCATTGACCGATGCAGATATCCGAATATATACGGGGATTTTAGTGATTTAAGTAGAGAAAAGTTTGAATCGTTTATTGGGGAAAAAGTAGAGAAGTGGCCAGAGGATATTTATAGGATTGCATCAGAAACGAAAGCGATTCAATATGGAAAACACTTTGGCAAGTGGACCGAGTGGAGAGCGGTTAATATAAAGACATTTGTTCATGACGTTCGAAACATTGTCAAGGGGTATAACTCAGATTTATTATTCGCTGATTATGTTGGTTCCTGGTATCCACTCTATTATAGCGAAGGGGTGAACTGGGCAAGTGAAACGTATAAGCCTAACCTGGATTGGACTTCCGACACCTATCATGTATCAGGCTTAGCAGAGGAATTAGATTTTCTTATGACGGGCTGTTATTACCCAGAGGTTTATGTGGAAGAGGCGGTGACCAATGGAAGACCGGCGGATTGGTATAGTGTTGAAGGAGCAGCAAACCTAAGTTTACAAGTGGTGAAAGGGAGTACACCTGTGATTGCTAGCTTATTTTTAAAAGATTATCAGGATCATCCGGAACAATTTGTGAAGGCAATCAACATGTGTAAAGAAAAAACAGGTGGTGTTATGCTGTTTGATGCCGTTTATTTGGAGAATTACGAGTGGTGGAGCTACCTTCCAGACGAATTAAAGAAAAAGTAGCAAATCAGGTTTAAGGGGGTTCGTATGGCTAAAAAAGTTGCGCTCATACCAGTAGATGCAAGACCAGTAACGTATGATTTGCCGAAAGACTTGGCAAGCTTAGCTGGTTGGGAATTACTGTTACCAGCAAAAGAAAAAATAGGGTTTTTAAAAACACCGGCAGATTATGACTATTTGTTTCAGTGGGTAGACGAAATAGCGCCACAGGTAGATGGGGTCATTGTTTCAATCGACATGATTCTTTATGGCGGGTTGGTACCTTCTCGGATTAATACAGATGACCAATCGACTATTCAGGATAGGTTAGATAGATTTTTAGACATCAAACGAAAGTATCCACAACTAGACATGATGGCATTTAGTTCGACAATGCGATTATCCAATAGCTACGTCAACCAAGAAGAAAAAGAGTACTGGGATCAATATGGCAAGGAAATTTGGCAATACTCCTATCATTATCATCGTTACCAGCAGCATGGTCTAAAAGAAGATGAAGCCATTGTCGAAAGTATGAAGGAAAAAATACCGCATGCTATTTTAGAAGATTACCTGAAAACAAGAGAACGAAATTTTACCGTTAATATGTCCTTGATTAACTATGTAGCTGATGGGGTGCTGGATCACTTGGTTTTCCCGCAAGATGATACTAGTGAATATGGGTTGAATATTATTGAACAGCAACAATTAAGAGATCGATTATTTGCGAAAAACTTACAAGAAAACATCTTTATCTATCCAGGTGCAGATGAAGTCGCCAGCGTGCTAGTTGCTCATATGATTTATCAGCTCGAAAACGTGACCTATCCCACTTTCTACCCGATTTATAGTGGGCAGCGTGGCGCATTAGCGATCGCCTTGTATGAGGATCGGCCGCTTCAAGAATCCGTCAAGGGGCAGATTGATGCATTTGGTAGTCATACGGTTGAAAGTATCGAGGATGCCGATATTGTATTAGGCATTAATGTTCCAGGAAGAAAGCAAGGAGATGTTTCCTTACGAAAGCAATTATCGGAAATAGACACGAATGACCGAAATATCGGGGAATGGGTTAAAAAGCTCTCCTATTATTATAAGAAGCGAAAGCAAGTAGCCATTGCGGATGTGGCGTATGCCAATGGAGCGGACCCAATGATGATCCCTTACGTCCTGCAACAGTTTTCGTTAACTGAATTAGCCGGATTTGCAGCATGGAACACAGCTGGAAACACAATAGGAACGGTAATTGCGCAGGCAGCTTTGGTACATTTAGCTAATCAACAAGGACATGATTTCTCCAAAGCGAAAAACAAGCAACTTGTTTTACGATTATTAGACGATTATTTATATCAAACAGTAGTTAGGCAAGAAGTCAGAGAAGTGATGGACGAACCAAGTGTTACGGAGGGGGAGCTTTTGCGTAAAGTAGAGGAATTATTTATGACACGAGCAGTTGAAATGGTACGTAAAATAGATTCCAACATTCAACTAGAATCAATCTATCTTCCATGGAACCGTACATTTGAGATAGGGATTACCTTGAAATAAGAAAGGGAGGGAGTATGTGGATGAAAGCGGATATTGCCATTATTGGTGGAGGAATTGGCGGCTGCATGGCAGCGTATACAGCAGCAAAGCTTGGCAATTCTGTCATTCTTACGGAGGAGACAGCATGGTTAGGTGGACAATTAACGAGTCAAGCGGTTCCTCCGGATGAACACCCATGGATTGAGGAGTTTGGTTGCACAGAAACATACCGAACGTTCAGAAACGAGGTAAGGGCCTACTATGAGAAGCATTATCCGTTAATAGACAAACACAAACGCCTAAATCCAGGTAACGCATGGGTGAGTAGAATTGCTCATGAACCGAAAGTCGCGCTAAAGGTGCTGGAGGATTTTCTGCAACCGTTTATATCCAGTGGTCGCCTCAAACTTTTATTAGAGCATAAAGCACGGCGAGCAGTGTGGCAAGCAAATAAAATCACAACAGTGATTGTTTCCAATAAGGATGGAGAAGAAGTGGCTATAGAGGCTGATTATTTTCTCGATGCAACGGAATTAGGGGATCTTTTGCCACTTGCAGATGTGGAATACGCGGTTGGTGCGGAGGCCAAGCAAGACACAGGAGAACCACATGCATTAGATGAAGCATGCGCAGAGGATGTACAGCCTATCACCCACGTGTTTGCGGTGGATTTTGTACCTGGTGAGGACCATACCATTGAGAAACCAGAGCAGTACGATTTTTGGAGACAGTATCGAGCAACTTTTTTGACCCATGATCAACTAAGTGAATGGGTTCCCGATGTGCATACGGGGGAATCTAAATATTTACCTGTATTCGGTAATGAACATCAATTAGGCTTGTGGGACTACCGAAGAATTATCGATAAACATTTATATGAGGAAGATTTTTATAGTGGAGACGTTACCTTAATAAACTGGCCTCAAAATGATTATTGGTTAGGATCTATTATCGATGTCGATGAACAAGACAAAGCAAAGCATTTGCAGGGGGCTAGGCAGTTAAGCTTATCTTTACTATATTGGCTCCAGACAGAAGCACCGCGTGAAGATGGCAAAAAAGGCTATCCGGAAATGAGACTGAGACCTGATATTACAGGAACGGAAGATGGACTTGCGATGCACCCGTATATTCGAGAATCAAGAAGAATTGAAGCATTATACACGGTAGTGGAACAGGACATTAATTCAGCGTATCGTGGGAAAGCTGGTATTAAGAGGCTTGATGATTCCGTTGGCATCGGGTCCTATCGTATTGACTTGCACCCGACAACGGTTTCGAATCGATTGTTTTATGCGAAAAGCTACCCATTTGAAATCCCTTTAGGTAGTTTTATCCCAATTCGTGTCGAAAATGTCATACCAGCCTGTAAGAATATAGGGAGTACCCAGTTGACAAATGGTTGTTTCCGTCTTCATCCGGTAGAATGGAATATTGGTGAAGTTGCAGGCGCACTGGCGTCTTTTGCAATTAATCGGAAAATGTATTTGGTGGATCTCTATGAAGATAACCAACTTGTCAAGGAGTTTCAACAGCTATTGATCCAGTTGGGTGTGTCTCTCCATTGGCCAGAAATGGAAGCTTACTAGAGGGATGTGCTTTGCTGCGATTTATGCAGAATATAATAATTTAAAATATTCTAATAATTAATTGACGCGCAGTTCCGCCTTATATTATAATCATGGAGAAAGTTTCATTCATAATATAAATAAAAGGAGGTTTATTCCGCTAATACGTTGTCGTAGGTTAGTTCAATAACATTTTGAATGGAGGAAAATTAGTGAACAAGATGATGAACGCAAAATTTCTGCTAATGCTAGTTTTGGGAATGATGTTAATTACTTTTACAGCATGTTCAGACGGAGATGAAACCAGCGCGGGAGACACAGAAGATACTACTACTAATGAGGAAAACACAGATAACACAGGGGATAATACAGGTGATACAGCGGATACCAGTGGTTCTTCTGATGAGTTATCTGGCGAAGTAGAATTTATGACGATTTCGTTGCTCCCAGCATTTGAGGACTACCTAAATGGTTTGAAAGAGTCATTTGAAAGTGAACATCCAGGTGTAACGGTGAAGATCAATGATGTTCCTTACGATCAAGTTGAGCAGCTAGTGCTTACCAAAGCAGCAAGTGGAGACCTTCCAGATGTAATGAACCTTAACACAGACTTCGTTAAAAAAGCTGGTGCAAAGGGAGCACTTGTTAACATGGACGAAGCTGCAGCTGATGTAAAAGATACATTTTTTGAAGGTATTTGGGAAGCTGGCTCTGTGAACGGCAGTGTATATGCGCTTCCTTGGTATACAACGACAAGTGGGTTGATTTACAATCCGGAACTTTTAGAAAAAGCAGGATATGATGCACCGCCTGCAACCTTTGAGGAAGCTTGGGAAATGTCCCCAACTATTCTCGAAAAAACAGGTGCATATGGGGAAGTAATCATGCCAGAAATGCACTTCCAATTCCCGAAGAATGGCATCCCATTCCTAAACGAAGATAACACGAAAGCAGCTTTTAATACACCTGAAGCAGTTGAATTATGGACAAAGTACAAAGAGTATTATGATGAAGGATTGTACGACATTGATATCTTACTTAATCAAGTATCTATGGCAGAATTATACGCACAAGAAAAAGTTGCTTGGTGGTATACAGGGCCTCAGTTGTTCCGTCAAGTAAAAGACCTTTCACCAGATGTTTATGAAAAATCTTTAGCTGGCCCACCGTTAGAAGGAACAGCAGGAAAACAGCATGCAAACCCTATGAATATAGCAGTCTCTTCCACTAGTAAATCGAAAGATGCTGCAGTTGCTTTTGCTAAGTTCGTTACTAATGCAGACAATCAGTTAGCTTTTGCAAAAGAAGCAGCAGTACTTCCACCAGTTAAAGAAGCTATTGAGGATCCGTTCTTTGCTGAAGGGGAGGACTCAGAAGATGCTACAGAAAGAGGCAAATTCTATGCTGCACAAGCTTTGGATACTGCTGAGAATATGATTCCTCCTGTAGAAAGTGTATCAGGTATTTATGAAGCGATCCACCAAGCTTTCCAAAGGGTACTTTTACAAGATGTTGATCCGGCAGATGCACTAACACAAGCAGAACAAGAAGTGAATTCTTTACTGGCGGAATAGCCTTGTTAGGGTTATCAAAGGGTCCCCGTTTGAGGGGACCCATCTTCTTATTAGGAGGTTCAAATATGTATAAAGCAAGACATGCTTGGTCATTTTTATCGATTCCCCTATTGCTGTTACTTCTGTTTACATTCATACCGAGCATTGCAGCTTTGGGTTTGAGTTTTACCAATTATAATGTGTTTGATCCGGTTGAATGGGTAGGATTAAATAATTATATTCAAGCATTTCAAGACAGTGAGTTTAGAAAAGCGTTGTTTAATACGGTTTACTACTGGTTACTCGTCACACCTGTATTAGTAGTTTTTCCTATTTTAATAGCTGTACTGGTTAATCAGAAACTAAGAGGGATTAGCATGTTTAGACTGATTTTCTATTTCCCGGTACTTGTTTCGGTAGTCGTTACGGCAATCCTATGGAAATGGATGTTTGCTAAACAGGGAATTATCAATTATTTTTTATCTTTTTTGGGTATAGGTGAAATTGGTTGGTTGATTAATCCATCCACTGTAATGCTTGCTCTGGCATTTGTTACTGTATGGCAGGGGTTTGGTTATTATATGTTATTTTACTTGGCGGCATTACAGGGTGTACCAAAGGAACTATATGAAGCCTGTGAACTAGATGGAGGGAGTTTTTGGCAGAAACACATATACGTTACAGTTCCTTTAATAAAGCCGATGATCTTCTTTGTTACAGTCATATCAACAATGGGGGCATTTAAAGAATTTACGCTTATGCTGACGATGACTTCTGGTGGACCATTACGTGCTTCGACAACAGCCGTACTACTTGTTTTCCAAGAGGCATTTACAGAATTAAATATGGGATATGCTAGTGCTATTTCATTTATTTTATTTATTGTTATATTAATAATTACCTTTATAAACCAAAAATTCCTGGATCAAAACCCTAGATAATGAAAAGGAGGGGAAGAAAAATGGCACAGACTGCTATTGAAAATAACATAAAGATGAGTAATAAAGATGGATATGGTAAAAAGAAACTCTTAAGAGCCGGTGGTACTTACCTCCTTCTTCTTATTGTAACTTGTATTACGATTATTCCCTTCTTGTGGACAATGTCAACTTCCTTAAAAGGAGAGAAAGATACCATTTTTTCGGTTCCACCTCAATTAATTCCTACAGATATTACCTTTAGTAACTTCGTACAGGTTTGGAACTCGTTGCCAATACCAATGTACCTGTTAAATACGTTAATTTTAACGTTCTTTGGTGTCGTACTCCCCTTAATATTTTGTTCTTTAGCAGCATTTCCGTTAGCGAGAATGAATTTTAAGGGAAAAAATTTAATCTTTATGATGATCATAGCTACGATGATGATTCCAAATGAGGTAACCATGATCCCGGTTTATTTAGTTATTGATAAACTTGGATTAATGGGATCATACGCAGGTGTTATAGTACCGGGAGCCATTACTGCATTTGGAATCTTCCTAATGCGTCAGGGATTTATTGAAATTCCGAAAGAAATAGAGGAATCTGCTATTATCGATGGAGCAAATGTATGGCAAATATTCTGGAGGCTGTTATTCCCGATGTTAAGACCGATGCTGGGTGTACTTGCTATCCTTTCCTTCATTGCATCGTGGAATAACTTCTTATGGCCTTTATTAGTGCTTGATGACCCGAATAGTTATCCGATTACACTAGGTCTCTATCAGTTGCAAGGGGCATTTTCTGCAAACACTAGATTAATTGCTGCAGGCGCCATCATTGCATTATTACCGGTAATGATTGTGTTCATTATATTCCAACGGTTCTTTATCGAAGCAGCTTACTCTAGTTCAGTCAAAGGCTAAAACAAGAGGGTGTGATGAGATGGGCTCATTTACAGCAGTAATTTTCATGGTGTTTGAGTGGTTTATGCGTATTGTTAAATTAAATGTATTATGGCTTCTATCGTGTATGGTTGGAGTTCTGCTTTTTAGCTTTTTCCCAGCAACAGTCGCAGCATTCGCTGTTACCGATCAATGGGTTAAAGGGAATGTTCATATTGCGATTGGGAAAACGTTCTGGAAGGCATTTAAGGATTACTATTGGAAATCCCAGCTTATTGGGTTCATTCTTAGTATTTTGTATACGATTATCATGGTGGATTTTAGGTTTTTTGGGCGCATCGAAAATATAACTATTCAGTATGTAACCTTTGGTTTATTAACAATCATACTTGTAGGGTTACTTATTTTATCGGTGAATGTATTTCCGACCCTCGTCCGATCCGATCAAGGAATCAAAGCTACATGTAAACATTCATTTTTTACGGGAGTCTCCTTTCTCCACTTGACTGGGGTAACTATTTTAGGGATTATCGGTATTTTACTAGTTAGTTATCGATTTCCTGCCACGTTTTTCTTTTTAACAGGCGGGGGGATTATGATGTGGGTAACATGCCTGAATCAGATTATTAGACATAAAGTTGAAGTGAGGTATAAGAAGCTGAATCGTGTGATTGATTAGCGTTACCTTAAACAAAGATACTTAAAGAAATAGTGGTGAAGCAGATGGATAATTCAAAAATATTAGGTAAACTTAAAGGAAAGTTGATTGTATCGTGTCAAGCTCTTGAAGGCGAACCCTTTCACGGAGCAGAGATGATGGCTAAAATGGCGTTGGCAGCTGAACAAGGTGGAGCGGAAGGGATTCGCTCAAATGGGTACGAAGATATTGTTGCTATAAGAAAAGTGACAAAGCTGCCGATCATCGGTTTGATCAAGCGAAGGTACGAGAATAGTAGTGTTTACATTACGCCAACGAAGAGGGAAATAGATGCTTTGCTAAAAGCGGGCGTAAACGTGATTGCCTTGGATTGTACAAAAAGAAAGCGACCGAATGGAGAAAAACTTCAAGATTTGATTCCGTATATACAGAACCATAATACCTTAGTGTTAGCTGACATATCAACCATAGATGAAGGGTTAGATGCGCTTGATTTAGGAGTGGATTGTGTGTCTACCACACTTTCTGGATACACGGAGTATACGAATACAGGTCGAACGAAGCCAGATTTTAAACTGGTTGAAGAGTTAACAAAACAGACCCGTTGTCCTGTGTTTGCGGAAGGAAGAATAAATACTCCACAAGAAGCCAAACAAATGCTGGAAAAGGGTGCGCATGCGGTAATTGTTGGTACAGCAATTACAAGGCCACAACTTATTACAAAGGCATTTGTAGAGGGGATCAATGAAAAATCACTTAAAGCATAAGGTGTTTTTTCTGCCATTTATAATGCCTGTGCGGAAGGAGGGGTTGAGTTGAAGGGAGAACAGCCAAGCAAATTAGATGGAAACATGACGATTGATGAAATGAATCAGGAGGAGCAGTATAAATGGTATGATCCGAGGTCGAAACCATTTACGCTAAGTGGGTTTCCATGGATGGAAGAAGACCAGATTTATCGTAGACTAAAGAAAAATCCAGGTATCGAAATCCCGGAAGCAGTGAACCAATTAGCTAATTGTACTGCTGGTGGGCAAATTAGGTTCCAAACAAATTCCACTACACTTTCCATTAAAGTGAAGCTGGCAGATGCAGCTAATATGTATAATATGCCACCTACAGGACAGTGTGGTTTTGATTGTTATATTGGCGATTTCCCTAACCATGAGTTTTATAGAGTAACACAATTTGATCACACAGAAAAAATGTATACTGTCACTTTACTAGAACGGGAAAATACTGACCCTATAACAATCACCTTACATTTTCCGCTTTATCAAGGGGTAGAGGAAGTGTACATCGGGCTCGATGATAACGCACAGATTACATCTGCGGCCCCCTATGAAAGTTCAAAGAAAATTATCTTTTATGGAACATCAATTACACAGGGCGGTTGTGCCTCGAGACCTGGTTTGGCATACACGAATATCTTAAGCCGCCGGTTTAATCAAGAATTTATTAATCTAGGCTTTTCTGGTAACGGTAAAGGGGAAGCAAATATGGCAAAATTAATAAGTGAGATTTTCGATCCGGCTTGTTTAGTGTTAGATTATGAGCCCAATTGTGTGAGTACTGCATTGTATAAAGAGACACTACCACGATTTATCAAGTTGTATCGGCAGGTTCATCCTATAGTACCCATTTTACTCGTATCAAAATTTCCATATGCAGCTGAGCTTATTGATGAACAAGTGTACAACGACAGGATAGATAGGCTAGAATTTCAACGGGAATTGGTCGATAAGAGAAAACGCAAAGGGGATTGGGCTATTTTTTTCCATGAGGGAACAAACCTGCTAGGGGATGTTTCGAATGAAGGTACAGTTGATGGTGTGCATCCGAATGATTTAGGGTTTATGCGGATTGCGGACAGCCTTACCCCAATATTAAAGCAGATTCTGACTAATTGATTATTACGAAAATGAGGTGTGTGAATGGAAATTAGATTGCTAGGAACAGCAGCTGCTGAAGGGATTCCAGCACTTTTTTGCCAGTGTGAGCATTGTGAACGTGCTAGAAAATTAGGAGGTAAAAATATCAGAACGCGCACTTCCGCAATCATAGATCGTGAGCTTAAGATAGACTTTCCTCCGGATACTTTTATGCATATACTAATAGAAGGAATGGAAATTTCTACATTTCAGCACCTAATTATCACGCATACCCATCATGATCATTTTTTTCCTGAAGATATTAAGATGCGAAGTGAGATATACGCCCATGGAATTGAATATCCTTTATCAATTTCTGGCAATGAAAGCGTCGTCAGCACTTGCAAAAAGGTATTAAACCATACATTACAAGCATTTACCATTCAAGAATTCAAGCCGTTTCAGACGTATAAAGTGGGAAAAGCCCAGGTAACGCCGTTAAAAGCAGACCATAAACCAGATGAGAACAGCTACATTTATTTTATAGAAAAGAATGGAAAAAGTTGTCTGTATGGTCATGATACTGGATGGTTTCCGAATGAGACCTTCGACTGGCTGTCCGACAAAACGATGGATGTAATGATCCTAGATTGTACAAATGGTTTAATTGACAGCAGGAAGAATCACATGAATATTGCTGCTGTAAAACAGTTGAAAGAAACCTTTGAAAAAAATAGGAATATCCATCAAGATACGAGAATTATTGCGACACATTTTTCGCATAATATAGGGTTAACACATAAAGATTTAGAAGCGCTTTTACACCCACATGGTATTGATGTTGCTTATGATGGCATGAAAATAGACATCTAGCCTTTCATACTCAGAAGGACGGAGGAAACGAAATGAGAATTATCAATTTTAGAAGGAGATATACTTATGGTAGCGACACAAACAAAAAAACCAATTAAAGGCATTATCAACAGCTACTACCCATCCTTGACGAAATCGGCACAAAAAGTAGCTGATTTTGTGTTAGAAAATCTTGATCAAGTCATGTATTATTCCGTGACAGATTTGGCAGATGAAGTCGGTGTTGGGGAAACAACTGTTCTTCGCTTTTGTAAGAAAATTGGTTTTAAGGGATATCAAGAGTTTAAACTGTCTATCGCGCAGAATGTCCCGAACGAACAGGAGTCAGATGAACCTGAATCACCGAACTTGATTCAGTCCATTTCGACCAATACAATCCAAGCAATAAAGCATACTGCATCAATGATTAGCGAGTCGGATTTAAACAGCGCAGTAAGATTGCTAGAAGATGCCAATTCGATTCACTTTTTTGGCGTTGGAACATCTGGATTAACAGCACTTGATGCTAAAAGTCGATTTTTACGAATAGGCAGAAGAACGGAGTCGATTACGGATTCCCATTTGCAGGCTATGACAGCAGCAACATTGTCCGAGGGCGATGTCGTTGTTGGAATAAGTGTCTCAGGAAGTACAAGGGATACTGTTCGTTCCTTAGAAATTGCCAAAGAGAATGGTGCTAAAATCATCGCAATTACTTACTATTCCCGTTCACCGATTACCCAACTTGCTAATATTGTACTAAACGGGGGAGGGAAAGAATCCCCACTTGAAGGTGGGTCGTTAACTGCAAAAATGTCACAGCTATTTGTGATTGACTTACTTTGCACGGGTATGGCCTTGCTCAACAAAGACAGTTCTATAGATATGAAGAGAAAAACGGCAAGTGCAGTGGTAGACAAAATCTACTAATTCAATTAATGGATGGTATTAGAAATAGAATGAGGAAATAGGAGAGAACCGAATGAAATGTGTTCAAGAAAGAATGAAGGAGTTAGAGAGCTATGACCCACCGTTAACTAAACAAACCGATCACGATGTATTTTGGGCAAAGACTATTCGTCAAACTAGGGAAAAACCACTTTGTGCACAGTTGAAAACAATTGATTATCCAATTAAACAGATTAAGGCATATGAATTAACCTATCATGGATTTGATGACACGCCGATTGAAGCTTTTTACCTTGTCCCCAAAGAAGTCACACATGCTTTGCCTTGCCTTATTTTCTTTCATGGCTATGGAGGGCATAAGCATTCAATTTCAGAATATATGAAGTGGTTGATTCAAGGGTATGCCGTATTGGCGGTCGATTGTAGGGGACAAGGGAGAAGTGGAGATTTTTCTACTTACTCATCTGATGAAATGGGAAGTTGGGTAACAAAAGGGATTCTAGATAAAGCAGAGTACTACTATCGTAAGGTCTATATGGATGGCGTTCGTGCGATTGATTTTGTTTGTACACGCCAGGAAATTGATAAAGAACGGATTGCGATAATGGGAACGAGTATGGGTGGAGGGATTACCTTAGCAGTTGCCGCATTGGATGAACGACCGAAACTTGCAGTCGCGGATATTCCGAACATGTGTGATGTGGAGCTAGCAATCACACTAAAGATGGAAGGATCGCTTACTTATGTAGAAAAATTTTTAGAACGACATCCAGCATATATCAACACCGTTTTTCATACATTGTCGTACTTTGATAACCTTAATCTATCCCCGAGTATTTCTTGTCGTGTTAGGATGTCTGCTGGTTTAAAGGATCCTGTTTGTCCGCCAGAGTCTATTTTTGGTGTATATAATCGGTTAGAAGTAGCAAAGTCAATGGAAGTCTATCCCTTTTCGGGGCACAATGTCTCTACTATCGAACATATTGATAAAACCATCCAGTACGTAAACACGTACCTTTAAGTAGATTGTAAATGGATGAGGAGGGAGGAGCAACAGAATGAAGCTAAAAGTGTACGGTGATATCGCAGAAATCAAAGATGGTTTAGAACTGCTCGCAGATGAGTTACAAATCGTTCTAAGTGATGACGGTTATCCATTAGACATTGTTCAAAAACAGGGGCCAATTGTTGTAGCGAATGAAAACGGGAAAGGTGACATTCATTTTGAAAAGAAGATTCACTTTTTTCGTGCTTTAGGTTTGTGGTTGGAATACTATGATTCTGAAACAAATTTTGAGAAAACGGAATATCCTCAATTTGAAACCTGTGGCGCTATGGTTGATGCTTCACGTAATGCGGTGCCAAATGTGGAGAGCATCCAAGATCTGTTAAGAAAGATGGCGATGATGGGGCTTAACCTTTTTATGATTTATACCGAAGATACATACGAAGTAGAAGAATATCCTTATTTCGGTTATATGCGCGGTCGCTATACAGAACAGGAACTGCGAACCTGTGATCAATATGCTGCAACCTTAGGAATTGAAGTGATTCCATGCATCCAAACGCTCTCCCATCTTACGCAAGCATTAAAGTGGAAGTATGCAGAGGGGCTTAGGGATACCAACGATATTTTACTTGTTGGAAATCCAAAAACGTATGAGTTTATTGGGCATATCATCAAAGCAGCATCCCGCCCTTTCCAATCGAACCGTATTCATATTGGCATGGACGAAGCGCATCAACTTGGTTTAGGTAAATATTTAGAGGAACATGGGTATCAAAAGCGGTTTAAGCTTATGAATGAGCATCTGCAAACAGTAGTGTCAATAACGGAGCGCTTAGGATTAGAGGCGATGATATGGAGCGACATGTACTTTAGGTTGGGCTCTGAGAATGGGGATTATTATGATTCAAAAGCAATAATTCCTAAGGATGTGATTGCTTCCATTCCTGATGTGCAGCTTGTGTACTGGGACTATTATCACACAGATGAGGAGTTCTATGAAGTATTTCTACAAAAGCATCAGGAGTTAAAAGAAAATCCCATTTTTGCTGGTGGGGTTTGGACTTGGAATGGCATATCTCCGAATTATGGAAAAGCAATAGCGACAACTGAAGCAGCACTTTCTGCCTGTAAAAGGAAGGGGATTAAGGAAACATTCGTTACTATGTGGGGCGATGATGGAGCAGAAACTCCTTTCCAAGCTGCTTTACCCATGTTACAGTTTTACGCAGAGCATGCTTATCATGCTTCAGTTGATCAAGAAAGGCTAGAACAGCGTTTCTCCTTTTGCACAGGTGGCAATTATGAAGATTTTTTACTGCTTAATCAACTGGATGAAACCCCGGGAGTATCTGCTCCTAATATAAGTGGTTCTAATCCCTCTAAATTCTTATTGTATCAAGACATTTTACTTGGTTTATATGATGAAAACATTACAGACCTCGGACTTGACAACCATTACAGGGAATTAGCTTTTAAACTCGATAGTGCAAGAGCAAATAATGCAGCCTATCATTTGTTGTTTGATTTTTACATGCAGCTGGCAAGTGTCCTTGAGGTGAAAGCAGAGATAGGACTTCAGTTGAAATCAGCGTATGATGCAAGGGATGAGAAGGAAGTAAGTAAAATCTATGATAAGATTACTGTTCTTCAAAAGAATGTCGATATTTTGCGTGAAAAGCATCGGGAAGTATGGCTCGACCGTAATAAACCATTTGGATGGGAAGTACTGGATATCCGCTATGGGGGTGTCATCACACGAATGGCAACAGCACAGTATCGGACTAAGCAATGGTTGGAGGGACAGATAAAACGTATAGATGAATTAGAGGAAACAAGACAGTATTTTCACCACCCGGATTCGTTTTTTGAAGGAACTGTAGGAAGAAATACGTATAAGCGTATTGCAACCGCCAGTCCATTATAATGTTGAGTGCCTAATGTGAAGTGCCTGTCACCACCCGAAAAATCTTGTTTCACGGGGGGTGGGGTGATTTACTAGATATGTTATGGGTCAGTCGTACACGAATTAACAGGACGCTTTTTTATGAGATCTAAAGGGAATGGAAGGGTATAAGGTTCAGGTTTAGGTGCAGTTGTTTCCCGGTGTAGAGGGTGTTAATATTGTTGGGTTACCGGATACGTCGGTTAAAGAATCCAAGGATCGTGTTATAGCAGCTTTATAAAGCAGTTGATGGCATGCTGCCGGCAATTCTGTCTGCTAGGAAAGTAGGGTTTTCTGTGCTTTATTTGCCATGGATGGGTGATTTTCCACTTGAACAGCTGGAAGGGATTGAACTACGCTTTGTCCGGTCTTTAAGTGAAGTCATTGAATCTTTTTCCGGTCAACTTTCTGCTTTTTCTTCAGAAGCCTTTTCATCACCTACAACCACCAATACATCTACCGTTTCCTACGACAAAGATTTCAAGCATGTTCTTGGGCATGATAAGGCAAAAAGGGCTCTAGAAATTGCAGCAGCTGGTGGTCACAACGTCTTAATGTCCGGCCCGCCAGGTTGTGGGAAGAGCTTACTGGCTGAAACATTTCCTTCAATTTTACCGATGCTCACACAAAATGAGCAGTATGAAGTGATGAGTATCTACCAATTATCAGGCCTGACCAATGCTAATTTTCAGCTTGCCCCTTTTAGAAATCCACATCACTCATCTTCAGCGGTCTCACTAATTGGGGGTGGATCTAATCCTAAGCCTGGGGAGGCGTCCCTTGCTCATTGTGGCGTGCTTTTTCTCGACGAGATGGCAGAGTTTCCAAAGCGGACACTAGACATGTTGCGCCAACCAATTGAAACAGGCAAGGTAACGATTAGTCGTGCTGCGTCAACAGTTACCTATCCGGCTCAATTTCTCCTTTTAGGTGCAATGAATCCATGTCCGTGTGGGTACCTAGGTTCTAGGCATTTCCAGCTCTGAAGAGTAAAAATTTTTCGTGCTAAAATCGGTCTATAATCCCCTAGTCTAGTTGGGAAAAATGGTATAATTAAGATAGAAAAGCACTGTTATATCAACATTTTCAGGGGGATTAATTTTAATATGAATAGAAAAGAAAAAAGGGAACTCGAAAAAGAAGCGAAATATTTTTTCGAGTTAATGAAAAACAATAAGCATTTTTTTAAAGATCTTAATAAAGTACTGCTTCAGGTCAAGGATCCAAGGAATCAAAGTTATATTACCTACGATACGGATGTTCTCTTGTTAGCACCAATTTTAAAAAATCTGTTTAACATGAAGAGTATGCGAGGCATGACAGAGAGTTTTAACCGGGATGAATGCATTGAAAATGTAAAAAAGATTTTGGGCAAAAAAACTCTTGTAGAGCTTCCTCATTATGATACAATCAACGATTTTTTATCGGCCCTAGATTCGAAAGAGCTAGAGAAAATCAGAACATACATGATCAAAGAATTATTAAAGAAAAGATCCCTAGAAAAGTATCGAATAAATGAAAAATATTGGGGTGTCATTATTGATGGCACAGGGCTGTTTAGTTTTGACGAAAAGCATTGTGAACACTGCTTGCGCCGGGAATATAGAGACGAAAATGGTGAAGTGAAGAAAACAGTTTATATGCATCACGTACTAGAAGCAAAATTGGTAGTGGGAGACATGGTTTTAAGCATTGCTTCTGAGTTTATTGAAAACGAATCGGAAGATGTGAAAAAACAGGATTGCAAATTGAAGGCTTTCTACAGGTTGGCAGAGAAACTAAAGAAGATATTCAAGCGATTGCCCATCTGTATACTAGGGGATAGTCTTTACACATGTGAAGGGGTATTCGATATTTGTGAAGAAAACAAATGGAAATACATGCTTCGTTTTAAAGAAGGCCGGATATCTAGCGTTGCGGATGAATTTGCCAAATTAAAATTGTTGGAAAGCGACAATAAACTAGAAGATATTTGCTGGGTAAACGGTATTGCATACAATCAACGAAAGTTGAACTTGATTGAATGTGAACTTGATGAACAGGACGGAAACAAGAAACAATTCCTGTTTATTACCGATATGAACATTACCAAACGCAATGCAAAAGCTCTTTCTCATGCAGGTAAAAGTAGATGGAAAATTGAAAATCAGGGATTCAATAACCAAAAAAACGTGCGATATTACATCGAACACGCCAACAGCCACAATTATACAGCCATGAAAAATCATTATATATTAACGCAAATAGCAGATATAATGATGCAGCTATTTGAAAAAGGCACAAAGCTTTTAAAAACCATTAAAAAAACGGCAATAAAAATATCCTCGGATCTGTTAGAGTCGTTTCGAAGACACATACTAACAGACGAGGATATAACAAACATGGTAAAACCTATACAAATAAGGTGCACCTAACATTTAAATTATAGCAAAGGATGTGGTAATTAGCAAATCCGCTAACTGTTGCGAGAAATCCAGCTTTCCAGCTAGTAAATAAATCATGGCAACAATGTTCTTGTCTGAGCGGTAGCCTCTTGCTTTCCGTTTTGCTGCTTGAAACAGGCTGTTAATCCCTTCTAACAGTCCATTGTTCAATTTTGAGCTGAACCATTGGACGACGCCATCATAATGTTTATTCAGCATTTTTGCCACATCTACCATGGGTTTCAGTTGGCAACGCAGCCCCCATTGGATCCATTCTTTTAACGCAATTGGTCCAATTTCAGGAGGGTAATTATACATTTCCTGAAGACTCATGCGCATACGATAGGCCTTGGCTGTATCTAAATCAGAGTCTTTTAATCGATCTAGCTTTTCCTTTTGCTTTTTGGTTAGGTTTTTTTCGTTTTTCAACCACATGTATCGCGTGTTTTTTAAATCTGCACTACTTTGACGTTCGTATCGTCGCACTAGGTCTACAGCTTGATTTACAGCCTGAATGACGTGGAATTTATCAAAGGTAATGGCTGCATTGGGAAAGTTTTCTGTTGCTCCCTTAATAAAAGCAGGGGACATATCCATCGACACCTCTGATACCTTACCTTTTCAGAGCTCCCGCCATGGGATTCCAAATGTTTTTTACATTCTTCCCACGTGCTGGAGTCCTTACCTTTTGTCACATGTATGACGTTCTTTTTTTTAAGATCCATAAAAATGGTTACGTAATTATGCCCTTTCTTAGCAGAGGTTTCGTCAGTTCCAATCATGGTTACATGCGATAAATCCTGTACTGCAATAGCTTGATCCACGTAATAGTGGAGAATACGCCATAACTGCGTATCATGTTCTTTGACAAGTCGGCTGATTGCACTCATGGGCATATCCTTTGCCATTGCAATAATCCAAGCATCAAACAACAACGTAAAGTTCGAACGCCGCTTAATGGCCCACGGTACATGAACCCGATGAATTTTACCGCAATTTATGCATTCCGTACGTGGTAACTCAGCGTGAATATAGCATGGATATTCAAAAAAATTCAAATGTCTCCAGGTTCGATTATGATCAGCAATATCATATACTTTCTGATGTTCTTGCCCACAATTAGAACAACTAAAAGTAGCTCCTTTGCGAAAAGAAATATAACAATGTAAGCACTCTTTTTCTTCATCAAATACACATCTCTCAATATACCACGGTTCGGAGATATGAAAAACACTATCAATATCTTGGACTTCAATACTCATGAATTATCACCCTTTGATTCTATTAGTTAGAATCTAGTATTGACAGGTGCTGATCATTTTAAACAGCGAAGAAGCAAATAAGAAACCTTAAATATAGGTATATGCCTGACCAAAGTTTATTTCCTATAGAAATTAACCAATATGATTCGTATGTTATAAGAGAAGCACTTCATAATTGCATTGCTCACCAAGATTACGAATTAATGGGTCGAGTAAATGTCGTTGAAAAGCCTGAAGAACTTGTGTTTACAAATGTTGGGAATTTCATCCCTCAGACTATAGAAAATGTTATCAAGCAAGATGCCCCTCAAGAGTTTTATAGAAATCGCTGGCTGGCAGAAGCTATGGTTAATCTGAATATGATAGATACCATAGGCAGTGGTATACGGAAAATGTTTTTATTGCAAAAGAAAAGATTTTTCCCACTTCCTGATTATGATTTAGACAATGATAAAAGGGTAACTGTAAAAATATTTGGTAAAATTATTGATCTAAATTATACAAAGATGCTAATTAATCACGCAGACCTTGATTTAGATACAGTCATTTTATTGGATAAAGTTCAGAAAAGTAAACCAATTAGCAAAGAACAAGCGGGAAAACTTAGAAAAAATAAACTGATTGAAGGCAGATACCCTAATATATACGTTTCTTCAAAAATTGCTGCTCTGACAGGGGATAAATCTTCCTATATTAAAAATAGAGCATTTGATAAAGAACACTATAAAAAAAATGATTATCTCCTTTATTGAAGAATATGATTCAGCTAGTAGATCAGAAATTGATGATCTATTATTGGATAAACTCTCAGATGCTTTAAACATAACTCAAAAAAAGAAAAAAGTTACAAATTTACTTTACGAAATGCATAAAAAAGACCAAACCATAAAAAATATGGGATCAAGTAAAAAACCAAAATGGGTTTTATGTCTTAAAAACCACACTTAAAACATCTTAAGATATAAATTAAGACATAACTAAGATATAAATTTAATTCTTTTTAGCCCTATACCATTAAGGTTTTATCTAAGTTTATTTCAAAAATCCTTATATAGCAGTGTTAAAGAATTAATTTAATGTTTGAAAACGGTAAAAATAGAGGATATATATAGAAATAATTTGTTTCTTCAAAAGGTATTTAAATGAATATTTAAGATATAAATAAGATAAAAACCGCTGTTCCTCTGTACGATGCACATTCTTTAGAAGCATTCCTTTGCTCGCGTATTACCTGCATCCGTTCCACTACTGAGGAGCTCCGCGGCCTTGAACTTCTCAGTCCTATTTGAACTAACACTAATAGGAAATAAAAGCTTTGGTTAAAGCCGTCCCCCTTTAGGTGGTATCCATCCTAAAATTTGTAAGATCGTCAGGAAAATTTCAAGGAGGATTAAAATAACGACAATCCATTCGACGAAGATCCCTTTTATCGAATGACTAATAGTAGAAAAGCCCTCTGTGATATTATATAAAATCTCCGTTTTAATTTTTAAGATCGTATAGCGAAAGCATCTCCAGTCTGTTCCGATTTAATGTTTGGGTACGTAGACAAATAAAAATAGCGTATGTATATATGTAATGGAATGGAGATATAAGGAATTCCAAAAGGAGGTGTCTTATCATCGTAACACTCATCATCCTATTAGTGATCGGATTGTTTAGTGTTGGTTTGATGATTTCTGGGATTAAAAACTTATTTTAATAGAGAAGAATGGCAGCGTAGAAATATAAATAAGCCATATGTATATTGCTGGATGAGGAGGAGAGAAGATTGTTAATTCAAAAAGATGAGTTTTCAGCGTTTAAAGATTTTTGTCGGATATACCTTAAAAAGGAACGTCAAGGAAAAAGTACAGACGTTTTACAAGGACTAAAAGGACATGATCGAAAGCTATACAGGGCAATCGAAAAAACAGTAGGCAAACGAAAAATGAAAGGATATATCGGTCTCTTATTACGAAGTGTTAGCCGTGAGGGGTGGCTTAATTATGAAGAAAAGGTTTGGAATGCAAAACCAAAATGGGGGTATTGCACATACTGTTTTTCGCAAATCGATGACACCTATCTTATTGATATTGACGGTAACCAATATTGTAATAGTGATTGTTTTGATGAGCAGGAAGCAGTTCCACATTACGATGCGTATGCAGACGATTACATGTTTTTATTTTGGGATTTTGAAAAAGTAAGAGATAGATATCAGTATTACCTGAATCGATCTATTAAAAAGGATTTTGAAACGCATTTAGATTTAACCATGATTTTAAGAGATTTATATGATGTGTTGAATGATAGTGACTATTCGACCGTCTTATTTTATGGAGGGGATGATGGGCCACTTGTAAGTGAGATGTATCGCATATTGACGATCTTACAAGAGGAAGCGGAAGCACTTGAAAAATTACTAGAACAATGCAAAAAAGTACTTCCAGACACAAATGAACGTTTTTCAATTGAAATAATTGAAGAAATCATGCGGAAGAGAAAGAGACCAGAAGTACTTAGAGAATTCATTCAAACAAATCGCAAATATCGTAACAAAGAAAACAAAAACAAATGGTCTACTACCGATTCAATGCAACGAATGAATTGGTATGATGTATTAACGGAAGAAGAAGCATTAAAAAATAACGTATCCTGGATGAATGAAGTGGATTGTCCACAATGTAAAGAAGTTATAGATCGTCAGTGGAGTCGTCGTGTACCGGACGGCTATTTTTATTGTGAAAAATGTTATGAAGAATTGGATTTCGAATTTGAATTTGAGGAGGGAATAATGTGAAAGAGAAAGTAGTTTGGTATGAACCTTTAACAGATATTAAGCTTTATGAAGGAGAGGCAGTAGATGGATTAGAGCATGGGTATGGAACCCTTTATTATGCAGATGCGGACATAAACAATCCCGAAAACCCACCTATAAGATATGTAGGAGATTTTCGTAAAGGAAGTTTTCACGGATTTGGGACATCATATAGTAGGGATGGTCAAGAAATTTATAAAGGGGAATGGGATAGTGGTGTGTATGGTGGGTTTGGAAAACTATTTCATGAAGATGAAAATCTCCTATTTGAAGGTGAATTCCATAATGGATTAGAGTTAGAAGTTTATAAAGATAGAAAAGACGGCGTCCATCAGGAATACTATACAAACGGCACATTAAAGTACGATGGTGAATGGAAGGATGGCTATAAAAGTGGTTTTGGTAAAGGTTATTGGCAAGATGGCATGATTTGGTACGAAGGTAAGTTTGAGAGTGGTAAGCCCCATGGCTATGGCAAAATGTATTATCCATCCGGCCGGCTTCGTTATGAAGGAAAATTGAAAGATATGCAATTTGTCGGTTGGGGAAAAGAATATTATGAAAATGGCAATTTGAAATTTGAAGGGATAATGAAAAAAAGTACCTATTTCTTTTATGGTGCGAGGTGCTATGAAGTCGGAAAACTTTACTATGAAGATGGGAAACTGCGGTATGAGGGGACATTTGCAGGTCTAAAATCTTATGAATTTAAGCAAGGTATCGAGTATAAGTCTGATGGGAAATTAGTTAATCATGGATAACGTTTGGATGAATATATAAAATATAGGTTGATGCTAGTATAGTTTCCTTATTTATTCCTTAAATTTCCCTATTCATTCTTTATATATTCCTTATTTATTCTTAAATTGTTCCTTATCAGGTGATTTAGTACTTAAAAAGATGGACATAAGGCTGAAAAGATGACTCTCTGCAATTGCATGAACCTAAGCCTTCAGCTTCAATAAGCCCATTATCTTTGCGTATTAGTGTCATCTTTATTCTAATTAGAAAAATTGCTCACAACCTTGTCATATAAATACTTTCTTAGCTGTCTTTCCAATGATATTTGTACCTATACCATCAACTGTTCCACCTATAAATCCTCCAACAAGAGGTACAGCTTTCCCTAAATTGACTACACCCTTTTCACCGAACTTAGTTACTAATCTAAAACCAACTGCTTTATTTATTGATTTAATAATTTCCCCGGGTATTGTCTTTATTGCTTGTTTTGTAAGTGCTGTTCCTGCTTTAATACCAGCTTGTTTTAATATATCTGAAGCGGACTGACCTGTTAAACACACAAAGACGAATGTTTTTACTTGGTCATCTTTTAAATCAAATCCTCTCATATGTGCAATTGCTGCAATCATCCTAATTTGTACATAAGTAACTGATGCTATATTGGCTGGAATGGCTACTGGTAAGGTAATCAACCCTCCTAAACCCGTTAAAAATCCACTCGTTGCGGATTTAGTATTTTGCCAGCGAACTAAACTATTAATAGCTTTATCTATTGAATCGTGCTTCGCCATAAAATTCTCAGCTAGTTCATATGATGTATCCGAACCTGGTATTCCGTTTATAGACTTTTCATACGCCCAATCCAATAATTTACCCACTTTACTATCTGTCAATTGATTATCTGCCATAATTCCCCTCCTGAGTAGGATAAGTTTACTAATACTATTTTAATACAAAAGTGGTAGAGTTGGGATAAAAACTAACTATTTAAATATTATAAATTTTTTAACCACTAATAATGGCGTAGCAAAGCTGAATATCATCGGGTTCCGTAACATAAATTGCACCTCGACAACTCCCTGTTCGACTCTTACAACTCGTGAATACAATATGAAATCCCTCCTACTCAATTCTGAAATTTTTCAACACTAATCTTTATGAATGGATATATAACTAATGGAGAAAGTAAAGGTAGTTAAATATGTACGGGAGGTTACTAATAATGGAAGAAAAGCAACAACAGATAAGACTGACTTCTGCTGAATTGGGACAACTATGGACTCAATACTTAAATGATAGTGCAAGTGTATGTATGCTAACTTACTTTTTAGAAAAATCTGAAGACTATGAAATTAAACCAATAATAGACCATGCTTTAGAATTATCTAAAGTACACATAAAAAAGTTAACTTCAATATTTAATGAGGAAAAGCATGCCATTCCACACGGGTTCAAGATTGAAGAGGATGTAGATTTAACTGCTCCAAGGTTATATTCAGATGTTTATGTATTAAATTTCATTCATAACATGGCTAAAATTGGGTTAACTGCCTATTCTGGTAGTTTAGCTGTATCTATACGGGAGGATGTTTCTGAATATTATATGGAATGTCTTAAAGAGACAAAGCAACTATATAAATTGTCACTGGATTTATTATTATCAAAAGGTTTATATGTAAGATCTCCATATTTTCCAAATTTAGAGCATGTTGAATATGTTAAAAAACAAGGTTTTCTTTGGGATGTATTTGGGGAGAAAAGACCCCTAGTAGCATTAGAAGTATCCAATCTTTATTCTAATCTACAAAGAAATGCTTTAGGAGCAGCTACCCTAGTTGGATTTAGTCAGGTAGCTCAAGACAAGGATGTTAAGCAATTTTTTTTAAGAGGCATAAAAACTGCAAGGAAACATATTAAATCTTTCGGAGCTAAGCTAGAAGAAAGCTATCTTACTGTACCAATGACATGGGCAACAGAAATAACAAATAGCACCACTCAAACTTTTTCTGGTAAGATTATGATGTTTTATACTTCTGCACTGATTGCTTTAAGTGTTGGGTATTACGGTACTGGTCTTGCTCAAAGTCCTAGAGTAGATTTAGGTATAATGTATAATAAATTTTCTGCAGAAATTCAACTATTTGCTGAAGACGGAGCTAACATCATGATAAAAAATAGATGGTTAGAACAACCTCCAATGGCATCAGATAGGGATGAATTAGCAAGAATGAATAATCAAAATATGTAATATATGATAGTAAAGGGCAGGTCGTAAACGTCTTACTTTTTTTGTTGTTCTAATCTAATAGGTAAAGCCGTTTTTTCTTGCCAGTTAGCTTATGTACATTCTTTTTTAAAGTCATTTAAAAGTGAAGACTCTTGTTACACAGTAACAGTCAAATACGACAAAACGATCACCCTATAGAGTGATTGCCATAATGATTGATTAATGATTAGAATATTTGTACTGTGCAGCACTTATTTACTTTACCTGGTTTTTTTTTAAAGTCCAATCCTACACAAACTTATATGTATATCTAATAAAGGAAAGAACCATTGTAATCCCATTCTTAACAATGCTTTATTTACTTCCATTTGGCAAATACGGTATCCGAAGTAATCCAGCTTTAGTTACTGTGAATTCTTCTTTAATTTAACAATCCCATCTATCATCTCTTGACCTGCTATCAAAGAAGGAGTAAGCTCTGTTTCTCCAATTTCGACCTGTTGCTTGTAAAATTGCGTTCAAAAAGACAACAGTAATATCTTTATTTTTTTATTTCCAAAAAGCTGTTTGACAGCATAATCTGAAGATCTCCTTTTATTGCTTATTGTTCTCGTAACAGGAAAATTGGACTTTCAAAACGAAGCCAATCAAAACAACTTTGTTGGCTTCTTTAAGTATGGCGTTGTATCAACCGTTATTTTTCTCTGTAGTTTTAATAAACAGGGGTGGCTATTGGGAAAGTGGTAGCAATTGGGAGTGCACCTATTTTGTCAGGTTTCATTGAATGTATTTATTTCAAAAAACGTCCGAATATCATTTGTTGACTTTTTATACGAAAACTAGTGACTTTAATCCTGTTTTCATTCATTGGGCGACTGATAAGCCATGGTGGTTTTGAACACGCACTTAAACGGGTTTGATAAAACTTTTAAAATACAGCATTACTTTATGCTTTCAATTTTTGAGTAAATCATCTACAATATAAATAATAAGATAATAATAATTATTATCTGAAAGTAAGTTGAACTGAAGGAGAATTACTAACTATTAATCTATCTAATATATGAAAGGGGAAAAAATATGGACTCTAAAGAAACTGCAAATGTTGGGAAGTGCCCGTTTCACCACGGCAGTGCTACTAGTCACAAGTCTAGTGGTACGACAAATAAGGATTGGTGGCCAAACCAGCTAAATTTAAATATTCTACATCAACATGACAGAAAATCGAACCCTATGGGAGAAGATTTTGATTATGCAGAGGAATTTAAAAAGCTAGACTATGAAGCTCTTAAGAAGGATCTTCACGATTTAATGACAGACAGTCAAGAATGGTGGCCAGCTGACTATGGACATTATGGGCCATTCTTTATCCGTATGGCTTGGCACTCGGCAGGTACATACCGTACAGGTGATGGTCGTGGAGGCGGTGGAACTGGTTCACAGCGTTTTGCTCCTCTTAACAGCTGGGCTGATAATGCGAACCTTGATAAAGCCCGTCGGTTGTTATGGCCGATTAAGCAAAAGTATGGTAACAAAATTTCTTGGGCTGACTTAATCCTTCTAACAGGTAATGTTGCTATCGAATCCATGGGAGGAAAGACATTTGGATTTGGTGCGGGACGCGAAGACATTTGGCATCCAGAAGAAGACATCTACTGGGGTTCTGAAACAGAAATGCTAGGTGACAACCGTTATACTGGCGATCGTGAGCTTGAGAATCCACTTGCTGCTGTTCAGATGGGTCTTATCTATGTTAATCCAGAGGGTCCAAACGGTGAACCAGATCCAGTTGCAAGTGCTCGTGACATTCGCGAAACATTTGCACGTATGGGAATGAACGATGAAGAAACAGTAGCATTAATTGCAGGTGGTCACACCTTTGGTAAAACACACGGAGCAGGAGATGCTTCACATGTTGGGCCTGAACCAGAAGCTGCACCTGTTGAAGCACAAGGGTTAGGTTGGCTAAGCACACACGGTTCTGGTAAAGGAAGTGACACAATCACAAGTGGCATTGAAGGTGCTTGGACGGCGAATCCAACACAGTGGGATAATGGTTACTTTGACTTACTGTTCGGATATCAATGGTCGCTAACGAAGAGTCCTGCAGGTGCATATCAATGGCATGCCGTAAATCCTAATGAAAAGGATCTTGCACCAGATGCAGAAGATGCATCAAAGCGTGTTCCGACTATGATGACTACTGCAGATATGGCACTGCGATTTGATCCAGAATATGAGAAGGTTTCTCATCGTTTCCATGAGAACCCAGAGGAATTTGCGGATGCATTTGCACGTGCATGGTTTAAATTATTACATCGTGACATGGGTCCTAGTACAAGATATTTTGGCCCGGAAGTTCCAGAGGAAGAATTAATTTGGCAAGACCCAGTACCAAAAGTTGATTATGAATTAACAGAAGATGAAGTAGAAAATATAAAAGTATTGATCCTAGATTCAGGGCTTACAATCAGTGAGCTCGTAACAACGGCGTGGGCTTCAGCTAGTACGTTCCGTGGCTCAGATTATCGCGGAGGAGCTAATGGTGCTCGCATTCGTCTTGCTCCACAAAAGGACTGGGAAGTGAATCAACCGGAACAACTAGAAAAGGTACTGAACGTACTAGAAGGCATTCAAAGTCATTTAGATAAAAAAGTTAGCGTTGCCGATTTGATTGTACTTGGTGGTAGTGCTGCGGTGGAAAAAGCTGCACAAGAGGCAGGCTTTGATGTAACTGTGCCATTTGCACCAGGACGAGGCGATGCAACCCAAGAACAAACAGATGCAGAAAGCTTTGACGTGCTCGAGCCTTACGCTGATGGGTTCCGTAACTATCAGAAGAAAGAATATAGCGTTCGTCCAGAAGAACTTCTCGTAGACAAAGCGCAGCTGCTTAACCTTAGTGCCCCTGAAATGACAGCACTTGTTGGCGGTATGCGTGTATTAGGCGCAAACTATGGAGGCGCCAAACACGGTGTATTCACTGACCGTGTGGGCACACTTACGAACGATTTCTTTGTTAACTTACTAGACATGGGGTTAGCATGGAAGTCTGTAGATGGTGATGTTTACGAACTACGTGACCGTAAAACAGGGGAAGCGGTGTATACAGGAACAAGAGTTGACCTAGTCTTCGGTTCCAACTCACAACTTCGCGCCATTTCAGAAGTGTATGCTCAGGAAGATAATAAGGAGAAGTTTGTGCGTGACTTTATCTCTGCCTGGGTTAAGGTAATGAATGCAGACCGATTTGATCTTAAATAAAAATTTGATTCATTAAAAGGCATTGGAGACTATCCAATGTCTTTTTTGTATGCAAGGTTCGTTGTCCCATATTCCTGTTGTTTGTAGTTGCTCTCAAGGGTTGGGAAAGGGGGCAAAAGGGTTGTGTACACACAACAAGAGATTGAAGGTTTTATGGATCTTTTTTGTCTCCTATAAGATTAAACGCATTCATCCAAGTACCTTATTTGAAGATTTACATGATAAATTAAAAGATTATGTGGGAAAAGGTAAGTTAAATAAATGATTGAGAAACCGAAATACGAACACGAGAAACTTGTTTGAGATCTAAAGTATTTCCTTCCATCCTTGTGGAGTAATATGTCATTTTAAGCTTTACTTGTTCTTTTAATCACATTCAATATGGGTAGGAATGACATAACTTCAACGATCACACGGGAGTGTTCAATTGACATCAAATCTCCTACCATCAAATTGGTATAGGAAAACGAAGGATGATACAATAGTATCCCTATTATTTGTAAAATATTTACTAAAATCATTATACCTTATTCATAACGCAAATTCTTTCATTGTTCCTTATCTTAAATGTTCTCTATTCATTCTTTATATATTCCTTATTTATTCTTCAATTGTACTGCTAATATAATCGGACAACAAAAGGGAGCTAAGGGAGACCTAGTCACCAGCGACTGGCAGTATTATAGTGAATTCACTCCCTTTATTCATCTCACTGTTAACTTTAATTGTACCGTTATGCCTTTCTACTACATCTTTTGCAATTGATAACCCTAAACCTGTACCACCTGTTGCACGTGCCCTTGCCTTGTCAACACGGTAAAATCGTTGAAATATCTTCGCCAAGTCTTCTTTTGGAATACCAATTCCTGTATCGGTAACCTTTAACAAAGCTAAATCACCTTGTTTTTGGAGGGAAACATGAATTTTTCCGTCTTTATCCGTATACTTGACCGCATTATCTAATAATATGATAAGCACTTGTTTTATCTGATCTTCATCTCCCAATATGAAGATGTCATTCTCGATTCCCTCCATTAATAATTTCCGGTCAATGGGAAGATAGTAGTTGTCTATTACACTTTTAACTGTTTTCGTTAAATGAAGTTTGGATTTTTGGAATGTAATGGTTGAAGACCTGGACAATGTCAAAAGTTGGTGAATTAATCTTTCCATGCGTTTACTTTCTCCACTCATGGCCTTGAGAGATTGATTTAGTATTTTTTTATCCATTTTCCCCCAACGATTTAATAAACCTAAATGGCCTCTGATTGCTGCTAGGGGTGTTCGTAATTCATGAGACGCATTAGCAGTGAACTCTCTTTCTTTTTCGTATTGTGAATCTAAACGATCAAGTACATTATTAAATGTGCCAGCTAAATCTTCTAATTCCTTTGCACCTTTTGGTATGGGAACACGAAGTTTTAAATCGGAAAACTGTTGAATCTGTTTCATTGAATTAGCAACGAATAATAGGGGTTGGAGGTTTTTCTTGGTTAATCGATATATTAGAAAGGAACCAAATAGAATACCTAACAATGCTGTGACCCCCACTATTTTGGTGAGGAGTAACAGTAGTTCTTGTAAAGATCCAAGTTTCACTAAAATTTTAAAAGTACCCTGCTGTCCATTGTGATTTTCCCAATTAACATAATCAGAAAGAAACATTCCTCTGTTTTGATCCCATATTAGGTTTTCTAACCATTTATTCTGAAATTCCATCTGTTCCTGATTGCCTTCAAAAGTTTCAGCCCATCCTCTCGAGCGAGCTAAGATCTGATCTTCACCACTTTTAATTTCAATTAAATAGTTGGCATGGTCTGGGTATAAAATGTTATCCAGTTCTTCTTGATAGTTATCTTCTTCTTGAGCTAGCGTTGATTTTAGCTTTGCTTCTATAGCTGCCATTTCTTGATTTGTTTTTTCAAATAAAAAATAGGTTACGGTGACCATAACTGATAGGCTGATAATAATAACCACTAATAACAAGCTAAATATATACCATGATATAAAACGGTACATTAAAGTATCAGCGTGAATTTTAAATTTATTTGTGAAATATCGATTAATGAAATTCATTTCGAATATCCTCTCACTCTAGCCTCTGTTCTTGTATTGTTCTTAACACATAACCAACCCCACGAACAGTGTGGATTAGCTTTGGTTCATGATCACGGTCTATCTTGTTTCGTAAGTAACGAATATAAACATCTACAATATTTGTTTCTCCTGTATAATCAAAACCCCAAACGGCAGAAACAAGATAATCTCTACTTAGAACTTCATCCGGGTGATTCATTAAGAAAGATAACAATTCAAATTCCCGTTGTGAGAGCTGGATAGGAATGTTGGCCCTTGAAACGAGTCGTTTAATTGGATTAACCACTAAATCTTCCACTTGTAAAACTTGGGTATCCTGTTTACTAATTTTATGTTGCTTAGTTCGTCTTATATTAACTCTAATTCTTGCTAAAAGCTCCTCAATTTCAAACGGTTTTGTAACATAATCATCTGCTCCTGTATCTAGTCCTGCTATTTTATCCCCAACATAATCACGAGCCGTCAGCAAAATCACTGGGACTTCAGTTATTTTTCGTATTCTTCGGCATATTTCTAAACCATCTAATTTTGGCAGCATCCAATCAAGAAGAATAAGATCCCATCTATCTTCACGGGCAAATTCCCATCCCTGTTCTCCATCGTAAGCAACTTCAACGATATATCCTTCATGCTCAAGTTCAAGTTGAATAAAACTTGCCACATTATGTTCATCTTCTACTAATAAGATAGATTCCTTAGTCATAGGTTCACCTCTATTTGATTTTCCTATTATTAATTACATTGTACTGGTGTATGTAGTTTAACTCCATAAAAATTAAATGAGAAATAGATGAGAAATTTCTCATTTAATTCTTAACAAACTTTCATTATACTTACCTTATTTTCTCATCTTTAATTGATAGGATTAAATTAGTCAGCAGGAGCTGATAATAAAAATTAAGGAGGAAATTTGAATGAAAAAGAAAACATTAATTGCAGGCGGTTTAACTCTTTCTATTTTATCAGGGGGATTTGTGTTTGGTGCAAATATTCCTACGGATAGTGTTTCAGCAGCCAGCAACACTTCTGCTACCGTTGAAAAGTCAGAGACAGAAAAGGAAAAGGAAAACGAAGCGAGTGAACAAGCTGAGTTAAAGAAGGAAGTAAAAGTACCTTCGCAGGATGCAGAGAAAGCGGCTTTAAATGAAGTGGATGGAACAGTTCTTGACACTGAACTTGGAGATGAAAATGGAACAATCGTGTATGAGATTACGATCGAAACAAAAGATGGAAAACAGGAAGTGAAAGTGGATGCGACTTCTGGAGAATTTTTAAAAGTTGAAAATGATGATGATGAAGATGAAGAAAATGGTGACGATGAAAACGTCGAATACGAAGACGGAGACCAGGATGATGAACAGCAGGAAAGTGAAAGTAACGATGAAAATTAATAATATATAGACAACATCATAAAAAAACGAGTACAAGAGTTCAGTAAGCAAACGGTAAGATAAAAAACCAAATGACTTAATAAAGCATTTGGTTTTTTATTTTTGCCTTTAATAAATGCCATTTGTTACACTCTTGGCATCTGAACAGGCAGTTTTTGAAATCACTAGTCATAAAAGAAATGGCATCAGAAGGTGTCAAAATAGTAGGGCACGGACGAGGAGCCAAATATACTATTAAATAAATGTACATTAAAAAAAGGTGGGAGAGGATTATTTCTCTTCTTTATTAGTTAATCCAAGTAACTGGTGTCTGGCACGTTAGAAAGACATTTGTGTTTTTGTAGTGTCTGACACCGATTTCGTAAAAAATCAAGCTATAGTAAACCGTACCACAAATAACGACAACCCAAAGCCTTCAACCCTTACAAGAACCAGTTAAGGTTGTGTCCCTAAACACCTATGGAAGGATTTCTCACTTTTTTCCAAATTTAAACAGTTTATAATTATTCATATAATAGCAGATACATTCTATAGATAATTGTAAATAATTATAAAAGATTATGGTAGACTTATATAGGAATGGAAAAGTTGTGTTACTAGATGGCGCCTTGATTTTATGATACCTATGCAGGAGTGCCTATTCTTTTTGTTAATATTGGGATAAGGAAGGTTATAATGACCAACACACAGAATAAGACAGACGTTATATTAATTGGTGCTGGAATCATGAGTGCAACATTGGGGTCACTGCTAAAAGAATTAGTGCCGGACTGGGACATTACAGTGTTTGAAAGGCTCGATAATGCAGGAGAGGAAAGCTCTAACGAATGGAATAATGCGGGTACGGGTCATGCTGCATTGTGCGAGCTTAACTATACATCTGAAAAGTCTGATGGATCTATAGATATCAGCAAAGCTATAAAAATTAATGAACAGTTTCAGCTTTCAAGACAGTTTTGGTCCTATCTTGTAAACAGCAATCGGATTCGTAATCCGCGGGACTTTATCGTGCCATTACCTCATATGAGTTTTGTACAAGGGGAACAAAACGTCACGTTTTTAAAAAAGCGTTTCGAAGCGCTGTCAAACAATCCCCTGTTTCAAGGGATGGAATATTTCGATGACCATGAAAAAATGAAGGATTTGACTCCACTTATCATGGAAGGTCGCACATCGAATGAACCAGTAGCAGCAACAAAAATTGACTCTGGAACGGATGTCAACTTTGGAGCATTGACACGTAAGTTGTTTGATCACTTGAAAAGTAAAAACGTCGAGATAAACTACAAGCATAGTGTTGAGGATATCAAATGTACTAGCGACGGATCGTGGGAATTGAAAGTAAGGAATGTCGATAGCGGTACTGTCGACCTTCATACGGCTAAATTCGTCTTTATTGGTGGCGGCGGAGGAAGCCTGCATTTGCTACAAAAATCCGGTGTACCTGAAGGAAAAGGTGTTGGAGGATTTCCAGTAAGTGGATTATTTATGGTGTGTAACAATCCAGACGTTGTGGCGCGGCATCATGCAAAAGTATACGGCAAAGCTCCTGTTGGTGCTCCTCCAATGTCTGTACCGCATCTCGATACAAGGTTTATCGACAATAAAGAATCATTGCTCTTTGGGCCGTTTGCTGGCTTCTCACCAAAGTTCTTAAAAACGGGTTCAATGTTTGATTTGCTAAGGTCTGTAAAAATGGACAATTTCGTAACTTTGTTGGCCGCAGGTGTAAAAAATGCTTCATTGACTAAATACCTGATGAAGCAAGTTATGTTAAAGAAAGAACAACGCATGGAAACTTTACGAGAGTTTATCCCAAACGCCAAAAGCGAGGATTGGGATATCGTGGTAGCGGGTCAACGTGTGCAAATTATCAAAGATACTGAGGCTGGCGGTAAAGGAACACTTCAATTTGGTACGGAAGTTGTTAGTGACGATGATGGCTCGATAGCTGCACTGCTCGGCGCTTCTCCGGGCGCTTCTACTGCCGTTCACGTGATGCTCGAGGTATTAGAAAAATGCTTCCCACAGCATATGAAAGAGTGGGAAACGAAGATAAAAGAAATGATTCCTTCTTATGGTGTATCACTAGCGAAAAACCCAGACCTTTTCAAAAAAATTCATACGTCAACAGCTCAGTCGCTTGATCTAAGTGAAAAGGAATCGGTTTATAGCTAATTCTTTGGATTTAGAGTATTTTATCAATGTACAATTGTTTCTGTGGTGAAAAGAGTGAAAAGGCACTGAGTGAAAAAAAGAGATAAAATAGAGAATTGAGTAATCAATATCATTGAATTAAAATGTAGAACCTTTGATCTAAATTTGGATTGAAGGTTCTTTTTTTGCATTTTGAGTAAGTATAAAATTATCGGTAATTCCCTCTGAATAGTTCCGTACGTTTTAGGTGATGATAATAAGGACATATTTGCACGGGGTAAAACGAGCAACTATCCTTAAAAATTTAAAAAAGAGTTTAATTGGAGGGATTTATATGGCTACAGAAGGCCACGATAAAAAAGGGAAAGGTAATGGGAATAATAGAGGCAAAGTACCAGATGAGCAAAGAAGGGGCAAGGGGAAATCTGGTGGGCGAGGAAAAACAAGATAGCAATAAAATAGTGAAAGGTACCCGAATAATAGTCATTATTCGGGTATTTGTCATTGCATTTGAGGGCTATAATAAAACGCAGAAGTTACCGCTATGGAAGTTGCTTCTGTTAGGTGTTATAAATAAATGTAGTTTAATGGACATAATTTATTTTAAGATTAAGGCCAAGCTGTCACACTTAACAGCTTGGCCTTAAAAAATACTAATACGGCATTTCTTCTCATTGACAGTTATTTACCCTACACCGAATGACTAAAACACGCTCCCATTAATGTATATTCATAAGATGCATCACCTTCAAACCGTCTCAAAGAATGCAAAAAAGTGCTTAATCAGATCAAAACAGTAACTGAATAAATGTAATATCATATTCAAAAACACACAAAATTTTAACATTTGTGGGGTATGATAAAAGAATATGGAGAAGAGGCATTAAAAAGGGGAGGTGAATCTCTTTAGATATTTGAGATACATCAATGTTAATCCAAAACAACTCAATCTAGAAACAAGAGAATCACGCTATTAAACTAGTGAGAAGTGCCCCATGAAAAGAGGAATCTGTTTGGTGTGCTGTCTTCACTCCGTTTCTGGTAAAATAATTAGAAAAATATGTGTTACATAAAGTTGAAACGATAGGGTTGGTTCACTGGGTTTTAGCTTATAAAGGAGACGCTTAACATGAAGATAAAGAAATGGAATTGGATATTGCTGCTAGTCTTAGGGCTGTTTATGGTGGTTATCGGTATCCAGCAAATGATTGGTTTATCGGGGTCAGGAAATAATAATAATAATGAAATAAAACCAGCAACTGGACAAAATGAGGATACTAATCGGAGCGGGCCTATTATAGGAGCACAGGCACCTGACTTTACTCTAAACGGATTGGACGGAGAACCGACTTATAAACTTTCTGATTTAAAGGGAGACAAGCCTGTCCTTATTAACTTATGGGCTTCATGGTGTCCACCTTGTAAAGCGGAAGCACCAGATTTAGTTCGATTATATGAAAAATATCGAGATGAAATGGAAATTTATGCAGTCAATCTGACGACTGCTGATTCTGTTGAGGGTGCTCAACAATTTGTAAATGAATACGGTATCGAATTCCCTGTGTTATTAGATGAAGAAGGGGAAGTAGGGAAAATGTATCAGGCCATTTCAATTCCGACCTCTTATTTCATTGACAGAAGTGGAAGGGTAAAAAATAAAATGATCGGCATCACATCCCCTGATAATTTGGAAAAAATGTTTCAGGAGCTCATTGATGTCAAATAACTGTATGATGATGCCGACTTGTCATTTAGATCATCCTTTGGGACTACGGCTTTGTATCGCATCTGTGAAATAATATTTCCAGGCAATGTCTAAGCTCACAGAATCATATCGGCGTTTTTTCCTTCGCTTTATCGATTAAAATTTTCCATTTATGCAATACCCCTCTATATTTCGGGACTTTTTTATAATCACCTGGGGTTTCTATTGGATCGTCAATACCATTTACAAGAAGTGTAATTTTAAAGCTTTGCCCGGGTTCATCGATAAAATAAGAGCCGAGTTTGAACAGGTCTGCTTTTGAAAAAAGATCGTGAAGACGCAAATTGATTTGGCGGAATGCCTCCATATCGACATCTCGAGTATATCCAATGTTAATGATTAATTGTTTTCCGTCTGTGAAGTCTTTAGGTAAATAAGGCGTCGAGATTAGATATTTTAACGGCTCGTCAAACGATTCCTCTTCAACAGTATGTAAAAATAAAGGGCCCCTATTGTTTGCGATGAAACTCTCTATATCTTGAAAATCAATATTCATCTCACCTGTCATTTCAATCATTTCTTTCAACGTGTCAATCGTGTGCTCCTCGATCGCATTAAAAGTAGTGTTGGCATCACGAATCGTAGTGCTAGTATCGATGGTTTCCAACAATCCGTCACTGTTAAAATAAATAATGGAGTCACAGAGCTCTTTCATCCGAAAATATTGGGTGATTGCAGTCCGAAATCTTTTTTTGCCTTCGAACCGAAATGGAAAGCGAAAGACTCCAATTAATAATACCTTTTTCTCTTTTAATGCACATAACTGGTTGGTAAGCGCATCCGTTTCACTTGAGTTGCCTCCGATAAAGCGATAAAAACACAAGTCATTTGGTTCTAGCTTTTCTTCAATGGCTTTTTCTGTTTCAGAACGTTCACTATTCATTTGATAAATACTAACAGATGTCTCCATATTGCCTTCTCCCAACTCACTTTTTCACCATTATATACAAAGAACCACATAAAACTTGTCAGAACGTGTTGAGAAAAATGACTAGTTTTGTTGAATACGCTTTTTGAACAACCTCTAATAATAGTGCGTGTTCAAAAAGTCGCCGAATCAGAAGCAAGCAGGTCGAGGCGGCGTAGTTTTGAGTAACGGAACGTATGCTATTAATACGTGAGTAACGGAAAAACAAGCCATTTAAGGAATACAGGCTAAGACCGCCACGTCCTGTGGCAACGCCTGCATGACCCACATCGTGTGGGCCCGAGATGCGCAGCTTATCATTTGGTGACTTTTTGAACAACCTCTAATAGTGATTTGCTTCCAACATCAGCTCATTTGTGCTTCATCTATAGACGATATTCTCTCCGCATGCGAATATACGTTAAATGACTGTCCACGAATGAAACCGACAGTAGTGATGTTTAAATCTTCTGCAAGTTGGATAGCAAGGTCTGTTGGTGCTGATTTTGAAAGGACAATTCCCACGCCAATTTTTGCTGCTTTTGTGAGTACTTCTGATGAAATTCTACCACTGAAAACAATAATTTTATCTCGTACAGGTATTTTGTTTAAAATACTATGCCCATACAATTTATCAAGTGCGTTATGCCTTCCAATATCTGTTCGGTCGACTATAATGTCAGATGGATTACACAGTGCGGCATTGTGTACGCCCCCTGTATTCTTAAACACGAGACTGTTTTTCTGCATTGTGTTCATGAGGTTAATGCATTCATCGGCTTTAATCACCGTTTTGGTCATGGATGTTTTTGAAGTTCGAACATCATTTTGAAAATAGAACTGTCTACTTTTGCCACAGCAGGAGCCAATAAAACGCTTGGAATATTGTTGTTGGTTCAGTTGGATTTTTGACTTTAATGTGACGTATGCAAATCCTTGGCTTTCATCAATTTTGAGATCTGCAATGTCATCTTTAAAAAGTATGACACCCTCAGAAGCCAAGAAACCAATAACGAGTTCTTCTAGATGAGTTGGGGTGCAAACCATTGTTGCAAACTCCTCCCCATTAATGTGAATGGTAATTGGAAATTCTGTTACGATTTCATCATCCTCTTCCTGTAATTTCCCATTTTGATATTTTACGATAGGTCGTGTTTGGCTTATATTTTGTACCATGTTATCACCCTATTAAAATTGATAGTTATTTTGTAATCATATAAACATAAACTGTTTAATAAGACAAGTGACAGATTCCTCTATTTTATTTCGATAATTTTTAAAAAAACTATTGCTATATAAAGCGCTTTCGTGGTATCTTTTGAAATAGTTCATCAAAATGTAACATTTCTTGACGCGAGATAGCGCTCCTATTGTCGGTTAAATTTGTTACTTGAACTTATAAAATCGATTTACTGTTGGGCCGATAGTAGCGAATCCTGCTGTTTACTAACCGTTAATCTTCCTTGAAAAGAATGCTCGAGCCAAATTCTTTTAGGAGGATCAACGGTTTTTATTATGCAAAAAATAAAAAGGATGTGGCAATGGTGCAAAAAGTAAAAAACAGATGGCTTATTGCGGCTTCTGCTGTAGGGATACATATTTCTATAGGCTCCGTCTATGCTTGGAGTAATTTTACAACCCCTTTAACGGAACAATTTGGTTGGTCAGCAAAACAAGTACAATTAACATTTAGCTTAGCAATTTTATTTCTAGGGTTATCAGCGGCCTTTCTTGGACATTTTGTAGAAAAATATGGTCCGAGAAAATCAGGATTGCTCGCTGCTGCATTTTTTGGTGTAGGGATATTTGGATCCGGGTTTGCGGTAAATATGGGTTCATTACCTCTCCTTTATGTATTCTATGGTGTTTTAGGAGGTATCGGACTCGGACTCGGTTACATTGCCCCAGTTTCTACACTAGTGAAATGGTTTCCTGATCGACGAGGGTTAGCAACTGGATTAGCGATCATGGGATTTGGTTTTGCTGCAGCAATTAGTAGTCCAATTATGGATTCTTTAATTAATTCTGTAGGTACGGCTAGCACGTTTTATATTTTAGGAATTGCCTATTTTGTTGTAATGGTAGCCTCATCATTATATTTAGAAAAACCACCTGTTGACTGGGCTCCAAAAGGATTTAAAGAAAAGGTTGCATCTGGTAAATCTAAATTCAAACAAGATTTATCTCAATTAACAGCAAACGAAGCGATTAAAACACCAAGGTTCTATTATTTATGGTTGATGTTATTTATCAATGTGACATGTGGAATTGCCATTTTGTCTGCAGCAAAACCACTTGCTGTAGAAAGTATCGGACTTACAGTTACTGAAGCTGCAGCATTAGTCGGTGTATTAGGAATCTTTAATGGTCTTGGGAGAATCGGCTGGGCTTCTATTTCTGACTATATTGGCAGAACGAATACGTATACGACATTCTTTGTTCTACAAATTGTGTTATTTGCGGTATTACCAAATACAGAACAGGTATTGTTGTTCCAAGTAATGCTTGCAATTGTTTATACTTGCTATGGAGGCGGATTTTCGTCCATTCCAGCATATATTGGGGATTTGTTTGGTACAAAGCAGCTTGGTGCCATTCACGGTTATATTTTAACAGCATGGGCTGCTGCGGGTTTAGCAGGTCCGATGTTCGCAGCATGGATGAAGGATACAACTGGAAGCTATGCGGCTAGCTTAACATTCTTTGCAGGACTCTTTGTTATTGCTTTGATTATTTCTATGGTTATTCGTAAAGATATAAAAAAATTACAGGATAAAAATGAAGCGAATGCGAAAAACGGTGTTATAGCAAGCAAAAATTTTGCATCCTCCTAATAATAATATGGTAAAATAAAAGCATGTAAACATTGTTTTAGAGGTTGTTCAAAAGTCACCAAATGATAAGCCGCTTTTCCTTCGTGCGATGTATATTCGGGGAAGCAATCCTTGTGCTCATGTAGGTTATGTCTACACTGCGCTCCTCAAAACTACGCCGCCTCGACCTGCTTGCTTCTAATTCGGCGACTTTTTGAACACGCACTTTTAGGTAGGAGGGCACCATGAATAAGTACGAAGCGGAATTTAGTAATCTTGTTCGCTCTTTTAGAAAAAAACATATGGGAAAAGGTCCAAGTAAAATCACCACTACATTTTGCAAAAATTGGGCGATTTGTGAGATGGAAGGTAATCTATCACCAGTTGAAAAATTCATCTCAAATTCAGAGGATGGGAAGCAAGTACTTCGAGCTGCAAGAACAGAAATGGTGAAAGAAATGTATCGAAAAAATCCTCCTATCGAAATGGAAGCATTTTTAGAATGCAAGTATGTGGATCTGTTTGTTGACATTGATATTGATCGAGATTTCGGAATGTCCATCTTTATTTTTGATGAAAACATCGAAGAAAAGTATTGTAAATAAAAGGTTTGGCACTTGGTAGCGATCCTGCTGAAGACTTAACCACCGTAGATATTTTACCTAGTAAAAATATACGGTGGTTTTTTAATTATAAAATGTAAGGAGTGAGTAGAAAATGGGGGGAACAAAACACCAAGGCCCTATAAAAGTTTCTAAAGCGCCCGCACCTGAGCATTGGGTAAGTCCGATTCCGTTTGGTTTAGGTAAAGTAAAGCCTAAGCATATTCGAGATACAATGAAAATCATGTGGGAGAATAAGGACAATTTGAATTACGCCAAAAATATCCTCACAAAAGGTGTCTGTGATGGATGCGCATTAGGAGTTTCAGGTCTTCAAGATCAAACATTGAAGGGACCGCACATCTGCACAACACGTTTAAATGTTTTGCGTTTAAGTACAATGCCTGCGATGAAGGAAGAGATTGCACACGCCGATATTGATGAGCTGAAAAAGTACAGCAGTAAAGAATTACGAGGGCTCGGTCGTATTCCATACCCGTTGATTCGTAGAAAGGGCGAAAGAAAGTTTTCGCATATAGATTGGGACGAAGCAATGGATATGATTGCAGAAAAAATGAAGAAACTTGACCCGAAACAATATGGCTTTTATTTAACCTCCAGAGGAATTACCAATGAATCCTACTATGTAGCAGGAAAGGTATCTCGTTTCCTTGGAACGAACCATGTTGATAATGCATCTCGTATTTGTCATTCCCCATCTAAGACTGCACTAAAACGTTCTGTTGGAATAGGTGCTAGTAGTGCAAACTATCAAGATTGGATTGGAACGGATGTTCTTTTATTCTGGGGTTCTGTAGCTTCGAATAGTTCGCCTGTTTCAACAAAGTATATGCTTGCTGCTAAGAAACAAGGCACAAAGATTATTGTTATTAATCCATATAGGGAGCCAGCGATGGATAAATATTGGGTCCCTTCAAATGCTGAATCTGCATTATTTGGAACTAAAATTGCGGATGATTTTTATCAGGTCAACATTGGCGGAGACATTGCATTAATGCACGGAATCATGAAACATTGGTTTGAAATGGAGGAAAAAGAAGCTGGATCTGCCATTAACCACGAATTTGTGCAGGAACATGTGAATGGTTATGAGGAGCTTAAGGGGAAAGTCCAAGACCAATCCTGGGATGAGATTGAGAAGTCTTCAGGTGTAACAAAAGAAAGAATGATAGAGTTATCCGAACTATTAGCAAATAGCAGAAATGCAGTATATGCGTGGGCGTTAGGCTTAACGATGCATTCTTTTGCAACAGATAATATTTCTCAGGTTGCGAATCTTGCTCTTCTTCGCGGTCACTTAGGCCGGAAACATGCTGGTCTTATGCCATTCCGTGGACACTCTAGTGTTCAAGGTAGTGGTGAAATGGGAGCAGATCCATTTGTTCTTCCTGGCGGTGGCTGGGATGAGGAAAATGTTAAGAGAATTGAAAAGCTATGGGACTTTGAACTTCCAAAGTGGCAAGGAGACATTGTGGGTGTTTCTCTAGAAAATGCTGTTCTTCCAGATGATCATGAAAGAAAATTAAAACTCTACTATATGAGCGGTGGAAATTTCTTAGAAACAATGCCAAATCCTGATTTTATTGAAAAAGCATTATCTGAATTAGACATTCGGGTTCACCAAGATATTATCTTTAATACGTCGACACTGGTCGATGCGAAAGAAGCAGTAATTGTTCTTCCAGCGAAAACTCGTTATGAACAAGAAGGCGGTGGAACTTCTACTTCAACGGAGCGGATGGTTTATTTTTCACCTGAAATCAAAGGAAATAAGCAAACGGTAGATGAAGCCCGTACGGAATGGAAAATTTACGTTGATCTTGCAAAAAGAGTGAAACCAGAAACAGCACATCTAGTTGACTTTAAAAGTGGTCAATCTATTCGTGATGAAATAGCGCATGCAAATCCAAGCTACAATGGTATTCAGCATCTGAAAAAACAAGGTGACGTTTTCCAATGGGGCGGCGCGTGGTTATGTGAAGACGGAATTTGTCCGACGCCAGATGGGAGAGGAAATCTAATTCCAATTGACATTCCAAAACTGGATAAACCAGAAGGCACATTCTATATTACTACACGTCGTGGTAAACAGTTTAACTCTATGGTTTACAAGGAAACAGATCCATTCAACTCTGCAGGTCGTAATGATGTATTAATCAATGAAAAAGATGCAAGAGCACTAAATATAACAGATGGAGAACCAATTGTTATTTACAACCAATTTGGTACCTTTCAAGGGAAAGCTCATTTTGCGGATATAACAAACGGAAATATCGGTCTTCATTTCCCAGAAGGAAATTTCTTGATTCCAAAGGGTATCTATGATGGGCCTTCAGGAATTCCTCAATACAGTGTTGCAGTTAAAGTGGAAAAGGCGGAACGTTTTAATGCGAAAAAAGATGTTGATTATTTTGAAAAGCGAATTGAAGACTTAGAAATGGCGGTAGAGTAGGATTCCACTCTGCATTTTCGAAAACATATCAAATATGCTAAGAAAGAGCTGTCCATTAGTAATACGGGCAGCTCTCTCGTTTATATTTTATATGTCCCCTATACCTATGACTTTCGTTTTTTGATTCGACCAATTCCCAGCTCTTTCGATTCACTGTATAATGATTTGATTAAACTCATTGTCATTAAAGCGATAATTAAAGAAAAGGGAAGTGCTGCAATGATCATGGTGTTTTGTAGTGCTTGGAGTCCTCCAGTGTAAAGAAGTGCTATGGCTATTGCCGAAAGCATAATTCCCCAAGTCAGTTTAATTTTAATGCCTGGTGAGTGAGATCCGTTTGTCGTCATCATACCTAAAACATATGTGCCAGAATCCGCTGAAGTAATAAAGAACGTTCCGATGAGCACAATTGCAATTATGGAAGTGAATAAGCCCAATGGATAATTGGCAAAAACGCCAAACAAGGATTCTTCCGTCGCTAAACCAGATATTTCAGCGACACCGTTATGTTCAAGTAAGATTGCGGAACCACCAAACGTGGTAAACCACAAAAATACAACAATAGTGGGAACTAGTAATACATTAAATACAAACTCTCGGATACTACGCCCTTTCGAAACACGAGCAATAAAGATTCCGACAAATGGTGACCATGCAATCCACCAGGCCCAATAAAAAATAGTCCAACCGTTAATCCAACCACGGATTTCTTCATTTAATGGAGCAATTCTGAAGCTCATTTGTGGTAAAGTTTGTGCATATGCACCGATCGTATCGGTCAGTAAATTTAAAATAAACAACGTCGGTCCTAAGATAAACATTAACAGAAATAACAGAGCAGCAAGCCCCATATTGGCATTACTTAAAATTTTGATCCCTTTACTTAATCCCGACCAAGCAGAAATCATAAATAAAACGGTGACAATAACAATAATTAAAAATTGAATCAGAATATTTGTTGGGATTCCAAAAAGATAGGACAATCCACCATTTATTTGTACAGCACCAAAACCAAGCGATGTAGCAACACCAATGACTGTAGCTAAAACGGCAAAGATATCGATTGCTTTGCCAGTTGCCCCGTTTACCCTTTCACCAAGGATTGGTTTTAATGTTGCACTTATTAATCCTAACTTCCCGTGTCGGAAATGAAAGTAAGCGATAGACAACGCAATAATAGCGTAAATACTCCAAGCGTGGATTCCCCAATGAAAAAAAGTAAACCGGAGGGCATCCTTAATGCCTTGATCTGTGCCAAGTTCCCCTGTTGGAGAGCTAATTGCATAATGACTTATTGGTTCTGAGGTACCATAAAAGACAAGGCCGATCCCCATCCCAGCACTAAATAACATGGAAATCCAGGTGGGTCTTGAAAACTCAGGCTTATCGTCAGGTTTTCCAAGCTTTATTCTTCCAACAGGACTTATTAACAAATACAAACAAATGATGAGGATAATGGTTACAAGAATAAGGTAATACCATCCAAACGCTGTCGAGAAAAAGGATTGGATATTTGCGGTTATTCGTTCCAATGTGTCTGGAATAATTACTCCAGTGATAACAAGTATAGACAGTATTGAAATAGAAACAAAAAATACAGTATAGTTCTGCTTCATAAATGGAGCTCCTTTCTATGTAAAATTTGTGTATTTATCCAACTAAGACAAATATATTCTGTTCCTTTAGTATCTTCCTTTACCAAAAGGATTATGTAAAAGAAAAAAATACCGCTTACATAAATAAACAGGTAGACAAGAAAAAGTATCTCTCGTCTACCTGCTTGCCTTTTTAAATGATTAAATTTTATAAGAGTAAGCAATAAGTGGCAATGCGAAGTGATGAAAGGGTTAAAAGCTAAATCAATTTTGAAATTTGCAACTCATGTAATTTCTCAATGGTTGAGGAATGATTCATTCCCTTTAGCGTGGATAGTAAACTCTGATTGATCCGTTGATTTCGTCTGGCTTCTTAAGATTCCTTTTGATTTTCTTCCTTTTTTTGTTTCATCATATAAAGGTTTAGAGGTTGATCAGAGCTCGTAACCAATTGATACAAAAATGTGGAAGTTATGTTATACCCGTTTTCTATTTCTTCTGCTAAATAGTTAGCCCTCTCGTAAAGAGTGGAGCGAATATGATCGATTTTGATTAAGGCTTTCTCCATTAGTGCTTCTTGGCTTTCAACCCTACTCATCATTTCACTCTGCTTATCATCTTGTTTAGACATGTGTTCCTGAATATGTTGCATTTGTGACAGCAGTTGCTGGTTCGTCGTATCATAACTTCCTAATTGATCCACAATCTCTTTATTGGATTGACTTAAGGCGTTGATCTGATCATACATATCCTTATTTAATACACTTTCATTTTCTACTATATTTCGTAACTTCCTATTGTTTTCATCCAATTTGGTTAACCACTCTGTCGCCTCACTTTCAAATTGATCTTGTTGAATGTTTTTTTCTTTTAATTCGTTTAATTGTTGACCAAGTTTATTCCAATTATTTACTTGATTCGTTTCTTGCTGCTGGTATAAATGCTTTAAATCATGAAAGGAGTCGATTAATGAATCGTTTATTTTTTTCTGTTCTTCAACCATTTCTGAAAAATAGTTCCTTCTAAAACTTTCTTGATTTGGCTCCTTAATAGTTGAGTTGTTCTTAAAAATGTTTGGATGGTTACTCTTGTTAATAAATAAACCCATTTGTACCCAGAACCTCCCTTAGCTTATTTTTGTATTATCCTATGCATGCGAAATAATAAAGGGACATTAGGGATTGAATTATATCCAGATCATGCCTTTGCTACAAGGAAGGACATAGAAGAAAGGGCAATGAGAACCCGTACAGAGGTGACACGCCGATTCGATTTGCTTGCGATGACTGACGTACTTGTATCGACACTGTTACAGGAAGTGGTGTTCTTAGTTGACCTTCTAACTTGTCGACTTTTCACCATGCACTTATAGTGACCATATTTTTTCACTAACAAAAGATCTTCATTGAAATTAACTTCAATCTGGCTCATTATTATATAATAAATACAAGTAAAACTGTATGATATATATATAATATTGAAATTCAGCAGAGGAAGGTAGTTTATGTCAGAAGAAATCGCAAACATAACAAGAATGGATTTGAATGACAAGGAAATTATCCTTGTGGGGACTGCCCACGTATCGAAACAAAGTGCGGAACAGGTAAAACAAGTGATTGAATCGGAAAGCCCAGATTCTGTTTGTGTTGAGTTGGATGAACAAAGATACCAATCAATAATGGATGGAAACAAATGGAAGGATATGGACATATTTAAGGTCATTAAAGAAAAGAAAGCTACTTTGCTTTTAATGAATCTTGCTATATCATCCTTTCAAAAACGGATGGCAAAACAATTCGGAATTAATGCAGGGCAAGAAATGATTCAGGGGATTGAATCCGCAAAGGAAATGAACGCTAACCTAGTGCTTGCTGATCGAAATATACAAGTAACCTTTGCCCGCATTTGGCATGGGGTAGGCTTTTGGGGCAAGGCTAAGCTTCTTTTACAAATTATGTTTAGTATATTCAATAACGAAACCATCACAGAAGAGGAATTGGAAAAGTTAAAGTCCCAAGATATGCTGAATGCGATGCTGAAGGATTTTACAGAGCACTTTCCACGACTAAAAACGCCTTTAATAGATGAGCGGGATCAGTATTTAGCTCAGAAAATCAAGGATGCGCCTGGTAACAAGGTTGTTGCTGTATTGGGAGCTGCTCATGTCCCAGGTATTAAAGAAGAAATTCATAAGGAACATGATTTAGTACGTTTGTCAAAAGTTCCACCTAAATCTAAGGGTCCTAAATTGATTGCATGGTCAATCCCAGTTCTTATTCTTGCAATTATTGCATATACCTTTTTAGCAAATCCTTCTGCTGGATTCCAGCAAACGATAAGCTGGATACTGTGGAATGGCTCCTTTTCCGCAATTGGGGCAGCGGTTGCTCTCGGTCATCCGCTAACCATTATTACCGCTTTTGTAGCGGCGCCAATAACATCCTTGAATCCTTTAATTGCAGCTGGTTGGTTTGCCGGAATTGTACAAGCCTTTTTGCGTCGACCGAGTGTAGCAGACTTTGAAACACTTTCTGAGGATGTTTTTAGTGTAAAAGGTTTTTGGAGGAATAAGGTGTCCCGCATTTTACTGATCGTTGTTTTGGCGAATTTGGGAAGCTCGCTAGGAACATTCATTGGTGGAGCAGATGTAATCCGGTTGTTTCTAGAAAACCTTTAGAGTACATGAAATTGTTTGTTGAACGTTCACCTTGCGAACAAAAAGTTTATGGAATTTAAATGAATGACGATTTTTACAAATATTGCCTGTAAAAAAGAGACTCCACACTGTTTTAAAAGTCAGTATCTGGAGTCTCTTTTTATAGAGATATCTTTATACTTCTTGTTTGGTTTCGGTTTTATCAATGATATTTGTTCCAACCAGATCACCAGTGACATTTAGAGCAGTACAACCCATTCCAACGAGTGCATCAACAGCTGTTAACAGACCTACTGCTTCGATAGGTAAGCCCAACTGTGCGAAAACGGTTGCTATCATAATAATGCCTGCACCTGGAACACCCGCTGTACCAATAGAAGCCAATGTTCCTATCAATACGACTTGCAATATGTCGATAAAACTCAATGGATCCCCAACAATGTTGGCTGCAAATACAGCTGAAACGGCTATGCGGATTGCTGCTCCATCCATGTTAATAGTTGCTCCTAATGGTAGACTAAATCCATATAAGCTCTTTGATAACCCCAAATTTTTGGCTGCATCCAACGTCAAGGGCAATGTACCCGCACTACTCTGTGTAACAAAAGCGGTGATCATCGGCGTTCGCGCTTGGCTGAAAAAATTACTCGGACGGACTTTTGATAATAGCATTAGGATAAGGTAAAAGCCAAGCTGTACGATTAAAGCCACGTATAGAACAGCAACCATGCTTCCCAAAGATAATAAAGTATCTGCCCCTTGGTTACCGACTGTTACTGCAATAATAGCAAAAATTCCGATCGGCACATATTGAAGCACGACCTTCATGATTGATAAAGTTGCTTCGTTTAGAGCATCTATCACTTTATAAACGTGTTCACCTAATTCCGTATGTCCTTTAGATGCCCTTAAAGAAGATATCGCAATACCAAAAGCGAATGCTGTGAAGATGATCCCTAACAGATTCAGTTCACTGAATGCCGTAACAATATTTTCAGGCACGATATTTAATAGAACACTGATGATACCTGGATTTTCAGGAACTTGAAATGCTTCACTAGAATCAAGGTTCATACCACTTCCAGGGTTGAAAATACTTGCAACAGTTACGCCAACGATAATTGCCAAAGCGGAAGTTAGTAGATAATAGACAAATACCTTTCCCCCCATTCGTCCCAAACTTCCAATCTTTGTTTGATTCACACCTACGATTAACGTGAATAAAACGAGTGGGACAATAAGGAACTTAAGCAGACGAATTAAAAGATCGCCAAAAGGTGATAGAACTGCCGCTTGCTGCCCAAAAATCAAACCAATAATAATGCCGAACACTAGCGCAACGGTGATTTTTAAAATAAGCGATGCATGAATGTAGCTTCTCCAAACGGTTTTCATAAACCGACCTCCAAATTAGAAATAGTTTTTTAATATAATAGTATTGTATTCTGATAATTATACTTGGTATTGTCCCTAATAAGTTACAGCACATTGATTTAAGTGTCAAAATCAATGCTTACGTAAATTAGTAAGTAGGTATTGTGAACTGGTTGCATTTTAATTTTTGTTAAATAGTAACATGTAAAATAAGGATTAACCATTGTAACGTATGTTATGTTCTGTTATGTGGATTTCATACTATGTTATACTTTTTAGTAACAATTATTTTTAATGATGATAGGTATTTAATTTGAGGTGAATTCATGGATGCAAAACTTATTTTAAATAAACTAAATAAGCATACTCCATCGATACTTGGCAGTGAACAGTTTTCCAAATTTGCAGTTCTGTTGCCCCTTGTACAGATGAATGAGGAGGTTCATATTCTATTCGAGATTCGTTCCAGTGCAATGAATAGGCAGCCTGGAGAAATTTGTTTCCCAGGAGGCAAAATGGAACCGAAAGATAAGACGGAACAGGATGTGGCCATTAGAGAAACAGTAGAAGAGCTGGGTATTAATAGAAATGCCATATCAGATATTTCTCCTTTAGATTATTTAGTTTCTCCATTTGGCATGATTGTCTACCCATATGTAGGGCAAGTGAACAACTTAGATTGTATTACGCCAAATCAGTCAGAGGTAGAGGAAGTATTTACAGTACCGCTATCCTTTTTTCTAGAAAAAGAACCCAAGGTTTATCATGTAAACTTTGAGGTGCAACCAGAGGAAAATTTCCCATTTGATCTGATTGCAGGCGGCCGAAATTATAATTGGCGGACAAGTAAAATGGATGAATATTTCTATGTGTTTGAGGACAAAGTGATTTGGGGACTAACTGCTAGAATACTAGTCCACTTTATTGAGCTTGTTCGGAAGAGTAGTTAAGACGTGCATTGAAAGGTTAGATGCCCGTGGAAATAAAGAGGGAATTGATGCTCAATTTTCAATTTATGAAGAAAAATTAGCTTAATGCAGGTGCAATAGATTATAAGTAGGTGTTAGTTTCAATGGTAATAAGAAACGAGGAAGATATAATTAAAGCTATAAGAGAAGATGAATGGATGATGAATTTATTAAAAACTGTAAAAGTATTAAATTTGCCTGATTGGTGGATTTGTGCAGGATTTGTTCGTTCAAAAATATGGGATGTGGTACACAATTTTAGTTCAAGGACTCCATTACCAGATATTGATGTAATTTACTTCGATTCGAGAAAAGTAGATGAATTAGAAGAAAAAAAGATTGAAGAAATGTTAAAATCCTTTGTGTCCGATATCCCTTGGTCAGTAAAAAATCAGGCAAGAATGCACATTAAAAGTAACATGCCTCCCTATTCATCATCTATCGACGGTATTTCCAAATTTCCAGAGACAGCTACATCTTTAGGTGTCAAATTAGATGAAAAAAATGATATTAAATTAATAGCCCCTTGGGGAATTAATGATGTTGTGAATTTAGAAGTAAGACCTACACCATTTTACGACAAAAAAGAAAGAATTAAAGTTTACAATAGTCGAGTTACCAAAAAGGGTTGGGATAAAATTTGGAATAGGGTAAAGGTTTACGGTATCAATAATTCTTAGGATGCTATCGGATGCAAGCCTTATTAGAACAATAGTTATCATTTCAGCAGCCTTGTTGTGTTAATGTGGCAGTTTTTGTTGAAGAAGATAAAGGAGAGTGATTTTTTGCTGAAAATTTTACGTTATGTTTTCTCGGTTGTAGGCATTTTATTTGCTGTATATGGACTAATCACGAAAAATTTAGAGTTTCAGCCATACATGATGTTATTCTTAGGTCTAATGATGTTGGTTATGGGGTTAGAAGAATTTCAAAAAGAGCGAAAAGCCTATGGTTGGTTATTTTTTGTTGTCTTTTTACTTTCTTTATTTGTATCAATTAAAGGGTTTTTATTAAAATGAAGATAAATGGAATAGTAGGGTTTTTTAATCTTTAAATGGTTTTAGGGTTTTAGAACCCCACCTCTAAGCGAAGCGTAGGTGGGGCTTTCCAACAGAAGTGCCATGTAATTGACAGTCCTGTTTTGTTCTCTAGTGTCAATATAAACTCTTACAGAGGCTTGATTCATTAAATTTCTAAACCATTTTATACCAATATTTTTTTAAAAGGATACCTTGCATTATGTAGTAATGTAAATACAATGAATAGTATAGGTGGTGAGAATCATTGGAGATAAACAAAGAGGTGTTAAAAGGTCATATTGATACGCTAATCTTGTCTCTTTTACATAGCAGGGATATGTATGGCTATGAATTAGGAAAGTTCGTTCGAAAAAAAAATGACAATCAATTCGAATTAAAAGAAGGAACACTTTACCTATCCTTAAAGCGATTGGAAAAGAATAAATGGATTGAATCGTATTGGGGAGATGAGCAAGGTGCAGGTGGAAGGCGTAAATACTATAAATTAACGTCATTAGGTGAAGAGGGTTTTATACAAAAACGAAAGGAATGGGAATTTGTAAAAAATATCATTGATTCTTTTTTAGAAGGGGGAGGGAAAAATGAAAAAAATTGATAAGTATATTGATTCAGTTTATCAAGACTTTGATGGAACGGAAAAGGAAATCAAAGAATTAAAAGTGGAAATGCGGTCTCATCTATTGGAAATTGTTGAGGAATTAAAAGCAGAAGGTAAATCTGAAAGCAAAGCTGTACAAATAGCGTTAAATCGATTTGGTGATGAAGCACAACTTTCACATGGGTTAATGGAATTTTTTGAAGCGCAAAAGCTTTTTGCCAAGAAATTATTACGGTTTTCCATTGGTGTATGCATAGTTGGAATCATTGGACTTGGTTGGCTAGTAATCTTAAATCAAATGGAACAAAACGAGCGTAAGGACTTGATAAGTAATATTGCAGCACAATTAAACGAGGATACTGAATTTTCCACAGCAGAGGAAGATGAAGTCTTAAAACAAGTCAATTATTTTAGTGATTCTTTGAAAATATTACACCTCTCCATTTACTACTCTGAGGATGGGATGGAAGAAGCTTTTCCAGCAAAAGTTGAGAATGCTGAATATGTTTTTCATAACATATCGCCAGTTAATAATGAGCTTGTTCCTACAAAAGGCTATGCTTTAAATGACAAGTGGTTTATGCAAATTCAATTTGATGACAATCGAAACAATTATATAGCTCTTATTACGTTAGGCATTTTCATTGTATTTGGGGTGCTTATTATCATTTGGTCAATCCTAAATACCTACATCAAGAAATATAAAAGGAGGAAAAATGATGATTAAAAAAGTCATCATTGCATTATTATCAACTGTTATATTTAGCGTTTTATTAGGTGGAATCAATTATATAACGATGTCTGATAAAACAATTGAAGGTTTATGGGGACCAATGTTCTTTTTTGGATTGTACTCTTTACCTGGTTTCTTTTTTCTTGGAATTCCATTATCTGTTTTGATTGAAAAAATCACCTATCAAAAATCCTTTAAATCAAATGTATCGCTTTATTTCACTAAGTTTGTTTTATATTTTGTAACAGGAGCAATTGCAGCATTTGTCTTTATGATGATTTTAGCGATAGCCGAAAGTGAAATTTACTTGATTGGACAAGAATTAGTATCGTATATGATGTATGGAGTTATCGCTTCACTGATTTACTATCATATATCACTAATTATTGGTGGGAACAAAAAATGATCAAAACAAATGTAGCTTATTCTGAATGAGAAAGTTCACCCTTATTCTACTAAGGGCCAGATTTTTGAACCAGATTGTCAATATCTATGTCGTGTTAATAACTTTAGAATAATAAAGGGGTTTGATTTAATGAACTTAGAACGAGGTGATTATGATTTTAATTTTATTTGGTTTTTTAATATCTTTCATTACCGTCATATTATTTTTAATTTTATGTGCAAAGATAATAATTTTTTTCATTAAAAAGAAGCCTTTTCCTAAAAAATTACTGATTGCAACGTTGTCTGGGGTTGTACTGATTTCTTCAATCTATATATATGAAACGTACTTTTTTACATTTAGTGAAATTGATAGAGAATTCATCCAACAGGGACCTGGACCTGTTACATCACCCATAGAAGAATATACAGCTAATGCTTATTATGAACCATATGGTGGTGCAGCAGGCGGTGTTAACGTATGGGTTGAAATCACAAACAATAATGAGAAAAATAAAGTTCAAACTGTTTATTATAGTGATGCAAAAAGTAATTTTTCTATGGAATGGATGGATGAAGATACGCTGTACATTCAAAATGACGAACCTGATTATCCAAATTCAAATAGAAGTATCGAATTAGAAATCGGTAAAGAAATTTACCACGAAAATGGTTTGGCTTGTAAAAGTTTGTTAATGAAAGACGAATATGAGACTTGCTACCAAAACTAATAATATTTAATGCACTATCGGGTGGCAATTGTAAAACAATTTTAAATTTTACTGAAGCCAAAGTATGCATTATTTTATTCACTCATATGCATTTTGGCTTCTTATTATCCTGTTAAGCTAGTATTCATTGGTAAATATATTGGTGATGTATGGTAAACCTCTTGACATTGGTGAAAAAGATGGCAAGGGTGGTGAAATTTTGTTGCGGTAATCAATAAGAGAGGTGGATTTTCATTTCTTATATAAATCTTTATACGCAACTAATTCAAGGTGCTTGCAACTAGAGTTGCTGTTAGGATATAACGTTTTGGCGCATTTCCGACATATCGGAAGGGATAGCAGGTCACAACGGTAAGAATGGGTTTTTTGGAAGGGACAATTATTGTTCTATCATCCTTATCAACGATTTGTTGCTTTGTTATTTTATAAGTGAAAGCACCTTTGTTTGTTTCAGTAATGATAACATCTCCCATTTCAAGTTCTCCTAGTCTACGAAAAACGGAGTCTCGATGACCTGCAAGTACGGAGTTGTCTGCTACCCCAGGGAGTACGCTTTGGCGAAAGTGTCCAACTCCTTTTTGAGTTGATCTGCTTCTGATCCCTCTATTAATGGAAATTCTTTATCCAATCTTGGAATCGTTAATTTGCCAAAAACTGCACCTATCTTTGGGCGTTTTTTATGCTCGTAAGCTATGCTTTCTTATACTTTGTACTATTTAGTGCACTTTTTTTATGCTTATTTTATGAGCTTGTTTAAGTCATATGTACAAAAAGGATATTGTCATAACAGTATTCATCAAGTCAACACGGTGTTATAGAAGGAACAATATCGAACCACTGTATTATAAATAGAAACACAATCTCTTCAAACCTAATAGGATAGTGTTGATCACTATGGTTAAAATAGTGGCAGTAGTATTCATTTGGAGGTTTGTCGATGAAACAGGAAAAAGTAAAAGGCAAAGTAGTGAATGCGAAGGCGAAAAGGGCTAAGGTGAAGATCATTTTGGTGCTTGCTATGCCAGCGGTAATCGAGAATTTTTTCCAAACTATTTTAGGGTTTGTTGATACTTATTTCGTGTCTAAAATAGGCTTGGCTGAGGTTTCTGCTGTTGGCGTGACAAATGCAGTGTTGGCAATTTATTTTGCGCTTTTTATGGCGATTGGAGTAGCATCCAATGTTCGTGTTGCGAATGCATTAGGAGCTGAAAAACCAGAAAGAGCGAGGCATATTGCTCAGCAGTCGATTTTGCTCTCTGTTATATTTGGGATACTAACTGGCATTATTACACTGTTTTTTGCGGCTCCACTTTTAAAACTGATGGGAATTGAAGCAAACGTACTGTCGGCTGGAGAGACGTATTTGAAGATTGTTGCAATTCCTTCCATATTTATGTCCCTAATGTTTGTAATGAGTGCTAACTTGAGGGGCGCGGGTGACACAAGATCGCCAATGAAAGTAAGTATTGTTATTAACATTGTTAATGGATTGCTTGATTATGTTCTTATATTTGGAATATGGTTTTTTCCTGAACTGGGCATTGTCGGAGCAGCTCTAGCAACTGTTTTTTCAAGATTGGTTGGAACAATGGTGTTACTCTATTATAATCAACGGTCACCAGTACTCTCGTTTAAAAAACAATTCTGGCAACCAGATAAACAACATTTGTGGGAATTAACTACATTAGGGAGCCCTGCGGCAGGCGAGCGGCTTGTAATGCGCGTTGGTCAAATTGTTTATTTTGGATTTGTAGTTGCTCTTGGAACGAATGTGTTTGCGGCACATCAAATTGCAGGGAATGTTGAAGTTTTCTCCTATATGATTGGATATGGTTTTGCGACTGCTGCTACGATACTGGTTGGACAGCAGATTGGTGCTGGAAAAAAGGGTGAGGCTGTTTTATTTGCCAAGCTTTGTACTTGGCTGGCTGTCGGGTTTATGTCCATTCTTGGTGCGGTGTTATTTTTTCTCGGAAATTGGGCTGGTGGTTTTTTTACTGATGACCCTAAAGTTATACAAAACATCGGAACGGCGCTTAAGATATCGGGTGTTTTTCAACCGTTTCTTGCTGTATTGTTAATTTTAACCGGTGCATTTCAAGGTGCTAACAATACAAAGTTTCCGATGTATCTTACAGCTGTAGGGATGTGGGCTATCCGAACGGTGCTTGTCTATCTATTAGGAATTAGGTTAGGATGGGGACTTGCGGGTGTTTGGGTTGCCATCGGACTTGATATTGCAGCAAGAGCGATTGTATTGACTGTGAAATTTAAAAAAGGGAATTGGATGAAACTTGAGAAAATAAGAGAAGTGGAATCAGAGTGCCATCCACAAACAACGAAAGAAACAATGTCTGGTACAGCAAATAACTATTAAAGTGCGAACAACCTATTAAAGTGTGAACATCCTATAGAGTCGCTCTCTATTGGATGTTTTTTTTAGATCAGAAAGTAAAATGTGCCTTTAGGTCACCTCAGTGGGACCATGGCTCGTTAATCATCGAGTTTTCTGTACAATGAAACGTGATGTTCGTCTATACCTAAATAAAGAAAGGTACATAACATACCAGTAATGGATTGATTTTATCAGGGGTTAAGGAGGAAGGGTATTGGAAGTTAACTACACATATACGGATGTTTTGGCTGCTTTTGGTGTTGGGGGAGCCCACCCAGGTAGTCTATCCCTAACGAAAAAAACAGTGAAGAATTTGGGTATAAACGAGCAAAAGCGAATACTTGACGTCGGTTGTGGTACTGGTCAAACAGCTGCCTATATCGCAGAAACATATGATTGTCATGTGACTGGGCTTGATCCCCATCAAGGAATGTTAGACAAAATGGAGCAACGATTAAACGATGCAACGCTGAAGGTTAATATGGTACAAGGTGAAGCGGAGGCACTACCATTTGATAACCAATCCTTTGATATTATTTTATCAGAGTCCGTAACATCTTTTACAGATGCGCCGCAATCATTGAAAGAATATGCAAGAGTTTTAAAGCGAGATGGGATGTTGGTTATGCTTGAAATGACAAAAAAACAGGATGCAACTATCGAGGACATCGATGCGTTGAAAGAATTTTATGGCATCAAGTATATTTTAGAAGAAAGGGAATGGATGACCTATTTGAAAGAAGCAGGGTTTCATGAGGTGAAGGTGAATCGAGTTGCCCCACTAGAGATGCGTGCAGATACAGAGTTTGACCTTTTAGACGATATTGATGATGGGTTATTTGACATTATGGCGAGGCACCAAGAACTGATCGAAACATATGAAGCAACATTGGGTGCCAATATGTATTTTTGTAAAAAAGCAATAAAGTAAACGAATAGTGTATCAAAAGATAGAAGTTCGTACTCTTGCCTCCATAATGAAAAATGTGTGAATGACGTCAACGATTGTCCTGTCCATAACTTTAAACTATGCATATATTATTAGGGAAAACTGGATGAAAGGAGATCGTTTATGTCACAAAATTATTATCATACTTGCTGTAAAAGTGTGGGTAGACCAGTTGCTATACGAACACATGATGGAATCATTCATCGCGGAATTGTGCATCATGTTTCCAGATCACATGTAATTTTGAGACCATTACCTGCTCGTGGTCTAGGAGGATATGGTTTCGGATATAGACGTGGCTACGGCCGTGGCGGATATGGCGGATATGGACATCACTGGGGAATTTCATTTGCGGCAATCGCTGCACTTGCCTTATTACCTTTTTTCTTCTGGTAATAAGAATAAACTAGAGTATTTTTAAGAGCGTGTTAAAAAAGTGCCAAACGATAAGCTGCGCATCCGTGCGATGAAGACGCATTCGGAGCCGAAAACCAGCCGAACGCGCTCTCATCCGTGCGATGAAGACGCATTCGGAGCGAAAAACCAGCCAAACGCGCTCTCATCCGTGCGATGAAGACGCATTCGGAGCGAAAAACCGGCCGAACGCGCTCTCATCCATGCGATGAAGACGCATTCGGGACCAAAAACCAGCCAAACGCGCTCTCATCCGTGCGATGAAGACGCATTCGGAGCGAAAAACCAGCCAAACGCGCTCTCATCCGTGCGATGAAGACGCATTCGGGGCCAAAAACCGGCCGAACGCGCGTCCTGCTCCATCTGCTCGCTTTTAATTATCTGGCTTTTTATACGAAACCTAATGACTTTAATCCTGTTTTCACTCATTATGGTGGCCGATAAGCCATGGAGGTTTTGAACACGCACTTTATAGGAAGTAGATTTATAGTTTGTTGAAATAGTAGCAAACTGGTACAAATAACTCGACAATCGCTAATGAAGATATGCGGATGTCGAGTTATTAATGCATTTTTTTAGAAAAAACGGCTGGACACCCTCTGGAATGGGCTAATCCATTAGCTCTGAAATGATTTCATAGGAACGTAATCGATCCTTTTGATAGTAAATTTGAGAGTTAATGATGACCTCGTCTGCTTTTGTTTCATTTAGGAAATTTTCAAGACTTTGTTTTACTTTGTCTGGATCGCCGACGATGGTTGAACGGGGATCCAACGTTTTCCCTATTGCTGCCCGCTCATGGCTAGTCCATATGTCATCTATATTATCTACTGGCGGTTTCAGTGGTGTTGGATTGCCTCTCGTTAGACTTAAGAATTGCTGCTGTTGAGAGGTTGCTAACCACTTGGCCCTTTCGTCTGAATCTGCTGCAATTATATTTATGCCAACCATTGAATGTGGTTTTTTCAACACTTCAGATGGTTTAAAGTTATCGCGATAGAGTTCAAGTGCTTGTAACGTATAATCTGGTGAAAAATGACTGGCGAAAGAAAATGGCAATCCTTTTTGTGCCGCCAGCTGGGCGCTAAATCCACTTGAGCCTAAGAGCCAGATTGGAATGTCTTGTCCTTCTCCAGGGAAAGCCCGAACCCGAGCAGTTGGATCATGTTGGAAGAAACTTTGTAATTCTTCTAATTGTGCTGGAAAATCTTCAGCACGACTGCTAAGTGTACGACGCAGCGCATACGCTGTTGCTTGATCACTTCCAGGCGCACGGCCAAGCCCAAGGTCGATCCGTCCTGGAAACATTGATTCGAGTGTACCAAATTGTTCAGCAATCACAAGGGGGGCATGATTCGGCAGCATTATACCACCTGAGCCAACGCGAATTTGCTTAGTTGCGCCAGCAATATGACCAATGACAACAGATGTTGCTGAGCTTGCGATACCAGGCATGTTATGGTGCTCTGCAAACCAATAACGGTGAAACCCCCACTTTTCAGCATACTGGGCTAATTCTACGCTATTTGCAAAAGATTGGCTTGCATCGCCATCCTCTGTTATGGGAGCAAGATCTAAAATGGATAAGGGTATGTTATGGAAATGCTTTATTTTAATATTTGTCAACATTGCACACTCCTTCTAGTTCCTTCTTTGTTAAGAAATGATACGGTTTTTAAAAGTAGTCGTCTACTAATTCGACTTCTAATCGTTATGTAAGGTAATGGGTGGTGATTTTAATCAGTTTTTTTCTAAAAAGAGTGGAACAGATGTCCGTTTACATACCAAAAACACTTCCATTGACGAATAGCGAAAAAAATGTCCTCTTTTAAATTTTCATAAAATTTAGTGAAATACGAAACTTTTCACTGTTTTATTCGTACTAGTAAATGACAGGATATTTATGAAGGTTTTTACTTTTTGAGATTAATAGGTATGATAAAATAGTATTAAAAATCCAAAAGTAAAGGAATTTTTTGTATGGAAATTTTAGGATACTCATTAGAAACTGTCTATTTGTTTGGGTTAATTGTTGGTGGTTGTTTCACTTTTATTTACATCATTCTGGGAGATGTATTGGAGGGGATGTTCGAATTCTTATCTGATGGCATATTCAATCCTACTCTCGTACTTTCTTTTATAACCTTTTTAAGTGCTTCAGGGTACTTATTAGAAATATCCACATCTCTTAACAGCCTGCTGATTCTTGTCATTGCACTCGTTCTAGCATTCATATTAGTGATCTTGTTAAATGTGTTCATCCTTATTCCGATTTCATCAGCGGAAGAATCACTTGTTTATTCTGAAGATGATTTAAAAGGGAGAATGGGAAAAGTAATCGTGTCCATTCCGGAAGATGGATTTGGTGAAGTATTTCTATCTGGAAAAAGCGGGTCTATTTCTAAGTCCGCGAAAAGCTTTGAAGATCAACCGATACGAGAGGGGACGGAAGTGTTAGTGGTTGATATTGCTGACGGCGTACTTTATGTATCACCCCGAGAGTCGCTGTTTTTAGACAATTAATAAGTGCGATCAGGACTCATTTGATAGGAGCTCGTATTGCGAGTTTTTATATAGAAGAATTCAAAAAAATATAATAGGGGAGTGGAAGAATGGCGCCAATCATTATTGTCATTGGAATTGTTGTTGTTTTGTTATTAGCTTTAATTGGTGTGTTCGTATCAAAATATCGAACTGCTGGGCCGGATGAGGCATTAATAGTAACAGGAAGTTATTTGGGATCTAAAAATGTGAATGTAGATGAATCTGGGAACAGAATTAAAATTGTTCGTGGTGGGGGAACGTTTATCCTACCTGTTTTCCAGCAAGCTGAGCCGTTAAGTCTACTCTCGAGTAAGCTTGACGTACAAACACCAGAAGTATACACAGAACAAGGTGTTCCCGTAATGGCAGATGGTACGGCCATCATCAAAATAGGTGGCTCCATTAATGAAATTGCTACTGCTGCGGAACAGTTTTTAGGAAAAACAAAAGAAGATCGCGAAAATGAAGCTAGAGAAGTTTTGGAAGGCCACCTTCGTTCAATTCTAGGCACCATGACGGTTGAGGAGATCTATAAAAATCGCGAAAAATTTTCACAAGAAGTACAGCGTGTTGCTTCTCAAGATCTAGCTAAAATGGGTCTTATTATTGTTTCGTTTACGATTAAAGATGTACGTGATAAAAACGGATATCTAGAATCACTTGGTAAACCAAGAATAGCACAGGTGAAGCGGGATGCAGATATTGCAACTGCTGATGCGGAAAAGGAAACACGAATTAAGCGTGCGGAAGCAAATAAAGATGCGAAAAAATCTGAATTAGAACGAGAAACAGAAATTGCTGAATCCGAAAAAACGAACCAAATGAAAACTGCCGAATACCGCCGGGAACAAGATAGCGCAAAAGCACGTGCTGACCAAGCCTACCACCTTGAAGAAGCGCGCTCGCAACAAGAAGTAACGGAACAAAGAATGCAAGTTCAGATCATTGAACGACAAAAGCAAATTGAATTGGAAGAGAAAGAAATTGCACGTCGTGAAAAGCAGTATGATTCAGAGGTCAAAAAGAAAGCAGATGCCGATCGTTATTCTGTGGAACAAGCGGCAGAAGCGGAAAAAAGGAAAAGGCTTGCTGAAGCTGATGCACATCAATACCACGTGGAATCAATGGCAAAGGCAGAAGCTGAAAAAGTCCGCATCGATGGTTTGGCTAAAGCAGAGGCAGAAAAAGCACAGGGTGAGTCAGAAGCCGAAGTCATTCGCTTGAAAGGTCTGGCTGAGGCAGAAGCGAAACAGAAAATCGCTGAGGCATATGAGCAATATGGGGAAGCGGCAATATTAGATATGATTCTGAACATGCTTCCAGCGTATGCGAAAGAAGTAGCCAGCCCTATTTCAAATATTGATAAAATTACGGTTGTTGACACAGGTAGTAACGGTGAAAATGGTGGCGCAAATAAAGTGACGGGCTATGCAACCAATTTAATGTCAACACTACAAGAGTCATTAAAAGCTTCGTCAGGAATTGATGTAAAAGAGTTAATCGAAAGTTTTTCTGGTAAAGGGACTCCAGGACCTTTGGCACAACCTCAAACACCTGATAAATCACAGCTAAGCTCCAGCAAAGGAACAAAAGCAGACAATACGTTAGAATAGTTTTAGAGATATCAAGTATTATCTAATGGAGAGGATAAACTTTGAAACCATTAATCGGAATAACATCATCAATTGACGTTGATGAACAATCATCGACAGTTGGTACGGATAATATTAAAGCAATTACAAGGGCTGGAGGGCTACCTATTATATTGCCAAACTTTTTGCAGGAGGAAGATATTGATCAAGTTGCAGATACGATCGATGGATTCTATGCGACAGGTGGCTATGATATTGACCCAACATTGTTTGGAGAAGAACCGCATCCGAATTTAGGGGTGATCACTCCAGAGCGTGATCGGTTTGAGGTGGCACTTATCAAGAAGTTATTGGAACAAAATAAACCGATTCTTGCTGTGTGCCGAGGTTGTCAAATCGTGAATATTGCAGCAGGCGGAACGATGTATCAAGATATTTATGCTCAAATGAATCAAGAATTACTGCAACACCAGCAAAAAGCGCCTAAAGGGCATGGGTCCCATTATGTTCAAGTTGAGACCAATTCATTACTGTATGACATAATTGAATCGAGAAAATTAAAAGTGAATAGTCGTCATCACCAAGCAAATAGGGAAGTACCGTCAACATTCAAGATCAGTGGAAAAGCAAACGATGGTGTGATTGAGGCGATAGAAAGTAGTAAACATACCTTTGTTCTTGGACTTCAATGGCACCCAGAAAACATGGCAGCAACTGATGACATAACTTCCTTAAGAATTTATCAGTCGTTTATTCGTGCATGTCAGAAGTGAAAGAAGTATAGGTGAAAAGATTCAGATATAAGAATCTGTTTATAAAATTAGGAAGATTAACAAGGAGTTTAGCAGGCCAAATCACCAGGTCTGCTTTTTCCTTATTATTTTTTGTAAAAACATAAAGGTGGGATTAGGTGCTTTCAATATTTTATGGAGCTTGTTTTTAGAGGATGTTCAAAAAGTCCCCAAATGATAAGCTGCGCATCTCGGGCCCACACGATGTGGGTCATGCAGGCGTTGCCACAGGACGTGGCGGTCTTAGCCTGTATTCCTTAAATGGCTTGTTTTTCCGTTACTCAAAACTACGCCGCCTCGACCTGCTTGCTTCTAATTTATCGACTTTTTGAACACGCACTTTTAGTAATATTTATTATTGTTATGACTTACCTTGATAAAAGAAAACAAAAAAAGAGATTTCATAGTCCATATCGTGAAAAAACAGAGCAGGAGAAAGAAGTTGAACGAGAAGTTGCAAAAGCTAAATCTCAACGAGGTGGTTCATCAGGAGGAATTGGTGGAGGAGGAAGTAGTTAATTTATTTATCAATCTAACTTATTAAACTAATGCAAACTGGCGATTATGGAATAAGCAAGTAGGTACTAACTAAACAGATGAAATTAAAATTTTAAATAGAGAAGGTGTGCGAATATGCCCTATGTGAAAACAGATAGACTAATATTAGCTACTTTTACAATTGAAATGATGAAAGCCTCGTTAGTTAGCAATAGAGAAATTAGAAAAGCTCACAAATTTTAATGTTCCTTCCGAATATCCTATGGATGTTTATAAAAAATTACTTCCATATAAAATTGAACGATTTAGTCAGTATCCTGAAGAAAATGTGTGGGAAGGTATTATCATTCGCACCGAAGATAATGTCATTATTGGTGATATGGGATTTAAGGGTGGACCAGACGAAAATGGAGAAATGGACCTAGGATATAGCATTCTCCCAAGCTATCAAGGTAATGGTTATGCTACTGAAATGGCAACTGCATTTGTTCAGTGGGGTCTTAAACAACCAAAAGTTAAAAAAATAACAGCAAGCTGTTCTAACCAAAACTATCCTTCTATACGGGTGTTAGAAAAAGTAGGTTTTAAACAAATTGGGAAAGAAGACAATGAAATCTACTGGGTTATTGAAGATTTTCGCTAGACTCGGGGCTGTTCCTCCACTCCCATTACAGGAGATTCATCAGTTGTACCCCTACCTTCGCAAGAATTACTGTCCAACTTTTAATGTTCCTACTTCAACTAACCATTTATCAATTGCCTTAACTGAGAAATAGAACTCATTTCCAATCTTTATATATGGAATTCCGCTTTTTATAATATCTTCACTAATAAACATTTGAATTTCCTCTTCTGTGATTCCGAGATAGTCTCCTAATTCAGATTGGGTTAACAATAGTGTTTCATGTGTCGTTTCCATATCATTTTTTTCAATAAGCATACGTTCTCCATTATTATTTAATCCACTTGAAATGAACCAACTGCCAATAACAATAGCAATCGCTAATGAAAAAATTGACGTAGCAATTAAATTATTTTTCATTTTATTTCCCCCCATTGTCTTAAATGTCCTTATTCAATTAACGGGCCGTTAGTTTGATGGGTATTTGAAATATCCGAGGGTACATCAAACATGTCCTAATTCGGGATGGTTTCCGTAGCCCTGCCATGAATTGGCCTTTTATCTTTAATGTCATCGTTATATATATGACATGCTACGTAATGCTTATCTTCTACCTTTTGCCACTTAGGTATCTGTTGTGCACATGCTTCCATAGCAAATGGGCAACGGGTACGGAAAACACAACCACTTGGGGGATCAATAGGGCTAGGCAATTCACCTTGTAAGATCATTCTCTCCCTGGTTTCCTCTACATCGGGATCTGGTATCGGGATTGCCGATAAAAGTGCTTTCGTATAAGGATGTAATGGATTGCTGTAAAGCTGTTCACTTTCAGTAAGCTCTACCAGGTTGCCTAAGTACATCACACCGATTCGATCGGAAATATGTTTAACCATGGATAGATCATGTGCAATGAATAGATAGGTTAGTCCTTTTTCTTCTTGCAGCTTTTGTAACAGGTTTACGACTTGTGCTTGTACAGATACATCTAAGGCAGAAATTGGTTCATCTGCAATAATAAAATCTGGATTTAATGCTAAAGCACGTGCAATTCCTATTCGTTGACGTTGACCGCCGCTAAATTCGTGAGGATAACGATTTGCATGGTCCCGACTTAATCCAACTTCTTCTAGTAGTTGATACACACGCTCAAGACGTTCCTTTTTGTTTCGATACAGGCCGTGAATTTCCATAGGTTCGGAAATGACCTCGCTAACTGTTGAGCGCGGGTTTAGCGAAGCATAAGGGTCTTGAAATATCATTTGCATGTTTTTTCGAAATGAAAAGGTCTCTTTTTCATCTAACTCATGAATATTTTTTCCGTCAAAAAGAACTTCTCCGTCGGATCGATCATATAACCCCATAATAGTCCGGCCAATTGTTGATTTCCCACAGCCTGATTCACCAACAAGCCCAAATGTCTCACCTTTATACACATCAAAGCTTACACCGTTCACTGCTTTTAATGTCTGCCCTTTTCCGATGTGGAAGTGCTTCTTTAAATTCGTAACTTTTAATGTACGATCTTTCTTCATGTTTTACCCCTCCATTCCAGTAAATCACTGCACCCCAGGTTGAATTTGTAATGTTTTGTCTACACTTGATAGCTTTGCCATTGCACCTAGTGGTACGGAGAAATGTGGAGAACAATGTCCGATTTTAAAGCCACTCATAACAGGAATATTTAAATCAGCAAAATAATCTTGTAGGACCTCTTCCAATGTTAGGGATGATTTTCCTTCTTTCGGTATGGCATTGTTAAAGTCACCAACAACAATACCCGCTGCATCATCAAATTTTCTAGTCATTTTAAGCTGATTAAGATAACTGTCAATTCGATATGGCTCTTCGCCAATGTCTTCGATCACTAGTAATTTGCCACTCGTGTTGATTTCAAATTTCGTACCAAGTGTGCTTATTAAAAGGGAAAGATTTCCGCCGACTAATGGGCCGATTGCTTCACCGTCTGAGAGTACTTGTAATGGACTAATTGCCTCGGTATAAGCTAAGTGCGTTGGTTCGAAAGTTTGTTTAAACATTTTTTTGGAGAGTGTTGCAAAATCCTTTGTACCAATATCGGAACTCACCATTGGACCATGGAAGGTAACGAGATCTGTTTGTTGCCGTATGGCGGTATGCAAAAAGGTGATATCACTATACCCCCAGAATATTTTTGGATTTTTCATAATCACATCATAGTCTATTTGCGAGGCTAATCGTGCTGTCCCATAACCACCTGATGCACAAATAATACCTGAGATGGAGTTATCTCTGAACATATCATGCACATCGTCTAAACGTTTCTGGTCAGTGCCAGCTAAATAACCATACGTACTGGTTACGTGTTTTCCTAGCTTCACATGTAAACCAAGGGATTTTAAGAAAATGATGCCTTTTTCCAGATTCTCAAGGTTGGGAGGACTAGCTGGTGCAATTATTCCAATTGTATCCCCTATGTGTAATCTTTTAGGTAAAAGCATGTTGTTCACCTCTATCGTTCGTTTAGAGAAAAGAAAATGGGTCTTCACATTTTTGCTCGGGTGGTACGCGTTCGATCCATTCACTTAGCGGTATGTATGTAAATATGGAAAAGGGTTGGCTCAAAGGGAACATCATCCCGTTTGGTGGAATGTACATAGAGCCAACCCTTTCTTTATTACACTCTAATTCTTATCTGCCCATTTCAACTCCATATACCCTACTGGATGACGCACAATTCCTGTCACATTTTCCTTTTGCAGTAATACTTGATTATAGAAATAGATTGGGAAAATTGGCATTTCGTCAAATAGAACTTTTTCTGCTTCATACATATATTCCCATCGTTTTTCTTCATTGGCTTCTGCTTTTGCCTTAGCAATTAGGCCGTCAAATTCTGCATTAGACCATCCTGTACGGTTCATGGATGAGTCAGTAATAAAGCTTTCCAATGCATTAATTGGATCGGCATAGTCATGTAAGAAAGAACTACGGGATAATTGATGCTTTAGATCCTTTTGATCTTGTAGGAAGACGTTCCATTCCGCGTTAGCAAGCTCCACATCAACACCGATATTTTGTTTCAACATCTGTTGAAGTGTTTCTGCGATTGCTTTGTGGCTATCGCTAGTGTTGTAGGATAATGTCACAGGAGGAAGCTCGTCATAACCTTCTTCCGCCATTCCTTCTTCTAGCAAAGTCTTTGCCTTTTCTGGATCAAATTCTACAAGATTACCGTTTGTTTCGCGAAAATCATTACCAGATGGCCCCGTAAATCCTGGTGCAACAAATCCGTATGCGGGTTTTTCACCGTTTTTCGTTACATATTCAACGATTTGCTGTTGATCAACTGCCATTGCAAATGCTTTTCTAATTTTAGTGTTTTGGAATGGTTCTTTCGTTACATTAAAGCGATAGAAATACGTACCTGCTTGATCTTCGATGATCACATCGTCGCCACTCATGAGCTCTTCCGCCATGTCGGATGGTACTCCAGATGTGTCCAAGTCACCACTTTGATACATTTGGTATTCGGTATTGGAGTCATTGACCATTGCCCAGTTTACTTTATCTAGTTTGACTGTTTCTGCATCCCAGTATTGATCGTTCTTGGCCATCACCATGGAGGTATCATGCTTCCATGATTCTAGAATAAATGGTCCATTTCCTACAAATGTGTCAGCTTCCGCAAACCATTCAGGATTTTCTTCCGCGACTGCTTGGTTGATTGGGAAAAATGCAGGGTTAGCGATCACATTTAGGAAATACCCTGTTGGTGCTGTTAAGGTTACTTTAAAAGTCTTGTCGTCTTCAGCTACGACTGCAACATCATCTGCAGAGCCCTCACCACTATTAAAGGCTTCTCCACCTTCAATAAAGTAGCCTAAAAATGCTGCAGGTGAGCCTGTTTCTGGATCTAACATACGTTTCCACGCATAGACGAAGTCATCAGCAGTTACGTCATCTCCGTTAGACCATTTTGCATCGTCGCGAATATAGAAAGTATATTCTTTTCCATCATCTGAAATATCCCAGTCCTCTGCAGTTGCGGGCTGAGGCTGATCATCCTTTCCAAGTCGTGTTAAACCTTCCATTAAGTTGTTTAACGCCTGCCACGAATTAGAATCAAATCCAATTGGTGGGTCAAAGGAAGTTGGTTCTACCCCGTTATTAAGATACAAAACTTTTTCACTCGGTTCTTCAGTTTGTGCATCATCTGAATCGTTTGATTCTGATGGATCGCCTTCACCAGCACTTTCATTTGCTGTACATGCTGTCAAAACAATAACTGCTAGTACGGCGAATAAAAAAAACAACCACTTTTTCATCTGTATTCCCCCTCGTATGTTCTTACTATTTACTGGTAACTGTTGAGCCAGCTACGAGCTTTGCCCTGTCATCCTGAAGCCAGCATTCTACATGGTGTGAATCGCTTATCTTCGAATGAGTAGGGTAAACTTTATCACACACCTCCATCGCATAAGGACATCTTGCTGTAAACGGACATCCAATTGGAGGTGAGAATAAATCTGGTGGTGTACCATCAATCGGAATTAATTTAGCCTCTTTTAAATCCAATCGTGGAACAGAATGTAACAGGCCTTTCGTATATGGATGCTGGGCGTGATAAAAAATTTCTCTTTTTGTCCCAGTTTCAATAATCTTCCCAGCGTACATAACAGCAATTCGATCCGCAATTTTAGCGACAACACCTAGATCATGCGTAATCAGTATAATAGAAACACCGAGTTGTTCTTGGATCCGTCCAAACAGGTCAAGAATTTGTGCCTGTATCGTGACATCAAGTGCAGTTGTTGGCTCATCTGCAATAAGTAGCTCTGGCTCACAAATGAGTGCGATCGCAATCACGATTCTTTGCCGCATTCCACCGCTAAACTGGTGTGGGTATTGCTTCATTCGCTCTTCTGGATTTGGAATACCGACAAGGTGCATCATCGCTATTGCTTGTTTACGGGCTTCATTATTAGATAACGTTTTATGATGCTTTAACCCTTCGACAAGCTGGGTTCCAACCGTTAAGGTGGGATTTAGTGCTGTCATCGGGTCCTGGAAAATCATTGATATATCCACACCACGGATTTTGCGCATTTCTTTGTCAGTCGCTTTTGTTAAATCTTTCCCTTTATACATGATTGAACCATTTACAATCTTTCCAGGAGGCGATGGAATCAGTCCCATAATGCTACTGGAGGTAACGCTTTTGCCACAGCCTGATTCCCCAACAATTGCTAGTGTCTCCCCTTTATTTAAATGAAAAGTTACTCCTCGAACAGCCTTAACTTCTCCACCATACGTAGTAAAGGAAATATGAAGGTTTTTTACGTCTAATACTTTATCCATAAGTAGTAATCACTCCCTCAGCTTTGGATCGAGTGCATCCTGAAGCCCGTCACCTAGTACGTTAAAGGCAAACATCGTTGCAGAAATAAAGAAAGCAGGAAAAAATAATCTCCACCAGTGTCCGGATAGAATCGTAGATAAACCGTCATTTGCCATGACGCCCCAGCTCGCATAGGGTGCTTGTATACCTAGCCCTAAAAAGCTTAAGAAAGATTCCGCGAAGATAGCGGAAGGAACCGTTAATGTCATTTGGACGATGATTGGCCCCATTGTATTCGGTAACAGATTTTTTCTAATAATTCGTTTTGTTTTTGCTCCAAAGGATTGAGAGGCAAGAACAAATTCATAGTTTTTCAATTGCAGGACCTGACCTCTAACAATTCGAGCCATTCCAACCCATCCTGTTACAGATAGTGCAACGATGATGGTGGTTAAACTAGGTCCCATAACAACTAATAATAAGATGACAATAAGTAAGTATGGAAGCCCATATAATATTTCGACAATTCGCATCATAATGTTATCGACTCGACCACCTTTATAGCCAGAAATCCCTCCATAAATGATTCCAACAAAAAAATCAATCAGGGCAGCCATCAGTCCCACGAACAGGGAAATACGTGCTCCATACCATGTTCGTGTAAATACGTCGCGGCCAAGGTCATCTGTTCCAAACCAGTGTGATGATGATGGCGCTAGATTTTGATTAGGCAGGTCTATCGTAGTTACAGAGTAGGGTGACCATATCGGGCCAAAGATGGCCATAATGGCTAAAAAGAAAAGAAACACCAATCCAGTCATAGCTAATCTGTTTTTTAACAATCTGTGCCACGCATCCTGCCAATAGGATAGAGATGGTCGAGATACTTTCTCAGCATTCTGTTCTGCTCTATTTATCGGCCTAAACCATTCATCTGGTACAGATGGAGAGTGTTGATTGTTTACTTCTTTTCGTAATCCCAATTATTTCACTTCCTTCTGATGCAGCTTGATCCGTGGGTCTAACAGTCCGTATACAATATCAACAAGAAATAACATAAAGATCAGGAATGCACTATAAAAAACAGTAGTCCCCATTATGACAGGATAATCACGTGTATTTATACTCTCAACAAAATACTTGCCCATCCCTGGAATAGCAAATATTTGTTCCAGAACGAATGTCCCAGTTAAAATACCTGCCAGTAAAGTCCCAAGAATCGTAACAACAGGCATGAGTGCATTCCTTAACGCATGTTTAAAAACAATCTTCGCGGGGGAAAGTCCTTTTGCTCTCGCCATTTTTATATAGTCCTGTGTTAATACCTCTAACATCGTTGATCTCGTTAGCCTCGCAATAATTGCCATTGGTCCAGTAGCTAATGCGATAGTGGGTAGGATCATGTGCATCGGACTTGACCAAGTAGCTGCAGGCAAAATTTTTAAATTCACTGCAAATGTTTGAATCAGTTGAGTAGCAAGGATGAAATTGGGAATGGAGATCCCTAATACAGCGATTGTCATTGCTATATAATCAATTATTTCATTGTGTCTTAGGGCAGCAATAATTCCCAATAAAATTCCTGATATGACAGCTATAATGATCGAAACAAGCCCTAGTTCAAGGGATACTGGAAATCCTCGACCAAGTAAGTCATTGACCGTTGCTGTTGGTTGTTTAATGGATGGACCGAAGTCAAAAGTAGCAACCGCTTTTAAGTAGATAAAGTATTGAACGTAAAGTGGTTCATCCAAATTATAAAATTCCTCAAGATTTGCTTGTACCGCTTCATTCGTTCCACGTTCTTGGTTGAACGGTGATCCTGGAATCGAATGCATGAGTATGAAAGTTAACGTGACAATGATAAAAAGGGTAACAGCCATTATCGTAAAACGCTTTAATATGTAACGTAGCATCCAACTTGCTCCTATCTAAATGTAGTATGCATGGCCAACTCCGTCATCACTAACATTGCTTGGTAAGCTTCAAGGATATCTTTTGCTTCAAATTTCACTGTGGGTGTGCCTGGTTCCATTTCCGTACCAGGCATAAGGTTGGCCCATTCTGCCTCACCATAATTCGTAAACTCAATGCGTAGTGTTGGCTGTTTTGGTGGAATTAATGGTTCTACGTTTTTCATGTTTTCCAAAGCAACCTTGGTCTGTTGCTGAAGGAGCTCCCCAGCTTTCTTTGGTGTTAAGGTTTTCGCTGAAGACCGAGAAATGTACTGTTTCACGGGGGCAGTTGTGATGTTCGGAATTAACTCCTCCGCTTCTTCACATGCTTTATCATCACCAGCCACCATTAAAAGGGGCACACCAAAATGACCAGCAACGTAAGCGTTAAAGCCTAATTCTCCAACACTCTTATCATTTATGTAAAAATTACGTACACCAAAGATCATCGAATGAGACATTACCCCTGGTTGGGCAGCTTTCGCATGATAGCCGAGAAACATAGCACCTGCAAAGCCACTATCTAATCCCTGTACCATTGAATACGGTTTTACATCTCCTGTAATTAAATAAGCATCTGGATGAAGCTCATCGATTAAAAGATTATTCATTTTGGAATGACTATCATTTATTAATACTTCCTCACATCCATGAGTATAGGCCGCATCAATGACATAATTCGTTTCTTGTGTCATGATCCGTCTGCCTCTTTCGTAATTAAGTTTATGGGAATCCACATATGTATGATCTGGCAATCCTGTAATTCCCTCCATATCAACGGATAAATAGAGCTTCATAAAGTCCAGCACTCCTTTACAATGGTGTTAAAATTTTCTGATAATTGCAGTTATATTGTAACACTTTTGTATGTTCTTGTCATTATGGTAATTTTCAAAATTTACCCTAATTTGTTTGAACGGTTCACACATCTGGGCGATCGCACATATTATACAGCGAGAGGTGGTACTGTATGAACCGGGAAAAAATACATGGAGTTGACTACGATCCATTCGAAATAGAACAACAGGAATGGAAAAAAAGGCAAGTAAGAGAACGATTAAAGCAAATTCTCACGATTACCTCACCAATATTTATTTTGATTTTGTGGGAGTTTTTGTCTAGAACGGGACTGGTCGATGCTCGGTTTTTTCCAGCGCCGACGGCAATTATAGCAACATTTTTGGATATGGGAGCGAATGGGGAACTTTATCAACATATCGGAATCTCGTTATATAGAATTTTTGCAGGTTTTTTACTTGGTGTCATCCCTGCCATTATTCTAGGGCTGTTAATGGGGTTATATTCGCCAATCAGACATTTCTTTTCTCCACTTGTTATGGCACTGATGCCGATTCCAACTCTAGCCTTACTACCGATTATATTAATTATTTTTGGTATAGGTGAAGTATCTAAAATCGTCACGATAGCGGGAAGTGTATTTTTCCCCGTTATTATTAATACGGTTGCCGGTGTGGTGAACATTGACAGGATCTATCTAGATGTTGCAAAAAACTATGGGGCTAGCACAAAGGACTTTTTCTTCAAAATAGCCTTGCCTGGTTCCTTACCAGTCATGCTTGAAGGGATTCAAATGGGTCAGGCAATTGCACTTCTTACAATTGTTGCAGCTGAAATGATGGGTGCCAATTCGGGTATTGGCTATTTAATCTGGACTTCTTACAGTTCCTTTATTTTAAAGGAGATGTATGTTGGGCTCGTGCTCATTTCATTTTTCGGTTATCTATTTTCGCTTCTTTTGCGCGGTTTACAGAGAAAACTTTTGCCATGGAAATAGAGCTATATAGATAACGAAGGAGGCAGGTACTATGAGTGATAACGCAAAAATTTCAATAGACGGATTAACAAAGGTTTTTTATAAAAAGAATAGTAGCGTCGTAGCCTTAAAGGACATAAATGTCGAGATTCAGGATGGCGAATTTGTTTGTTTAATTGGGCCCAGTGGCTGTGGAAAAACTACTTTATTACGTATTTTAGCAGGTTTAGAGACACCGAGTATTGGCGAATTTACAATTGCACAAGGAAAGGAAGATCGTCCGATACAGTCGATGGTCTTCCAAGAACAAGGGGTTATTCCTTGGTTGACAGTGTATGAGAATGTCGCATTTGGCCTTAAAATGCGGCATCTCCCAAAGGATACCGTTCAAGAAAGAACCGATTATTATTTGAGAAAAGTGGGCCTGGATAAGTTTGCAAATCTTTACCCTAAGGAACTATCTGGCGGAATGAAGCAGCGGGTTAGTATTGCTCGTGCATTTGCAAATGACCCTGAAATTTTGCTAATGGATGAACCATTTGGGGCATTAGATGAACAAAACAAGTTTATTTTACAGGAAGAGTTATTAAATATATGGTCCGAAACAAAAAAGACCGTTTTATTTATTACACATAGTATTGATGAGGCGCTTTTGTTAAGTGATCGTATATTGTTGATGAGCTCCCAGCCTGGTCAAATCATTGATCAAAAGACGATTGATCTAGCGCGACCAAGAAATATGGAACAGGTTCGATCGAACAAAGAAATGGCAGATGATTTCGTTAACATATGGAAGCATCTGCAGGTTGAGGTACAAGGTTCAAGAATCTAAATTTTTAGTGAAAGGAGAAAGTTTATATGAAAACATGGGCTAAATGGTTGTTTTTTATACCATTCATCGTTTTGGCTTTTGTCATCAGTGGTTGCTCATCGAATTCATCAGGTAGTTCAAATAGTGATGACCTAGATAAATTAGCGGATGATGTTAGTGAGGAGAATCCTTCAGGAGATCTAGCACCATTAGAAGAAAAAACGAAAGTGGTAATTGCTGAGGATGGATCGGCTTCAGGTGCAGGGTTCTATATTGCAAAGGAAAAAGGATATTTTGATGATTACAATATCGAGGTTGAATTTGCAAAATTTGCAAACAGTGACGACATGCTTCCTGCTCTGGCATCGGGTGAAGTGGATATCGCTGGTGGGATTTCGTCTGCATCTTTCTTTAATGCGATTAGTCAAGGAATCAATGTCAAAATTATTGCGGATAAAGGACATAACGTTAAAGGGAGTTCCTACTTTTCATTTGTCATAAGAGAAGATCTACAGGATGAGATCAAGGAGTACTCCGATTTTAAAGGGAAGCGGATTGCCGTTTCTACGAAAAATGCGGTGGATGATTACATTTTTCGTAGAATGCTAGATTATGCAGGATTAACAGTAGATGATGTGGAATTTGTGTTAATGCCTGACTTTGGCAACATGTTAGCGGCGATCGAAAAAGGTTCTATTGATGCAGCGCTGCAAATTGAGCCTTTTATTACAAAAGGAAGTGAACAAGGTATTCATACCCGTTTTGGCGATACAACGGATTATGCACCAAAAGCACAAATTGCAATGGTTCTTGGCTCCCCTAAATTTGTAACAGAAGAAAAAAATGTATCGCTAAGGTTTATGGCAGCCTATTTAAAAGGAGTACGCGACTACAACGATGCGTTCAATAAGGATAAGGGGTTAGACGAGATTATTTCCATCATGACAGAATACACAGCCATGAAGGATCCAGAGTTATGGAAAAATGTAGGGGTAACAGGCTTAAATCCTAATGGAGAAATGTATAACGAAAATATAAAGGACCAATATGAAATGTATAAAGAAAATGGAGCAACAGAAGGTGAATTAGACTTTGATAAAGCAATTGATACAACGATCACGGAAAAGGCGGTAGAGGTAATCGGAGAATATTAATGATAGAAAAAGCACCCACCCCCTTGTGTTTTAAGTTAACAACAGGGGGGTGGGTGTTTTCTTGCACAAATAAAATAAATCCACTTGCCTATTAAGTCTAAGGAATTGATTTTATGGTGAAATCGGGTTATATTTGAGAAGGAAAATATATTTTATATTTAATTAGAATTCCCCACTTTAACAAAAGTGAACTTTCTTTTGTAAGTGGAGCGTAGTTCAATACTAGGAAAAAACTATATCATTTGAACGAATAATTTAATTGCATTTAGATACTGGATGGCGGAAGTTCGGTGAAATTCCGACACTGTCCCGCAACTGTTAAAGTCAGATACGTCCCCAGTATCTTTAGCTATATCCTTCGAGGTAAAAGGATGGCTATGGGATACATATGCCCTAACCACCCTCTACTATCTGGTAGAGGGTTTTACTTTGTGAGGAAAAGAATACAAAAAAAGGGAGAGGTCAAGATGGACAACATGTTCAGACGAATTGCAGTCCTATTGTTTCTATTTATTGTCACGATAGGGTTAGTAGGGTGTAACACACAGGAGGAAAATAAAGAAGAGTCAAGTCAAGATCAAAATTCAAGCGCAGAGGTAGAAGAACAGGAAGATGGATCACAAGAGGAATCAAAGCTAGAGACAGAATATCCATTAACGGTTACAGATGCAACTGGAACAGAGGTTACGTTTGACTCAGAACCTACTAAACTTGTGTCTTTAATACCAAGTGATACAGAGATTCTATTTGCTTTAGGTGCAGGGGATGAAGTATTAGCAGTTGACGATAATTCGAATTACCCTGAAGAGACGGCAGACTTGCCAAAGTTAGGGAGTACGTATTCTGGATTGAATGAGGAAGAATTAATCGCTTTACAACCAGATGTAGTCTTTATTAACACACAATTGCAGCCAGAAGTGGCAGCACAGTTACGAGCAAAAGACATTAAGGTATTTGGTTCAAATCCACAGTCCATAGAAGAAATCATGGAAGCAATTACAAGAACAGGGACTATTTTAAATAATCAAGAAGAAGCAAAAGCTGTTACCGATCAAATGAATGAAGACCTACAATATGTAAAAGACAAGCTAGCAAATGTAGAGCCTAAGAAAGTATATGCTGAATACTCAGCAGGCTGGTCGTTTGGTTCAGGTGAATTCGCTAATGATCTGATAAATCTAGCTGGTGGAGAGAACATTTTTGCAGATCAAGAAAGCTGGTTTGAAGTGAATCCAGAAGAGGTTATTAAAAGAAACCCAGAAGTTATTCTTTATACTTCCGGTGAAGAGGGAGCAGGTCAAGAAAACAAAGAGCAAATCTTATCGAGAGATGGATGGGATGTAATCGATGCCGTTAAAAATGAGAGAGTAGTTGGCGTGAATTCAACTAAGGCTAGTCGTGTGGGGCCACGAATTACAGAAAGCTTAATTGAAATTTTTGAAGCGATTCATCCGAAGTTGGCTGAATAATGAAAAAAAGGTTACTTCTCTATGGAGGAGGGGCAGCTTTGCTCCTTCTCTTTTCCTTCACATTAAGCCTGTCAATAGGGTCCTCTATGATACCTATTACAGAGGTGTGGTCCGTGCTTTTAGGTAAGGGGGATGAAGTTAGTACAGCCATTGTGATAAACGTGCGGTTACCGAGGATTATTTTAGCGATCCTAGTTGGTTCTGCATTGGCAGTGGCAGGTGCGGGATTCCAAGGAGTCTTACGCAACCCTTTGGCAGATCCATACATATTAGGTGTATCTTCAGGAGCCTCATTTGGAGCGGCATTTGTTATTTTATTTGGTTTGCAATCAGCATTATTTGGGATGTATTCTATACCGATTGTAGCATTTTTAACAGGAGTATTGACCTTATTATTAGTCATCAAAATTGCCATGACGAGCGGACAGATGAAAAAAGAGACATTAATTTTATCTGGAGTGGTCGTCCAAGCATTCCTAGGATCTTTCATTTCGTTAATGGTATCCATGTCTGGCAAAGCGATAAACGAGATCGTCTTTTGGATGATGGGTAGTTTAACAATGAGAGGGTGGGAATATCCGAAGATTATGGCACCCTATTTATTCATTGGAATTGTAATTTTACTGTCACAAGGAAGAGCATTGAACTTATTTACATTGGGTGAAAGGCAAGCACTGCATCTTGGGGTAAATGTAGAAAGAACGAAGATGGTCGTCCTTGTAACATCGACCCTATTAACAGCCTCAGCAGTGTCGGTATCAGGAGTGATCGGTTTTGTTGGTTTAGTCGTTCCGCATTTAATTAGGATGGTTGTAGGGCCGGACTATCGACTGATCATCCCGCTATCCGTTTTTGGTGGATCGATTTATGTATTATGGGCAGATACGATCGCGCGAATGGCTTTAATGCCTAAAGAAATCCCCTTAGGTGTTGTAACATCTCTTCTAGGAGCACCTTTCTTTGCATACTTACTAAAAAAAGGTAAAAAGGGAGTAAAATTATGATTGTAGCAAAGGAATTATGTAAGAGATATGGATCAAGAGATATTTTGATGAATATAAACCTTAGCGTACAACGTGGGGAGGTACTGGGAGTAATAGGGCCTAATGGTTGTGGTAAATCTACTTTGATGAAGCTTCTATCTGGTGCCGAGAAACCAACGAAAGGCACGGTTGAAATTAATGGAAAATTTATTAAGAGTTACAAGCAGAGAGAGTTAGCGCAAACCCTAGCAGTTCTCCCACAAGAAGCAATCCCAGAGATAGGGTTCACCGTTCGTGAAATTATCGAGATGGGAAGATACCCTTTTCAAAACTGGTTGGGTGAAGAGACTAAGAATACCTTTCAGGAGGAATCTATTGTAGATCAGACGATAGAGATATTAGCCCTTAAGCATATCGTAAATCAAACGATTGAAAATATAAGTGGAGGAGAAAGGCAGCGAGTGGCATTGGGCAAGGTGATGGCACAGGATCCAACCGTGCTAATGCTTGATGAACCTACCACTTATTTAGATATCGGCCATCAGCTGCAGATGATGGAGGCTGTAAAGCGATGGCAACAAGACAAGGAATTGACAGTAGTAGTGATTCTGCATGACCTCAACATTGCTTCCATGTATTGCGATCGGCTTGTCTTAATGCAGGATGGAAAGATTCAAACGATTGGCGAGCCTGCTGAGGTAATAAAAGAAGAAACAATTGCTTCTGTTTATGACACCGAACCGATTGTGATTGACCATCCAAGGCGAACCGTGTCACCACAGATTATACTAGATCCGCAGTAACAAAGCGAACTCGTTTCAGCAAGCTGAAACATCGGGGAATCAGATGGAGTCTCGACTCCACTTAGAGGTGGGGGTCTAAAACCCTAAAACTATTTAAAGATTATGGAAGAGAAAAAAGTTTACTATGATTGGGCGTGTTAAAAAGTGACAAAGACAAAAATTGTTGTTTCATTTAGTGGAAAAGACTCAACTTTAGCACTGCATGATCTCATGCATTCAGATGAATTTGAAGTAGATTCATTAATGGCAACAGTCACTAGTGGGTTTGACCGAACAAGTATACATGGCGTTCGTGAGGAGCTATTAGTGGCTCAAGCTAATTCTATTGGTCTCCCCCTTAGAATCGTGCGTATTCCTCAGAAATGTTCAAATGAAATATATAATGAAATCATGGCCGAAGCAATGAGCAAAATGAAAGTGGATGGTATCAACCATATCGCCTTTGGTGACTTATTTCTTGAAGACATTCGTGATTACCGCGAAAATATGCTAAAACCTACAGGGGTTACCCCTTTGTTTCCACTCTGGGGTTTCAATACGGACGAGCTCTTGCATAGATTTTTATCACTTGGATATAAAACGGTCATTACATGTGTAGATTTAACAAAATTGAGTGAGGAATTTTCAGGAAAAATAATTGAAAACGGGTTTATGGATCAGTTACCAAAAGAGGTGGATCCATGTGGGGAATATGGCGAGTACCATTCTTTTGTTTTTGAAGGTCCAATTTTCAAATCAACCATAAATTTTACTCTGGGTGAGAAAAAAGTGACTCCTGATATGTTCACCGGCAAGGATCGGTTTTGTTATACAGACTTAATCCCTGATGAATAATGTCAGAGCGTAAAAAGAAAAAGAACCCCCACCGTCAGCAACGGTGAAGGTTCGGCTTCTGTCACAGGTAAGAGGATTATCCCCTTTCCAACCCAATTTCACATAATCCTATTCAATTTAATGAATACTAAAACCTTGTTACTTGTAAAAGTAGAAGGGTGGATTGATTGTGATGAGACTACATAACAAATGGATGGTCATGTTTCTGGCTGCTATTTTTATTTTGACCATTTCCGTAAAACAAGAACCAATTCAAGCCATGGACACACAAAGCAGACTAAAAGAACGGCTAGATCAATTAATACAACAGGATCCAGACCTAAAAGGTGCGTTAGCGGGGATCAGTATTCGTTCTCAATCTTCAGGTGAAATTTTGTACCAACACTTAGGTGATGTACGTTTAAGGCCAGCCTCCAACATGAAACTGTTAACGGCTGTTGCAGCCCTGTCTACACTAGGTAAAGATTATCGCTTTGAAACGGAAATTAGAACAGATGGGGAACACAAGGATGGACAATTAAATGGAAACCTTTATTTAAAAGGAAAGGGCGACCCCACATTACTACGTGCGGATTTTGAAGCATTTGCCAAGAGGATAAAGAAAAAAGGAATAAACGTAGTGACTGGCGATGTAATTGGGGATGATACATGGTACGATGACACACGTTATTCTATTGATTTGCCTTGGAGTGATGAGGAAACTTATTATGGGGCGGCAATTTCTGCTTTAACGGTAGCACCTAACGAGGATTATGATGCTGGAACAGTTATCGTTGATGTAAGTCCGAATAAAAAAATAAATGAGCGACCGACGATTCGATTGACGCCCAAAACAGACCTTGTCAAAATGATAAATAACGCAAGAACAGTGGCAGGTGATCAGGCAACCGACATTGTGATAAACCGTAAGCACCATACTAATACGATCACGATTGACGGAACGATCGCACAGGATGATGCTGGACAGAGACAATGGGTTGCGGTTCAGGAACCAACAAGGTACGCCTTGGACATGTTTAAACAGTCGTTAGAAAGATATGGCATCAAACTAAAAGGGGAGGTTCGAACAGGGAAGACTCCCTCAAATACAGAGCTTCTCTTTGTCCACCGATCGATGCCTTTATCAGAGCTTATGATTCCATTTATGAAATTAAGTAACAATGGGCACGCAGAGGTATTGGTTAAAGAAATGGGCAAGGTCTTATTAGGGGAAGGGAGCTGGGAAAAAGGACTTGAGGCCATGGCAACAAAGCTGTCAGAATTGGGCGTTGAGACCAGTTCGCTCGTGTTAAGGGACGGTTCGGGAATATCCCATGTCGATTTAGTTCCAGCCAATGAAATAACGAAGCTGTTGTATCATATTCAAGATCAGCCTTGGTTTTCTACCTATATCCAATCACTACCTGTTGCTGGCATAAGTGAACCGCTTATTGGTGGTACATTGCGCTACAGGATGACAGACAAGGTAACAAAGGGAAAAGTGAAAGCAAAGACAGGATCCATTTCAACGGTCAGTTCTTTATCTGGTTACCTTAAAGCGAGAAGCGGTAAGCGGTTTGTCTTTTCAATCCTGCTAAATAATTTGGTGGATGAGGAGAAGGGGAAAGCAATTGAGGATAAAATTGTGGGAGTTTTATCGGAAATGAAGTAATAAGAATTTTGTTATAAGTGAGTGTTCAAAAAGTCGGCAAATCAGAAGGTCGACTAATGCCGCCACGTCCTGTGGCAACGTCGACACTAGCACGTCCTGTGCGTCGCAAGCAGATCGAGGCGGCGCAGTTTTGAGTATCGCAGCGAAAGCTTGTTGCTTCGAAAGCATTACCTCGCACGAAGAAAAAGTGTTCTTCTTTTTCTAAGGATATGCTTTTAATACGTGAGAAACGGAAAAACAAGCCAACGAAGAGATGCGCCGCTTATCATTTGGTGACTTTTTGAACATCCTCTATAAGACACTTCAGTCCGTTTGGTCATTTCATATCACTCAACCTAATATATTGATGGTAATGATCAATGAAAGGTTGTGCTGGAATGAACGAATACGGAATTCCTGAAGTGTTTGAGTCTGAAGCAGTGGGAAGGCTTAAGGTGATTTATCAAGATATAAAATTTGTGTTAAAGATACCTGTTGTCAATTTCATTTTTCGGACACTTGCCAACTACCCAGAATTTTTAGAGATTGCATGGAACCAAGTGAGACCCAATATGTTAACCGTAAATATGGAGGAAGCAGCAAAGCATTTACGTTATCCAAATATTTCAGCACAGGTACCAGATCTGAATTGGAACAATTATGATGATAGAAAAATCCAACAACAGATCGAAGCTATATTGACCGTTTTTAATTATGTAAACCCAAAATTATTACTTATCGCAAGTGCTTGGGAGGAGGCTTTAAGTGATCGCCCAATTGTGCCGAAGAAAAAAAGTAACGGTTTCTTAGCTCCAGGCATTATACAAGGGTTTCCATCGATTGAATTAGTCCACATTCCACATGCAGATCCATATATGAAGGACCTGCTTAAAGACGTCGCGCAAGCACATCACACATATGATGTGGCTAGTGATTATCGTACACTAGCCAAATTTCCTCATTTTCTCGGGGGAATATGGCCTTCTTTAAAAATATACATCCAAGGTAATGAATATCAACTACTATCGGCCCAATTAAAAAGTCAATCGGTTCAACTCATACAACGTGAAGCTCCATATCCCGTTCACATTAGTAAACATCAGTTAAAACAGATTTATGAACCATCTCAAATTGCCGGAATAATGGGGCTAGTAGCATTTTTTCAGAGCTTTTTACCGGGGTTAATAATAGAGGGTGAATACATGAGAAGGTCCCTTATTCGTCCACATTAATCCTTTAGAATCTCTTTAGGATCATCAAAACATTCCACAAAAACAAAATCCAAATAATGGATAACACCCATGAGTGAAAGATGCTCAGGCTAGACAAGTGCTAGCCTGACGTCTTTCACTTTAATATTTCTTCTATTTTACTTAATTCTACTTCTGTAAAGCTTGCATGCTCTAATGCTTTTACATTTTCCTCTATTTGCTTCACTTTACTAGCGCCAATTAAAGTAGAGACGACGGATTTTTCTTGTAATATCCAGGCAAGAGCCATTTGGGCTAGAGACTGCCCCCGCTCATTAGCAACTTCATTTAATTTTTGAACTTTCTCGATGACATCTGTTGATATATCTTTTTCGTTTAACGACCGAATATATTGTTTGGCTGCTCTTGAATCACTTGGGATTCCGCCTAAATACTTATCTGTTAACAGCCCTTGTGCTAGTGGAACAAATGCAATACAGCCAGCACCCTCTTTTGCCAATACGTCTGTTAGTCCATCCTCCACCCATCGGTTTAGCATGGAATATGCAGCTTGATGAATAATGAATGGAGTGCCTTGCTTTTTCAAAATCGCTATTGCCTTTTGGGTAGTCTCTGCGTCGTAATTAGAAATTCCTACATAAAGTGCTTTTCCTTGGCGGACGACTAAGTCAAGTGCTGCCATCGTTTCTTCTAAAGGTGTCTCGGGGTCAGGCCGGTGGTGGTAAAAAATATCTACGTAGTCTAAGCCCATGCGTTTTAAACTTTGATCAAGGCTTGCTATTAAATATTTTTTTGATCCCCAGTTCCCGTACGGCCCTGGCCACATATCAAATCCGGCTTTTGTTGATATTACTAATTCATCCCGATAGGAAGAAAAATCCTTTTTAAGTATTTTGCCGAAATTTTCTTCAGCAGAGCCATATGGCGGTCCGTAATTATTTGCAAGATCAAAATGTGTAATGCCTAAGTCAAACGCTTTTTGTAACATTTTTCTTTGGTTTTCAAATACATCCTCACCACCGAAATTATTCCAAAGCCCAAGCGAAATTGCTGGTAGCTTTAAACCAGAATTGCCGCATCGGTTATAAAGCATGGAATCGTATCTTTGTTCATTGGGCGTATATGTCATGGGTATTTCCTCCTTTATTCAATCAAATATCTGCTAACATTAATGTTCTACATGTTAGGTAGGAAATCCTTTTCTTGTCCTTTGGGAAAATAATTTATTTTCGCCGAGTTGAAGTATACAATTATACTGATAATGTAAACAAAATTTACACATAAAGTGAAGCTTCAATCAGTGGGGTTTTCTTCATCCGCACTGATTGTTAGTTGAACCAATCGGACTTTTACTGCACGTTAATGCGGGATAAATTAAATTGTGTTAGATAATCTTACAAACGTGCTGTTATGTAACGATCGTTCTATTAAACTTATAATAAACAACTGTAGGGGGAGTGGCATTGGAAGGAGAGTCATATAAGACAAGAAAGGTAATCACGATTGGGATCGTTAGCGAGCTTACAGGGTTATCAGAAAGGCGGATAAGGTATTATGAGGAAAGAAAGCTAATTACTCCTGAACGATCAGAGAAAGGTAACCGAAAATATTCGTTTTCGGATATTGAGCAATTAATGGATATTGCAAACAAAAGGGAAGAGGGGGTCCCTACACAAGAAATCAGACAAGACATTTTAAAAGAGAAAAAGAAAAAAGAAGAAGAAAATGAAAGAGATATCCGCAAGAAAATGCTTCGGGGTCAAATAAACGCCCAATTTGGATTGAGGGATAAGTGATGAATACAAATAGAATGCAAAAGCCTAGAAAAGCAAGGAAGAGCTGATAATTCAACCCTATCCTTGCTTTTCTAGATTGTCTTGCTAAGAAAAGTTAACTTTTTTACATTTTTTAAAATTAAACGTCTCTCCCTGTTGCCCCTATGTTTTTATCGGTATTTCCTCGTTCGTTATCTTTAAAATTTTTAGTTTTAGCTTGTTTTTGTTTACCGCCTGGGTACCAGCTTTTATGTTTTTCCTGTTCATGAATAAATCGATCAAAGTTCTGGTTTACCATTCTTTATTACCTCCTCTAATATCAGACTTCTTTTCTTTTTGCCACACCCGTCTTATAGCTTGCTTCTACGACGGCTTCTCGGATGTTTGGTACGATTTTTTCATTAAACACACCTGGAATGATATAGTCTTTATTTCGTTCATCTTCTGGAATAACTGCTGCAATTGCTTTAGCAGTTGCAAGCTTGATTTCCTCATTTATCGACGTTGCCCTGCAGTCTAAAACACCACGAAAGATTCCAGGGAAACAGAGAACATTGTTCACTTGATTAGGATAATCCGAGCGTCCTGTTGCTAACACGCCTACGTGCGGTTTAGCAAGTTCGGGTGAAATTTCCGGATCTGGATTGGCTAGGGCGAAGACGATTGGGTTATCCGCCATACTTTTAATATCGCTTACTTTTAAGATATTTGGTGCGGAAACTCCAATAAACACGTCTGCATCCTTCATGACTGTTGATAAAGTGCCTTGTTCATTGTGTGGATTGGTGTTTTTGGCATACCAATTCCAGGTTTGATTTTCATAAGTATCCTTACTAGATAATGCACCAGTTTTATCAACGCCTATGACATTCTTCGCACCAGCATTTAACAGCATTTTCGTTATTGCAATACCCGCAGCCCCAATTCCGCATACAACGATTTTACAAGCTTCCAAACTTTTCTTCGTTACTTTTAAGGCATTCAGCAGTCCTGCAAGAGTGACAATAGCGGTACCGTGTTGATCATCATGGAAAACGGGGATATCTAACTCTTGTTTTAATCGTTCTTCTATTTCAAAACATCTAGGGGAAGAAATGTCTTCCAAATTGATCCCACCAAAAGTTGGACTCATTGCTTTTACAATTTTGATGATGTCTTCTGTATCCTGTGTGTTTAAACAGATAGGATAGGCATTCACACCTGCAAGTTGTTTAAACAACATCGCCTTTCCTTCCATGACTGGTAGTGCTGCTTCGGGTTTGATATTCCCGAGACCTAATACAGCTGATCCATCCGTTATGACAGCCACTGAATTTTTTTTAATTGTTAAGTTATAAGCGAGTGTAGGATCATCATTAATAGCGTTGCAAATTCGGGCAACTTCAGGGGTGTAGACTTGAGAAAGTTCCTCGCGATTATCGATCGTTAACTTGGATGTTACTTCAACTTTACCGCCTAAGTGTACTAAAAAAGTACGATCTGAAACGTGTTTTAATGTAACCCCGTTTAAATTATTTATTGCCTCGACCAATTTATGTTGTATTTGTTCATTTTCAATTTTGACACTAATGTCTCGAACCGTACTATTTGGACCTTCTTTTATGACATCTATTGCAAACATATCCGCTCCAGCGTTACTAATAATAGTGGATATTTGTCCAAAGGATACTTTTTGCTTATCCATTTCCAGTCGTAGAATGATGGTTAAGTTCATCAGTGCCATTTAACCAATCCTTTCATGTTATCGTAGCTAGCGGGAAAAATAATGATAATTACCCTTTTAGTTTTATACCAATGAATTTCATTTCTGTCATGTCTTCTACCGCATACTTGACTCCTTCTCTTCCAATTCCACTTTGTTTGACTCCTCCGTATGGGTGGTTGTCTTGACGGTAGGTGGAAATTTCATTTATCCAAACGCCCCCGACTTCAAGTCGATCGGCAACCCGGATCGCTCTGTCGATATCTTTTGTAAAAACACCCGCTTGAAGTCCATATATCGAGTCATTTGCAAATTCGATTACTTCCTCTTCTGTATCAAAAGGGATCACAGAAACAATTGGTGCAAATACTTCTTCGGCAATAATTTTCATGTTTTTATCGACGTTGGTCATGATGGTAGGTGTCAGCGTGCTACCATTTCTCTCTCCACCTGTTTCTATCTTTGCACCTTTTTCAACCGCATCATCAATCCATTGTTTAGCTCGTTTTGCTTCATCTTCAGAAATCATTGGACCGATATCAGTTTCTACATCAAACGGATCTCCAAGTTGTAACGCATTCGTAAGCTGGGTATATTCTTCTAGGAACGTGTCATAAATCGCTTTTTGAACATAAATACGTTGTGCAGAAATACAGACTTGGCCTGAAAATGCAAAGGCACCTTTTACGAGTTCTGTAGCTGCTTCCTTGATCGTTGCATCCTCAAAAATGATATTTGGGGAATTTGACCCGAGTTCCAGTGTGATTTTTTTGAACCCAGCCGTTTTTTGAATGATTTTCCCCACAGGAAGGCTACCTGTAAATGAGATTTTGTGTACCTTTTCATGTTTGACGAGTGGATCTCCTGTTTCTTCACCAGTTCCTAACACAAGATTTAAAGCACCCTCTGGGAGTCCAGCATTGTGTAGTAATTTGGTAAGCTTATATGCGGAAATTGGTGTCTTTTCAGCAGGCTTAAATACGATTGTATTTCCTGCAGCAATTGCAGGAGCGAGCTTGTGCAAGGAAAGGTTCAATGGAAAATTGAATGGTGTAATAGCTCCAACAACACCTAATGCTTTTCTCGTTACGAGCCCCATTCGGTGTTCCCCACCAATTGCCGCGTCCATGGGAATAACTTCTCCATTTATGTTCTTAGCTTGTTCTGATGCAAAACGTAGTATTTGAACGGAGCGTTGTACCTCCGCCTGACTATGTTTAATAGGTTTACCAGCTTCAGCAGTGATCGTTTGAACAAAATCATCTGCATTTTCTTCTAAAAGATCGGCTGCTTTTCGTAAAATATCTCCACGTTTATGTGCGGGCATCGCTTTCATTTTGTGGTGGAATGTATCAAAGCTACTTTCAACGGCATCATTCAGGTCATCACTGGATGCTAGTGCAATCGTTCCTACTGTCTCGTGATTATACGGGTTGTTTATATCTAGAGTTTTACGGTTTTGTTCATTTCGTTCTTTTCCGTTTATAATGGACCCAATTTTCATCATGTCACCACCTAACAAAGAATTTTTCCTAGTTTTTTAGTTAGTTTACGGTTTTCGTCATAATCAACAGGACAATCGATAAATACAGGTTTGTTTAATGAAATAGCCTTTTCAAGGGTTGGCTTCAGTTCCGCTGTGTCTGTTATTGTCATTGCTTCAAATCCGTATGATTCTGCCAGTTTGACAAAATCAGGATTACCAAATTTGATGTAGGAGGATCGATCAAATGTGTTTAGTTGTTTCCATTCGATTAGGCCATACCCACCATCTCTCCACATTAACACGATGATCGGTAAATTTAATCGCTTCGCTGTTTCTAGTTCTGCGCCTGTCATTTGAAAGGAACCATCCCCACAAACTGCGACGATATTTTTTTCGGGATGTGCTATTTTTGCTGCAATAGCCCCAGGTACAGCAACCCCCATCGATGCGAGCCCATTTGAAATTAAACATGTGTTCGGTTGGTAACAATGAAACATTCGGGCCATCCACATTTTGTGTGCGCCGACATCTGAAATGGCAATGTCTTCTTCCTTTAAAACTGCTCGTAAATCATAAATGATCTTTTGTGGTTTAACAGGAAAGCTAGTGTCTGTTTCAAATTGTTCAAGCTCAGCTAGTGCGTTTTTTCTTACGTGCTCAACCCATTTGTTGTCTCGATTTTGGGGCTTTACAAGTCTGGTTAACTTTTCTATATTTGTGTGAATATCTCCGACAACATTCAGGGTGACAGGATAATTTTCATCTGTTTCCGCTACTTCTGTATCGATATGCAGAATAGGTGTCCGTCCTTCTGGGTTCCAATTTTTTGGTGGATATTCTGCTATATCAAACCCAATAGCGATGATTAAATCTGAGTCATGAAAGCCACATGTGATATAGTCATTTCCGCCTAGTCCTGCGGTGAGTAAGCTATGTTCATCTTTCCAGGATACGGCACCTTTTCCCATAAACGAATGTACAACTGGAATATCAGCATTTTTTACAAAAGTACGCAATGTGTCAGATGCATCGCCTCTTGTTATGCCGTTGCCAGCGAGTATAATTGGCTGTTTAGCTTTCTCTATTAGTTGGGAGGCTTCTGTAATGACTTCATCATCTGCCGCTGTTTTGGTTGTCTTTACAATTTCTAGTGGTGCTGCATCACTGGCCATACCTGCTACATCTTCTGGAAGGTCAATGTGTGCTGCACCAGGTTTTTCTTGAGTTGCAACTTGTACTGCTTTTCGAACTACCTCTGGAATGATGTCAGGGGATTTAACCTGGGCATTCCATTTTGTTACTGGTTCATAAATGGATACGAGATCATAGTATTGATGGGAAACCTTATGCTGGCGTTCGAGCCCTGCTTGTCCGGTAATCGCAATCAACGGACTTAGATCCATGTTCGCGTTTGCGACACCAGTTAACAGATTCGTAGCACCTGGGCCAAGTGTAGCCAAACAAACACCAGGCTTACCTGTTAATCTTCCGTATGTTCCTGCCATAAAGGCAGCGCTCGTTTCATGATGTGTTACGACAAATTCAATGCTTGAACCAAGTAGCGCATCCATTACATCCAGGTTTTCCTCCCCAGGAACACCAAATATATATTCAACACCTTCTTGCTCAAGACATTTAATTAATAATTCCGCCACTCTCATTTGCATCCACCTTTTATTATGTGCCTTTTTTAATAGCGTTTGTAAAAGTTCGCTTTTTATTACAAGAGAAGGGAGTTTTTTTAGTCGGAGAAAAGGTTGCTTAACTCGAGCATGGCTGATAAGTAAACAAACGCGCTCTCATTTTGGGATATGAGGACGCAAACAAGGTCGAAAATGTAATCAACGCGCTCTCATCAGGGTTATGAGGACGCAAACAGGGTCAAAAATGTAGCAAACGCGTCTTCATCTGGGTTATGAGGACGCAAACAGGGTCAAAAATGTAGCAAACGCGTCTTCATCTGGGTTATGAGGACGCAAACAGGGTCGAAAATGTAGTCAACGCGTCTTCATCTGGGTTATGAGGACGCAAACAGGGTCGAAAATGTAGCAAACGCGTCTTCATCCGGGTTATGAGGACGCAAACAGGGTCAAAAATGTAGTCAACGCGTCTTCATCTGGGTTATGAGGACGCAAACAGGGTCGAAAATGTAGTCAACGCGTCTTCATCCGGGTTATGAGGACGCAAACAGGGTCGAAAATGTAGTCAACGCGTCGTCATCAGGGTTATGAGGACGCAAACAGGGTCAAAAATGTAGCAAACGCGTCTTCATCAGGGTTATGAGGACGCAAACAGAGGTGAAAAAGTAGTCAACGCGTCGTCATCAGGGTTATGAGGACGCAAACAGAGGTGAAAAAGTAGTAAACGCGTCGTCATTCGGGTAATGAGGACGCAAACAGGGGTGAAAAAGTAGCAAACGCGTCCTCATCCGGGTAATGAGGACGCAAACAGGGCTATAATTAATCTAAAGCGGGCACTTTACACACTTCTAGCGGATTCATCCTTCTTGTGACTTAATCCTTTATCATAATAATAGGTAGAAAAAAACGGGATGAACATTAAAAGAATGAAAGCATAAAACAACGATTGGATGTTCCATTGATCCACTACAAACCCGCCGATAATAGGGCCAATCATTCTACCGGATGTGGACACGCTATTGATGATCCCTTGGTAAAAACCTGCCCGCCCTTTAGGAGCAAGTTTATCTGCTAAAGTAGGGACGGCTGGCCAAACAAGCATTTCCCCCAATGTTAAAATGACCATTGCCATTACAAATGCTGGAAAGGTATCTGCAAACAATAGGGATATAAACGAAAGCAAAAAAATGGAAGTTCCAATATATATTTGTTTTTTGGAAGAGGGTATTGCCCTTGTGATGATACGGATCATAGGTTGTCCAAGTACAATTAACAGTCCATTAATTGTCCACAATGTGCTGTAGCTACTAAGTGGAATACCTATATCCTGTGTAAAGGATGCGATCGTTGTTTGCCATTGTACATATGCCATCCAACTAATAAAAAAACCAACACTAAGGATGACGAGTGCACGGAAATTTGCTTTGTTTTCAATTTTTTTATGGTGATCCAAAACACTTGAATAAGAATAGGCATCTTGCTTTTCTCCCAATGGTTTAAAGGTATTAACTGCCAGTAGAAAAAAGAACAGAAACAATATCGCATTTGCAATGAAAATGTAGGAAAATGAAATCGATGCGACATACCCTCCAATGGATGCGCCGATTGCAACTCCTAAATTTTGGGCAACGTAAAGTGCATTAAATGCTTTTGCCCTACCTTCAGGCCAAACGGAGCTTGCAAGTGCAAACATAGCAGGTCTCGTAATGCCTGACCCTAACCCAATAATAATTAGAAATACAGCATATTGGTAAATATCGTGAAACAGAACGAGTGAAAAAGAGGAGGTCATCGCAATAGACGTGCCAGTCAGTATTGTGCGATAGCCCCCCATTTTATCAAACAAAACCCCGCCAATTAAATTACCGATAATCGCAAATCCTTGATTTATCATTAAAATGACCCCCGCAAAGGCAAGGGACTTTCCTAATTCATTGTGCATGTAAATGGTGTTTAGTGGCCAAATGAATGATGCGCCAGTGATGTTAATGACTGTTCCGATAATGAGCAACCATATTTGTTTCGGCATTGCTGTCAACTCTTTCCTGTAAGAGATTGTTCAAAAATTCACCAAATGATAACTTCTAATTTGTCGACTTTATTAACACTCACTATAATAAGTACCCAAGAATTGTAATGCGATTATGTGCAAAGTGCAAGTCACATGATCACTTTGAATGATTTTAAAAGTTGGAAAACGGGGACTTGATCGACAGATACCTTTACTCGTTCGCTGCCTACTCCTATATTACATGATTCATTTGAACAATCCTCAAAAAAGTGGGAAAGAACTTGTTCCCTTTGCCCCAGAGTTTCAGCTGAATTTTTGGTTAAGATAAAAGTGATATTCTTAACGACTGGAGTGTTTATTTTGAAATATGACTGCATCATAGTTGGTGGAGGCATTGCAGGGTTGCAGGCAGCCATTCAGCTAGGGAGATATAAGCATAAGATACTTGTTATCGATTCAAATAACGGGAGATCCAATTTGTGTCACTGTTATCACAACATACTTGGATGGCCTGATGGGGTAGATGGTCAGAAGCTACGGGACATAGGCAAGAAGCAAGCGGAAGGATTCGGAGTAGTTTTTATTCAGGATGAAATAGTAGATGCGAAACAAATAAACGAGGAATTTTCCTTGATTGGAAAGCAAGGTGTAACATATCAAGGGAGGCTTCTCCTGCTGGCGACAGGTGTCATGGATCGTTTCCCTTATTTTTCTAATTTATATCCTTGTCTTGGGAACAGTATTTATATTTGCCCTGATTGTGATGGGTACGAGATCAACAACAAACGTGCGATTGTGCTTGGTTCTGGTGACGTTGGAGCGAATATGGCATTAACGCTAACTTATTGGTCACAGGATTTGGTATATGTGAATCATGAACAGAAAAAAATGGCTGATCGTACACGCAAGGAATTAGAAAAAAACAACATAGTCTATGCAGAAGAGCCAATCAAAAAAGTAGTTGCGGATGGTTCACAATTTAAAGGAGTAAAACTGGAATCTGGTTCATCTATTCACGCCGATCATGCTTTTTTGGCCTTTGGTGGAAATAAAGTGCGATCAGATTTGGCTGCAATGCTAGGAGTGGATTTATATAACAACAATCACATACTGGTTGATCCACGAACCAAAATGACCAATGTTGAAAATGTTTGGGCTGCAGGAGATGTTGTGGCGCATTCTGAACAGACAACGATTGCGATGGGTGATGGAATGCAAGCTGCCATTTGGATGCATAAATATTTAATGGGCGATGGTCCTAGTGAACTCTAGAATTACTTTTTGAACACACACTTTTAGAGGTTGTTCAAAAAGTCACCAAAAGATAAGCTGCGCATCTCTTCGTTGGCTTGTTATTCGGTTACTCAAAAACAACGCCGTCTCGACCTGCTTGCTTCTAATTTGCCAATTTTTTGAACACACACTTTTAGTAAAAAATGGGTGTCTGGTCTTTTGCTCATGGTAATCCGTTGTTTCAATTATTACAATTATATCTGAACTTTTGCTGAACGAAGGTCTTCTTTTAGGTTTTGTTATTTTTAAAGTGGTAACATAGGAAGGGAGTAGAAAATAAGGAGATTCAAAGATGAAGAAACAGCAGGATTTTACGAGTGGAACGATACTAAAACAATTGTTGTTCTTTTCTGGCCCCATTCTGTTGACGAACCTTTTACAGGTTTCTTACCAGTTTATTGATAGTTTATGGGTAGGGAATTTATTAGGTGCGAATGCACTAGGTGCCGTGGCAGTGGCAGGAACCGTGATTTTTACAATGTTGTCATTCATTATAGGGATCAATAATGCAACATTAACCATTTTATCCCAACAAAAAGGGAAAGATAATGAGGAAGGTCTAAAGAGGTATCTGAATGCATTTGTTGTCATTTTAACAGTATTATCTTCCATCCTTGGACTTATCGGATATCTTTTTTCGGAAACCATTCTTTCCATCCTAGGTACACCTGATACGATGATGGCACTAGCGAATACGTATTTGAAGATTAACTTTTTAGGGATTCTATTTTTGTTTGGATATAATTTTATCGGAACCGTACTCCGTGCTTTGGGTGACAGTAAAACGCCTATCCGATTTGTTGTAATTGCAGTAGTGTTAAATGCCATTTTAGATCCAATTTTTATTACTTTGTTAAACTTTGGTATAAGTGGTGCGGCTTATGCCACGATCGTATCACAAGGTTTTTCGTTTTTTTACGGGATCTACTATGTACTTCGCTATAAACTTGTCCCATTGATTAAGCCACATCTCCCTAAAAAGGAAGAAGTGTACCTTATTTTGAATTTAGGTATTCCTTCTGGGCTGCAGATGTCTGTTATTTCTGCGGGAGTTGCCGCAATTATGAGTGTTGTAACGTCGTTTGGAGAAGGGGTTGTCGGTGGTTTTAGTGCGGCACAGCGAATTGACAGTGTCATCATGCTTCCTGCCCAAGCACTTGGAACAGCAGTGAATAGTATGGCAGGGCAAAACATTGGAGTTGGAAAATGGAAACGGGTAAATCAAATTGCCAAATATGGTATTGTATATAATTTGACCATTATGCTTGTGATTGGAACACTTGTTGTTATTCTCAGTGAACAGATGATTCGCCTCTTTATTCAAGAATCTGAAGCAGTTGAATTTGGAACAAAATATTTACAAACGATCGGACTGCTTTATCCGTTTTTGGGGTTTAATTTCATTTTAAATGGAGTTGTACGTGCAGCTGGTGCTATGTATCAAGTACTTGCACTTAACATTGTTTCGTTTTGGATTTTACGTTATCCACTAACTTTTATTTTTGCAAAACTGTTTGGCGACGTTGGAATCGCGATCGGTATGGGAGCTAGTTTTGTACTGAGTAGTCTTATCGCGTTTTTATATTTTCGATACGGAAAATGGCGAGAGAAAAAGTTGTTTAAGGAACGATCAGCATAATGAATGGAACCTTTTTAGAGGGTGGAACTTTATGAAAATAACGAAAAAGCTTGGTCAAGAGATCATTCAACAGCTTGGACAGTACGCTGAGGTACCAATCAACATAATGGATTTAAATGGAAAAATTGTGGCAAGCACGGATTTGTTGCGAATAAATGAGATCCACGGTGGAGCAATCCGTGTCATCGAACAGAACGAAGCGGTAATTTTATCCAAACAAGACGTTGCACAATATCCAGGTACACGTCCTGGGGTAAACTTACCGATTGTTCATGGTAGCAGTATGACAGGAGTTGTTGGGGTCACTGGTGATCCTGAAGACGTAATGCAAGTGGCGCAAATGACGCGTGCTTCGGTGGAAATTGCCATGAAACACATACACATTGAAAGGCAAACTTTTTATAAGGAAAGACAATGGGGGAATTGGTTACAACAATTGTTGCACCCGCTTGGAATCCATGAACAAGAATTAAGAGAGGAAGCAGTTTACACACTGGGCATAAATGTGATGGACGATTGGAGGCTCATTGTATTACATAGTGAGTTTGTACATGATTTTTTAGAAGAAATAAGAATAGAATTGCAACAAATGCACGTAAAAGCATTATTCTGTCAGTCGTTTGGCGAAGATGAAATCATCATCGCATTGCCAGCTAAGTTCAATAGGTATTGGTCAGTAGCAGAAACGTTGGTGAAACGTTTTAACAATAAATTACGTGCTGGAATTGGCAGTGTTAACCACGGGGTCATTGGTTTACGAGAATCATACATGCATGCCAAACAGGCAATAGAGTTTGCTGACGAACAAATTAGAGTAACATCGATTGAAGAGTGGGAATTAGAACGAATCCTTTCATCTATACCAAAAGAAGAATATGAAGCTGTTTGTAACAACTACCAGTCTATTTTAGCAAGCCTTGGTAATGACTACCTCAAAACCATTGATGCCTATTTTGAAAATAGTTTTAAGGTCAAAGATACTGCTAATCAACTACACATTCATCGAAACACACTTTTTTATCGATTAGACCAAGTCAAAATGAAAGTCGGTTTAGACCCACGTCACTTTCGCGATGCATGTTTGCTTAAAATAATAATAGAGGTTTTGAACACGCACTAAGAACTCAAATATGATTGTGCAAATGCACAAACCTCCATCCGTGATAGTCTAAAAATTTAGTCTATCAACTAATTGAAGCGCATTCATTTTCCCTATAAACTAAAATTATACTTGTTAAAAGGAGCTTATCCTAATGAACATTGTAATATCTCCAGATTCGTTTAAGGGGAGTTTAACATCCACCAAAGCAGCTGTAACGATCGAACGAGCTATTCAAGAAATTGATAGCGGTTACCAAACAGTGATTAAACCAATGGCAGACGGTGGGGAAGGGACGCTAGATGCATTCATTTCATCCAGTAACAGTAAGCGAATCTCTTTAACCTGCACGGGTCCATTAGGTGAGAAGATCGACACAAACTATGCCATCACAGAGCAAGGTGTAGCGATTATCGAATTGGCTAGTATTGCAGGATTGCCTCAAGTACCTTCAACGAAAAGGAACCCAGATTTGACCACATCGTTTGGCTTAGGAGAAGCAATGTTGGATGCGATGGAAAGAGACTGTACATCGATTGTCATTGGTTTGGGTGGTAGTGCCACGAATGATGGTGGGCTTGGTATGCTTCTTGCATTAGGGATGAAAGCTTGGGACAAAAAGGGGAAGGAGGTAGGCCCATTCGGACGGGAGCTATTGCTAATAGAAAATATAAGCTGTGAGGACGTAGACCCTAGGTTAGCAACTGTTAACATTCGGGTCGCGTGTGATGTAGATAATCCTTTGTGTGGTTTACGAGGTGCTTCCTCCGTATATGGGCCACAAAAAGGTGCAACGAAAAAGCAGGTACAAGTGTATGATCAAGCAATGGGGAAATATGCAGGGAAAATAGAACAATTATTGGGCTTGCAATTACAAGAGGTTGCAGGGGCAGGCGCTGCGGGTGGTCTTGGATTCGCCATGTTAAGTATTGGTGCAAGCCTTGAATCAGGGGCAAAGTTACTGGCTGAATCGATTCTTTTAGAGGAAACAATTAAGGAAGCGGATTTGGTTATTACTGGTGAGGGACAAAGTGATGAACAAACCCTTTATGGGAAGGCACCTGGATATGTTGCTGAATTAGCTAAAAAATATCATGTACCTGCGATTTTAATTTCTGGAAGCCTTAGTGGGGATTTAGATGCACTTAGAACAAAGTTTGCTGGCTGTTTTTCGATCATCAATCGACCACTTACCATCGAAGAATGTATGGAAAAAGCGGAAGAATTACTGTTTGAACAGACAAAGCAAGTAATTCATTTTGCACGATCACTAAAATAAAGGGAGTGGAGAAATGGAAGGTTTAGGACTTATTTTTGTCATATTGTTAGGTGTTTTGTTTGTTATTTTTGCTACTGCAAAATTAAAACTTCACCCATTTTTATCGCTACTTTTTGCCGCATTTGCCATTGGGATTGTTGCTGGTCTTCCGTTAAGTGAAGTAACAGAAGCAGTTAACAGTGGATTCGGCGGGTTAATGGGCGGTATCGGGCTTGTCATTATATTTGGTACTATAATTGGGGTTATTTTGGAAAAGTCGGGTGCGGCATTAAGGATGGCAGAGGTTGTACTAAGATTAGTTGGAGAAAAGCGACCTCAGCTCGCTATGAGTCTAATTGGAGGCATTGTTAGTATTCCTGTATTCTGTGACTCTGGCTATATCATTTTGTCGTCCTTGAAGAAAGCGCTTGCTAAAAGAGCAAAAGTGACGATTGCATCGATGGCAATTGCACTATCAACTGGATTGTTTGCAACACATACGCTTGTTCCTCCTACTCCTGGACCAATTGCAGCTGCTGGAAACATTGGTGCAGAGGACTATTTGGGAACGGTTATATTAATGGGTCTTATTGTCGTTATTCCAGTGATTTTTGTAGGATACATTTGGGCAATGAAAATAGGAACGAAAATGAAGGTCGAAGGTGAAGATAGAGAAGATCCTGCATACGATTATGACACTATTTTAAAACAATTTGGCGAGATGCCGTCAACTTGGAAATCCTTCGCGCCTATTCTTGTCCCAATTATTTTAATTAGTTTGAGTTCTGTTATTACCTTTGCTGGTTGGACTGGCGCAATTTTTGATATTCTACTGTTTGTAGGTGCACCGGTTGTTGCGTTATTAATTGGCGTCCTATTTGCATTCCTGCTTCTACCAAAGTTTGATCACGAAACGTTAACAGACTGGGTCGGAATCGGTATTAAAGAGGCTGCACCAATTTTATTAATTACTGGAGCTGGTGGGGCGTTCGGCTCTGTTATAAAAGCGACTGCAGTAGCAGACTTTATCGAAGGTTTTGCAGGCAATGATGTCTTTGCCGGTGCCATGTTTGTCTTTGTACCGTTTCTCATTGCGGCAGCATTAAAAACGGCTCAAGGATCGTCTACAGCAGCTATCGTCATAACTTCTTCCCTAATGGCACCAATTGTCACGCAGGTTGGTATTGAGGGAGCTATACCACTGGCACTTGTTGTAATGGCAGTAGGGGCAGGTGCAATGGTAGTTTCCCATGTAAATGATAGCTATTTCTGGGTGGTAAAAGAATTTAGTGGAATGTCCGTGACACAAGCATACAAGGCACAAACAGCAGGCACATTGATGCAAGGTATAGTGGCAATCGCGGTCACATTCATTTTGTGGATTATATTTGTATAACCTCTATAGAAAAGATTTTATTGCGTATGTAGTCAAACATTGGCTACATACCTTTTTTTATTGATTTGTCGGCTTTTTGAACTCGCCCTATACCAAAACAGCAGTGGCTAACATATAAAGATTGGAAATGATTACGGTTTCATTGTACACTATTATTTAACAACATAAATGAAGAGGAGTGCTACAATGAAACTGGTATCCTATCGATGTAAAAAAAGCTATGGTGCATTTCGGATCGGCATAGTAGATGGAGATAAAGTAATGGATGTGAATGAGGCGTTTCGGCAATATTTGTTAGCTAACGGAGAAAAGGATCATGCTAACACTGTTGATTCCTTACTGCCATCTGCACCTAACTCCTATTATGCATTAGGGGAGCAGGCCTTTAAACGCAGTCAAATAGCTTATGATTTTGTAAAAGATCATTCAATCGAAAATGTGAGCTTCAATCGAAATGAAGTAGTTTTATCTCAGCCTATTCCAACAACAGCAAAGGTAATCTGTGTTGGAAAAAATTATAGTGAACATGTAAAGGAAATGAAAAGTGAGATTCCTACATTTCCAGTTTTATTTGCAAAGTTTCCAAATGCAATGATTGGCCCAGAAGATCCAATCCTCAAATCAGTACATACAAATGAACTAGATTACGAAGCTGAACTTGCAGTTGTCATTGGAAAAACAGCCTCCCATGTCCATCAACAGGATGCACTAGATTATGTTGTGGGGTATACGATTGGAAATGATAGTTCTGCACGTGATTTACAAAAACGAACACCACAATGGCTGCAAGGGAAATCGTTGGATCACAGTTCGCCAATTGGACCATGGGTAGTGACCACAGATGAATTACCTGATCCTTCAAATTTAGATATTAAGTCATTTGTTAATGGAGAGCCAAGACAATCTTCTAATACAAAACACTTAATTTTTGATGTGCCATTTTTAATCGAATTTATTTCAGGTCTTATTACACTGAATCCAGGTGATGTTATTTTATCTGGAACCCCAGATGGAGTTGGATTTGCAATGGATCCACCTCAATTTTTAAATGCAGGAGACAGCGTAAGAATCGAAATCGAAAAGATCGGACAATTAGAGAATAAGGTAAAGTAGATAACTAGGGGCATCCTTCTTTACGAGGTTGCCCTTTTTATTTTTTTGAATAAAACGATAATAGTGCATACCAACATAATATAATTTTCGAAAAATTCCTGTATCAATATTGCATAAAAATACATTATAAAGTATAATAATTAACTAATTAACTCGAAACTTTACTTGTAGACTTTGAAAACAATAATGAATGGTGTGAAATAATAGGCCACGAACTACTAATCTAAAAAAAAGGAATAGGAAATATGATCCATTGAGGAGTGAGCAAATGAAGGTTGCTATAGTTGGAGGAACGGGGTACGGTTCCATAGAATTAATTCGTCTATTACAGATGCATCCGCATGTTGAAGTAAGCGCGGTTGTATCACATTCGCAAAGTGACAGTGCATTAGCTGACATATACCCCCATGTAACGGGTGTACTGAATTATACGTTGGAGAGCATGGATATAGCAAAATTAAAGGAATCGATTGACCTCGTTTTTTTTGCCACACCCTCAGGGATCAGTATGAAATACGCTCCTGAGTTTATTGAAAATGGGGTAAAGTGCATTGATTTATCTGGAGATTTTCGTTTGAAAAATCTAGATGAATATGAACAGTGGTATAAAGGTTTACCAGCACCGAAAGCGTTTGTTGAAAGTGCAGTTTATGGTTTAAGTGAATTTTATGAAAATCAAATAAAGTCTGCTTCTCTTATTGCGAATCCAGGGTGTTATCCCACCGCTACATTATTGGCACTATTGCCGATCCTGAAACGAGGAATCATTGATCCCAATACGATCGTGATCGACGGAAAAACGGGGGCTTCAGGTGCAGGCAGGGGATTATCCCTATCGACTCATTATACGGAGTTAAATGATAACGTTCGCGCATACAAGATAGGTGAGCATCAGCATACACCTGAAATGGAACAAACGATTTATGCGGAAACGAACCAACTTACTAAGGTTACTTTTTCAACCCATTTACTTCCAATGACAAGAGGGATTATGTGCACAATTTATGCAGCCTTAGAGGAACCACTCTCAACTGCAGATGTCCTTCAACAGTACCGCGGATTTTACCAAAATAAACCATTTGTTCGAGTCAGGTCAGAGGGTAACCTACCGACGACAAAAGAAGTGTATGGGAGTAATTTTTGTGATATTGGTGTCCATGTCGATGATCGGACAGGAAGAGTCACGATTGTTTCGGTTATTGACAACTTGGTGAAAGGTGCTTCAGGTCAGGCGATTCAAAACATGAATATAATGAATGGTTGGAATCAAACAACAGGTCTTATGCAATTACCTGTTTATCCATAAAAAAGTTTAGACAGTACCAAGGTGTATACCTGAGCACGGAACATGGTATTACCTTAAAAAAACGAAAAGAAAGGATGAAGATCAAATGCAAACCGTATCAAAAAAAGAAATGCAGCTTGTGCAAGGAGGGAACGTGACAACTCCTCAAGGATTTTTTGCAGGTGGTCTTCATTGTGGAATCAGGAAAACAAAGCTGGATCTAGGTTGGCTATATTCAGTAGTGCCAGCGACGACAGCTGGGGTGTATACTACAAACGTTTTTCAAGCCGCACCACTATTAGTTACACAGGAAAGCATATCGAACAATAATAAAATTCAAGCAATTCTCGTAAACTCAGGTGTAGCCAATGCATGTACAGGAGAACAAGGTCTGACAGATGCCTATGAAATGCGAAGGGTATTTGCTGAGGAAATGAATATTTCAGAATTAGATGCAGCCATCGCTTCAACAGGTCTTATTGGAGTTCCGCTACCAATTGACAAAATCAAAGCTGGCATTTCCAGAATCCATATAGATGAAAATACAGATGCGTCTAAATTCGAACAGGCAATTTTAACAACAGATACATGTGTGAAAAATGCTGCGGTTGAATTTGAGGTTGGTGGAAAGAAAGTAACAATTGGTGGTGCAGCCAAGGGATCTGGCATGATACATCCCAACATGGCAACAATGCTTAGCTTTGTGACTACCGATGCCGCTGTGAAAGAACAGGATCTGGCCGACGCACTAAAAGATATTACGAATCAATCTTTTAACATGATTACGGTAGATGGAGATACGAGTACAAACGACATGGTACTTGTAATGGCAAACGGGAAAGCAAATAATGAAACCCTTACAAAGGAAAGCCACGACTGGCCAGTGTTTGTTAACGGATTGAAAAAGGTTTGTCAAATACTCGCAAAAAAAATTGCCCGTGATGGGGAAGGTGCAACCAAGCTAATTGAAGTCCAGGTAAATGGAGCCGCAACAGATGTAGCTGCACGGGCGATTAGTAAAGCAATTATTTCTTCCAATCTAGTAAAAGCAGCAATATACGGTGCAGATCCGAATTGGGGAAGAATTGTGACAGCTATTGGGTATAGTGGTCAACAGGTCAATCCAAATAACGTAAAAGTAGCAATTGGGTCAATCACAGTGGTGGATAACGGCTTACCTTTATCCTTTGATGAGGAGAAGGCAAAGGATTATTTAAGTAACGAAACGATAAATATTTACGTGGATCTTAAGCAAGGTAACACAACTGCAACAGGATGGGGCTGTGATCTTTCATATGATTATGTAAAAATTAATGCCTCATACCGGACGTGAGGGAGGACACACAAATGAACTATATGATCATTAAATGTGGTGGTAGTGTACTCGATGCACTACCATTGTCCTTTTATGAAAATATTGTAGATCTACACAAAGCGGGCAACATTGTCCCTATTATCGTACATGGTGGTGGGCCAATTATTTCTTCATATTTAAAAAAGCATGGTGTCAAAACGTCTTTTGTACAGGGATTAAGGGTGACGACCGACGAAGTTTTGGATGTCGTTGAAATGGCTTTAAGTGGTTCGGTGAACAAAAAAATTGTAAGGAAATTAAACCACGTCGATGGAAATGCGTATGGTATTAGTGGAGTCGATGGCGGATTACTCACTGCAACAAAAATAACGGGCGAAGTGGACCTAGGATTTGTAGGTGAAGTGACCCATGTGAAACGTGCAATCATTGACCGAATCGCTGAACAAGGGTATATTCCAGTCTTATCGCCATTAGCTTTGGATACATCTGGACAACGTTATAATATCAATGCAGATATGGCGGCGTCCGCAATTGCACAAGCACTTGGAGCTAAACTCTGTTTTATTAGTGACATACCAGGAATTTATACAATGGAAAATGGAGAAAAAAAGGTGTTTCGTCATTTATCGGAACAAAAAATCAACCAACTCATTAATGAACAAGTGATATATGGCGGAATGATCCCTAAAGTACAATCAGCTCTCAAAGCATTGTCTGATCAAGTACCAGAAGTGGCGATTATTAACGGTAAAGAAAAAGGTAGTATCATTCAGCATGCTAGTGGCAAAAGTGTTGGAACAAAAATCACATTAGAAAGTGAGGTAGCTCACATTGAATAAAGAAGACACAACGATAAATCAAGCGATAATGCCGACCTACAATCGGTTCCCAGTTACTTTAGTAAAAGGAAGCGGAAGCTATGTTTGGGATGAACTTGGCAATAAATTTTTAGACTATACCTCTGGGATCGCAACGTGTAATCTCGGCCACGTTCCAGATATAGTGAAAGTGGAGGTAGAAAAACAGCTGCAGCAGCTTTGGCACTGTTCGAATCTGTACCATATTCCAAGTCAAGAACAACTGGCATCGGCATTAACAGAGGCTTCTTTTGGTGATCAAGTATTTTTTTGTAATAGTGGAGCGGAGGCAAATGAAGCTGCACTAAAATTGGCAAGAAAGTACGCGCAAACTGTAAAAGGAACGGACAAATTTGAGATTGTCACCTTTCAACATTCGTTTCATGGAAGGACGCTTGCTACACTAACAGCTACCGGACAGGAAAAGGTAAAGGAAGGTTTCTCACCATTACCAGCAGGATTTCGACATCTCCCATACAACGACATGGAATCACTTGACGAATTGATTCAACCTGAAACGTGTGCGGTAATGTTAGAGCTCGTTCAAGGTGAAGGAGGCGTCAATCCGGCAGATCCAGAGTGGGTTAATCAGCTAGTCAAAATGTGCCGCGAGAATGATGTCTTAATCATCATTGACGAAATTCAAACTGGAATGGGTAGAACTGGAACCCTGTTTGCGTATGAAGGATACGGCTTTGAACCCGATATTATGACGGTTGCTAAAGGACTTGGATCAGGATTTCCAATCGGGGCGGTCATTGCGAATGAGCAAGTAGCAAAAGCATTTGGTCCTGGTTCACATGGTAGCACATTTGGAGGCAATCCGATTGTAACGACTGCTGGACTAGCAACGTTAACGCATATAACAAATAGTTCCATTTTAACAGAAGCAAAACAAGCAAGTGCCTATTTGATTGAGCAGCTTTTTGCATTGAAGGAGCAATTTGATACAATAGAAACAATTCGAGGAAAAGGGTTACTTCAGGGAATGGTCGTCAAAGAAGAAGCAGCAACGATCGTAGCGAAACTCCGAGATCAGCATATCCTTGTCCTTTTAGCAGGCCCATCCGTTATTCGAATCCTTCCTCCATTGACAACAACAAAGGAGGAAATAGATCAGTTCATCACTGCGTTAAAGAGCGTATTTCAAACTAGTTAAAGAGGGTATGATAGATGAAAGATAGTGTGGCAGCGGTCAACACGTTTAAGAATCAACATATAAATCGAGCTAGGCTTCTAATTAACTGTCCAGATCAGCCAGGCATTGTTGCGGCTGTATCTCAATTTTTGTTCGAGAATGGAGCAAATATTATTGAATCGAATCAGTACACAACCGATCCTGAAGGTGGGAATTTTTTTCTTAGAATCGAATTTGAGTGTACAGACTTGAAAGAAAAAACAACTGCACTACAACATGAATTTATCCCAATTGCAGAAAAGTTTTTAATGGATTACGCGTTTACGAATGTAGCGACAATTAAAAAAATGGCTATTTTTGTTTCTAAAGAGCCCCATTGTTTACAGGAATTGTTATGGGAATGGCAAAGTGGGGATCTGATGGCTGAGATATCCCTAGTGATTAGCAATCACGAGGATGCGCGGACTTTTGTTGAATCATTAGGCATTCCGTTTTACTATATCCCTGCAAACAGAGAGATACGTGAGCAAGCAGAAAAGCGGCAGTTACAGCTGTTAGCCGAATATGATGTTGATTTTATTGTATTGGCTCGCTACATGCAGATTCTGACGCCTCAATTTGTTACTGCACACCCGAAGCGGATTATCAATATACATCATTCGTTCCTCCCAGCCTTTGTTGGGGCTAATCCTTATGAGCGAGCCTATGAACGAGGGGTCAAGCTCATCGGAGCAACCTCGCACTATGTAACCAATGACTTAGATGAAGGACCAATTATTGAACAATCAACCAAGCGAGTCAATCACCGTGATCGGGTGGATGATTTAAAGAAAATTGGTCGTGCAATCGAGAGAAATGTTTTAGCGCGAGCGGTAAAATGGCACATAGAAGACAGGGTCATCGTCCATAGAAATAAAACAATCGTCTTTTAACCTAATGGGTTTACTTACAGGTGCCAACGCGTCGTCATCCGCGTTATGAGAGCCGAAACAAGGACGAAAACCGTTGGAACGCGTCTTCATCCGCGTTATGAGAACGCAAACGAAGTCGAAAACCGGTGCAACGCGTCGTCATCCGCGTTATGAGAACGCAAACGAGGTTGAAAAACAGTGCAATGCGTCCTCATTAGCGTTATGAGAACGCAAACAAGGACGAAAACCAGCGCAACGCGTCCTCATCAGCGTTATGAGAACGCAAACGAGATCGAAAACCGTTGGAATGCGTCTTCATTGGCGTTATGAGAGCCCAAACGAGGTTGAAAACCGTTGGAACGCGTCCTCATTAGCGTTATGAGAACCCAAACAAGAACGAAAACCAGCGCAACGCGTCCTCATCAACGTTATGAGAACGCAAACGAGGACGAAAACCAGTGCAACGCGTCTTCATACGAGTTATGAGAACGCAAAAACAAGGTCGAAAACCAGTGCAACGCGTCCTCATACGAGTTATGAGAACGCAAACGAGGACGAAAACCAGCGCAACGCGTCCTCATCAACGTTATGAGAACGCAAACGAGGACGAAAACCAGCGCAACGGGTCGTCATACGAGTTATGAGAACCCAAACAGGGTCGAAAACCAGCGCAACGTGTCCTCATCAGCGTTATGAGAACGCAAACGAGGTCGAAAACCAGCGCAACGCGTCTTCATACGAGTTATGAGAACCCAAACGAGGGCGAAAAACAGTGCAACGCGTCTTCATATGAGTTATGAGAACCCAAACGAGGTCGAAAAACAGCCCGACGCGTCCTCATCATCGTTATGAGAACCCAAACGAAATCAAAAAACAGCTCAATGCGCACTCATACGAGCTAGCTAGAAATAGTTGTTGACTTGTGCCTACCATGTCTTTATAATGAACCAAGTAAATTAGATAAATTCCAATTATATTTTTGGGAGAGGTTCTTAGCTGTAAACCCTCTATAAAAAACTAAGGACATATGATGCGCACAAGACCATGTCTCTTAGGATGTGGTCTTTTTTATATTTAACGGATCGCACTATAGCAAAAAACTTTGATGAGACGAATGTCGATTTTTTTAACTTTTTCTGGGAAGTATAACTGGTAAAATTGTTTGAAACGTTTTACATGGTTTAAAGAAAGGAGGAAAAATAGTGGCTGGAAGAAAAGATGAGGAATTAAAGGATCTGTCCTTGCTCGGAAATCAGGCAACAACGTATACGTTTGATTATTCGCCTGATGTTCTAGAAACCTTTGACAATCAGCATCCAAACCGAGATTACTTTGTAAAATTTAACTGTCCTGAGTTCACAACACTTTGTCCTAAGACAGGGCAGCCTGACTTTGGTGCCGTATATATTAGTTATATTCCTGACCAAAAAATGGTGGAAAGTAAATCACTAAAGCTATATTTGTTTAGTTTTCGGAACCATGGTGATTTTCATGAAGATAGTATGAATATTATTATGAATGATTTAATCAAATTAATGGAACCTCGCTATATAGAAGTATGGGGGAAATTCACACCGCGTGGAGGCATTTCGATTGATCCTTTTTGCAACTATGGCAAACCAAATACGAAATATGAAAAAATAGCAGACCACCGTTTGATCAATCATGACTTGTACCCAGAAAAAGTCGATAACCGTTAAAGAGGGGAAAGCACGAGATACCTCCCTATTTAAAAAGGAGAGGCAACCATGTTTGTTTATTTAAATGCATTATTTGTAGGATTGTTAATAGTATCTAATATTTTAGGAGTCAAATTATTTAGTATTGGTTCATACGTATTACCAGCTGCAGTAATTGTGTATGTGATTACGTACCTTATTACCGATGTGATCGGTGAAGTATACGGTAAGAAAGCAGCTCAACAGACGGTTCAAGCAGGATTTGTCACACAAATTGTCGTAATGGCATTTATTGTAATTGCTATTAATTTACCAGCAGCACCATTCTTTGCATCACAAGAGGCTTTTAAAACGATTCTAGGTGGGAGCTTTCGTGTCATGCTAGCTAGCTTAATATCCTATTTCGTTAGTCAAAATCTTGATGTTTTTCTTTTTCATCGTTTAAAACAAATGCATGGGGAAAAGAAGCTATGGGTTCGAAATAATCTATCAACTATGTCTAGTCAGCTGATCGATACGACTATCTTTATTTCAATTGCTTTTTATGGAACCCTTCCTACAACAGCGCTTTTAGGGATGATTGTCACACAGTATGCCTTCAAATTTATAGTGGCTGTGGTGGATACACCTATTGTTTATCTACTAGTGAACCTCTCTAAACGTCAAAGCAAACACTCTGATTTAGTATCTGTTGAAAAATAAGCTTGAAAAAGGTGCTCGTTTGCATAGTGGGTTCAATTATCCTTGGGAGTACTTTCTTTGTGATGGAAAAAAGGTGCGGGGTGTAGTCCTGTGAGCGCTAAACCATGGAAACCAGTCTTTTTTCAGAAAATAAGGGCCTCTGAGTCCGCATCGAAATTTTAGCGGACTGAGAAGCCGCTATTTGGCAAAAAAACGTAGAATTGGCGGGTTTAGCGGACTGAGAGGCCGTTAATTGCCGAAAAGCCGGCCATAACAAGCCAGTTTAGAGCAAATAGCGTCCTGTGAGTCCGCTTAACCAATGAAAACATGCCTTTTACTGAGAATAAGGGCCTCTGAGTCCGCATCGAATTTTTAGCGGACAGAGAGGTCCTTATTTAGCTTTAAATAAAGATTGATCAAAAAGGATTCATTATTTGTGAGTAGTTTACAATTTTTATAAAATAGTTTGATCATTTCTCCCTTTCAGTAACTCATGGGTATTCGAAAACATTGAACTTTTCATCTTTTATAAGGACAAACAATCATTTTCACGGTGCAACCATATTGTTATATTGTTAATTAGGAATGGCTTTTAATTAAATAAAAGTAGAACAGGACGCCAGTTTGAGTGTTTTGAACGCCGTATTTAGCTTGATGTAATTCTAGAATATTTTTGGAGATTGCCAACCCTAAGCCTGTTCCACTTTGCTTACGCTTTCGCGACGGGTCATGGCTATAAAAACGTCCCCATACTTTATCCAAATCTTCTGTCGGGATTGAGACTCCCGTATTCTCTATCGCTATTCTTACTCTTTCTTTTTCCTCTGTCACCGAAATAATAATTTCTCCCTCTTCCGGAGTATGACTAATCGCATTCGTAATGAAATTGGTCAGAACTTGTTCAATCTTTAATTCATTAGCCACAACCTTTAACGGCAACAGCTTCAAACTGAGCTTCAAATGTCTTTTTTCCATTTCAACAGACTGGGTATTACATAAATACGCAATCATCTCATTAATGTAAAATGATTCCATTTTCATTTTGTATGTTCCTGATTCCAGCTTTGCCAGTTCTAACATATCAACGATTAATCGGTTCATTTTTTTCACTTCTTTTTCCATGGAGACAAAATAATAATCTCTTTTATGTCTCGCCACCCCATCTCTTAAAATAGAAATGCAGCTTTGCATCACACTTAACGGTGTTTTTAATTCATGAGAAACACCAGAGATAAATTGTTTTCTAGTACTTTCTAACTGTCGCTCTTTTTCAATATCATGCATTAATTTGGCTATATATGATTGTAACGTATCTGAAAGGGCATTAATATTCTCTGAAATTTCTCCGATTTCATCCTTGGAAGTAATCGGTAGCTTTTCGGTAAAATCTAAATTGGTGATTTTTTTAGTAGTCTTGTTTATTTGTAACAATGGCTTTGCAATCTTTCTTGAATAATAGAATGAAGCCAATAAAATAAGGATGAATACAAATATGACAATGTATACATAATAGTCCTTCATCATGTTAATCGCTTCACTAAGCGGCTGCAAGGAAGTCATTGAGATTATATAATCAGTTGATCCATTCGCAGTTTTAAAAGGTTGAATAAGTAATGTGTATTCGATCTCGTTATTTTCAAAATTCCTCACCATTAAGCCAGAGTCTTCACTTGAGCTAGCAGACGGTAGTTGATTTGTTAACAATTCAGATTGAAACTCTCTTATTTTATTTAAAAATAAATCGTTAGTCGTAAGAGACTTGGAAACAGTGCCGAAATTGGGAATAGTTACATTAGTAATATCTCCTATAAATGAATAAAGATCACTGTTGAGCGATTTTTGAAGTTCGTCATTCTGGATGGGTTCAGGGAAAGATGAGCTAATTTCAACTGGAATTATTTTTTGACCTCGTTTTAATCCGACTATTTTAACAGACATGTCTTCTTTCAACAAAGAGGTGTTGTTCCAAATCGTGTTAATGTTCATTAAATTAAACAGTGGAACAACCACGACATTTTTAGGAGTGGATTCATTTTTCGAATTGGGTACTTTTGAATTATTTATATTCACTTCGATATTAAAATCATTTTCACCCTTAATATTTCCATTAGCATCCACGACGGTGATCCATGAATTATAATCATTATAAAACTTATCCTTCAATTTTATTCTTTCTTTTACATCACTGCTATTTTTGAGGTAATCTTTTTGAAATGTTTCCATACTAATCTTTATATCATTTGTTTTTCTTTCTACATAAAACCCATTAAAAAAGAGCATTTGTCCGATAAAAATGGTAGCAAGAATAAAGGTACATAATGCTGTGGTAAGTAAAAATAATTTTAAAGATAGCCCAATTCTCATATTGTTTCCTCAAATTTGTATCCTGTTCGTACAATTGTTTTAATCATATACGATTTTGAACCCAGCTTGATTCGCAGGTTCCGAATATGTGTGTTAATAGTCCTGTCATCTCCAGCAAAATCATATCCCCAAATCGAGGTGATTAACTGTTCGCGTGTAATTACCCTACCTTTATTCTTTATCAAGAAAACCAAGATTTCAAATTCTGTGTGAGTTAAGTGAATCATTTCTTCATTTATTTTAACCAAGCGTGAAGGGATATGAATGGTAATTCCATTAATTGAAAAGGAGTTCTCATTTAACTGTGGCGTTGATTGTCGGTTGCTATCTAGTAATCGCTTCGCTCTTGCTAATAGGATTGGCGGACTGTAGGGCTTTGTCACATAATCATCCGCACCCAGTTCAAATCCTAACAATGTATCGTCCTCATCCGTTCGGGCTGTCAGAATAATGATCGGACAATTTGATTTTTTTCTAATCCTTCGGCACACAGACCACCCGTCAACACCGGGAATCATAATATCTAAAATGATTAAATTAACGTTATTTTCATCAAATAATGCTAATGCTTCTTCGCCATCCTGGGCTTCCAACACATTAAATCTTTCTGATAAAAAATAATCCTTTTCTATTTCTCTTAAAATATCTTCATCTTCTACGATCATTACCGTTTCCGCCATGTTATTTCACCACCTTATCTTTAAATCATAAAATCTTTATTTTATCTTTATACTATTTTTATTTTATCTTTTGAACTCTTTTTTATAATAATATCATACCAAATGTTAATGAAAACATTTTGAAAAGTAATGCTAGTTAACCATTCCATTTATAGAATTCTAAACGATGGAACTAAAAAAAGATAGTAATCTATCATGCAGGTCACTGACAGATTCTATATAAATTCTATTTAACAAGGAGAGAGGTACAAGGAAAAAGAAATTAATCTCTAGCTTATTAATTGGAGCCTTTGTTTTTTCAATATTAACTCCTTCTGCATTTGCAGCCAATAAAGGCTTTTCATTTAGTGTAAGTCCTGATGAAAACAGTGGAGTAGCATATTCCGCACCTAATCCAAAAGACGATAATGAACAGGCCACATATATTTATACGACAAATCACAACATTATAGATAGTGATCTATTTTTCTATAATGTAAGGGGTTATGCGAGCACTAGTGCAACTTCTTATACTGGGTACATTAGAGTAACTCCGGATAATGCATCAAGAATAGTAGAGAGTTACTCTACGTATGCTCCTGCTGAAAAGAATTTATACCTAGAATCTGACACTGATAGATACAGTGTATATGCTGAAGGATATTGGTATTCATAATACCTAGTTTCCTTTCTCTACTTTAAAAGGAATAGGCCGATTACCTGCATCGGCCTATTCTTTCTATCTATATTTTTTAAAATTTAGGAGGTTTACAGATGCGTAAAATACTGGCTTTATTGTTGGGCGTTTATTTTCTATTTGTACTTAGTGCTTGCAGTTTCCCAAATGGTGGTGAACAAATAGATTCTTCATCGGAAAAAGTGAATAAAGATAAATCTGATGTCTCTACACCTGACTCTATTAATCAAGAATTAGATGAAAACTTAACAATTAAAGCCGATATTACCGCGGTTGACACTAATAATTTAAAAACGAACTCTATTTCTTTAAAAAAATTTAACGAAGACAAAATTATTAACACTTTTTTAAAAGACAGGACAATAGTTAGAAAAGATGAAATTAAAAATGTACTATTTCCTGAATATAAAGATAAGTACCTTGAATTCTCTGATGGATCATATTTAACTATTCAATTAGGTTCGCTGAGATTCAGAACTCCTTATTTTAAAGACCGTGAATATGACAATGTCATAAGCGGGTCTACTTACTTTATTCGACCCGATTTAAAGGATGTTTTCACAGAAACAAACTTAGGAACTATTGATAAAAATTTTGCAGTTGATCAAGTAAAGGCCGTTTTAAACGAAATCAAAATCCAACAGTTAGGAACTCCTGAAGTGATTGCACTAGATTACAAAACACTAGAAAGTCAATGGGAAGACTATGAAACAAAGGACGGTAGCCAACCGTTAAAATTTGAAAAAGAGGATGAAGCGTATGTCGTGATTTTTCCTGTTGTTCTTGACAAAACAAATATTACAAACAAAGGGTATTATAATGCTGGAAATCAAATGAATGCAGTTGGGAGTCGTATAATGGGGGTTGTTAATAAGGATGGATTAATTTCTCTAACAGTACAGGGTATTTATGAAATAGAGGGAACACTCAAAGAAAATATTACCCCTATTCCCTTAGAAACCGCTCTTGAAAAAGTTAAAAACAAATATAAAAACACATTAATAACAGATCCAATCGTAATAAACAAAATAGCATTAGAATACGTTCCCACAGTATCTAATGATCAGTCTATAGAGTTCAAGCTGATACCAGCTTGGGTCTTTTCAGCCAAGCAAGATATTACCGTTAATGATAAGAAGGGCGGAACGTTCCAGTCTTCTCAAAACTTTACTATATTGATCAATGCGTTAACTGGTAATGAGTTACGTAACGGAGGTGAACGTTAAATGAAAAGACGAGCTTTTACAATGTCTTCTTTGCAAGTGTTTTCCTCACCAGCTTTTTACCTCTCAATCATTGGGGTCACTGGATTGAGTTTTATAAGTATTTGGGAGAGAATTTCTGCATCTGAGGTGGGCTTAACGGTTTCCTATAGTTTAGATATTTTTGTTGGTTTAACTATGTTAAAAAAGCTTGTTGTCTTATTTGCTGCCCTTCCCTATGCAGCGAGCTTTTGTAGTGACTGGAAATTTCAATACATCAAACCAGTAGTGATAAGAACCGGGCTAAATAAGTACGTTTGGTCAAAGGTTTTCACTTGTTTTTTGAGTGGATTTTTAACTGTGTTCATCGGATTAATCATTTTCATTACCATTTTAGCGTTTAAAATGCCTTTGATCTCATATGAAAACTTGGATACGTCAATCTTTCCGCCTTTTGGACCACTAGCCTTAGATCTCCCAATTCTTTATTTATTAGCTAAAATTTTTGTATTTAGTTTGGCAGCTGCTTTATGGACAGTGGTAGGTCTGACTATCTCCGCATTCATTCCAATTCACTTCGTTGCAGTAGCTGCACCAGTGATTGCGAGTTACATCCTGGAAGAACTTACAATGTCTCTACCAAAATGGTTAAACCTTTATTTACTAACCAGAAGTGCAAATGTTATTCAACAGGGCGCGCTTGTTAGTTTCACTTACTTTATTTTTATATTTATATTATTTTCAGTTTTAGCAGGTATGCTCTTTAGTTATCAGGTGAGGAGGCGGATTCGTAATGAAGTTGTTTAATACAGCGAGATATGTTTGTTATCAGAATTTACGTAAATGGACATCAAATTATCGAGTCTGGATTGTAGCCATCCTGCTTATTATTTTGACCCAAAATTTCACAAAGGAAATCATTGATTTTGCAAATGATATTAATATCAATGTTTCTCCATGGCTGTTTCCTTTTCTTTTTACCCAGAAATTCATTAAGTTACTTTTCTTTTTTCCATTGATATTACTATTTAGTGATGCGCCATTTATTGACGATAATCAGCCTTATGTTATTGCAAGAAGCGGTCGAATTCCTTGGAGTGTTGGCCAAATAGGCTATATTTTTGTCTCTACCGCTATTTATTTTATCTTTTTGATATTCCTGACGATCGTTATAAACTTTTCTAGTATTCAGTTTACATCAGAATGGGGGAAGGTACTTGGAACACTTGCAAATACAAATGCTTCCGTTGTTGTAGGGTTAAAAACGATCATCCCATCCAATACTCTATATTACTTTACTCCTCTTCAAGCCATGTGGTTTTCTTTAATGCTTTCATGGCTAGCTGGTGTTTTTTTGGGGCTTATCATCTATGTGATGAACTCACTTACTAATACGAGGATTTTCGGCATATTAACGGCATCGTTTTTTCTAGTTTTAGAAGCAGCAGTTAATAATAGACCTGAATTATACCGTTATTCTCCGATTTCTTGGAGTAACCTTAATCGTATTGATATAGACGGTACCACCCAAATGCCTTCTATAACCTATATATATTTTGGTTTTGCACTACTTATTGTGATCTTGATCATATTAGCTATCAGTTCAAATCGTAAACAATCTATCAATGTTTTACCACCAATTTAAGGAAGAGAGGATTAATAAAGATGCAGAATGCTATTGAGATCCAAAACTTATCCAAAAAATTTGGAGAAACAACAGTTTTAGATGGAATTTCCCTTACACTTGAGAAAGATAAAATACATGGCTTAATAGGCAGAAACGGATCAGGCAAGACGATGTTATTAAAGTGTATATGTGGTTTTGTCATTCCTTCAACAGGAATTATTAAGGTAAATGACAAACAAATGGGAAAAGATTGTGATGTCCCTAATAATGTAGGGATCATTATTGAAGCCCCAGGATTTCTTCCTAATTACAACGGTTATACTAATTTAAAATTTCTAGCTGCTATCAAAAATAAAATTTCAAAAGAACAGATAGTTGCCGTTATTGAAAAAGTAGGACTAGATCCCAAAAGTAAAAAGCATGTTGGGAAATATTCTTTAGGGATGAGGCAACGTCTCGGACTTGCCCAAGCTCTGATGGAAGAGCCGGATATCCTTATACTGGATGAACCTATGAATGGATTAGATAATCAGGGCGTTGAAGATATGCGAAAGCTGCTTCTGGGACTTAAAGATCAAGGAAAAACAATTATACTTGCAAGCCATGGGAAAGAGGATATTGCAATCCTATGTGACACAGTCCATGAGTTGGATCACGGACACATTATTAACTCCATACAAAAACAAAAGTAATGTTTCGTAACAGTTTAGAGTGGGAACAATCGATCAATACTAAAATATCATCAAACAATAGAGTGGTAGATTAGTAATTGATGCAATGGCCTTGAATTTTGGAGCAGGTTGGGAAGTCTGTCAATCTAAATTGGTTGGAGAAGACAAATATAGTTTGTTATTTATGCACAAGACGATTAAAGGAAGCTTGTTTCCATGGAGAATTATACGTGACGAGTCTCTGTGTCCAATCATCTGGTTGTCAAAAAAATTTGGATAATTAGAGGGGAGTAATTTCCTCTGTACACACAATAAGATGTAATTTTAAGATAAAGTGAGCAATTTAAAGTATGTGTCCGAATTAAGGGGTGCCTAGCCATATAAACAGCCCGTTTAGCGCAAATAGCGTCCTGTGAGTCCGCTTAACCAATGAAAACATGCCTTTTACTGAGAATAAGGGCCTCTGAGACCACATCGGAATTAGTTTATTTTGGAAATCCGATGACACGCTTTTTTTCTTAAAACTAGACATAATAATCACATGTGTCACGTCCATTGAATAGACTACATCGGGACGGTGATACATGTGAGAACATACTTTAAAGTGAAACAAGATGATTACTGGTTTCTCGTTGAAAAAGAAACAAATTATCCGTTTTATTGTTATGTCGACCAAAGGCTTGTTGCAACTATATTTATTGGGGATCAATATCGTCTAAACAAAGCTTGGTTCACACCTGGAAAGCACATGCTAACAGTTGTTACCCATTATCCAGAAAACGGGAAATGGAAAACATTAGCTGAACAATACGGTTTTATTAGTTATGATTATAGTAAGTGGAATAAACAGGGCAGTACTTCGCGCCAACGAACATTTCGAGCGGGAGATATTCTTGTGGCAAGTGATAACTTAAATGAAACAACAACAGGGTATATGGGTCATTCTGCAATTGTTGTGGATGAGCAAAATTTGATTGAATCTCCTGGTGGTCATCCAGCTATATTAATGGATTCTATCGAACAGTTCCTGGAGAAGCATCCAGCACATGCTCAGTTTAGACCGAGATCACCAGAATTAGGATTAAAAGCTGCGCAATACGGTAGAGAATACCTTGCCCAATATGAACAAAATTTACAACAAGGAATAAACAAGCCTGTGTTTTCTTTTTCATTAAATACCTCACTCGAAGATAGGTGGGAGCATATTTACTGTTCAAAATTAGTATGGATATGTTACTACTATGGAGCTAATTATAGGTTTGAAAATGATTATCTTTGGTTCGCCCCAGAGGATTTATATACGAATTTAAAAAAGAACAGTGACTTTGAGATACTCTATGAGCATCCTCAAGTTGGTTTCAAAATTAATCTTTAATGGTTTTAGGGTTTTAGACCCCCACCTCTAAGCGAAGCGTAGGTGGGAACTTCCAATCAGGTGGAGTCGAGACTCCATCTGATTCCCCGATGTTTCAGCTTGCTGAAACGAGTTCGCTCGGTAAGGAGCCTTAACTCTGGTCACGGCAGAGTGCAGGTTCCTTTTTTTATACTTGAAATAGAACTACGCCCCACTTGCAAAAGAAAGTTCACTGTTGTTGAAGCGGCAATCCTTTCACCCGCATAAAAATGATTTTTAGAAATTTGTTTTCCAATGTTAAAAATATGTATAGCCGCTATTAAAAAGCAAAAAATAGTAATAAATAAAGAAAGGGGTTTTACCAAGATGAAAAAAATAGTGACCATGCTACTAGCGGCTGCGTTTTTTATTACACCACTGTCAGGGTTAGGGCCAATGAATATCCAAGCAAAAGAAGATGTGCAAAAGCCGAAAGAAGTTAAATTGGACGATCAACAACAAAAGCAGCTAGCGATTTTGTATGAAGGATTGATTAATAAAAAGAAAGGGATTGTAAACCGCTATGTTGAATACGGCGTCTATAGTAAGGAAAAGGGTGAAATGATAAAAAAACACCTTGATAAATATTATCAAAAGCTCAAAGAAAATAATTTTCTTCCATTAAATAAACATAAGGAACATGGGAAACACGATAAAAAAATGCCAAAATAAAATGATGACTCCATTCTAGAAAGGATGGGGTCTTTTGTGTTTTATCATTTCTTCCCTTGTAAATAAAGGGAATTAAGAATAAATGGAGAAATGATAAGGTGAAAGTTAAATTTAGTTAGAAAGAAAGGTTGATACATTATGTCAAAAGCAATTGAAACAAACCAAGCACCAAAGGCAATTGGGCCGTATTCACAAGCGATAGAAGCTGGTGACTTATTATTTATCTCTGGTCAAATTGCGATAAATCCTGAAACGAATGAGATAGTAGAAGGAATTGAGAACCAGACGGATCAAGTGATGAAAAACCTAGAGGCAATACTTAAGGAAGCAAATCGATCCTTTGCCAATGTTGTGAAATTCACGATTTATTTAAAATCGATGGATAATTTTCCGGTTGTAAATGATTTATATAAACAATTTTTAACTACTCCGTATCCTGCAAGAGCTACTGTTGAGGTTAGTCGCCTCCCGAAAGATGTTGAAATTGAAATAGATGCGATTGCAACTAAATAACATAATTGCTTGAACAGCTTTCATTTCATCCATGAGATAATTGATTGGAATAAGTCCATACTGCCATTGTCTCATGGATGATAAGATAAAATACAGATTGTTATGACGAACTTTTTGACTTTCCCAAAAGGTTATCCAGTTGGTTTAAAGCGCGATCAAGGGATTGCGAAATGATTAGAACTTCTTTACTGTCGGGATCTTTTTGATATGCCTCGTAAAGTTTCAGTCTCAATGCCTCGATTTTATTTTCCATCTTCACAATCATGGTGATTTAACCTCATTTCAACTTTGACTTTTGGACTCTGGAGGAACTATGCTTTCTTTTTTAACAAAATGTTGATGAATACCATTTTACCAAACGTTTGTTCGTTTGTCTAATATATTAAAAAAACTTATTTCCATATTTATCGGAACGAAGCATAATAATATCAAATGAGGTATTTAAAAATGACACGTTCGTCACATAGGAAGTTGTTAGAAGTATTAGATGGAAATAGAACTTTGATAACCAAATGGTAATGGGAGGAAATGACAATGAAAAGATGTATACTATTTATCAGTATGCTTTTAGTGCTCACTTTTCAGTTTGAGAACAGTGCTTTTGCTGATTCAGATGATGCAACGGCACCTAGCGTTAATGAAAAATTCGGTGTTCCGATCGTCGTATATGGAGAGACGTTGACAACGGAACAGAAGAATCAAGTTAGAAAATTGTTAGAAGTTGATGATCCAGAGGCAGTAGAGGAAATAACTGTAACTGCTGAAGACTTGGTTAAGTATATTGAGGGATCAAACCCCAACTCGCGAATGTTCTCATCAGCAAAGATTGTAAGGAAGGAACAAGGTGAAGGACTTGTTATCAATATCATTTCTGCGGATAACATAACAGAGGTGACAAGCGAAATGTATGCGAATGCCCTAATAACGGCAGGTGTGGAAAATGCCTTAGTTGAGGTAGCATCCCCTGTAAAGGTCAGTGGTCATTCTGCATTAACTGGAATCTATAAAGCATATGAAGTTAGTGGAGAGACATTGAACAAGGATCGTATGGAAGTAGCAAATGAAGAATTAAATATTGCAACAAAATTGGCAGACCAAGCTGGATTGGACAAAGAAAAAGCTAGTGAACTATTAACAGAAATCAAGAAGGCAATCGCAAAGCAAAACCCAGCTACACGTGAAGAGGTTGAAAAAATTGTCACGGAACAATTACAAGGTTTAAACATTTCCTTAAATGAGCAAGATAAAAAGCTTCTCATTGATCTATTTGATAAAATTCGTTCACTTGATATTAACTTTGATAATGTCGGTCAACAATTAGAAGATATAACAGTAGATATAAAAAATAAGATTGATAAAGTGATAGATAACAAAGGATTTTGGCAAGGTGTGGCGGATTTTGTTAATAATGTAGTAAGTTTTTTAAAAGGATTATTTTAAGCACACATGCTATTATATTAGTACTATTATAAGTAGTCCTTTCGCTTAGTAAGGGATACTGCCATGATCGTCAGGAGTTTTGGTATATGAAAAGAAATAGTTCAACAACGATATTTGAAACAGCACAGTGGTTCATATTTATATTAGCAAGTTCCGTTGCTATACCAATTGTGATCGGCTCCATGTTTGGGTTTAATATATCAGAAATAGCTGGACTAATGCAACGGACGATATTTGTTGTTGGATTAACCTCATTTTTGCAAGGATGGCTTGGACACCGGTTACCGATCGTAGAGGGGCCTGCTGGACTATGGATTAGCATTTTTGCAGTAATGGCTGCAGCGGGAGCGCAACAAGGTGCAGATTCTATGCTTACATTAAGAACCCTTGAATCTACTATGCTATTTACGGGACTTTTTTTAGTGTTATTTGGCCTATTGAAAATTGCGAATCGATTAATGAGGTTATTTACGCCATTAGTAACGGGTTCTTTTTTATTTCTCTTAACCGTACAGCTTAGTGGGACATTTTTGAAAGGGATGTTGGGGATACAGCAACAAGTGGAAGCGATCCATCTTACGGAAGCAGTCCTTGCTTTTGTTACGTTTTTTCTAGTGCTTGGTTTATCCACGTTTGGACGCGGTTGGTTAAGTAGCTATGCCGTTTTACTAGGAATTGTAATAGGATGGGTGTCGTATGTTTTATTCGTTGGTTCAACTGAAAGAGCGGCAGCACCTCTTTTTGCTCCACCTCAATGGCTCGATTGGGGGGCTCCAATCTTGGACGTCCGTATGATACCAATTGCATTCCTAACGGCCGTGATTCTATTATCAAATGTTGTAGCATCCATTTTAGCTATTAATCAATCGACTAAAGGGAAACCAACCTATACAAATGATCAGATCAACCGAGGAAGTGCTTTCTTAGGGGTTACTCACGGGCTTTCGGGGATGTTCTCTGCGGTTGCAAATGTACCGCTTGCCTCCACTTCTGGTTTCATCAACTTGACAGGTCAAAAAAGAAAGGCGCCTTTCATGTATGCTTCCATTCTTTACATGTCGGTTGCGTTTTTCCCACAAATCGTTGGCTGGATTTCAACGATCCCTGGTCCAATCGCAAATGGAGCACTACTTGCTACCTTTGTACAGCTGATGGGGCTTGGACTTAGCAATATTATGAGTGAAGAGTTGGATAATAGAAGACTAACGATTATCGGAATTTCATATCTTATTGGGATTGGGACAATGTTTCTGCCTGCAGAGGCATTCGTTTCGTTTCCGCCTTTTGCTCGGAATCTAGCAAGTAATGGCCTGCTCATCGGCACGATTCTCGTCATTTTATTAGAACAATTTTGGAAACAAGATAAATACAGTAAAGAAAAAGCATGATTCCTGAGCTAGGAACCATGCTTTTTTAACAATCGTCATTTTATGCACTGGAATGGGAATGTTTCACAGTTTCTTGTTGACGATGACGATATAAACTGCTCCAGAGCGCAATTCCGCTAATGAAAAGCAAAGAGCTCGTAACGAAAAAGACAGCAGAAATCCCGAAGTAACCAGATAACAATCCGCCCAAGACAGGCCCAATCATATTGCCAAAAAATCGAATGCTTGTGTTATAACCGAGAACCTCTCCTTGCATAGCAATGGGTGCTTCCTGCCGTATATAGGCAGTTCGAACCGGAATAATTCCTCCTATTGAAACTCCTAAAAGAAACCGTAACACAATGAGCTGCCAAATGTTTGTCACATATGCTCCAGGGAAATACACAATCGCTGCGCCGATCAAAAGGATGATGAGTATTTTTACATACCCGATCCGATCAGCTAACCGCCCCCATCTGCGAGCCATCATTAAATTTCCTAGTCCAGCAGCGGAGAAGGCAAACCCTGAAAATAAAGCGATATTTGCTGTACCGTGAAGCTCGCTCACATACAGGGAAAGAATGGGTTGGATACTGAAATGTGCAATTTGAACAAACATCGAGACAAGCATGACCATTAGCAAAACGGGTTGACGTATAATATGAAGAAGCACTTCTTTACTTGTATAGCTTGATTGCTCTTCATCATCTGTTTCCATTTTGTACTCTCGAATACCGATCCACACGATGAGTGCAGATAAAAAGAGTGCAATAGAAGTCCACTGAAATGTCGTTGCGTATCCAATTGAGTCTGCAATCATTCCACCGAAAAGGGGTCCCATCAAGCTACCGGTTATGCTACCTGTTTGTAATGTGCCGAGTACGCGTCCAGCTATATTTTTAGGCGTTTGTGTGGAAATAAGGGCTTGTGACATTGAGATAAACCCAGTGAATACGCCCATAAATAGTCGTAGAAAAAAAAGCTGCCACACATTGGTGACAAAACCCATTAAGAATACAGATAGTCCTAATCCAAATGCAGAAATAATGAGAATTCTTTTTCGTCCATATTTATCACCAATACGACCCCAAATTGGAGAGCAAATGAAAGCAGCTACAAATGTGACCGCAAAGGCCCAACCAGACCAGTTTTGTACATATTTATCTGAAAATGATCCAAACGTCTCAATATATAAAGATAAAAAGGGCAATACCATCGTGATGCTTCCCGCAATAAAAAAATTGGCAAACCACATGATTGCCACATTTCTTTTAGCGGTATTTTCTTGATCCATAAGGAAACGTCACTTCTTTCGGAAGATATTTCGTTACTCTAAATATATTTTAACGAAGATGCTGATAAGATGAAAGGGATATGGATCATTTGGTAAATCATGTAACAACCTCTTGAACATAAAACAAGGAAGTTGATCAAACATCAGCAACCACCCCATGATGTCGTGGGGTGGTTACACATTAATCCTTATCCTCACGTACGAGCCTCATAAAGGAAAGGGCAAGTAAAAATAAGATCACTACGGAAGGAAGCGCTGCAATGATCGTTACTGTTTGCAAGGACTCCAAACCGCCGATAAACATCAAGGCAGTTGGTGGCAATGCTAGAGCGAACGCCCAAAATAGTCGATTCCAACGAACAGGATCACCGTGCACTTCCTTTTGGGTTACGGCAGCGAGCATGTACGAAGAAGTGTCAAAGGTTGTAGACAGAAAAATGATCGATAATATGACAAAAAGGAAGACCATTAAACTTCCAAATGGTAACGTATCAATAACCGTTACAATTGCCTCAGGTGCACCAAACTGCTGAACGATTGCGGTCACTGGGACAATATCATTCAGCTCTAGGTATAAGCTAAAGTTTCCTAAAATCATAAAAAATAACCAACAGCCAAATGATCCGAATAGAACGGTTCCGACGATCATTTCTCGAATGGTTCTACCTTTTGAAATTTTCGCAATAAATAACCCGATAAATGGAGCGTATACGATCCACCATGCCCAGTAAAATAAGGTCCACTTTTCAGGAAACCCTGATTGTCCGATTGGATCGATCCACGTATTCAAATAGAGAAAGTGCTGTGTAATGAGTCCAATACTATTTGTGGACATTTCTAATATAAAGATCGTAGGACCGAGCAATAAAACAACAAGAAGAAGGGTAATCGCTAAGTACACATTGATATCGCTTAGTTTTTTTATTCCTTTTTCTAAGCCGGAATAGACGCTAATAGAGAAAATCAACGTGCATAAGAGTAAAATGAGTAAGTCAAGCCAATATGTGTGTTCGATCCCAGTAATTTTGTGAATTCCGGCCGCAATCATCGGTATACTTAAGCCGAGTGTGGTTCCTGATGCACCTAACAGTCCTAACATAAATAAGAGATCAATTATTTTGCCTACGAAACCGTCAGCGTATTTGTTTAATACAGGTCGACACGCTTCACTAATTTTTAGAACAGGTCGCCTTTTGACGTGGTAAAGATATGCAATCGGAAGTGCTGGTAATGTATAGATTGCCCAAGCAGTTGGTCCAGTGTGGAACATGCCATATGCAACACTCCACTCGATTGCCCGTACGGATCCTTGTGTTAAAGAAAAAGGAGGGCCCAAGTAATAGTATGCCCATTCAATCGTACCCCAATAGATGACACCGGATCCAATTCCTGCACAGAACAACATGGCAATCCAACTAAATGTTGAGAAGGTTGGTCGGTAGTTTTTTGGGCCAAGTTTAATTTTTCCATACCTGCTAGCTGCAACCCAGACTAAAAAAATTAATGATAGAAACCCGACCCATAAATAGACAATTCCAACCTGTTCAATTAATGTGTCATGCGTGGCTGCCAACCATTTTGCTGCTTCGTTTGGAAATAAAAAAATCGATAGGCTCATCGCAGTTAAAAAGATAATGCAAAGTAGAAACGATGGCCAATCTAGTCGGTTTTTTTTCAAGTTATAACACTCCTTACCTACAAGAGTATACAAAAAGTTGATTAGAAGCGGGTCGGGATCGAAAACTTCTTATGGCAACGTCCCCACGACAATACTGCTCCCTGTCCGTCGTAAGGCATTACAACGATGGTTGTCCCATTCTATGTATATATAACTATGAGTAGCAGATGAGAATCATGACTAACGAATAGATGGATGCATTCATTCTGCTATTCATTCATACATTTATTCATATTCCTTTTAGTATGAGTGCATCCATTTGCGTGAAAAATAATCGATGTTGTGCGATAAAGTATGGTATAGTATGCATTCACTAGATAAATAAGGAAATACAACATATTCATCCATGTTTAAGAGGATATAGGAGGTATGCCAAAATGGATAATGAAAATGAGAATCGTAAAGAGGAGCAGGCGTATTTAACACGTGTTTTGAGTGAAATAAAGATCAAATTAGGGTTTTTACAAGAGCGGGTAGGTGGGCTGAAGGATCGTGTTATTGACCTAAGGAAAAATTTTTGGGAGGATGTAACGGTTAACATCGATGAGCCAGACGACGTGATCGAGACTCAAGCCAGTTTGAAACAACAAGCTGAGCTTTTGTCCGAGCGAGAAAGAAACCATGGTCAGGTTAGCAAACAGATAAAAACCTTACACCGCTTGAAGGATTCACCATATTTTGGCCGAATTGATTTTCTAGATCAGAATGAGAAGAAGCCTGAAAAAATATACATAGGCATTGGAGCGCTGATGGATCAGGAGGAGGATGATTTTTTCGTTTACGATTGGAGAGCACCTATCTCAAGTCTCTACTACGACTACCCACCAGGACCTGCAAAATACGAAACAGTTGAAGGAACAATCGAAGGCGAAGTGAAGCTTAAACGTCAATTCATTATTCGGCAAGGTGAACTAAAAGGCATGTTTGATACGGGAGTTACGATCGGGGATCACCTATTACAAAGAGTGCTTGGTGACAATGCAACTGCAACAATGAAAAGTATTGTGGCAACGATTCAACGCGAACAAAATCAAATTATTCGTAATGAAAAAAGCAAACTACTAATTGTACAAGGGGTTGCAGGAAGTGGGAAAACTTCTGCGGCATTGCAACGCGTTGCTTACCTTTTATATCGTTATCGAGAAACAATTACGGCTGAAAATGTTCTGTTGTTTTCTCCTAATCCGTTATTCAACAGTTATGTTGCGACCGTACTTCCTGAACTTGGGGAGGAGAACATGCGCCAAGGCACTTTGTATGATTATTTACATCACCGTTTAGGATCTCAGTTGAAGATCGAATCCCCTTTTGATCAGATGGAGTATTTTCTTACTGCAAAAAAAGACGATCATTACCAAAGTCGTATTGAGGGAGTTACGTATAAAGCAGGACTTTCTTATCGAAAATTAATGGATCAGTTTATTCAACATTTATCAAAACAAGGATTACAGTTTAAGAACATAACTTTCCGTGGAGAAGTCCTTATATCTAAAACAGATATTGCGGCATATTTCTATCGCTTGGATGCTCGACAAAGCGTTCCGACTCGGATGGAACACGTTGCTGAATGGGTACGAAATAGCTTAAATGAGCGGGAACAGGAAGAAAGAGAGAAGGCATGGGTTACAGAAGAGGTAGGATATTTAGATAAAGAGGAATTTTTAAATGTCCACCAAGAGCTTCAAAAAGGATATCGATTTAATGAGGATACATTTGACGATTTTTCAAGAGAAGAGGAGCTGCTAAAGAAAAGACTGGTGGAAAGAAAGTTTAAACCACTTAAGCGAAAAGTAATGCAGTTAAGATTTGTCGACATCAAAGCTACGTTTATTCAGTTGTTAGACAATTGGAATGAGCAAAACATGGTAGAAGGGTCGATGCCAGAAAATTGGTTGTTTTTGAAGGAAAATACGAAGGCACACCTATTGAACAATGAACTTCCATGGGAGGATGCAACAGCCTATTTGTATTTTTTTGATCAATTAATTGGTAGTCATGTCAACAAAACAATGAGCCATGTGTTTATCGATGAAGCACAGGATTATTCAGCTTTTCAGTTCGCGTATCTTAAATTAATTTTCCCCCGTGCAAGGTTTACACTTTTAGGGGACTATAATCAAGCCATTTATGCACATGCCCTCAGTGAAGACACCCTTCTGTCCGGAGGCCTTGAGGATCAACACGAATTAATTACGTTGACCAGAAGTTATCGATCCACTAAACCGATCGTAGAATTTACGAAGGATTTAATTGCGGGAGGGCAAGACATTGAAGCGTTTAATCGGGATGGTGATAAGCCTGTTCTTTACCAGTTTGAATCTATAGAGAAAAAACAAGAACGAATGGTTGAAGTGGTGCAAGGGTATCAGGAAAAAGGCTACCAAACGATTGCGATCATTGGAAAGTCGATGAAAGAATGTCAACAAATCTACCAAGACTTAAAAGACAAGCTACCCGTACAATTACTTACGGTAGAAACTTATACGTTTCAAAAAGGACTGTTAATCCTCCCTGCTTATTTAGCTAAAGGAATTGAATTTGATGCAGTCATCCTTTATGATGCTTCAAAACACAATTACGGGGAGGAATTAGAACGAAATTTATTTTATACGGCATGTACAAGGGCTATGCATGAGCTTTCCTTGTTTGCAATTGGTGAGCCAAGCCTATTTATACAAGTAGTAGATCCAGATAAATATGAAAAAAAGCAATGACATTTTAAATTGGAAACGCATGTCTACGGCATGCGTTTTTTCTGTTTAGTGTTACACTTGCCTATTCCAAATTGACGCAACATTATGTCTAAAAGTTGGTAAAATGGTATAATTTTTTTAAAAGAAATCAAGGATATAAAATTTGAAATGAATTCGACTGGACTTGGAAGTGGATGTATGGAACCTAAACTACTATACCATATTACAGATTATCGTAATCTCCCTTCGATTTTAGAAAGAGGAGGCTTGGAGGCTTATGCACAAGTCACAGAAAAAGAAATTTCATATACTGATATCGCCCACCAAAGCATTCAGGCTCGGCGTTCCACCACACCCATTCCATTGCCGCCATATGGAATGTTTCATGATTACGTTCCTTTTTATTTTGCTCCACGGTCACCGATGCTATATTCCATTAAACAAAACAATGTGGAAGGGTTTAACCGAACTCAAAAACGATATTATTTACCTAAGCTAGTGGTAGCTTTCTTCTTCGGTAATAATTCATTTCTCCCCATCGCAAATGCTATCTAGAAATCATAATGATAAATGCGTTGTATGTTGCTGGTAATGCCAGAAATATATAAATAATTGCTTCCTTATAGGGCAATATAAAAAAAGGAACTTTATGGAGGGAGGAAAATAATGCGTAAATACTTTTTGAGTATATTCATTGTTACAATCGTGCTTATCCTTTTCAAAGGTAAGTCCAAATCCAATAGATATATTTATTGGACGTATTACTTAAACAGAAACATTTACATATTTTTACAAAAAATGTATCGTAGACTTCACTATCGAATAATTTCCTGATGAACTACGACTTGTTATTTGTATTGTATAAAATATAACAATACCTATTCGAAGGAGGGTATTATAAAAAGATGACTAGTAAATCAAATTTAACCTCAGCGGAAATGGGAAAGATCTGGGCAGCATATGCAGGAAATTCGATGGGCAAATGTGTCATTAGCTATTATTTAAACCATGTACAAGATACAGATATAGAAAAAATTTTAAAATATGCTTTAAGGCTAACGGAGACTTATATGGAAGAAATAAAATCGATTTTCAAACATGCAAATTTCCCAATACCAGTTGGATTTACAGATGATGATGTCAATGTTGAGGCACCAAGATTATATAAAGATGACTTTTACCTATATTACTTACAATACATTGGAAAAGCAGGAGTAAGTATTTATAGTGCGGCTATACCGATTGTTACGAGGAAAGATATCAAAGATTTCTTTGTACGTTGTTTAAATGATAGTGTTAAGTTAATCGTAGATGTACAAGATGTCTTAAAAGCAAAAGGTAAGTTAATGAATGCACCAATTATTTCTACTCCTAAAGAAGTTGATTTCGTTAAAAAACAGAGTTTCTTGCACGGTTATCTTGGAGAAGTTAGACCCCTTCACGGCTTAGAAATTGCTCATCTTTTTGATAATTTAAACAACGACATAACAAGTAAGGCATTGATTATTGGTTTTAGGCAAGGAGTAAGACATAAACAAGTGAGGAACTTTTTAGAACGTGGGGAAGCTATCAATAAAAAGCATATTGAAAAGCTGTCAAATAAATTAACAGAGGATAATTTACCATCACCTTCATTGATAGACCATTTGGTAACTACTTCTACTACACCACCATTCTCAGACAAACTCATGGTCTTTCATAAAATTGATATGTTCTCAATGAAAATTAGAGAATATGCAAATGGAGCATCGCTTAATGGAAGAAGGGATATTGGAGCTTTGTATGCGCGATGCTTATTGGATGTTTCGTTATACGTTGAAGATGGTGCTAACATTATGATTGACCATGGATGGATGGAACAACCACCAGAAGCGGTTGACCGCGATAAACTTTCAACAAAAGAATAATGAAGTGCGACGGGCAGTCGCGCCTAGCGTAAGGACTACGCTGAACTAGCTGTTAAAGGATTGGAAGGAATACGTTACCTCATCCTACTCTATACAAGATAAGAAACAACTATGGCTAAGTTTCAAGTGACCGATCAAGTAGATGATTCAAAGCTACGAAGCTTTCCTGAGCCATAACAACATTAATTTTAAAATGGTTTTAGGGTTTTAGACCCCCACCTCTAAGCGAAGCGTAGGTGGGAACTTCCAATCAGATGTTTTAGCTTGCTGAAACGAGTTCGCTACCACTATGAAAAAGTTCTTTTTAAAGCCATGCAGCTCGTGTACCGAACCAAAAATTTATGCGCAAATCCATTGAACAAATTCCTAGTTATCTGATATGATTTATGTGTATTTAAAATATGGATTATTCATATCAAGGGGAGATAACATACATGAACTATGGATTTTGGTTGCCGATTTTTGGAGGCTGGCTAAGAAATGTGGATAATGAGCAAATGCCACCAACATTTGACTATGCAAAAGAAGTCTTACAGTCAGCAGAACAGTGGGGTTTTGATACGACACTCATTGCCGAGCTATATTTAAATGACATAAAAGGTGTGGAGCATGACTCCTTAGAAGCATGGTCAACCGCAGCTGCACTTGCAGCTGTAACGGAAAAAATAGAAATAATGGCTGCTGTAAGACCAGGCTTCCACAACCCTGCTGTTACAGCAAAAATGGCGGCAAATATTGATCATATTAGTAATGGAAGATTCACACTTAATGTTGTTTCAGCATGGTGGGAGGAAGAGGCACGTCAATACGGCGGTATTTTTACAGCCCATGATGAGCGGTATGATCGTACCAAGGAATTTCTAGATGTAATGAAGGGGATGTGGTCTGAGGACACATTCACATATGACGGTAAATATTATACGGTAAAGAACGCGCATTTACAGCCTAAGCCTGTTCAACGACCAAATCCAATTTTATATGCTGGTGGAGAGAGTGAACGTGGCAAGGATACGATTGTTCATTCCTGTGATGCATATGTAATGCATGGTGGAACTGTGGAGGAAATAGAAGTGAAAGTCGCAGATATGAAAAATCGGCGCAAGCAAGCAGGAAAATCTCCGTTTCAATCATTCGGCATGGCGGCATATGTGATTTGTCGTGACACAGAGGAAGAAGCTTTGGAGGAATGGAAACGAATAACAGATGTAAAAGATACAAGTGGATATGTTGGATATAAAGATTTTGTCAGTAAATCACAGCTGGAGCAACAAGTGAAGCTGAATGATTACTCTGTTTCCAATCGAGGCTTGCGTCCTAACCTTATAGGTACACCATCCCAAATAGCAGATCAAATTCTGAACTATGAACAGGCTGGATTAGACTTGTTGTTACTCCAGTTTTCACCACAGCTTGCTGAAATGAAGCGCTTTTCAGAGGATGTTATGCCTTTAGTGGAAGAAAAAAGAAATAAGCGGATCCATGATAAAGAGAAAGAGGGGAAAGTACTGTGAGTAAAATCTATGTGCTACACGAAAATACGGAATGGACGGTGCATTTAACGAAACGATTGGAGGAGCTCGGTCTGCCATATGAGGAGTGGTTTCTCGACCAAGGAACGATTGACCTTAGTGAGGCTCCGCCTGACGGTGTTTTTTATAATAGAATTAGTGCTTCTTCGCATACGAGAGATCATCGATTTGCACCTGAATTAACGGAGGGAGTGTTATCCTGGCTAGAAAGACATGGCCGCCTTGTTGTAAATGGAAGTCATGCACTCCGATTAGAAGTAAGTAAAATAAATCAATATATGGCATTAAATCAGCAAGGGGTTCGAACTCCAAAAACGATTGCAGCTGTTGGAAAAGAACAAATAATAGAAGCGGCTGCAAAAATAGGTGTGTCTTCCTTTATTACGAAGCATAATCGGGCAGGGAAGGGTCTAGGGGTTCAATTATTCCACTCCATTGAAACACTGCGTCAGTATGTTGAAAGTCCAGACTTCGAGCTACCAGTTGATGGGATTACATTAATACAGGAATATATCCAGGCTCCAGAACCTTTTATTACTCGGTGCGAGTTTGTTGACGGCAAGTTTGTTTATGCAGTTAAGGTAGATACCTCTGATGGTTTTGAGCTATGTCCAGCTGACGCTTGTCAAATAGATGATTTGTATTGCCGAGTTGGAGAGGAAGTTCCAGAAAAGCCAAAGTTTCAAGTGACCGATCAAGTAGATGAACATCTTATTCAAAGCTACGAAGCTTTCCTCAGCCATAACAACATTAAGATAGCAGGAATAGAATTCATCCGAAACGACCAAGGGCAAGTCTACACGTATGATGTTAACACAAATACGAATTACAATGCGGATGCAGAAAAGCACGCAGGAAAATACGGCATGCTGGAAGTAGCGAGATTTCTAGGGGAAGAGTTGAAGAAAGTAACAACAACCGAAACAGACTAATTCTCATGCGGAAGCATCTTTTGTATAATAAAAAAAGAGGAGGAATGTCGTCATGACAAACGGATTAAAGTCTACCACAACATTACATAATGGCGTTGAAATGCCAAGGCTAGGATTAGGTGTTTTTAAAGTAGAAGATGGTCAGGAAGTGATCCAATCTGTAAAAGCAGCCCTTAAACATGGCTATATTAGTATTGATACAGCTGCTGTTTACAAAAATGAGGAAGGTGTTGGGCAGGCAATCAAAGAATCAGGGATCAGTCGCAAGGAACTATTTGTTACATCTAAGGTATGGAACGATGATCAAGGCTATGATGCAACATTGAAAGCCTTTGAAACAAGCCTCACTAAGCTTGGGCTGGACTACCTTGATCTCTATCTCATTCATTGGCCGGGTAAAGATAAATACAAGCAAACATGGAAAGCACTTGAACAACTATATAAAGAAGGCAAAATCCGTGCCATTGGAGTTAGCAACTTTCACGTTCACCACTTAGAAGATTTGATTGAAGATGCAGAAATCAAGCCGATGGTAAACCAAGTAGAATATCACCCACACCTAGCCCAAAAAGAGCTTCATGCCTATTGCAAAAAAGAAGAAATCCAGCTTGAAGCGTGGTCACCTTTAAAACAAGGGCAGCTCTTAGATGAACCTGTAATAAAAGAGATAGCAAATCAATACGGAAAATCTCCTGCACAAGTTATCATTCGCTGGGATTTACAAAATGAAGTGGTGACCATTCCGAAATCAATAAAAGAACACCGGATCGTTGAAAACGCCTCTGTCTTTGATTTTGAATTGACAAAAGAGGACATGGCACGTATCGATCGTTTGAACAAGGATGAGCGGGTAGGACCAAACCCAGACGAATTTCTATTTTAAGTGCGTGTCCAAACGCTTATTTAAATGGAAAGCTACCGAGATCATCTCGGTAGCTTTCTTTATCGTTTGAAAAGCACATCCCTTGCACCGACAAATAATATGGTATTTAATCGGGTATAAGAAACAACATAAAGTACGTGTTGAAAAAGTCGACGAATTAGAAGCAAGCAGGTCGAGGCGGCGCTGTTTTGAGTAACGGAGCGTATGCTTTTAATACGTGAGTAACGGAAAAACAAGCCATTTAAGGAATACAGGCTAAGACCGCCACGTCCTGTGGCAACGCCTGCATGACCCACATCGTGTGGGCCCGAGATGCGCCGCTTATCATTTGGTGACTTTTTGAACAACCTCATAAAGGAGTAATGATGTATGGCTTTTGTTATCACAAGTCCTTGCCAAAATGAAAAAGCGGCTGAATGCGTAACAGTCTGTCCAGTCGATTGTATCGTAGAAGGCCCTGATCAATTTTATATAGATCCAGACATTTGTATTGATTGCGGTGCATGCAAGTCAGTGTGCCCTGTGGATGCAATTGAGGAGGAATATGATTTGACACCTGATCAAGAGACCTATTTAGAAAAGGCAGAGAAATTTTTTGAAAACGCCCATTAACTACAAATAACACACATATGGCTCAGTTGGAGGAATGTAAAGTGAACGAATTAAAAGGAATACACCACGTTACAGCCATTACGAGTAGCGCAGAAAAGAACTATGAATTTTTCACCTATGTATTAGGCATGCGTCTAGTGAAAAAAACTGTCAATCAAGATGATATCCAAACGTATCATTTGTTTTTTGCTGATGAGACAGGCAACCCAGGTACAGATATGACTTTCTTTGATTTTCCAGGCATTCCAAAAGGCGTTCATGGCACAAACGAGATTTCAAAAACATCATTTCGTGTGCCAAGTGATGAGGCACTTGATTATTGGGTAAAACGTTTTGATCGACTGGAGATAAAGCACACAGGGGTTAAAGAACAATTTGGGAAAAAGACCCTTTCCTTCGTTGATTTTGATGATCAAAAATACCAATTAATCTCAGATGAGTACAATAAAGGTGTTGAATCAGGTATTCCTTGGAGAAATGGTCCAGTCCCAACAGAATATGCGATTACTGGTTTAGGGCCAATTTTTGTTCGCATTGCGGAATTTGCTTATTTTAAAGAAATGATGGAAAAAGTACTATTGTTTAAAGAAATAGATAAAGAAGGATCATTCCATTTATTTGAAGTCGGTGAAGGTGGAAATGGAGCACAGGTCATTGTGGAGCACAATGCCGTTATTCCTGAAGCTCGTCAAGGTTTTGGTACGGTCCATCATACAGCATTCCGTATTGAAGACCGTGTTGAATTAGATGAATGGGATCAAAGGATGCAAAGCTTCGGATTCCAAACGTCTGGATACGTGGACCGATTTTTCTTTAAATCATTATACACAAGAGTTGCACCACAAATCTTATTTGAGCTTGCAACAGATGGACCAGGATTTTTGGGGGATGAACCTTATGAAACGCTAGGAGAAAAATTATCCTTACCTCCATTTTTAGAATCAAAACGGGAACAAATTGAACAATCCGTTCGCCCTATTGATACGGTAAGAAGTACAAAAAATTTCTCAAAAGAATATTAATGAGGCTCTAAGTTTCGAAAATAAAGCTTATAAATTCCGTCGCATCGGTATTTATAAGCTTTATTTGGTCACTGCAATATTTTTCCGATAATTCTGTGTCCTCTTTTTAAAGGATCCTTCAACCACAACTTTTTGTAAATATCGTGATTGGCTGTTTGTGGAGTACCAGAGACCCTGATGTGATGAATTTTGTCATCCTCGCCAGTAACATCACGGCGAACCACTGATGGGTGGAAAGTTGCTTTTTAATTGTCGGCCATTCCCGGTGATCCCCTGCAACAAAGCCATAAAATAGAACCATTTATACCATTTATGACATAATCAGATCTACTTTTTAGTTAGAACTTAATAAAGCCACACATAGCCGCCTGCCCTTGACGCCCGTGTCACTTCTTAGCTTCGGTGGTTGGTGCAGGACCCCGACCACTGAAAGCTTTATTAAACTATTGACTCTACTTTGATACTACCTTTATTTTTATAGCTAATCTGTTTCCTTCTACAAGTGAAACCCATAATCTTACGACTTGCTTTTCTTGTATGTCGTTAATATTATTACTTCCCTTACCTATAACTGTTGTATTTTTATCGTAGAAGAATACATTTCTTCATGATGATGAATTTAAGGCACAGGCAGCATAGTTGGTTTGGTTTACCTCAAGGTATGTCAAGGGTTATAAGCCTAATTATGGTGCAAAAGTTGAGTAATCATTAATTGGTTGAGGAGGGATAGTCTATGTAAAATATGTTAAAATCTATCCCTAATGATGTTGCATAATTATAGTTGTTTGTTTTTGCTTTTTTGTCCTATTTTCTTACCTAGTAGCTTTTAAGTGACCATCAGTGTTAACTGGATTTATCGTTTCAATTTTTTTGAGGTTATAAACAGTCTTATTTGAGAAATATATAATGCCTGTTATTACTAGAGCAATCGCATTTAATGACATAACTATTTTGAGAGATAATATCTCTATCAATATTCCTCCTAATAATGCACCTATTGGCATAGCTACTGTTATAACGGAGTCAACACAGGTATTAATCCTTCCCAATAGATTAGATGGAGTCATTACTTGGAATAAGGATGCAAATATTATATTGTATCCACCCATACAGAAGTTTGCTAAAAATATAAAGAGATACGCCAGGTAAGGAACCGTACTTATTATCATAAAGAACCACATAAGTCCATTAAATAATAATCCAAAAGCTAATATCTTTCCTGGAAGTAAACGTTTTTCTATCTTATTCACAATAATTGCACCCAACATACTACCTGCTCCACTAAAACCTAGCAGAAATCCATATGTTGCGGGGGAATCAGATAATTCATTTGCAAAATAAGGTAATGCTACTATATTTATTGCTGTAAAAAAATTAAGAAAAGCCAAGGGAATTAACATTAACTTAATCTTAGAATGCAAAATGAATGATAAACCTTCTTTTAAGTCTTTTTTATAAGATTTTATATTAAATTTTTCTGGATTCTCTGTCTGCAAATTAAATTTCAAAAATTTAAGCATGATTAAAGGTAAAACAAAAATTAACAGATTAATTTCATATAGTAGAGATGCCGTACCTACAACCAACAGTATGCCTGCTATACCATCAAATAATGAATCTGATAACTTATACGCTACGCTAAAAAATGAATTTGCCTTCACAAGATCATCATTTTCAACAATTTGAGGAAGGATTGTTTCTTCAACTGGATAGGTGATAGAAGAAAAGAAGGCGGATAGTAATAATGATATTAGTAAAATTGGTATAGTAACCAAACCTGTTAAAAATAATAAAACGATAATTATGTGCACGATAATTTGTCCAGAAGTGGATACAATTAATATTATTTTAGGATTCAACCTATCAATAAAAGGCCCTAAAAAAATTAGCAAGGTCTCTGGTAATGTAAACAAAAATACTGCTATTCCTGCATATAATGAAATACTAGAATTATTGGCTATATACCACATTGTTACAATAAAAAACAAACTATCTCCAATATTAGTAAATAACCCCAAAGCAAAGACTGACTTAAAATTTTTGTTACTTCTCAAACTCATTTTTATCCTCCAAGCTCACTAAATCAGTATATAATCTATCAAATTCTATCTGATTAGTTGATAATATATTATTTAGTAATAGCAAAATTATATAATATTTAATCCCTTTTAATTTTCCTACAGCAAACTTAAACACCAAAGAATTATCTTCCAAATTCATAAAATATTCTAATGTTATATTTCGAAATCCAAAGCTGTTCCTTGATATTAAATTAAGGTTGAAATGTTCCAAAGAAGATTTTATTATGGAAAATAACTTCTCGTACTCTTCTCTATTATCTTTAGTTAATTTTAAAAATAGATAAGGTGTTTTATATATGTCATTTCTTTGTCTATTATATGGGTAGATAATTTCGGATACTGTTCCTTTCTTTGTTTTTATAAGGCGCTCACAAAAGTCCCGATTGTTATTTAAGATCTTTTCCGCATAACTTTTGTCGGTAAAACAAACATCATTATCTAATAGACATACTTCATTAAAAGATAATCCTGTTCCTGTAATTTTCCTATATTTAATCATATATTTTTGAATGTAATCTTTTATTTTCGAAGAACTTTTCTCTATATAAATATTAGCTAAGCCACAATTACTGAACTCCATTCCTTGTTGATCCAATTTTAAACCAGATCTAATATTAATAATAATAAGATTTTTTTTGCGTTTTAGTTTATCAAGAATAGCGAAGATATTAAAATATTCTCCAAGCAAGCTAGAATCAAATACGACCATTTTTAAACTATTGTCGTTGAAATTAGACAAATCAATAAGAAATTTTTCTATATTAGTTATATTAAGGTAAAATGTCGTGCGAACCGGTTCTATAATAAAAAAATCGTACTTTTCAATATCATATTTAGAATAATCATCTTCATTTATTATATAGTCCATATCTAGAAACTTGCGATATTCCAACGATAATGATATTGATTCAAAATAACCGAACATTGAAAGGCCTTTAATCTCGTCTGATTTATGCCCAAGTAATTTTGTAATAACAGAGAAAACGGCTTTTAAGGAAGACATACCGTTGGAGAATAATATAGAGAAACCCTCATAATCCTCGTATGATTTATGTATTTTTTCTTCTAATTCTAGTGGATTTAGGGTACGTTCATATTCAAAATCTATTTTTCTACCATCAATTGTCCACTTTAACTGACCATATTCTGGGGATTTATAAAACTTGTAAGTATGGTAAAAGACCCTTTCTTGCCATTTTTCTCTAATAAAATCTATATATTTATCAATTGTTTTTTCATTATTTACTAAGCTATCAATATCCTTACGAGTGTTAATAGAGAAACTATTAGAATACGACTTACCCAACAATTTATTAGAGATTTCTACTAGATCAATATATTCATCATGTTGATTTTCAAGTATTTCTTCTTGATTATTCACCAAATCTTTCATTAGCTGTACTAATATACGATGCAACTTCATCACCTTCGTAGATATTTGTTTTGGAAAAATAGTACTCTTTTGGAAAAGAAAAACCATGCAATTTTGTATGGTTACTTTTCGAATATGCTCCAACCGGATAAAATAATAATTTGTCTTTCATGCTTAATTTTTTCGTAATTCTTTCAAGACTAAAATAATCACCTTCATAACAAGTTGTTCCGTAAATATTTGTCTTAACGCGACTATGGTTATTGGATGTATGGGTTAATAATTTAGGCTTAAACCAATGATTCAAATTATAAGAGGATGTATCCACTACAATATTATTTATGTCCTCATAGTAATCTGCGCTAATAACTTTTGTAATGAGAATTCCGCATAAATGTATTAACCCTCCCCCTGGTTCAATTATAAAATTTATTTTTTTATCTTCGAAAAAATCTCTTTGAATTTCTTTTATCTCTTTAATGAGCCAGGGCATATTATCTTTCAAAATCAGATCTAATAATCCTCCACCTAAATTTACTTCTTGGATATTTGAAAGTAAGCCTCTTTTTTTTAATATATTTAATTGATTTCTCAAATGCTTGAAATAATTCCGATTTTTCTCTCCACTATGTAGGTGTACTCTTACTAATTGGGTATTTAAATTATCCAATATTTCAAAAAAATTACTATTTGTTAAAGAAATTCCGAATCTACTTTCTATATCATTATTTTTATAGTTATAGGGAATGTTTATTCTTATACCGATTGTTTTATTAAAAACAATGTCTTTACAGCCTTTTAGTTGTGAGATTGAATTAAAGTCAAAGATTTTGTTGTTATTATAAAATTTTTCTATCTCAAATTTTGTAAAACTAGGTCCTGTGATTGAAATTTCCTTATCATCAAATATTTCTTTAGCAAGTTTATATTCATAAATACTAGCAACATCTACTCCATCAATAAAAGAATGTAGAAATTGGATAATTTCTGTGTTTGAGTTTGCCTTAACTGCGTAATACAATTTAAGGTTATTCATTGATTTCATATCCGCTTCTAACTTTTTTAGAATAAACTCTAATATCTCTAAATGATAGATATACGCTGGGGTTTCTATGCTGAACAATGATTCTCTAAATTTTTTATCAGAAAGAATTTCTGATATTTCTTTTAACATAGCAAATCATCACCAACTTTCTTTGCAGAGTAGCTGAGCGCAAGTATGCACTCAGCTATTCTTGAGTATTAGCAAGGCTTATCAACCATGAGTTCAACTGAACTAAACTCATCATCCTCAGCTAACAATTCGTTCAGAATCAATTCTGCATCAAAGTTTTTTTCTTTTTCCATTTATTTCACCCCTTTCCTGTGATATGGTAATTATTGTAGAATAAAAATTCCGAAAAATCAAGTAAATCAAAAAAGGGTGATTTAAAAATGAAAAAAATAACATTAGGAGTATGCGGAACTATTGGAGCAAGCAATATAGACAACTATGTAATTTTATTAAGTAGATTATATGAGGTAAATGTTATACTTACTCAAAACGCTAAGAGATTTATTGCGTATGAAACTTTAAAATATTACTGTAATAGTCTACACACAGGTTTATTTAACGCAACCACCACTAGTGTTGATCATGTTAAACTAGGAAAAGAATGTGATCATTTCATAATAATGCCTGTCAGTGCAAATATGTTAGGCAAGATATCTAATGGAATAGCTGATGATTTATTATCTTCAGCAGTTTTAAACTACCAAGGCAGAATATTATTTGCTCCAAATATGAATCAAACAATGTGGGATAATCAAGTAGTTCAAGATAATGTGAATTACCTTAAGGACAAAGGACATCAGTTTATAAATAAAAGAAAAAAAGGTGTCGAAGCATATGATAATTCCATAGTTGAAATAGATAGCGCTCTTCCATCTCCTAGAGAGCTTATTAACATACTACAGAAAGCACAGATTTAAATTTTCTCATAGGGAGAATTTACATATTTTATCCTTTTTTCTTTATTGGGTTCGCATGTAGGTATGTAAAATAGTTGGGTTAAAAAGTCATAGTAGCAAGCGCCATCAGTCTACAGTTATAAGGAAGAGAGCAAACACTAAATGTGCTTCAGCTCTAGTAATAGGGAAGGAGAGGTTACGCAATACTTTTCATATCAAGAACTAAATATATACCAATAGAAGAAGCTCATCTACCTCCTGGGAAAGCGAACGGTGGAACTGGAAACACGTTTAAGAGAATTTACAAAATAATAAAGACATAAATTGTTGCAGATTTCGTTTTTTTTAATTGGTGGTTATGTTGATTCAATACTTAATTTTTATCAATTATCAATTAAAGTCACCTTTAACGAAATAACTATAAAATTAAACTCAAGTTCGACAGTAATGGGCATATTTTAAAATCATATTTATCCACAAACCCGATTATTTCGGGAGTTTATCCACAGAACACCTAGTAAATGCAAAATTTATATAGGCACACATTTGTGGATAACTCACCTTTACAGAGATATGGTATTATACAGTATAATATAGGTATGTACTTAAGATGAGTAACCCGTATAAATAAAAATGGAACCCAAGTCCCAAGTCGCCAATCTTCAACTTGCTCATAATGAATGGGATTCGATGGCCAAAAATGCAAAAGCGAAGGTGACCTATTCTTTTGGGCGCGAAGATGAAATGGATCGCGTTGCACTAGAACGACTGGCCAATAGTATCATTCGATTCCTTTAACCAGAGGAAGCGTTGAAAGCAAAAGAAGGGGTTGGCGTAACAGCTGATTTTCTTTTAAAGCAAGTAAAAGGTTGGGTGATGCTTGGATTTTAAATCAAATTTGGACCAAGCTTGGTCTGGATGAGATTATTCAAAAGCTACTCAAAGATATGAATCATCAAACAGAAATTGAACGTTTCATCTTTGCGATGGTTTCCAATCGTTCCCTTATCCCAACGAGTCATCGCGCCAATAGAAGACTGGATTCAAGATGATGTGGATATTTCTGGTCTCAGGGAAGTTTCTTCGCATCAACTTATTCGGACGATGGAATGTTTTACTGGAGGTCAAAGAAACTTTGGAAGAATAGGTGTACTACGCCACCGCAGATCTTATGAATCTTGAGGTCGATCTTATTTATTTTGACACAACATCCTCTTATTTTAAGGTAGAGCCTTCCGAGGCTCCAGACGATGAAAATCTTCGAAAGCTAGGCTGTTTCTAAGGACAAGCGTCCAGATCTTCCTTCAAGTGGTCATTGGCATGGCTGTGACCCGTGAAGGCATCCCGATTAAATGTTGGGTGTGGCCTGGCAACACCATGGATATGACCGTGGTTGAAGAAATCAAAAATGATCTTGTGGGTTGGAAAATAGGACGTGTGATCAGATCATCGAACAACTAAATCAGGAATTAGAAGGTATTCGTTAATTGCCTGAGAAACAGCACACCAAAGCAGTCTGAGCACTTAGATCCCATAAGTTGTTTGGGCGTTATCTCCCTCAGTTAAAAGATTGTTAGTTGAAATTAAATAAACAAGCCGTTCGCGATGTAGAGCGTTACGATAGTAAATATCTCATTCGTACATTGGATGACACGTTGTCCGTGGAAGACATTGCACTAGGTTACAAGCAGTCATTGAGGTTGAGTCGGGTTTTCAGATATTAAAAAAACCATGAAGAGCATCAAATCCTTGCAGCACTTGACGCTGGGGTTCCTCCAAAGGTCTATGATATCCAGCCAAAATCATAGTAACACACCATTTTTTTCTTAAAATCCCGCAAAACACTGTTCTTATGCTACTTTTCGGGATTTTGTTTGCCTAGTCAATGCCGAAGTCGAATTAAGGTGTTTTTAGATTTAAATTAAAATACTCTGTTAATGGAATTTTTCTACCTTTATTATCCCAGTTGTGATATTCATCAAAAACTTGCCTTATATCATTATTAGATCGTACTTCAACTAAATACTTCACTGTTAGGAAACTACGCCAGTAATCAAACATAATGCTAGATAAACTACCATAATAGGATTCACTTCCGAAGTTATCCAAAGAATGATTGCCATATTTGTCTTTGAAAAAATTAACTAAATTCTTCTCTACATTTGTAATTTCATTAAACTCTTTTTCACCTAAAGTAATTTTCCTCGATAAATAGTCACACATTCCTTCCTCAAACCATATACTATCTGCTCTATCATCATCGAATTCATCTAAAAATAAATCGGAATGATGGGTAAGTTCATGCGCTAAAATAGTAAATAAGTGATTCTCAGAAATATTTCTATAAAAATTTACAATCTTCGATTGTTTAAAATCACCTAATTGTTTAATAAATAACTTCCTCCAGGCTGATAAATCAGGAGTAATATAGATTAAATTTTCATTAGTATAAGCTGGTAATGGAATATCAGAAAACACTCTCGTGGCTAATTCTTCTGATGTCCAAACGATACCTTTGGGCAAATCATTTAAAGCATAGTATTCTTCCAATATGAATTGGTACTTCTTTAATCGCTCACTGAAACTTTCTATCGTATCCTTAAACTTTTCAAAACTTTCTTCCTCTTCAAAAGCGTAAATATTTTTCATTTCAGAACTCCTATCTTTGGATTGTGTTGATTAAGGGATAACCCTAAAAAAGAATATCTCAAGCCTTTTTGGTCTATTTAAGCACGTTAGAACCTGGATTCCCATTGTATAACGAGGATCTTCAAAACCCTTGAGAACAAAGGACCTTGCACACGTTATAAATTAGAAATATATAACTAGTTATTATGAAGAAAAATCATTATAAACCTTGTAAATAAAGACTTTTACCACTAATCCTCGTTATAAATTTCGGGAATGCAGGTTAGAAAAAATCTGGATTAATATCCATTTACACTCTAATAAGAGGGGTGCTGGCGGAGAGCAAAACGCAATTTTTTTTAGTATTTCCCAAATACAATCTATTTATAACTTTAAGAAAGTTTTTGTTTTGCAATAATAAACGAATAGGTGTGAATATTGCCATTTAATTGAGCTGGCTATGCCATTTTTTTGTGCCATCAGTGACATGAAAATGAGTCACCCATGACAAACGGAAACGGAGACCATTCTTACTTTTTCAAGCCACTATTAAAGTAAGAAATACCTTTCCAATAAATCACGTGCTTCATTACCCTTTAATGGTGTTAGTAGCAATTCATCTAGAATGGAAAAATTGACCTTCTTGTATCCTGGATTATTCATAACTTAATAGTTCAACCTTTAGTATCCTTGGTATAACAGTCTCTTTGATGGTTATAGTTCATCACCCAAAATTGAATGTAAAAATCAAGATATAATAAAATTTATGGTAATGTTATAGACGACAAACCAAAAACAAACTGTTAGGATCACGTTCTCTTGACAAATAGCAAGAGATGTTTTATTATTATCTTGAATTCAAGATAAATGATTTAATTCAATATTGTTAGTCGTTAATGGTCTGTATTGCATCATTATGTGGATGAAGCACGAAGCCGTGAAGACGATTCTGATGTTGCACTAGGGATTGCATTCATTGAGCCTGGTGCACATATGATTGATACGGCAAAAACGAGGAGGAAAAAGGATGAAGCTTAAAGGGATTCATCACGTTTCTGCAATAACGGCAAATGCAAAAAACAATTATGCGTTTTATACGATGGTACTCGGAATGCGCCTTGTTAAAAAGACAGTTAATCAAGATGATACAAGTGTATACCACTTATTTTATGCAGATGAAAAAGGTAACCCTGGAACGGACTTGACGTTTTTTGAAATCCCGCGTGCAGGTCATACGTATGAGGGAAATAATAGTATTTCTTTTACTTCCTTGCGTGTTCCAGACGACGCAGCCCTTCGTTATTGGGTGCAGCGTTTAGAGGATCACAACGTAAAGCATGACGGTATTCAAGATCAAAATGGAAGAGCTGTTTTGCCATTCCAGGATCTTGAAGGGCAACGCCTATTACTCGTTTCAGATGAAAAGGATAGTGGCGTTAAGGCTGGTAAGCCATGGGCTAAGAGTCCAGTTCCACAAGACAAGGGTATTATAGGCCTAGGTCCTGTTAAACTAACAGTTCAAAGTAAAGAGACTACCGTGTCTTTTTTAAAGGATTTCCTAGGATTTCGGGACGCATGGAGCTATCCATCCCCAATAGAAGGGCAACCAGACATCCAGGTATATGAAACTGGGGAAGGTGGAACGGGTGCAGAGGTCCACGTCGAAGAGAGACTAGATCTCACGCGAGAGCGACCTGGTAGAGGAAGCGTCCATCACGTGGCGTTTCGCGTGGAAAACCAGGAGGAATTGGCGGAATGGGCAAAAAAATTGAAAGCCGCCAGAATAGGGAACTCAGGTCTTGTTGATCGATTCTATTTCCAATCCCTCTATTTTAGAGAGCCAAATGGCATACTGTTTGAACTTGCAACAGATGGACCCGGATTTGCAACAGATGAGGATGTTAATCATTTAGGTGAAAGCTTAGCACTTCCACCATTTTTTGAAGACCAAAGAGAGCAAATTGAAGCAAGTTTGAAACCATTGGATACAAAGGAAGCGAATGAAAAGTAAGAGAGATGGGATCACCAATCCCATCTTTTTTACTTTTCCAACGAGCTACTTTAAACATGCATTTAAAGTTTAAGACCACTTCTGCTTTTGAAACGGCGCAATAAGATGTGGCTTTCCACTCGTGAAATACCTTCTAATGCATAGAGTTCATTATTTATAAAGTTCTCTAATTGAACAAAGTCATCAACTAGTACGTGCATGTGTAATGTGCTGGGGCCTGTCATTTGATAGCAGCTTGCAACAAACGGGTTATTAACTAGGTTTTCGGCTACCTCCACTAAGCTACCTGGTTCGCAATCCACCTCAAAAAAAGCAGATACTTTTTTCCCTACCTTTTCACTATCTACAACACATGAAAATTTTTCAATTATACCACATTCCATCAATTGGTTTACACGGGAACGAACAGATACACGAGAAAGGTCTAATTTCTTCCCAATATCTGTATAAGATATTCTTCCGTCCGCAATAAGTAATTCCAATATTTTTTTATCTGTGTCGTCTATTTTCATATCTAAAACTCCTCGCATAAATTCAATACAAGCCCCTAATAAAAAGAAATTATACTAAAATAGTACAAAATCCGCAACAAAATTTCTGAAAAATGAGAATAGAACCAATATCTTGAAATGTGTTAAAAAGTCTTTCTTTTATCTGAATATTGCATTATAATCATAGAGTATACGAATCCACTTGTTAAGTAAAAACAATTTGTTTATTAACAAATGGATATTATGTATCTCATTATTTAATTATGAGGGGTGTTAGACAGGGTATTACATTAACATTTGTTAAGTAGCTGTGAATGGGAAGGAGGGGTATTAATGATTGGTTTAATCATTCGACGTTTTTTTCAACTCGTTTTACTATTAATTGGGATTTCTTTCATTGTATTTATGTCAATGTATCTCGCACCTGGAGATCCAGCTTCTGTCATCGGTGGGCCAACGGCAAGTGAGTCAGATATTGCCGCTATTCGGGAAGACTTAGGCTTAAACAAACCTGTTCTTGTTCAATATTTTGATTATATGAAAAATGTTGTTCAAGGGAATCTAGGCTACTCTTTTCAAACAAATCAATCGGTTTCAGACGCCATATTTACTAGATTTCCAAACACTTTAAATCTTGCAATTGCAAGTATGGTTGTAGCAGTTATTTTAGGTGTTTCTGCAGGTATCATATCGGCAATAAAGCAAAATTCATGGTTCGACATATCCAGTACAACTGTTGCTTTAGCTGGGATATCTATTCCAAACTTTTGGCTTGGAACGATGTTAATCCTTTTGTTCTCCGTTACACTTGGTTGGTTCCCGGTTGGAGGCTTGAACGCTCCTTTTTATACGATAGAAGGAATGAAACAGCTTATATTACCTGCCATAACTCTTGGTACGGCCTCTGCTGCAATGATTGCAAGAATGAGCCGATCAACGATGCTTGAGGTGATTCGTGCGGATTACATTCGAACTGCAAAAGCCAAAGGTGTCAAACAAAAAACGGTCATCTGGGTTCATGCGTTACGAAATGCAATGATTCCTGTTATCACTGTAATAGGCATGAATTTTGGCGCTTTATTGGGAGGAACCATTATTACAGAACAGGTTTTTGCTATTAACGGTGTTGGAAGACTGATGATTGATGCAATAGCCGCAAGGGATTTCCCGATGGTACAAGGCACGGTCTTACTAGTTGCAGCATTATTCGTTGTCGTTAATTTAATTGTGGACATTATTTATTCTGTTATTGATCCAAGGATTAGCTACGATTAGAAGGAGGGTGGTGAAATGGCTTCTGAAGCAATTGCGGATAAAAAGATTGGAAAAGATAAGAAAAAGGAAAGTCGATTTATTCAAACATTTCGACGTTTAGTAAAAAACAAATTAGCTCTGTTTGGTTTAATCGTTATTTTGATCCAACTATTAATGGCAGTGTCGGCCCCAGCAATCGTAGGCTATGATCCATTGGAACAGAATCTTTCTGAAACCGAATTAAGTGTTGGGTCAGAAGGGCACTGGCTAGGTACCGATAATTATGGTCGGGATGTCTGGTCGAGGTTAGTCTTTGGTGCTAGATTATCCTTGATTGTAGGTGTGACTTCTGTTGTTATTGGTTTAATTGGGGGTATAGCCCTTGGATTACTGGCTGGTTATTACAAAAAATTAGATGGATTGATCATGCGATTTGTTGACTTACTATTTGCTTTCCCAGGTATTTTACTAGCAATGCTAATCATCGCGATGCTAGGAACAAGTCTAGTGAATGTCGTGATAGCCATTAGTATTTGGTCAATACCAGGTTGTGCAAGAATTGTCCGAGGAAGTGTTTTATCCGTCAAAAAGCAAGAATACGTTTTAGCAATGAAATCGCTTGGGGCAAGTGATCGCCGAATTATATTAAAACACATCTTGCCAAACTGTACAGCGCCGATTATTGTATTTGCAACAATGAGAATGGCAACATCTATACTATCGACCTCAGCGCTTAGCTTTCTAGGCCTTGGTGCACAGCCACCTACTCCTGAATGGGGAGCAATGATTGCCGCGGGTCAAGACTTTATGTGGTCAGCTCCACACATGACGATCGTTCCAGGTATTGCAATAATGCTCGTCGTTTTTGCTTTTAATGTTGTTGGTGATGGATTACGTGATGCATTAGATCCGAATATGAATGTAGATAATTAATATTTAATATAATAGAGATTGTTCAAACTCGCACTAATAGGAGGAATATGATAATGAAAAAGAAAATGAAAGTAGTATTGTTTGCACTACTAACGTTCGCTATTGTTGTAGTTGCTGGGTGTAGTGGAGGCGCTTCTAGCTCAAATAATGGAGAATCTGAAGACGTTAAACAAGATATAACCTATGCTGCAACATCTGATGTAGTTGGTTTATCACCAATTGATACAAACGATTCTGTATCAACTGCTATGATTGGCCAAATATATGAGACTTTATTTACTAGAAACCCAGAAACAATGGAAATAGAACCACTATTAGCGGAGTCTTATGAAACTCCTGATGAAAATACGTGGGAAATTAAATTAAAAGAAGATATTAAGTTCCAAGATGGTACCGACTTTAATGCGGAAGCTGTTAAATATACCTTTGATCAGTTTAAAGATCCAGAACGTGCTGCACCAAGGGCATCTCTATTAGAACCAGTTGAATCAGTTGAAGTGAAAGATGAATACACAGTAGTAATTAAAACGAAATATCCGTATGGTCCATTGTTAGCAGCATTGTCCCACCAAAATGCATCCATTGTTAGTCCTACAGCTGATAAAGAGGGCGACATAAATAGTGAACCTGTTGGAACAGGCCCATTTGTTTTTGAAGAGTGGGTACAAGGTGATCGAGTAACTTTGAAAAAGAATCCAGACTACTGGCAAGGTGAACCAACACTTGAAACAGTAACAATGAAGGTCGTTCCTGAGTACTCTACTGCAGTTTCTATGCTTGAAACACAGGAAGTAGATTTTATCGATGGTGTACCATCTGAACAATTATCCCGTTTAGAATCGATTGATAGTGTAGAGATTCAAAAAAGAGAGGGAACCCCAGTCTACTATTTAGGATTTAATATGGAAAAAGAACCTTTCAATGACCTAGAATTCCGTAAAGCTGTAGCATATGCGGTTAATACAGGTGAATATGTGGATCAGTTGAAAGGATTGGGTATTCAAAACGACAGTATTATCGGACCAAAAGTATTTGGTTATAAAGAAGAAGCAAAAGATGCGGGTTATGAATATGATCCTGAAAAAGCAAAACAACTTTTAAAAGATAATGGCTATGCAGATCAAAAAATCACCTTATTAGCTGCTAATACTGGTAGCTACATGAAAATGGCAGAAATTGTACAGGCGCAGCTTTCAAACGTAGGACTAAATGTTGAAATTGAATCAATGGAATGGGGAACATTCTTAGATACAACGGCTCAAGGTAACTTTGAAATGACTTTCTTGGGTTGGACAAATAGTACAGCTGATGGTAGTGAACTGCTTTATCCAAATCTACATTCAGACAACATTGGATCTTCTAATAGAATGAGATACAACAACCCAGAGTTTGATAAACTAGTAGAGGAATCTCGTACTTCAGTAGACCAATCAGTTCGATTAGAAAAACTCAATCAAGCTAACTTGGTTGCAATAAAGGACGCTGTCTGGATTCCGATGAATCATGGTGTAGTATCAGCGGCTTATGATAAGAGTGTTAAAGGATTAGAAATGGATCCAACAGGTACATGGTCACTTTATAATGTTAGCAGGGAGTAGGGTTAATATGGAACAGTTACTTCAAGTTAATGATCTAGTTACTCAATTTCGAACAGCTGAGGGCAACCTCTCAGCTGTTCGGGGAGTTTCTTTTTCAGTGAACAAAGGGGAAACACTTTGTGTTGTAGGTGAATCTGGTTGTGGGAAAAGTATTACATCTTTATCCATTATGGGATTACTTCCTTCTAATGGTGCAATAACAGGTGGTTCGATTTTATTCAATGATGAAGAACTAACAACCAAAACAGAAGATCAGTTACGGCGCTTACGAGGAAATCAAATATCGATGATTTTTCAAGAACCAATGACTGCGTTAAATCCGGTGTTTACGATTGGTTATCAATTGCGTGAACCGTTAATGATTCATCGGAATATGACGAAAAATGAGGCAAGCAGGAAGGCTGTCGAACTATTAGAGGAAGTCGGCATACCTGATCCTGTGAAAAAATTAAAGCAATTTCCTCATGAACTGAGTGGTGGAATGCGACAACGTGTGATGATTGCGATGGCACTAGCCTGCAAACCATCCTTACTAATTGCAGATGAACCAACGACAGCGTTGGACGTAACCATTCAAGCCGAAATATTAGACCTGATCGATGATTTAAAAAGAGATATGGATATGGGCGTTGTATTTGTTACACATGACATGGGAGTTGTTGCAGAAATTGCGGACAGGGTCATGGTAATGTATGCGGGGGAAGTAGTTGAAATCGGTAATGTGGAAGACATCTTTAATGATCCTCAACATCCATATACGAAAGGGTTGCTCGCATCGGTGCCAAACATTGATGAAGAAAGTAAAACATTTGATGCCATTCCTGGAACGCTGCCAAACTTAAATGAGAAAATAGACGGGTGTCGCTTCCATCCTCGTTGTCCATTTGCTACAGATAAATGTCGGGAACAATCACCACCAGCTTTTTCTGTTGGAGAAACACACCAGTCTAAATGTTGGTTACAGGAGGTGAACAACAATGTCGAATCAGCAAACCCTTCTTGAAGTAAAAAATTTGAAAAAGTACTTTCCGGTAAAGAGTGGAATTTTGAAACGTACAATCGGAAGTGTGAAGGCTGTTGAAGATGTTAGCATAGAGGTGTATGAAGGAGAAACTTTGGGAGTCGTTGGTGAGTCTGGTTGTGGGAAGTCTACTTTTGGAAGAACGATTCTAGGTTTAGAAGAACGAACGGAAGGAACGATTTCATTTCGTGGTGAAAAAATCAGTGGAATACCTGAAAAAAACTTAAAAAAATTTAAAAAAGAAATGCAAATGATTTTTCAGGATCCCTATGCAACGTTGAACCCTCGTCAACGAATTGGTGACGCGTTAGAAGAGGCGTTTATCATTCATACAGATATTCCAAAAAAAGAGAGGCAACAACGTGTACGGGAACTTTTAACAGAAGTAGGTCTTAAAGAAGAATATTATGAACGATACCCGCATGAATTTAGTGGTGGGCAACGTCAACGGATTGGTATTGCTCGAGCGATCGCGTTAAATCCATCTTTTATTGTATGTGATGAAGCTGTTTCAGCACTTGATGTATCTGTCCAGGCACAAATTATAAAATTATTAAAAAAGCTTCAACAATCACATCAGCTAACCTATTTGTTTATTTCCCATGATTTAGGGGTAGTACGTAATGTTTGTGATCGAGTACTGGTCATGTATTTGGGCGCAACTGCAGAATTAGCTAGTTCAACTCAATTATATAAAAACCCTCTCCATCCCTACACTAAAGCTCTTTTGTCTGCGATTCCTCGACCAGTACCAGGTAGAAAAAAGGAGCGAGTCAGGTTAGAAGGAGAATTACCGAATGCAGCAAATTATCCAAACGGTTGTCCGTTTCATACTCGTTGTCCAATTGCAACGGAAAAGTGTAGTCAAGTAAGACCGGAGTGGCGTGAGATGGAAGAGGGGCATTTTGTTGCTTGTCACGAAGTATAATTAGGATGTTAAAAAGTCACAAATGATAAGCGGCGCATCTCTTCGTTGGCTTGTTTTTCCGTTTCTCACGTATTAAAAGCATACGCTGCGATACTCAAAACTGCGCCGCCTCGACCTGCTTGCTTCTAATTTGCTGACTTTTTTAACACGCATTATAATTTTGTTAAAGGAAGGAGTTGTTTGCATGGAAGGATTTGACCATTTGAGTTATCCCTATTCATCACAACGCATGACAACAGTAGCGAACAAAGGAATGGTAGCGACATCCCAACCCCTTGCTGCTCAAGCTGGGTTAGATATATTGAAAAAAGGCGGAAATGCTATTGATGCTGCAATTGCAACAGCAGCCACACTAACTGTTGTAGAGCCAACCTCAAACGGAATTGGTGGTGATGCCTTTGCATTAGTGTGGACAAAGGGTAAGTTGCATGGGTTGAATAGTAGTGGTCCTGCACCAAAGACAATTTCAATTGAAAAGGTGAAAGAAAAAGGACATGAGGAAATTCCTATGTTTGGCTGGACACCTGTAACCGTTCCAGGTGCACCTGGTGCTTGGGCAGAGCTATCAGATCGCTTTGGGAAATTGCCATTAACGGATGTGTTAAAGCCGGCAATTGACTACGCAGAAAATGGCTATCCCGTGTCCCCTATTCTAGGTAAGTTTTGGAAAAACGCCTATAAAAAATACAAAGAAGTGTTCACTGGTGAGGAATTTAAACATTGGTTTGAAACATTTGCCCCTAAAGGCAGAGCACCAGAAATTGGAGAAGTTTGGCGTTCACAAGATCATGCAGACACACTACGCTCGATAGCTGAGACAAAAGCAACCTCCTTTTACCAGGGCGAAATTGCTGATAAGATTGCCGATTTCTCGAAAAAGTATGACGGATTCATTACGAAAGAGGATTTAGCCTCCTTTCAACCTGAGTGGGTGGATCCTATATCTGTAAATTATCGTGGATATGATGTGTGGGAGATCCCTCCAAATGGCCAAGGATTAGTCGCATTAATGGCATTAAATATTGTCAAAGGTTATACATTTGATAATAGGGATACTGTGGATACTTTTCATAAACAAATGGAAGCAATGAAACTAGCGTTTGCAGATGGCCAACAATTTATTACGGATAAAAAAGATATGTCGCACTCCGTCGAAGCATTATTATCTGATTCCTATGCAGCACAACGGAGATCGAACATTGGAGAAGAAGCATTGACCCCTGAGCCAGGCACTCCACCAAAGGGTGGTACTGTATATTTAGCTACGGCCGATAATGAAGGGAATATGGTATCGTTTATTCAAAGTAATTATATGGGATTTGGGTCTGGCATCGTTGTACCTGGAACAGGAATTGCCTTGCAAAATAGGGGACATAATTTTTCGCTAGACCCACATCACGACAACGCGCTTCAAGCAGGTAAAAGAACCTACCATACGATTATTCCAGGATTTTTAACGAAAGATAATAAGCCTGTTGGACCATTTGGTGTAATGGGAGGGTTCATGCAACCACAAGGTCACTTGCAAGTAGTGATGAACACAATTGACTTCCATTTGAATCCTCAAGCTGCATTAGATGCGCCAAGATGGCAGTGGATGGAAGGAAAAAAAATCATGGTAGAACCGGAATTTCCAACCCATATTGCAGAGTCCTTAGCGAGAAAGGGACACCAGATCCAGGTGTTATTAGAAAAAGGTGCCTTTGGCAGAGGTCAAATCATTTGGAGAGACAACGAAAATGGTACATTGTATGGTGGGACAGAGGCTCGAACGGACGGCACAATCGCTTCTTATTAGAGAGAATTCGTCCGTTTAGAGGGCGTTCATCACGGTTGTCTACAACATGTTCATAAAAAGAAGTAAGAAGGCTCGGGCGCATTTATCATAAGAGATCGGGCTTTCTTTTGTACAGTTCGGAGGGTTTAAGAAGAATGACACACTGGCATCTATTTTTAGCGTTTTTTCGAGTTGGTATGTTAGGTTATGGTGGTGGTCCATCCTCGATCCCGTTAGTTCAAAAAGAGGTAGTTGAAAAATATAAATGGATGGACGATGAGGAATTTGCCAACATTCTTGCATTAGGTAATTCACTACCAGGTCCAATAGCTACGAAAATGGCAGGATATATTGGATACAGGGTTTCAGGTTTCACCGGAATGATTAATGCTGTTTTAGCAACGATTATCCCTACAATAGCTATTATGATCGTATTACTTTCTTTTCTATCGTCCATGGGTGATCAACCGTGGGTAATCGGAATGACGAATGCAGTTGTTCCGGTTGTCGGTGTCATGCTGGCAGTGTTAACATATCAATTCCTAAAAAAAGCACAAGTAGGCTTGGGTTGGAAAACGACTGCCATCCTAGTCGTTGCTTCTATTTTACTAATAGAATGGGCTGGTTTACATCCGGGTATCTTTATTGCTGCACTGCTAATTTATGCCATAGTGAAACCGGATAAAAAAGTGGAATCGGATGTGACGGAAGAACCAGAGAAGAGGGGACAGACATCATGATCTATTGGGATATATTTTTAGCGTTTTTCATTCCAGGCATTGTCGGTTACGGTGGAGGCCCTGCATCCATTCCGTTAGTAGAGAATGAGGTTGTTGGTCGATATGAATGGATGACAGTGAATGACTTTAGTGAAATGTTAGCAATGGCCAACGCATTACCAGGTCCAATTGCAACGAAAATGGCTGGCTATATCGGGTATGAACAAGGGGGAGTTTTGGGCTCAATTATTGGCATATTTGCGATCGCTGCACCTTCCCTTATTTTAATGGTCACGCTACTTACCTTACTTTATAAATTTAAAGATTCACCGCGTGTTAAAAAAATGACAGCATTAATCCGCCCAACCATCGCAGTATTACTTGGTGTAATGGCACTAGGATTTTTCAATACATCCTATGAAGGAGCAGGAATTTGGCAAACAGCTTTTTTAATTGTAGCCAGTTTTCTATTAATGGAGAAGTTTAAAATACACCCTGCCTTTGTCATTTTAGGTTCTTTAGTGTATGGAGCCGTATTCTTAGCTTAATCAAACGAAAAAATCCAGTTTGCAGTGGGCAGGCTGGATTTTTTGTTATAATTGATTGCTGACCTCAGACTATATAACAGGAACTGAGGTGCTTATTGATGTGCGGAGTCGTTGTTGTAGGTGTATTTTTGAATAAAATAAGATGGCACTAATTTTATTTGTCCGTTCTACTAATGTGAATGTTATGATAATTATAACAATAATTAACGATAAGGAGGTAAAATCGTGCCAATAAAAGTCAGTGATATTCTCAATCGCCCACATTTTAAGCGTGCAACAGTGATAGCAGGTCAACAGGGTCTTACTAGCAAAATACGGTGGGTGCATGTCATGGAAGTCACTCAAATTGGTAAGTTGTTAAGTGGCAGTGAATTAATTTTATCCACAGGTGTTGGCTGGAAAGACCAAAACAATACAGGTTTATCTTTTTTACAACAATTGATTGACAAAAAGGCATCAGGACTATGTGTTGAATTAGGTACATACATAAACATCATTCCTCAATCAATGATTAAGCTTGCTGAAGCAAATGACTTCCCTTTAATTGTATTTCAAGGTGAAGTAAGATTTATTGATATTACGCAAGATCTTAATGGCCTCCTCATGGAAACACACTATAAAATGATGGCAGATTTAGAGTCTTTCTCTAATAAACTTAATCATCTATTATTGTCTACTGACAGCTTTCATAAAATTTTACGATTGTTTTCGAAATTTATAAATTCACAAGTTGCCTATGTAAGGGTGGAAGGAGAAATAGATATTTACCCTAACGTCTCAGACTCAGAGATTATGAGTTTAAAAGACAAAATAACGGAATGTGTTCAAAACGAGAATGCTAATACTGGTAGAAAAATAAATAATCAGCCGATTAAAGCGATGGGACACAAATTTGCTGACTTGGTTGTTATTAATTCTAATGAAGAGTGGACTGAATTTGATTCCCTTATATTAGACAGAACTGCTACGGCATTGGCACAGGAACAATTACGTGCACTATATATAGAAGAAAAAAGAAAGCAACAAGAGGTAGATTGGATCCAAAAATGGTTAAATGGGGAACATTCGAGAGAAGAGATTAATAGATATTTATCGGCAGTAAATCCCAATTTAGATGTAAATGGCTGTATAGTATGCATGTGCCAATTAGAAAAATTAGATAATCAATTAGATTTTACATTTTATTCTATGGTTTTTAATTCAGTTTTTGAACAAAAGGGTTTTTTCTCCCTCTTGTTATTTGAAAGGAATCAAATAGTTTTCGCCCTAGTAAACAAAAGAAATAAATGTAATTGGAAAGAACGATTAGAGGATGCAGTTACACAAATAAGAAACACAAAACTCTTAAATGAAATTTTTGAAAGGGCGGTTTACGGTGTTGGAAAAATGGTTGATCAAGTTGACCAATTAAAAGAAAGTTATATTACGGCTGAACAGACTATTAGCATTAACCAAAAGGTAGGCAGGCAAAGTATTTCCTTTTATGATGATTTACATATTTATCGATATCTTTACTTACTAGATGAAAGTAATAATTTGCAAAATTTAGTTAGTGACTATTTAGGATCCATTCTTGAATTCGATGCGAATAATAACAGTCAAATGTTTGAAACTCTTAAAATTTTCCTTGAGGTTAACGGATCTAAAAAAGAAGCTGCTTCAAGATTATTTATAGTTAGACAGACACTTTACCATAGACTGAATAAATTATATGAATTATTAGGGGAGGACTTTATGCAACCAGAAAAACGGTTGGTAATTGAATTAGCTGTATATACGTATGCTTTTTTACATCAAGAGAATTAAATGGAATGCAGTTTCTCCGATTTTTACTATTATAGCAAAAGAATGACTCAAATGTAAAAGTGGGGAGTCATTTTGATTTATTAATACACCAAAGATGTTTTACATTGTGTATAGATTTTTTATTTTATTCTAAACAATGGATCTAATGTTATTGCAGTGAAAATGTTTAAAATTAATTGTAAGCGTATACAAAGTGTAAAGGGGGTAATTGCATGTTTAATTTACCTATGGAAACAGCATGGGCGTTCCTTCCTTGGCCCATACTATGGCTCGGATTGGCTCTTTATATGTACTTCAAATTAAAAAAGGAAGATCATTGGGAAGATACAATAGTGAAAAAAGAGAAGGGGGAGGACTAAGGTGAGCTCTGATGCAATTGTATTTATTATCTATTTGCTAGCTCTTCTGTTTGTAGGGCTGTATTTTTCAAGAAAAGCTTCAAAATCTGCTGATCAATATCTACTCGGTGGGCGTAATGTTGGTCCCGCAGTAACTGCCCTTACAATGCAAAGTACATCAATGAGTGGTTACATGTTTATGGGTGGACCTGCACTTGCGTTTCAACAGGGGTGGTATGCACTTTGGTATGCATTAGGTGATGCAGGAGGAGCTATCGTCAACCTATCCGTTTTAGGTAAAAGAATGAGAAGGATGTCTGAGATTTTAGGTGCACTTTCTCCAATTGAATACTTAGAAAAAAGATATGAGAGTGGTGCTGTTCGAATCATTGGTTCCGTTATTTCGATTATATTTCTTTTTGCTTATGTATTCGCCCAATTTATAGCATCGGGGAAAGCGTTGGAAAGTTTAACTGGTTTACCTTATACATGGGCTTTAATTATTGGTGTAGGGGTTATTATTGCTTATACAGTAACAGGTGGTTATTTAGCAGTTGTATGGACTGATTTTATTCAAGGTATTATTATGGTGGTCGGTGTTGTTGGCATTGCAATACTGGGATTTAGCAAACTAGGTGGACTTTCTGGATTGAACGAACGACTTGGTCAAATGGACGCAAGTTACTTAAGTATTTGGGGTAAGGATTTGGCTTATATCGGTCAATGGGGTGTTGTACTAGGTGCAGTTCTAATTTACTCTATTGGGTATATGGGACTTCCCCATGTGGTTGTTCGGCATATGTCAATGAAGAGTACAAAAACAGTAAAAAGTGCAATAATGTACGCCGCAACTTGGAATCAATTGTTTGTGTTTGCGCCTTATTTACTAGGTTTAATGGCAATAGTTTTAATTCCTAATCTGTCAGATCCTGAGATGGTTATCCCAACATTAGCATATGAGTTTTTCCCAGGTATCATGGCAGCAATATTACTGTCTGCAGTTATGGCTGCAATCATGTCAACATCTGACTCCATACTAATGCAAACTGGAACCATTTTATCACGGGATATTTATCAAAGATTTATTGACAAAAATGCTAGTCAGAACAAAATGGTTCTTGTTTCTAGGTTATGTATTTTAGCAGCGGGAGTGATTGGGGTGATCGTTGCAATTTATCAGCCGCCATCAGTATTTACACTTGTTATTTTTGCATTTGGTGTTCTTGGTAATAGCTTTATGGTTCCCTATATAACATCTGTTTATTCAAAAAAGTCAAACAGTATTGGAGTTCTCTGTGCGATGATTGGAGGAGGTACCACAAACATATTATGGACTTCAATGGATCTTCAAACCATAACAGCAATACATCCATTTTTAGCTGGACTTGTAATATCTATTTTGGGTATGGTAATTGGAAATAAATTTGGGAGTGCACCTTCTCAGCCAATTCAAGACGCTTTTGAAAAATCCAAAGGTGATCGCAGGATTCCGAGGTCTATTGATAAAAATATTTCACGTGACTTAAGTCCAGAAGCAAGAAACATTTCGAAGTTCATTCAAGCTAATCAACCGATTAAAGGATGAATGCAGATGAATCAATTAATTAAAGCAAACAGAGTTGATTTTAATAATGAAGAAATAATAAATCGTCTTGGTAAACTAGAACCTACTGTTAATTTCTCTGTGAAAAGGCTAGTTTACTATCCCTATTACTTTTTTGAATATGGTTTAGATAAGAAAAGTTTCATCTTCCCCTCTAATGGTTTAGTCGCTTGTACGATTGATTTAATTTCAGGATCGGGTTCTCTAATTGACAGCGAACCTGTATTTGAAAAGTTTATAGTATCAAAAATGGACATCATTGAAGATTTAGTAGATACGGAAAAAGCAGAAAAGGAGGCTCAACATTTCATCTTCCGCACTATTTCATTAAAAATGAAAATTTTCAAAATGCCAAATATCAACTTAACAAGACAAGAGCTGTTTTATCGCCCTTATTGGATTGTACAGGGTAATGATAAAAAAGGAACATTTACTTTGGCAGTGGATGGGAAGTCAGGTAAATATCATTCATTATGACCTTTTAAAAGCGTGGAGAAATTGACCTTTTGTCTAATGAATCATTATAAGTCCCGCGGTATACTTATTTAAAAGTAAGGGAGAGTACTTTTATTTTCTATAAGAGGTTGTTCAAAAAGCCACCAAATGATAAGCGGCGCATCTCTTCGTTGGCTTGTTTTTCCGTTGCTCACGTATTAAAAGCATACGCTGCGCTACTCAAAACTACGTCGCCTCGACCTGCTTGCTTCTAATTTGTCGACTTTTTGAACACGCTCTATTATAAGGAGGACTCGTTTTATGACAGTTGCGAGCAAAGAAACGATTGTAATAAAAAACTATATTAACGGTAACTGGGTAGAAGCAAACACCACTAATTTTCAGGATGTCCCAAATCCTGCAACAGGTGAAACATTGGCTAGTGTCCCAATTTCTTCAAAAGAAGATGTTGATCAAGCAGTTCGTTCTGCAAAGGAGACTTTTAAAACATGGGGAAATACACCCGTCCCCAAACGTGCTAGGATCCTTTTTAAATATCATGAATTATTAACAAAAAATCATGAGGAATTAGCGAAAATCGTAACTAAAGAGAACGGAAAAAGTTACAAAGAGGCTTATGGTGAAGTATTACGTGGAATTGAATGTGTAGAATTCGCAACTAGTGCACCAAGTTTAATGATGGGGGATTCCTTATCAACAATCGCATCTGATATTGATTCGGAAATGTTCCGCTACCCCGTGGGTGTTGTTGGCGGTATCACACCATTTAACTTTCCGATGATGGTTCCATGTTGGATGTTCCCACTAGCTATTGCGTGTGGTAATACATTTATTTTGAAGCCTTCTGAACGAACTCCAATACTTGCGAATAAACTAGCAGAATTAATCCAAGAAGCTGGCTTGCCTGATGGGGTATTAAATGTAGTTCATGGTGCCCATGATGTAGTGAATGGACTGCTTGAGCATCAGGATGTTAAAGCTATTTCCTTCGTTGGATCACAACCGGTTGCGGAGTATATTTATAAGACAGCTGCTCATTATGGTAAGCGCGTTCAGGCATTAGCGGGTGCAAAAAACCACACAATTGTGATGCCAGATGCAGATTTGGATTCTACTGTTCAACAAATTATTAACGCAGCTTATGGTTCTGCTGGTGAAAGGTGTATGGCTTGCTCGGTTGTCGTTGCGGTGGGAGAGATTGGAGAGCGTCTTGTGGAAAGCCTTATCCAAGCGGCTAACGAAATAAAAATAGGTGATGGTTTAGAGGAAGAATCATTCCTTGGACCAGTTATTCGAGAGACGCAAAAGCAAAGAACCTTCTCCTATATAGAAACGGGGATTCAAGAAGGTGCAGACTTAAAAAGAGATGGAAGAAAGGATAAAGAAATCAATGATCAAGGGTATTTTGTAGGACCAACTCTTTTTGACAATGTGACACCAGATATGAAAATTTGGAAGGATGAAATATTTGCTCCTATCCTATCTGTTGTTCGAGCTAATACGTTAGAGGAAGCTATTAATATTTCAAATCAATCCGATTTTGCCAACGGTGCTTGTTTATTTACTAGAGATGGGGGTCATATCCGAACTTTTCGTGAAACGATTGACGCAGGTATGTTAGGAATTAATCTAGGTGTTCCAGCCCCAATGGCATTTTTCCCTTTTTCAGGAAACAAAAGTTCGTTTTATGGCGATCTACATGTTAATGGAAAAGATGGTGTTGAATTTTATACGCGCAAAAAGATGATTACTTCACGCTTTTAAAAAGGAGGTTTTCCAATGACAGTAAAAACTTCAAAGGAGCTTGTAGAAAACGATGAAAAGTACATTTGGCATGCCTTACGAAAGTATAATCCAGAATCCCAGCCATTAATTGCAGCAGAAGCAGAGGGCGCATGGATTACGGATATAGATGGAAATCAATATATGGATGGGATGTCAGGACTTTGGTGTGTCAATGTGGGGTATGGTCGTGAAGAATTAGCGAAAGCAGCATACGAACAATTAAAAACATTACCTTATTTTCCTCTCTCTAACAGTCATGTGCCTGCAATAAAACTAGGAGAAAAGTTAAACAGTTGGCTTGGTGATGACTATATCTACTTTTTTTCAAACAGTGGTTCAGAAGCAAATGAAGTAGCTTTTAAAATAGCTCGTCAATATCATCAACAAAATGGAGCATCTAGCAGGTATAAATTTATTTCAAGATACCGCGCTTATCATGGTAACACCATGGGGTCACTTGCTGCCACTGGGCAAGCGGAAAGGAAGTATCGATATGAACCATTAAGTCCAGGCTTTATTCATGTATCACCTCCAGATATTTATCGAAGCCCATATCCTGGATCAGAAGAGGAAATTGGTAAGGCATATGCAGATGAGATTGAGCGGGTTATTACCTGGGAAATGAATGAAACCGTAGCGGGGATAATCATGGAACCAATTATTACAGGTGGCGGCGTAATTGTTCCACCAGAAAATCACCTGCAGAAGGTTAGGGACATTTGTGATCGTCATGGAGTTTTGTTGATTATTGACGAGGTTATCTCAGGCTTTGGCCGAACTGGAAAAAACTTTGGTTTCATGAATTTTGGAATAAAGCCTGACATTATTACGATGGCAAAAGGAATCACAAGTGCGTATCAACCCTTATCAGTTACTGCGGTTCGTCGCGATATATATGAAGTGTTTAAGAAAGAGGATGAATATGCTCATTTCAGGCATGTTAACACATTTGGTGGTAGTCCTGCAGCTTGTGCTGTTGCCTTAAAGAACTTAGAGATACTGGAAAAAGAACAACTCGTCGAACGCTCGGCTCATTTAGGAGGGAAATTAGCGAAAGAAATGTCAGGTTTAGAGAACCATCCAAAGGTTGGAAGAATAAGTAGCAAAGGACTATTAATGGGTATTGAGCTTGTGGAAGATAAAATAAGTAAAAACCCTGCTAAACCCGAATTGTTAACAGAAGTAATGGAAGAATGCAAAAGTAATGGGTTAATAATTGGAAAAAACGGAGCAACGGTAGCAGGGTTTAATAACGTTTTAACTTTGTGTCCACCGCTCTGTATAACGGATGATGATTTTACTTTTATGGTTCGTACAGTTAAAGAAGCCATTAGTAGACTATGAAATTAAATGAGTATGTAACCAATCAAGCAGTTGCTGAAGTGCATGGATTTGCGTATAGAAGCTAGTTCGTTGTTTTATGAGCATGCATAATAATTATAAGTAAAATAGTAGATCACTAGAGAAAACAAATACATCCTCTAGTGATCTTTTGCATTTGGCGATTTATCAAATAATTCATCGGTAGTACGAAATAGCTCTTGTCGTGTTCAAATCAATCCGCTAGACTAAAAGTATTCTCATACACGAGGTGTCTGTCATGTCTTACAAACAAATAAAACCACGAAAAATATATGAAGAAGTTGCAGATGAACTATTAACGATGATAAAAAATGGTGTACTTAAGCCTGGAGATAAACTTAATTCGGTTCAACAATTAGCGGAAGACTTCCAGGTCGGTCGATCAGCAGTTAGAGAAGCTTTGAGTGCCTTAAGAGCCATGGAACTCGTTGAAATGCGACAAGGAGAAGGGACATATGTACGCCAATACGATTCAAAGGCATTATCTCCTGGGATAATGAATACAACTATATTAATGAACGAGAAGGATATACACGACCTACTCGAAGTTAGAAAAATCCTGGAAGTCGGTAGTGTTACATCTGCTGTCTTCCATGCAGAGGAAACAGATATTCAACTAATTGAGGATGCTCTTGAGAAGATGAAGCAAACAAATGGAGATGGGGAATTAGGGGAACAAGCCGATTTTGATTTTCATATGTCGATCGCGAAAGCTTCCCATAACCGTTTTTTGATCGATTTAATGGAACGTGTTTCTGATACAACCGTTAAAGCTATGTATGAAACGAGACGGCTTTGGTTGTTTTCAGAACAAACGACGCTGAAGCGCATTCATCAGGAGCATAAGTTAATATTTGAAGCGATCCAACAGAGGGATGCAAAAAAGGCGGAGAAATTAATGACAGCCCATCTAGTGGCAGTGGAACAAACGCTTATAAACCACCTCCCAAAAGCCGAATTCAAATCCGAAAACGAAAGAAATAACGGCAATTACCGCGCTTTTTAAGGCGACAGCTTAAATTTTTTGAAAACTTTAAATTCAGCCTTGCCCTTTTTCATATAGATCCTGTAACATAGAAATTAATAAGTCATCAGATGACCATACGACCAGTAGTTTGATTCATAAATTTTTTAGGAAATGGGGGTTTCACATGAAGGTTTCCTTATTTATTACATGCTTAGGGGACATGTTTTATGTAAACGCTGGAAAAGCCACGGTTGAATTGTTAGAAAAACTCGGCTGTGAAGTGGATTTTCCTGAAACACAGACATGTTGTGGGCAACCAGCGTATAACAGTGGTTATCATAAAGATACAAAGGAAGCGGCAAAAAACATGATTCGAACGTTTGAGCATGCTGAATATGTTGTTTGTCCATCAGGATCCTGTGCATATATGTTTCATGAATATGTAAATTTATTTAAAAACGATTCTCATTGGCAAGCGAGAGCGGAAAAGCTAAAGGGAAAGACGTATGAGTTAACACAATTTTTAGTCGATATTCTACAAATAGAAGATACGGGCGCTCGTTTTAAAGGAAAAGCGACCTATCACACGTCTTGTCACATGACGCGACTTTTAGGAGTGAAGGATGCTCCGTTTAAGCTTCTAAGTCATGTCAGAGGACTAGAGTTAATCGATCTTCCTAATCGCCACGACTGTTGTGGTTTCGGTGGTACGTTCGCAGTGAAAATGGAACGGATATCAGAGCAAATGGTTGATGAAAAAGTGGCGTACATTGAAGAGACAAGCGCTGATTTTTTAATTGGGGCGGATGGCGGATGTTTGATGAATATCGGAGGAAGAATCGAGCGTCAAAACAAACCAATTAAAGTCATGCATATCGCGGAAATTTTAAATAGTCGGGGTGATGCGTAATGCCAATGCATGTAGGAGAAAAGAGTTTTAACAACCGAGTGGAAAAAGGGTTAGGCGATGACTTTATGCGTGGTGCGGTTCGTTCTGCCCAGGGAAGGCTACAGAACAACCGTAGCAAGGCTGCCGATGAATTAGGAGACTGGGAAGAATGGAGAAGTCTTGGCCAGGAAATTCGCCAGCATACGATAGAGAACCTAGATTACTATTTGAATCAGTTAAGTGATAAGGTCGCTGAGCTTGGTGGCCATGTTTATTTTGCGGAGACTGCAGACGACGCAAATCGCTATGTTCGTGACGTTGTTCAGAAAAAACAAGGGAAAAAAGTGGTCAAATCGAAATCGATGGTGACAGAAGAAATTGCATTGAATGATGCATTAGAAGAAGATGGCTGTGAGGTAGTAGAAACCGATCTCGGGGAATATATTCTCCAAATAGATGATCACGATCCACCTTCCCATATTGTTGCACCAGCATTGCACAAAAATAAGGAACAGATTCGGGACGTATTTCAAGAAAGAAAAGGATACACCGATTCGGAAAAGCCAGAGGAGTTAACCCTTTTCGCAAGGGAACAACTTCGCAAAGAATTTCTATCTGCTGATATAGGAATAACAGGATGTAACTTTGCGGTGGCAGAATCAGGGTCGTTTGCACTTGTAACGAATGAAGGAAATGCCCGACTCGTTACAACACTCCCTAAAACACAAATAACCGTCATGGGAATGGAACGAATAGTACCGACTTGGGAAGAACTAGACGTATTAGTGAGCCTGCTAACAAGAGCCGCTGTTGGACAAAAATTAACGAGTTATGTAACAGCTTTAACAGGACCGAGAGAAATTGGACATGCGGATGGACCAGAGGAATTTCATTTGGTCATTGTTGATAATGGACGTTCCAAGATACTTGGTACTGAATTTCAAGAAGCACTTCACTGTATTCGATGTGCTGCATGTATAAATGTATGCCCAGTATACCGGCATGTAGGGGGGCATGCATATGGATCCATTTACCCCGGTCCAATTGGCGCTGTTTTAACACCACTGCTCGGCGGTTATGAAGATTACAAGGAATTACCATATGCCTCCTCTTTATGTGGCGCATGTACCGACGTATGCCCCGTTAAAATACCGCTGCATGAACAGCTCATCATGCATCGAAGAAAAATTGTGGAGGAAGAAGAAAAGTCTACTAAGTCTGAACGTCTCGCAATGAAGGGATTCAGCCTGGCAACAGGATCACCTAGATTATATAAAATTGGTACGAAAATGGCACCGCTATTGGCGACACCTTTTGTAAAAGATAAAAAAATTTCAAATGGACCTGGTCCGATTAAACTGTGGACAATGATTCGAGAATTTCCTGTCCCAGAAAAAGAGAGATTCAGAGATTGGTATAAACAGCGGACGAAGGGAGGTAAGCCAAATGACTAATGGGACAATACAGAATAAGGATTCTTTTCTAAAGAACATTGCCAGTCATTTAAATCGTGAGCGAAGGCATTCTGGGGTTGAAAGACCGAATTGGCAACATCAACCACAGTGGCGGGTGCATGCTAATTTTAATCAAGATGAGTTGGTTGAGGTACTAAAAGAACAGTGTAAAGTGATTCATACCGACTTTGTTTTAACGGATCAGGCCAACTTAAATAGGGATCTATTAACGGTCATCCAACACTACCACGGAAAGTCTGTTATTCGATCAGACGATGTACGGTTTGATGAATTTGGTTTAACAGAAGCCTTTTCGCAATTCAAAACAGAGCATCATATGAACGTTCACACATGGCATGCTGAAAATAGGGAAGAAAGCGTCAGGATTGCAGAACAAGCAGATGTCGGAATCACATTTAGCGACCGAACATTGGCCGAGTCGGGGACAGTAGTACTATTTAATGACGCAGGAAAAGGAAGGTCTGTAAGTCTACTTCCAGCTACCTATATCGCAATCATTCCGAAAAGCACGATTGTCCCAAGAATGTCGCAGGTAACAAGGGAAATTCATCATCGCAGCGAAAAAGGAGAACGGATTGCTTCCTGTATAAATTTTATTACAGGCCCAAGTAATAGTGCGGATATCGAAATGAATTTAGTTGTTGGGGTACATGGCCCAATCAAAGTGACGTATATTGTTGTAGAAGATCAAGTTGAAACCGTTTTAAAATAATTTCTAATCAAGTAAACTATATAGACTAGGTTATGAAAATTAATAATTGCAAAGAGGAGAGTAAAATATGCGCTATCGTCAACTAGGGAACACGGATATGAAAGTTAGTGAATTGAGCTTCGGTACGTGGGCTATTGGAGGTGCCTGGGGTAAAACAGATGACCAGGAATCTCTTCGTGCATTAGATCGTGCGATGGATGAGGGAGTGAACTTTTTTGATACTGCAGACGTTTATGGAGATGGTCACAGTGAAGAGCTTCTAGCAAAAGCAACAAAAGGAAAAGAAGATAAAATCCATATTGCCACAAAATTTTGCCGAGCTGGTGACATCCATGACCCAGAAACGTATTCGATGGAAAGTGTTTCAAATTATTGTGAAAATAGTTTGAAACGGTTGAACCGCGAGCAAATAGATTTGTTTCAAATTCATTGTCCACCATTTGAAATTTTAAAAAACGGCCAGGTATTTGAAGTTTTGGATCGACTAAAAGAACAAGGGAAGATTCGCTATTACGGAGTTAGCGTAGAAACCGTTGAAGAAGGGCTATTTAGCTTGGAGCAACCTAATGTTAGCACCTTGCAAATTATCTTTAATATTTTTCGCCAAAAAGCACTAGACTCTTTGCTTCCGAAAGCGAAAGATCAGGGTGTTGGTATACTTGCGCGTGTTCCGCTAGCAAGTGGGTTGTTAACAGGGAAGTTCAACACGAACTCAACCTTTGAATCGGACGACCATCGTCAATTCAACCGTAATGGTGAGGCGTTCAACGTTGGGGAAACATTTGCTGGTTTACCATTTGAGAAAGGTGTGGAATTAAGTAGAGAACTGGAGTGGATTTCACAAGAAAGAGGAAACATGACAAGAGCAGCACTCAAATGGATACTGGAACACGATGCGATATCCTGTGTGATTCCAGGCTTCAAAAACGTTAAGCAAGTCGAGGATAATTTGAAGGCATTAGAAGTGAAGGACTTTTCAAAAGAGGAATTGGACAGGATAGCGGCCTTTTATCAGGAGGAGGTACATTCCTTTATTCGTGGGGGTTATTAAGGATTAATATAAAAGAAAAACACTAGGATACTAGGTATTTCCTAGTGTTTTTTTTGTAAAATAACATCTAATCCTTTAAAAATAAACAAAAGTAAATAAAAATATATAAAATGTAACGATACAGCATATAATTTTAGTTTTAAATTTACATTCAAACACGAAACATGAATTTATATACAAAAGAAAGCGTTTAAAAGTAAATAAACAAAAAAATAAGTTTATATATAAAAATAAACAAAAACATGTTATGATAAAACAAACATAAGTAGAAGGAGGAAACAAAATGGTGAAAAATCTTTGGAATGATAAAGAGGGGAACTTTGACAATGGGCTAGATGAGCTGGTTTATCGTTCTAATCTATTAGGAATGGATCGCGCCGTAGCTAACTGGGGAGGTGGAAATACCTCAACCAAAACAACAGTAACAAACTTTCGCGGAGACACAGTTGAAGTCATGTGGGTAAAGGGTAGTGGATCGGATCTCGCAACAATGAAGAGAAAAAATTTCACAGGTCTTAACCTCGATGACATTCGACCATTATTAGACAAAGAGGATATGTCGGATGAAGACATGGTGAATTACTTGGCTCATTGCATGATAGACTCCAAGCATCCGAGATCTTCAATAGAGACTTTGTTACACGCGTTTCTACCGTTTAAACATGTAGACCATACACATCCAGATGCGATTATTAGTATTGCCTGTGCCGATAATGGTAAAGAAATAGCTGAGGAAATATATGGGGATCGTTTTGTTTGGGTTCCGTATATTCGCCCTGGTTTTAAACTTTCTAAGATGATTGCAGAGGGTGTGAAAAAGAAACCAAATGCTGATTTAGTAATCATGGAAAAGCACGGACTTGTTACTTGGGGCGAAACATCTAAAGAAAGTTATGATAAAACAATTGCTATCATTCAAGAGGCAGAAACATATTTGATCAACAAAGAGAAAGAAAGAACTTTATTTGGTGGAAACAAATATGAAGCACTTTCAGAAGAACAAAGAAAGAATATCTTAGCGCAGGTTTTACCAGTTATTCGTGGTGAGGTTAGCAAACAAGATAAGATGCTGGTTACGTATGATGATAGTGATGATATTCTTCGTTTCGTAAATAGCAATAATGCACTTCGACTCTCGCAAGTTGGGGCAGCATGTCCAGATCATTTAGTGCATACAAAAAGAGTGTCGCTCTTTGTTGATTGGGATCCTAGTGGTCAGACAGTTGGGCAATTGATTGAAAGCATCAAATCAGGTATTTCAGAATTCAAAGAGGAGTATAAGGCATATTTTGACCGTAACAAAAGTGATAACGATTCTATGTTTGAGCCAGTACCTAGAGTTGTATTAATACCAGGAGTCGGAATGATAAATACAGGAAAAAATTGGAATGCAGCAAAAGTAAGTGAATCGTTGTATCATCGTGCAGTATCAGTGATGAAAGGAGCTACTATAATAGGAAACTTTGTATCTCTCAACGAAGCAGAATCTTTTGCGATAGAATACTGGCCATTGGAGCTCTATAAACTAAGTTTAACCCCAACAGAGGCAGAATTCTCAAGAAAAGTTGCATTTGTTACAGGAGGTGCAGGGGGGATAGGTAGTGCAACGTGTGAACGCTTGATTTCAGAAGGGGCTCATGCAGTGGTTGCAGATATTAACCTTGAAGGTGCTGAAAGGGTCGCAAATGATTTAAACGAACGATTTGGAGACAAACGTGCAATTGCTGTTAAAATGGATGTAACAAAAGAGGCTGAAGTGAAGGATGCTATAAGGGAATCTGTTTTAACTTACGGTGGTTTGGATATTATTGTTAATAATGCTGGTTTAGCAAGCTCGAGCCCCTTTGAAGAAACTACACTAGATCAGTGGAACTTGAACATAAATGTATTAGTGACAGGGTATTTCCTTGTTGCGAGAGAGGCGTTTAAATTAATGAAAGAACAAGCTATTGGTGGGAATATGGTATTTGTCGGATCCAAGAATTCTATTTATGCTGGAAAGAATGCTGCTGCATATAGCACTGCGAAAGCGGCTGAAACACACCTTGCTCGTACTGTTGCAGCGGATGGAGGAAAGTATGGAATACGTGTCAATTCTGTGCTTCCAGATGCTGTCATTCGTGGTTCAAAGATATGGGATTCCAAATGGAAAGAAGAAAGAGCTAGTTCATATGGTATTGGCGAAGATGATTTGGAAGAACATTACCGTAAACGTACAATCTTAAACGTTAATATCTTGCCACAGGACATCGCAGAGTCCATTGCCTTTTTGGCTTCATCAAAATCTGACAAAACAACAGGCTGTATGATCACGGTTGATGGTGGAGTACCTGCTGCCTTTACTCGATAAAAACAAAACGATAACAGCGGTGGAACTTCGAAGGTTGCACCGTGATAAATGATAAAGCTAATAGATTCCTTTTCAATAAGATAAAAAAGGATAAAATCCTTTCTTATCTTATAAGTGCAAGGGTTTTTATGCCATTCCTGTAGAACTACGGATCTACTGTCGCCTTTATAGTCTCGGCAATCACTAAATTTTTGCTTTATAAACAGGAGTCTATTATGTTTTACCGACCTTTAGATACTTAATCACAAATTCTGGTATTGGAGATGAAAAGGATGATGGATAAGTGGTATGCTGTTTTTGAGCAGCAGCAACAAGCACGAGGTATTGATTTGAGGATAGTAAAGGAAAACTTAAAATCACTTAAAGTTGAAACTCCTTCATGGGGATATGGCGATTCTGGAACCCGATTTAAAGTATTTCAACAAGAGGGAATACCGAGAAATTCTTATGAGAAATTGGAAGATGCGGCACAGGTTCATAAATACACTGGTATTAGCCCAAGTGTTGCAATTCATATTCCTTGGGATAAAGTAGACAATTTCAGCAGTTTAAAACAACATGCTGAAGACCTTGGGATTGCAATTGGTGCAGTTAACCCCAATCTATTTCAGGATGATGATTATAAATTTGGTAGTATTACCAATTCAGATGCTGCTGTTCGCCGTAAAGCAACAGACCATTTATTAGAATGTGTTGAGATAGCAAAGATGGTAGATTCGAGAGACATTAGCCTTTGGTTTGCAGATGGGACGAACTATCCTGGACAGGCAGATATTCGGAAACGAAAACATTGGATGTATGAATGTCTTGCTGAAATGTATCAAAGCCTAGATGACAATATGCGAATGTTGATCGAATATAAATTTTTTGAACCAGCATTCTATCATACAGATTTAGCAGATTGGGGTATGTCATTTAATATGGCTCAAAAGCTAGGAGCTAAAGCAGAAGTTTTAGTTGATACCGGCCACCATCCTCAAGGGACGAACATTGAACATATTGTAGCCTATCTTTTAGATGAGAAGAGGTTGGGCGGTTTTCACTTTAATAGCAGAAAGTATGCTGATGATGATTTAATAGCAGCAGCGCATAATCCGTATGAGTTATTTCTAACCTTTTATCAAATTGTCACTGCGCTTGTAGATGATGACCCTGAAGTAAGGCATAATGCAAACAATATAGCCTATATGCTTGATCAATGTCACAATTTGGAGCCTAAAATACCTGCAATGATCAGGTCGATCACGAATGTACAAACTTTGTATGCAAAGGCGCTACTTATCAACCTTGACAAAGTGAAAAAGGCACAACAAGATCAAGATGTATTAGCTGCTGAACATGAAGTGAGAAAAGCTTTTGAAGTAGATGTTACACCGCTCCTTCAGGCTGTTAGAGAAGAAATGGGTATTCCGGCAGATCCAATGGAAGCATATTTGGAAAGTGATTACGGAAATAAAATTCTTTCGAGAGGTAAAGGTGGGGCTAGCTGGTGACTGTTTTGGCATTCGATCTTGGTGCAAGCGGTGGTAGAGGTATAATCGGACAGCTCGAGAATAATACACTAAAAATTAGAGAAATACATCGATTTTCTAACGATCCTGTCCAAATAGGGGACCACCTCCATTGGGATATTCTCCGTTTATTTTATGAGATTAAACAAGGGATTTTGAAGGCTCGTCGTCTTGGGTATACAGATATTGAAAGCTTGGCGATTGATTCATGGGCAGTTGATTTCGGATTAATCGATAAGAATGGAGAACTTCTGGCAAACCCTTATCATTATAGGGATCTCCATACAAGTGGAATGATAGAGGAAATCCACAATAAAATAACGAAAGAAGAGATTTTTTTTAAAACGGGTATCCAATTTATGCAAATTAATACAATCTACCACCTCTATGCTATGAAAAAGGCAAAATCAATTGCTCTTAAGGAAGCAGATACATTACTAATGATACCCGATTTGTTAAGGTATTTTTTAACAGGTGAAAAACATAGCGAATATACTAACTCCACAACAACACAATTGTATAATCCTACTCAAGGTAATTGGGATGAAGATATATTAAAAACGCTAGATTTGCCAACCGAAATATTCTTAAGGCCCGTAAAACCAGGAACTAAGGTGGGGGAATTAACGCCATCTATATGTAATGAATTGGGTCTGTCAACTACTATTCCTGTTCTTACAGTTGGAGAGCATGATACGGCATCTGCTATAGCTGCAGTCCCTGCTTCAAATGAAGAGTATGCTTATTTGAGTTGTGGAACATGGTCTTTATTAGGTACAGAAGTAAAAGAGCCGATTATAAATCAATTGGCTTTTGAGTGGAATGTAACAAATGAGGGCGGTGTAAATGATACATTTCGATTATTAAAAAATATAATGGGATTATGGATTATTCAAGAATGTCACAGGACTTGGGAAAAAGAAGGGGATCCCATTTCATTTGATGAGCAAAACGAATTGGCTACGACTGCTAAGCCATTTCGATCACTTATTGATCCAGACGATGCTATGTTCATAAATCCACTCCATATGCCAAAGCAGATACAGAACTTCTGTTTACAAACCAATCAAGCTGTTCCACATACTAAAGCTGAGATCATACGTTGTATTCTTGATAGTCTTGCGATGAAATATCGATTTGTTCTAGAAAAATTGGAATCACTAACAGAAGTGAAATATAATGGGCTACACATGGTTGGTGGGGGTATTCAAAACACATTGTTGTGTCAATTTACTTCAAATGCTATTAACCGGCCAGTTTTAGCTGGTCCAATTGAAGCATCTTCTATTGGGAATATATTGGTTCAATTTGAAGGTCTAGGTCGTATTAAATCATTAAAAGAAGCAAGAGAGTTAGTAAGAGGATCATTTCCAATTAAAAGCTATCAGCCAAAGGATAAAGATGTATGGGATGAAGGCTATCAGACATTTTGCAAGATTCTAGGCTGTTAGAAAGAGAGGCTTATATCATGCTAGTTGCAGAAAGGCAACAAAAAATTGTGGATCTAGTTAATAAACAACAAAGCATCCGAGTAACAGAACTCAGTCATATTTTCTCTGTAACCGAGGAGACCATTCGTAGAGATTTAGAAAGACTGGAAAGTAAAGGGAAGCTTGCTAGAAGTCACGGTGGAGCCATTAGTGTTAAGGATATAAACAATTCACCCGAGTTGCCATTAGCAGAAAGAGAAATCATACATGTTAAAGAGAAAAAGGAAATTGCAGTAGAAGCTGTAAAACATGTGAATATAGGAGAAAAAATTATATTGGATGCCAGCTCAACCGCTTGGTACATGGCAAGACATTTACCAGATATTCCATTGACAATCTTAACAAACTCAATCAAAGTTGCTATTGAGCTGAGTACAAAAAAACAAATTACAGTTATATCAACGGGTGGTCTTCTCCTAGCCAAGTCCCTTTCCTATGTAGGGCCTTTAGCAGAAAATTCATTAAGTACTTACCATGTAAACAAAGCCTTTATTTCGTGTAAAGGATTACACTTTAATCGTGGAATAAGTGAGTCGGATGAGCAGCAAGCTCGAATTAAGAGAAAGATGATTGGAATAGCAGACTTTGTCTATGTCATGGTAGATCATAGTAAATTTGGAGTACAGGACTTTTCATATATTGAAAACATAGATAAGATTGATCAAATCATCACCGATAGTAACGTAGATGAAACGACTTATTTGAAAATAAAGGAAACATCACTCAAGATTACAACGGTATAACCTAAAAAAACCCTTGCGTCCATTTTAGTGGCTCAAGGGGTTTTTTAATATATAATATTCGAAAATAGTTTGTTGGTCGGAACAATCTAGTTGATAATGTGAACAGTTATTCGCTATGATGGTAGTAGAGTATAAAAAGAAATTTTCATTTTAATGAAATCACACATCTGCCAACAATCAAATGACCACATTTACAAAACCAATAACCAAATAAAATGTTGTTTTTATGTGGCTTAAATGGTAAATTAGCTAACAATATCACATTTATAAAAAATATACTGAAGGCGTGAATGCGATGAACAAAGACAGTAATCACACAAAAATGATTGTGTTTCTGAATGAACGACAGCGCGAAATAGGTGATCTTTTAGAAAAACATGGGTCTGTTAGGGTATCGGAATTAAGCAAACAATTTCATGTAAGTGAAGAAACAATAAGAAGAGATTTGGAACGTTTAGAGTCAGAGGGCCTTCTACATCGAATTCATGGTGGAGCAGTAAAGAATAGTGAAGAACCGCTTGAAATTCCAGTATTAAAGAGGCAACAGACTAATATACAGGAAAAAAACGTTATAGCGCAAAAAGCAGCATCGTATGTAGAAAATGGGGATATTATTGCCATTGATGCTAGCACAACAGGCTTGCAAATGACGAAACATTTAAAAGGCAAGGAGTTAACGATCATTACAAACTCTATCGGAGTAACATTAGAGTTAGCAAATAACCCTAATATTCAAGTGATTTTAATTGGGGGTTACCTTTCAGAAGAATCGATGTCTCTGGTAGGCAACTTTGCTGAACGGGTTATTCAGGATTATCACGTTGATAAGTTCTTTTTTTCGTGTATGGGTGTTGATCTTAAAAGAGGAATAAGTGAAATACATGAAGCGCAGGCATTGGTTAAAAAACAACTTCTTTCTATTTCTGAAAAGTTATTCCTATTAGCAGATAATAGTAAATTCGGTCAGAAATCTTTATTTCGTTTATGCGATGTCAAAGAAGTAGATTATCTAATAACAGATAATAAAGTGTCAATCAATCAAATTAGGGATTTTAATAATATTGGGATAAAAGTGCTCGTTGGTGATAAATAATATATGGGTTGGAAATTAAAACACTACTAATCGTAGTGTTTTTTTAGTGGATAAATCCTACTAAAGATGATTTGTCTCAAAATACTCTCCATAGTGGTTAAACTGTAAAAGTAAGATAAAAATATGGTTTTTCCAACTATTTTCCTCAAAAAAACACGGGAATTTCTATGTAATACCAACACTTCGATAAATTACAGAAATAAATACCACAAAAAATGTTGATTTACAAAAGTAATATGCTATAATAAGTTCAAGTTAAATGATTGGTAACGGTTTCAAATGTTTTACAATTTCAAAAATAGTTTACTATTAAATTTTACACTTTGAATGTTGTTTTATTGACCGATTTGGTTTTGTTTAAAATAAACATAAGAAGTATTATCAACTAATTGGTTTTTGTTAACGATTTCAAAAATACAAGAATTAAGTTGTTTGGCAATGGGGAGTGATAGAGATGATAACGATTGGACCATCGTTAATGTGTGCGGATATGGGGAAATTACAAGAAACGGTTATTCGCCTTGATCATTCAAAAGTAGATTTTTTTCACTTTGATGTTATGGATGGATCATTTGTTCCTAATTTCACGATGGGACCCGATATTTTAAAAGATTTACGGGATCATACGAATCTGCCATTTGATGTTCATTTAATGGTTGATTCACCTGAAAACTATATCCAACTATTTTCGGATGCTGGTGCAGACATGATTTCCGTTCATGCCGAGGCAACAACGCATTTAGAAAGGACATTACAATCCATACATGCTTTAGGATTGAAGGCGGGAGTTGCCCTCAATCCAGCCACACCACTTAATACACTTGATTATGTTTGGGATGTAATGGATTATGTAACACTTATGACTGTAAACCCAGGTTTTGCAGGTCAAAAATTCATTCCCGCAACACTACAGAAAATTGAAAAGTTAAAAAATGAAATAAACAAAAAAAATGCTTCGGTCGTCATACAGGTTGATGGAAATATAAGCTATGAAACCATTCCTGAGGTAGTTGAAAGGGGAGCTGAGATGCTCGTCTGTGGAACGTCCTGTTTATTTAAAAAAGATCAGGCTCTAGAAAACGCAATGCAAAAATTAACTAGTTTTATAGAGGAACTTACGTCAACGAATAAAATGAACTCTTAATATATTCAGAAGAGAGATGATGACATATGTGTATAACGGTAGTAGGGAGTATTAACACTGATATCGTTGCTCTCACTGATGATTACCCACTAAGGGGAGAAACGATATTTGGCAAAAAAATAGAATTCTTACCTGGTGGAAAAGGTGGTAATCAAGCAACAGCAGTTGCCAAATTAGGCGAAAAAGTGAACATTATTGGATCTGTTGGCCAAGATTTATACGGAGACAATGTAATCAATACGTTGAAAAAAAACAATGTCACAACAAAATTTATTAAACGATCAAATGAGTTCGCAACTGGTACTGCTATCATAACAATCGATCAAACCGCGGAAAATACAATGTTGGTTTTAAAAGGAGCAAATGACGACCTACTTCCAGCTGATATTGAAAACGCTTTTTTTAAATTACAAGAAAGCAAAGTACTTTTAGTTCAAATGGAAGTTCCGCAAGAAACAGTAATTAGAGCCATGCAAATTGCAAAAGAAAAAGGGATGTACATCATACTTGATCCTGCTCCAGCGGAAGGGATAACCATGAAAGCGTTAGAATATGCTGACGTTATTACACCAAATCGGCAAGAAACTAAGCACATGATTGGAATAGAAGTGAATGACATCGAAAGTGCGTTACACGCTGCTCGAACGTTCGAAAAAATGGGGGTAAAGAATTCTATCATTAAAATGGCTGAAAAAGGGTCATTGGTCTATCAATCTGGTCAATGGGAATATGTCAAAGCTATTCCTGTAAAACCTGTTGATACCGTTGGTGCTGGTGACGCATTTGCTGGTGCATTGGCTTGTGGTATTGCGACAGGAAAAGATCTCGTGTCAGCAGTTGAGTACGCTACAATTGTTGGAGCATTAAAGGTTACAAAGCTTGGTGCTCAAACAGGAATTCCTACACTTGATGAAGTGAATAAGTTTTGTGAAGAAAAGAATATTTCACAAACAAAATTAGAGAAATCAAGGTAATGAAGGGGGCAACCGTTTTGACTGAATATTTGTTGCAAATGAAAAATATAAGCAAAACGTTTCCAGGTGTTAAAGCCTTAGATAATGTACAGCTAGAGGTTAAAAAAGGTGAGGTTCATGCACTAATTGGCGAAAATGGTGCTGGTAAATCTACACTTATCAAAATTTTAGCAGGTATTTATTATCCTGATTCTGGAGCGGAATTTTATTTTGAGGGTGAAAAGGCAGAAATAACGAAGCCTTTAGATGCAACAAACAAAGGAATATCGATCATCTACCAGGATCTTAGCTTGTTTCCTAACTTATCTGTTGCTGAAAACATTTATATTGGAAGAGATAGCAATAAAAGACCTTGGAAAAAAGTGGAATGGAAGAACATTTACCAAGTTGCAAAAAAAGCACTCGATGAATTAGAGGTGAACATTGACCCAAATATAAGTGTAGAACGCCTAAGTATAGCCCAGCAACAGCTTGTAGAAATTGCGCGGGCACTAGCATTTGAATCTAAACTTATCGTAATGGATGAGCCAACATCTGCGCTTTCCTCGGGAGAAGTGGAAAAACTATATAAAGTAGTAGATAAGCTTAAAAACCAGGGGATTTCCATTATTTTTATTAGTCATAAATTAAAGGAATTGTTCCGAGTGTCGAATCGCTTTACCGTGTTAAGAGATGGTAAATATGTTGGGTCTTATAATACGAATGATATTGATGAGTCAAAGTTAATTAATCTAATGGTAGGTCGCGAGGTTATATACGATAGAAATACATCGGAACCAAATGTAGGCGAAACCATTTTTAAGTTGGACGGACTATCAAAGCAAGGTAATTTCAAGGATATATCCTTTGAATTAAAAAAAGGAGAAGTGCTCGGCGTTACTGGTTTAGTAGGGTCCGGGCGAACTGAATTGGCGCAGGCGATCTTCGGGGTCAATAAACCGGACGAAGGAACGATTGAAATTTACGGAGAAAAGGTCACAATTAAAAACTCCCAGCATGCTGTTAAGAAAGGAATTGCGTACATTCCTGAAGCGCGACAGACACAAGGTTTAGTGTTGAAGCAATCTATCATTAATAATATTTCCTTACCCATTATTAATAAAATCAGAACCAAGTTTAAATTGATTGATAGGAAAAAGGAAATTCAAATAGCGAATGAGTATGTAAAGACTCTAGATGTACGTCCAGCACTACCGCAAATGTTGGCAGAGAAGCTATCAGGAGGTAATCAGCAGAAGGTTGTAATTGCCAAATGGCTGTCAACGAAACCAAAAATCCTTATTATTGATGAACCGACCAATGGGATTGATATAGGGGCAAAAACGGAAATACACAAATTAATTAAAAGACTAGCTGAAGACGGTATTGGTGTCATTATGATTTCATCAGAGCTTCCAGAAGTTCTTTCTGTTAGTGATAGAATCCTTGTTATGCGGCATGGGCGAATATCAGGTGAGCTCAAAGTTCAAGAGGCTACTCAGGAAAAAATTATGAATTATGCACTAAAAGGCCGAGGAAATGTCAAAACACCAGATGTTCCTGCTGATTCTGGCCAGATAAGTCAGGGGGTATAAACAGTGCGTGGACTGTTGAAACAAAAAGAAATAAGCATACTTGCTATTGTCGTATTAATGAGCATTCTACTATCATTTGTTAGCCCAGTATTTTTCACCCTAGAAAACATTTTGGATTTAATAGAAGGAAATGTAGTGATAGGTATTCTAGCAATTGGAATGACACTTATTATCATAACAAGTGATATTGATGTATCTGTTGCTGCAATTACTACTGCTGTCTCTGTTTCAATAGGGAGTTTATTTTCTTTCTTACCAGATAATTGGTTCTCGATTGTAGCACTGTTCCTAGTTGCCCCTTTATTGGGACTATTCATCGGAATGGTCAATGGGTATCTGGTCTCAAAAATTGAAATACCAGCAATCGTTGTTACACTCGGAACATTAAACATTATTTCTGGTCTTGTTTTATATATCACGAATGGTCAGTATCTTAATAGTACTAGTTTTCCTACTGCATTTATGTCATTTGCCAAATTTGACTTGTTTGGAATACCTATATTAATCTATCTGCTTGCAGTAGTCTCGGTAGTTACTTGGTTTGTCTTGAAACATACGTTAATTGGACGTTCCGTACTCGCAATTGGTGGAAATATACAATCTTCTATTCGAGTAGGTATTGATTATAAAAAAGTTAAACTTTTTGTCTTTGCTTATATGGGGCTACTTGCAGGGGTTGCTGCAATTGCACAAACAGCATACACAAGATCAGTAGATCCAAATGGATTAATTGGTCTAGAATTAACTGTTATCGCAGCTGTTGTTTTAGGTGGCGCTAATATTCACGGTGGGCGTGGGTCCATTCACGGGACACTGCTAGGGGTGCTATTGCTTGCGATCATGCAAAATGGAATGATATTGGCTAGAATTGATACATTCTGGCAAAAGGTAGTTACTGGTGCAATTATCGTGTTTGCGGTCTCATATGACCATTGGAGTTATAAACGACAACAAGAGAAGCTTGCAAAAGTTGAAGTAGAGGTATAGGTATAGAGCAGCGGTATTATGTCAAGGTAAATATTAATAAACCTTGCTGCTTTGAAGGCGTTGTTACTTAAAAAAGGCAATACTGAACTAAGCCCACCCTAATTGGATTACAATTATTAACATTATAACC
>NZ_JAMQKB010000068.1 GCF_028416575.1 Terrihalobacillus insolitus | reverse complement strand
GCGAATATAACTTTTGGAACAAGAGGGTTAGCTTGGTCAATTTCGTCAGCTACCAAAAGTGGCGATTATCCAAGAAGCCCCCACTTCAAGCAACCCGCAAGGGTGGTAAGTGGTGGGAGTAGTTCACTGGTTTAGCTTTACATGATAACCACCATTTTGAACAAATTAAAAATGGCTTAAGTGCAAGATTGAGGTAACGGGGTCATTTCTGCAATTTCCGTCCAACATAGGCTTAGGAAAGACAAACGAGAATTCTTCTGTTATAGGGCGCGAGTGCGGGATAAAATGTAATAACTTGGAGTGAGGTAAATCATGAAAAAGGCTCAAGAACTTTGGAATCAAATTCCTGAATGGGCAAGAGAAAAACTCATTCATAATGTGTTTTGCACCTCTTGTTCAGGAGTTACTACGATTATTGATTATGAAATTGAGATGGCAGGATTCAGAGAAGATATTGTACTCCGCGGTAAATGTCAGAAGTGCGGACATGAAGTAGCTCGCTACATCGAGAGAGATTGAATCATTGACAGTAAACTTTAATGCACTTCCGAAAGAAGTCTCCCTCTTCAAGCGTGTGAAGGGCTTAGCCCAACGGTAAGGGGGAGATAAATTTCGTTTGGGCGACAGCCCAAACGCTTTTTCTTTTGTCTTTTTTCTCAATGCGGTATAA
>NZ_JAMQKB010000067.1 GCF_028416575.1 Terrihalobacillus insolitus | reverse complement strand
CTTTTTATACGAAAATGGGGGTTATGCTGAATTTTGGCGCAAAAAAGCACCCCCCTTAAATGAAATTGTTCATTTTAAAAATTTATGGAACATTATTGTAGTTAATTATGCTGATTTGTTTTCTTGGATATCTATTTCGTAGCCCATCTTTTGTAATTCTTTTATAAAGTAATCTTTCTTCCTTTCTTTACTTGGTAGGTAGTCCCAGCCGTATTCCTGATAAGGTGTTTTTGTTTTTAGCATCTGGTAAATGATCCTTAAAATTAAATGTGCCAAAGCCATATTCGCTTTTTTTGGCCCTCGCCGTTTTACTATTCGGTAATAAAAGGAGGCCAATCGACTATCTTTGGATTTCATGGCGGCCCAGGCTACTTGGCACAGGACAGCTTTTAAGTGCGTATTTCCTTTGTTGGATTTAGACCCTTTTTTTTTACCAGCGCTTTCGTTATTGCCAGGACTTGTTCCAGCCCAAGAGGCTATATGCCCATCGGTAGGAAATACGGACATGTCGATACCAATTTCCGCTAGGATGCTCGCCGCTGCATCCTTTTGAATACCAGGAATGGTCATCAATATTTCCATTTCCTCACGATTGGGAGTTATTAATTGATCAATTTCACTTTCTAACTGTTCAATCTGTTTTTCAATGTAGAGAAGATGGTCATAGTGCATTTGAATTAACTTAAGGTGGTGAGGACGAATACGACCATTTAAAGCATCCAGTAATTGAG
>NZ_JAMQKB010000066.1 GCF_028416575.1 Terrihalobacillus insolitus | reverse complement strand
ATTTTCAGCGGACTGAGAGGCCGTTATTTGGCAAAAAACCGTGGTATTGGCGGGTTTCGCGGACTGAGAGGCCCTTAATTGCCAAAAAGCAAGCCAAAAATAGCCCATTTAGAGCAAATAACGGCCTGTGAGTCCGCTTAACCAAGAAAAACAGGCCTTTTACTGAAAATAAGGGCCTCTGAGTCCGCATCGGATTTTTATCGGACTGAGAGGCCGCTATTTGGCCAAAAATCGTGGTATTGACGGGTTTGGCGGACTGAGAGGCCCTTAATTGCCAAAAAGCCAGCCAAAAAATGCCCATTTAGAGGAAATAGCGTCCTGTGAGTCCGCTTAACCATAGAAGACAGGCTATTTTCTGAAAATAAGGGCCTGTGATTCCGCATGAAATTTTTATCGGACTGAGAGGCCGCTATTTGGCAAAAATCGTGGTATTGACGGGTTTAGCGGACTGAGAGGCTCTTAATTACCAAAAAGCAAGCCAAAAACAGCCCATTTAGAGCAAATAACGGTCTGTGAGTCCGCTTAACCAAAGAAAACAGGCTATTTTCCGAAAATAAGGGCCTCTGAGTCCGCATCGAATTTTTAGCGGACTGGGAGGCCGTTATTTGGCCAAAAATCGTGGTATTGACGGGTTTGGCGGACTGAGAGGCCCTTAATTGCCGAAAAGCCAGCCAAAGTGGCCCATTTAGAGCAAATAACGGCCTGTGAGTCCGCTTAACCAAGAAAAACAGGCCTTTTACTGAAAATAAGGGCCTCTGAGTCCGCATCGAATTTTTAGCGGACTGAGAGACCGTTATTTAGCAAAAAACCGTGGTATTGG
>NZ_JAMQKB010000065.1 GCF_028416575.1 Terrihalobacillus insolitus | reverse complement strand
CTTATCAGCCACCACGAAGAATGAAAATGTATATAGTGGGGGTATAGCGTTTATTTCTAAGTAATCCTGTTAACTATGATAAAGCAGGTCTGAGATCGTGACTTTTTTAGTGGTAAAAACCCTGAGTTCAAAACCGATCTATTGCATTCATGAGTACCGCCGATTGTTGCCAAAGAGCACGTGTATAAAATTACTCGCTCAAGAATGCATGACCTAGCAATTATTATACGAAGGATGGGATTAGAATGGATGCGATTTTAGAACGTTGTGCTGGACTTGATCTTCACCAAGAGACGGTTGTTGCGTGTGTATTACATGGTTCATTGGACCGCAGACCCAAAAAGGAAACCAGAACATTTGGAACAACTACCAAGGAATTACTTCAACTTCAAGACTGGTTACTAGAGTTCCAATGCACAGATATTGCGATGGAGAGCACTGGTGTATATTGGAAACCAATTTGGAACATTCTCGAAGACGATTTCAAACTTACACTGGGCAATGCGCAGCGAATCAAGAATGTGCCTGGACGAAAAACAGATGTCTCCGATGCTTTTTGGATTGCCAAACTGTTACGTGCAGGACTCATCGAATCTAGTTTTGTTCCTCCAGTAAATTTTAGAGACTTACGGGACTTATCACGCTACCGTCGTAAACTGCTAGGTCATACTACATCTGAAAAGAATAGGATTCACAAAGTGTTACAAGATGCTAACATCAAGCTTAGCACGTTTGTATCGGATCTATTTGGTGTTTCAGGTCGTGCATTGTTAGAATCGATCCTTGATGGTGAAGTACTAAAAGTTGATGAAGTTAAAGCGATCGTAAAAACGTCTCTTAAAAAGAAAGTT
>NZ_JAMQKB010000064.1 GCF_028416575.1 Terrihalobacillus insolitus | reverse complement strand
TATAATTATTAAGGAAAGAATTGTAGTTGGGACAAAAAAACAGAACATCTTTTCAGTTCTGTTTTTTTGTCCCAATTGCAATTTTTCCCATTGAACAATAGTCGCACTGTCACCTTTCAATCATCCTAACTATGGGTTTTCAATGATTCTCTCGCCCCTAACAAAATGCTTACTATTGGTTAAAATGAATCAAAATGAATCATATAAAGGTTGATTTTAAAAAAAGGTGCATGCTTAATAAACCTAGTAAATACTAGTTTTTTAAAAGATATTAAGTTCCCTTATCTTATTCCAGTTGCGGGATTGACCTTGCCATGTTGAAGTTACGTTTAGAACACTTGGGACATTTGTGTATATCTACCCCGAAAAGTACCAATAAAATTTGAGCAGTCGTCAGCCCTTCCAAAAGAGGTTTTGGATAATCCCTCCTAATAATATTACGGCATATCTTTAATTTTTTCTTTTTAGTACGGTTACTTAAAATGCCATAATATCGGATTTTAACAAACCCTTTTGGTAAAATATGCATTAGAAATCTCCTGATGAATTCTGTGGATTCAAGCGTCATCTGAGAGGTTTCACCCTGTTTTTTATAATTTTTCACTTTAAACGTAACACTTTTATCATCTACTGATATAATTCGGGCATTAGAAATAGCAATCCGGTGGGTGTACCTCCCCAAATATTCAATGACATTTTTTGCACCTTTAAAAGTTTCTTTGATATGTGGAATCCATTCCTTCGAATATAAAAGATCTACTAATTGCTGGAACTTAGTAGGATTTTGAAACTGTAAAGAAGACCCAGAAAACAATAACTGACCAGATGTGTAAAATTTCTTTAAAGCATCCATAAATTTCC
>NZ_JAMQKB010000063.1 GCF_028416575.1 Terrihalobacillus insolitus | reverse complement strand
CTATTTGTCTCATTAATACCTAAAATCACAGGGTGCTAAAACAGTTTCTTTCATTTTGTAGGTAAAGTAAGTGTCTCATTAATACCTAAAATCACAGGGTGCTAAAACATGAAGAAGAGTGGTTAATGTTAGCGAAGGTCTCATTAATACCTAAAATCACAGGGTGCTAAAACTGAATCCTATTGTGATTCCGTTTTGTTCATGTCTCATTAATACCTAAAATCACAGGGTGCTAAAACCTAATGATATTTGAGCGACAAGATCTGCTAGTCTCATTAATACCTAAAATCACAGGGTGCTAAAACTAGATCAATTGGCGAATGTCGTATTTTTTAGTCTCATTAATACCTAAAATCACAGGGTGCTAAAACTGAATTGTTTTCATAGGACTGATATTCAATGTCTCATTAATACCTAAAATCACAGGGTGCTAAAACCAAAAGCTAACTTGTGCAAGTCTGACCCAAGTCTCATTAATACCTAAAATCACAGGGTGCTAAAACTAATTGCTTTCCGCTTGTTATTGATCTCGCGTCTCATTAATACCTAAAATCACAGGGTGCTAAAACGATCGCTAAAGCATTGGCTTTAATCACCAAGTCTCATTAATACCTAAAATCACAGGGTGCTAAAACATGTGTGTCGGATGTATCTTTCATGGATGAGTCTCATTAATACCTAAAATCACAGGGTGCTAAAACGCAAGCAATATTAGGGTCGTTATTGATTGAGTCTCATTAATACCTAAAATCACAGGGTGCTAAAACTCCCTTTTGTACGTTTAATGCAGTTTCGTGTCTCATTAATACCTAAAATCACAGGGTGCTAAAACCCATAAGACTGTATGGGTCAACAAATATTTGTCTCATTAATACCTAAAATCACAGGGTGCTAAAACAGTATCCTATATGATGATACTTACCGTTAAGTCTCATTAATAC
>NZ_JAMQKB010000062.1 GCF_028416575.1 Terrihalobacillus insolitus | reverse complement strand
TTACGCTGCACAATTTGTGCAATTAGTCCAAATCGGAAGGCTGCAATTTCATTCCTTAACGTTTCATCCATGGTTTTCCTCTCCGTTTCCTAAAAATAACTTACATCATTCATTATTTAGGAAAAGATTGGGGAGGGGTAGAGCCATATTTTGTGGAGTGATAAATAAGAAAATACCCATTTATTACCACATCAAGCTGACATCTACCTAGGCTGCAGTTACCACCATTCTTTTGTCGGTAGGAAAAGATTGATGGTCGAAATCAAATCCCCCTTTTTCGGAAGACGTCCATCAAAATAATAGTTAAGAAAAAATAAGCACTCTTCACTGGTCGTAACACCTTCTCTATACAAGATTATCAATTGTTCTTCAAAATGAAGTTCGTCTAGGACTTGACTTCTTAGGTTAACTATCCATTTTTGATAGAAATGCCCCATTTGTTTTTTCCACCGATATAAAGTCTTTAATGATACGACAGATGTGCCATAACTAGTTAACTGCTCAGGAAGACGTGAAACAGGGATATCGCTCAAAATCCACCGTCCAAAAAACTCACGAATATGATTGGCAAATCGTGCCCATGGCCTAACAAAAGATGGAATGAAAGAATAAGTTTTATTACAATCAGGACATCGTTTCCTGATGATCTTAATGATATAGGACTTAGACTTATGATGAACCACGCGCTTATAGCTACCATGCTTCCATAAAGGTCTGCCGCAACAGGGGGCGTCATATTCAAATTCAATATGATCGGATTTTATGTAGTGTTTGATAGAATGAGGATATTGTAGTATAATAGGCATAAGGTTATAGGAGTCAACTGTTCTAGCCGCCAAGCTTAGGAGACAGTTGACTTTTCCTTTCTAAATAATAAAAATCTTATAATAAAAAATGACAATAGCCGACAATCTCTGTAGCCATTATACCATGGCCACAGAGATTGTCGGCTATTTTATGTAAATTTATATGACAATTATCTTGGCTGAAACAGTTATTCTAAAGACAAAGGTTTAGGCCGCAAACA
>NZ_JAMQKB010000061.1 GCF_028416575.1 Terrihalobacillus insolitus | reverse complement strand
TGGTATGTCAACACTAAACTGAACAATTTTTTAAAGGAACATAAACTTGTTTATAGCTCTCTAAGTTTTAGCACTTTGTTTGAAGCTAGCGCGTGCAACTTGTCACTTGACTTTGAGCCTCTGCGGGCAAGATTATGAGCCAGGAAGCCAGCTTTATCAATAAATCTGGCTCAGCCACCAAGGCTATCTTGCCCGCCTCTCCAAGTAAAGTGCGCGTTTCTGTACTAGACAGTGCTCATTCTGCTTGACGCTTGCGCTTATATTCGTTAGGCGATAAATAGTCTAGGGAACCATGGATTCGAATATTATTAAACCAATTCACATAATCAAAAAGCTCGAGATCAAGTTCCTGTTGACTAGAGAAAACCCTTCCGCTAACAAATTCTGTTTTAATCATTTTGAATGTCGCTTCAGCCACTGCATTGTCATAAGGTGTACCTTTTTCACTCAATGATCTCTCAATACCAAATGTCTCTAATGCTTCGTCGATAAGCTTATTCTTAAACTCACTTCCTCTATCCGTATGAAATAATTGGAGGTGATTTAAGTTGTATTTAACTGTTGCAAATGAACGTTGAACTAACACTGCATCCTTGTGTGGACCTGCACTGTGGCCAATGATTTCACGATTATATAAATCAACCAATACACAGATATAATGCCATTTTTGTTGTACCCGAACGTATGTTAAATCACTTACAATAACCTTTAATTCTTCATCTTGATTAAATTCTCGATTCAATGTATTTCCAATTTCAGACTCATTCACTGTTGTTTTCTTAGGTTTAAATTGAGCTATTGTGTACTTTGAGACAAGCCCTTGTTCCTTCATTATTCGCCCAATACGGCGACGTGAAACCTGCCACCCCACCTTATAAAGCTCTCTTTTTATTTTTCGCTGTCCATATACGCTTCGATTCTTTTTGAAGATATCTATAATTAGTTCCGTTAATTCCTCTTCCTCTTGGTCATCGCGAATTTTGGCTTCATAATAATACGTACTTCTTGGAAATTGTAGGACGTCGCACATTGCTGATACCGAGTATTTGTGACGGTTATTACGAATCACATCTACTTTCGTCCCATGATCAGCGCGGCTTGCTTTAAAATATCATTCTCCATTGTTAGTCTTTGATTTTCTTTACGTAGATTGATTAACTCATCCTGCTCTGGAGTTCTATTGTCTTTCTCTTCAAATGATCCAGTTGATTTATGTCGGCGTACCCACGTATCAAAGGCAGATGGCGTCAGCTCGTATTCTTTGATAATTTC
>NZ_JAMQKB010000060.1 GCF_028416575.1 Terrihalobacillus insolitus | reverse complement strand
AATACTATCGAATGAATGTGAGGATGAAAATTAAGTGCTTGTCCCCAGGTATGCAAGATACTCATAAAACCAATTGATGCATTAAGGTATTTTTTGTCCTTTCCCAGCTCCATTAAGGTATCTGCACTTGCCTTATAGAGTAAAGAATAAAGCAACTTCTTGTTTGCATAAATTAAAGGATTCAGTTCCTCAGGTACCGTAAAGACAACATGAAAATAAGGGGCATCAATGACTTCAGACTTACGTTGATCAATCCACTTTTCCTTTCCGAGCCCCTGGCAACAGGGACAGTGACGATTTCGACATGAATTATAATGTACTTCCGAGTGACCGCAATCCTGGCAGACGGAAACATTGCCACCCAAGGCAGAAGTTTTACAGTTCATAATAGCAATGGCTGCTTTTTGCATGTCACCACTCTCAGGATATTGAGCCTTAAAAGTATCATAACACTCGTGAAAAATGTCCTGTATGGGATAACTCATGGGGAAACCCCCGCATCAAAAGGGCTCTTTAGTGCCTTCATGGTTTTCGTTCCCAAATGAACATAAACAAGGCTTGAGCTAGCAGATTTATGCCCTAAAAGTTTTTGGATTGTCAGTAGGTCGTATTCTTGTTCATACAAATGGGTACCAAAGGAATGTCTAAGCGTATGGGCTGTCACGGTTTTGTCCCAGCCGAGAAAATGACAATGATCAGTAATAAAACGAGATACGGTAAAACTAACAATAGGCTGACTAGCCTTTGTTCCTGGAAATAACCATCCTTTGGGTCGACCAAAAGACAACCAGTATTTTGTCAGAATGTCCAAGGCATTCTTGGATAAAATAGCATACCGATCGCTTCGTGATTTGGAGGATTGGATGTAGATTCGCATGTCCTTACGGCTAATATCATCATACCGTAAATGGCGCATCTCGCTCACCCTAAGTCCCGCAGAATATAAAAGTGCCACACAAGCCTTATGCTTCAGATTGGGAATGGTTGCAATAAACTCATTCACTTCTTCTAAAGTAAGGATATCCGGAAGTTTCGTATTGAACTTCATATAAGGAATTTCATACTTATCCCAGTTCGTTCTTAACACATACAGATGAAAAAAACGAAGCTGCGAAATATGTGCGTTAATCGTGCGATTGGAAAGGGACTTTACCTTTTTAAGCAACAGAAGATAGGTCCTGATTTCCGCAAAAGAAACTTCCTCAGGTGTTTTTTTACATGTTGCCACCCAGGAGAGATAACTGTGTAGCATACTGTTATAGGATATGACCGTATTATGGGTTAAATCACGCAGCACTAATAAGTCATTAAACTTCTTAACATAAGGTTTAGTATCGAAAAAACTCATGATGTAGACCTCCTAAATAAAAGTGTATTGTCAAAAATTGAACAC
>NZ_JAMQKB010000005.1 GCF_028416575.1 Terrihalobacillus insolitus | reverse complement strand
GTAGATTGATTAACTCATCCTGCTCTGGAGTTCTATTGTCTTTCTCTTCAAATGATCCAGTTGATTTATGTCGGCGTACCCACGTATCAAAGGCAGATGGCGTCAGCTCGTATTCTTTGATAATTTCGCTTCTGGGTTTACCTGAAAGGTGCAGCCGGACAATTTGTTCTTTAAACTCTTTTGAGAATGTTCTTCTTTCTCTTTTGGCCATAAATTGATTCTCCTCCGACTTTGTATTGAATCAAGTTTACATGACCTTAATGAGTCTGTCCAACTAAGTGTAACCTATCCAACACTTACATTAGAACAGCTAAGAGACCTTATCAGAGAGCGATTGTCTAGGTATATGGGCGATTTAGCAAAGCCCTTTACACCAAAGGACAGAAGTTGGTTTGATTAGACTCTTCTAAAAAAACATGAGGTACATCTTTGCTAATCCAATCAAACCAAAGATAAGTGCTACTATTCTTGATACAAATTTTGCTACCTTTAATAATATGGCTATAATAATCCCCAATACTATCATCATTGGTATGGTGTCCAGGGATTGAAACCACTCTATTGCTTGTAAGATACTTTCCACCTTATACACCGCCTTTATTCTATCCTTACATGGTTATCAAGAAACTTCATCAATACACTATCTACTTTCCTTTCAAACAAGGTTCGCACTTTTCGCTTTTTAAATCGAAATACCATATCCTCATTGACCAATAGTGATTGGTTCGTTGTTATTGCGGAAGGACTATCCCCCACATATACAAGAAGGGAGGAAAGGGTAAACAACCAAAACAATGGATTGTAATACGTTTTAACAAAAAAAGAAGGAGTCCAGCCAATACTATTCATTAATTGGTTCTCTACTGACTTATCTGCTGGCACAATCCTTACCCTTGTATGAAACGGTTCAGTGGATGAATGGTCTTCAATTGATTTAATATCTATGTAGTACATGATTGTTACCCTCACCTTTTCTTTAAGCATAAAGGTATAACAGTGACATTATTATACTTTTTGAGTTACTGCTGGTTCACTTTAGAAATTCTATATATTTATCCGATTTTATTGCCATTTCCGTTGTGTTTTTATCATTATAAGTATTTTTGCTTAAATGGCCCCAAGCTAATATATTCTTCCCCATTAATTCCTCATCGGTATAGGTAAAGTGTTTAAAATAACGATCAAAGACCATTAAAGAAAATAATACGTTATTTACTGGTTTAAAATTAATATAAATTACTCTCTCTCTCCGAAGAATCGCATCAACTACTCCGTATACGAAATAACCAACTTTCGGCAGCATTTCCTCTTTCCATAAAAGGTTATGAGCTTTCTCCTGGTCTACAATTAAAGAAGATATCGGCACCTTCTGACCTTTCACATTAACTAGAATAGAGCTAAGTACGTCAGGTTCATAAGACACCATTAGCTTTACGATTGACTTAAGTGAACTAATGCTTGATGGGGTTTCATTATCTTGCTTTATCTTAACTTCACTAGGGTCCTGTTTCTTTTTATCCGACTGTTCTCTTTCAGCAACTTTGCTCTCATAATCCGGATCTAGCTTGTTGAGATTTATTCTAACTAAAGTTTCTTTCATACCTTTATCTAATAAGTCTCCCTGGTACTCCTCTACCTTCTTCACTGATTCAACGAAAGTAAGCGGTTTGTAGAAACCACAACCTTCATTATGTTTGGAATCGTGCTTTCCTGTTGTTTTAAAATAAGGCGAAACATTCTCATTACCTGGAACAAAAATGACTGGTACCTTACAAGACTTATCAATACAAAACAAACGGGTCCCGTGAACGTCGGTATTATATTCTCTAGCTGTTATCACCTGCCCGTTATGAAGAATAGCTGAATTCATATTCAACGCCTCCTTTATTTTTTACTTTTTGGTGGTACACCTTCAAAATTAAATTTTAACCGTTTCTCTTCCTTGTTCCATACGAGAAAAGCGTCAAAAGTATCATCTTTATTTCTTTTCTTAAATCCTTTTATTAGTGGAGTGGTTCCCTTTTCGAGAATACTGGTAATATGATGTTGAGAAAGTTTCTTTCCACTTTTTTCTTTTGGTAAGGAGAAGGAACACCCACTTGAGTTATATCCAGTACATCCATAAAAATTACCTTTATCTACTATGGGCTCTTTACACTCAATACAAGGGCCAACCGTTTCTTCCTTTTGGAATTGTTCCATTATCTCGGTAAAGTCCCAGTTTTTCGAGTCCTCTTTAATTTTTTCTATATACTCTTTTGTAACGTCTATGGTGCGTTGTACAAATGGCTTGTAATCCTTTTTACCTTTGCCTACCATTTCCAGATACTTTTCCATATTACCTGTTGTTACTGGTGAAGTAAGATAACTGTTTTCTCCTAAAGCTTTAATTAAAATTTGTCCCTTTGGTTCTATATAAACCTCATTCTTTTTCACGCTTATATACTTTTTTTCCAGGAGCTTTTTAATTATATCTGCTCTAGTTGCAACGGTTCCAAGGGATAAATCGGATTTGGATAAACCCTGTTTTTCGTCTTTTTCGATAAAAGCGGAGGCATTTTCCATTACCTTTACTAATGATCCTTGATTCAACCTTGCCTTTGGAGCGGTGATTCCTTGTTCTATATCGACTGTTCTTACTTTCACCAAGTCCCCTTCTTCTAAAGATGGAAGCGCCATTTCTGGTTGGTTTTCTTGTGTTCCTTCTGTCTGAAATACCACTTTCCAACCAGGTTCTACTAACTGTTTGCCTTTCGTTTTAAAGGAAAACTTATCTTCTATCACACTAATAATCTCAGTCTTATCATAAACCGCATTAGGATAGTGGGCTGCTATAACAGACCTTGCTATCATGTCATATATAACCTTTTCATGGTCGGTCAATTGTTCAAAATTGACTGGTTCTTCTGTTACTAATAATGCAAAGTGATCATCGGTCTTGCTCTCGTCGACGTACCTTTTGTTAGAAGATATATCATCAATCGGAACCGGCAGTAATGGATTGTATTCCGGAATTTTGCTTAAGTTGGATAATATTGTTGGGAACAACTTGGCCTCTTCCCGCGTAATGTGAACAGGCGAAGCGGGATAAGTTATTAACCCCTTCAGATATAAAGACTGGGCTATCTCCAGGATTTCGGCCGCTGAAAGCCCTAGACGCTTATTACCCTCTAGTTGTAATTGAGTAAGGTTGTAGAATTGAGGCGGTTGATTCTCTTCCTTTTTCTTTTCAACTGAATAAATTACCGCTTCATTATCTTTGCATATGTCAGCTAATACAGCGGCTTGTTCTTCATTAAAAATATGGTCCGCACCTGGTTTATACCATTTGCCTATAAATGATTGTTCACCCAAGGAAAACTCCGCTAACACATCCCAATATGGTCTACTGACAAAATTTCTTATTTCCATTTCACGTTTATAGATAATACCTAGAATTGAGGTCATTACTCTACCCACAGGAAAACCACCGGAATTACTCTGTATACCCTTCTGTTCTAATAATACAGTGGTCAAACGAGAGAAATTAATTCCCATTATCCAGTCGGCTCTTTGCCTAGCAAGAGCTTCGTAATATAATGGCATGGTGTCTTTTTGATCTTTAAGATTATCAAATGCCTTCTTAACTGCAGTGGGTGTCAAGCTACTGGTCCACAATCGTTTTACAGGCTTCTTATTTCCAGCCAACAAGAGAATTTCCATGATAAGTAATTCCCCTTCACGGGCAATATCACCGCAATGTACTACAGTTGAAATTGTTGAATCTTTAATATACTTGCTTATCAAATTGAACACTTTCCGCTTAGATGGTGTGACTTTCAATATGAATTTATGTTCTTCAGGAACTATTGGAAGCTGCTCAACAGACCATCTGCCCCCCCATTCCTTTTTATATTCTGCTGGATTAGCTAATTCACAAATATGTCCAACCGCATTCACAATAATGGCTCCTTGCGGAAAAGTTTTACAAGGAAATATTTCTATGTGTGTCTTTAGATCTTTATGCTTATAAGGTTGTGCCAGCTTCATAGCCTGACTTCTTTTCTCAGCTATACACAAGAACTTCCCCAATTGTCATCACACTCCCTTTCAATTAGGCAGCGTTTTCCATCGCTAATTCTTCCATACACTTCTGGATGGCTCCGGATGCACCGAATCCTTTGTGAAAAATTATTTGTTTGTTCATCTTTTTGCTGATTTCTTTAACACAATCCATTGATACATGCCCAACCGCTCCATATAACACGCAAATCACATCTGCCTTTTTGATAATATTTCTAAATTCCTTTTTGTTCCCACCGTTCCTTGTTTTACCTCCATGAAAAAGCACTTTACACCCATGTTTAGCACCAATTTTTTGAAAGGTCTTCTCCTGTGATCCACCAAAGATAGCAATAGTTTTCATAACAAATACCCCTTTTCAATGTAATTTTATAACAAATATACCACATATTACACCAAAAGCAAGTATTTATTCAAACTTTCTTATAAATTGGTTACCCTTAAGCAGTTTCCAAACTTCTATTAGGCTCGTTCTTTTCCTGGTATTCATCCAGTAAAATGTTAGCAACGAAGGGATGAATGTAACGCTCTCCTGACAACATATTGTAAGTGTAATTGACTAAATCAGTAGTGCTCATATCTTTCATAAGAAAACCTTGAATATCCCGCTTTAAGAGAATGAGGATATTCTCCTTATCGGCTTCCATCGATAACAAAACTATCTTTACTCCTTTATCTATAAAGAAGTCAATAACAGGCAAAGACAGTTCTCCTTTTAAAAAAGGATCTACTATTACTAAATCAGGCATCGTTTCTAAATCCGAGTATGACTCTAATTCAAAATCCGACGCTATCACGCTGTAACTAGGTAATCGAATCTCTAATAAATTTCTGACCCCTTCCCTAAAACTATCTTGTTCATCAATTACTAATATACACCCCATGGTTTACCTCCTTTCAAAATGCAAAAAACCCCCTACCACACAGGCATACTTTGCCTGTTTCGTGATAGGGGGTTCCCTTTAGTCATTTAGTTATTAGTACTATTATACCAAAATCTAATAACTATTGGGGATTAATTTGTGATTTTAAATGTTTTATTTACTTCCAGTCCAAAGGTTTTGGCGATGATATCATTGAAATCTTACCGTTAGCTAGTATAACATACTGGCCATAACCTTCTTCATCAACGTACCACGCCATTCGTGAAGCTAAGGATAAAGCAGTATTATGGTTATGCAATGGATACGGAGATTTATAAACATTTTTACTCCAGCCTGATTTTACCTTATCATTGGTCACCGCCATAAATCGTTTCTGTGATTTATTTACTATCCAACATCCATAGGCGCCACAAGGAGAAATATACCAAATTGCATCATCTCTGCTTGCTGGATAATCCGGTTGCTCAGGATAAGTAGACTGTACAGCATTAAACTTATCACCGTTGAATTCCATGAACATCATTTCGTCCTCAAAGTCTACTTCTTCTTCAGTAAGGGTATATTCAATTTCGGATTGTTCATCCGCTTCAGGCAGATAAACAGAATCATCATCTTCATCCTTGTAAATCATATCCCCACATCGTGCAGCAAGAAGTGGATCATCCGGGTTAATTTCATGATTTATACCACATTCTTTTGTAACAGGATCAAACAACTCACAGTTCAACCTACATGTTGGTGCAGTTCTTTCTTTTTTATTTAAAGTGTTATCTACCACTAATTGCAATGCCATATGTAGTTCCCTCCCTTAATAAGCGAAGGTCTCTATATGCCTTGTATAACCATTGGCATGACAGCTGTTAGAATGGATAGACATACCGCTCCTATGTTTAGTCTTTTACTCCACCTGGCGTACTCTGGATGATTTAGAAACTTATGGAAGAGTCTCATAACCAATCCCACCAGGACCATTCCAATGGCTGCAAAGAAACCTGCTTTTGTTAATAAAAGCATAAAAACACTTACCAGAAGTGTAACACCCGGTCCACTCGTTGTAAAGAACAATATAAAAAACAGCCTTATACTCATTACCAATATAGGAATACCAATAAGGATTCCAGTTGAACCTTTTAGTACAGCACCAGTCTTTGTGACGAGTGCATATCCCATCTTTATAACCCCGATTAAAAACATAATTGCAAAAACGGCTGTTACCGTAAAGGATATCTCTGGTGCTTGTCCATTTAGATAATTAGTTATTTCTTCAGCAAATATACCAACGTCTTTACTTTTACCTTCCGTTCCATCCTTTTGAGGAAGAAAAGGTAGTGGACTGTCTCCTGCTGCCAATGCTTGAAGAGGAGTTAAAATAATAAAAAATAAAATGATAACTGGAAACACTAATAGTTTTGCCACTGTCATTATCCAATCTCCCCTCTTCTAATATTGAAGAATTTGGATACCAGTTCTGTTCTTGCTTCATAATTAATTTTCCCATTAATCACTTTAAACGAGTTTTCGAACCTATTTCTTCCTATGTTATCACGCTCGCATTTATCAGTAATGACTAACCATTGCTCCAACATTTGACGGTTATACTTATTCGGTTCCTTTAAAATTGATGTAACCGTTCTGGCGTCAATTTCTAAAGAGAAGATAACATTACGGATCACTCCTTCAAAACCCTTAACCTCAATGTTTTTTAAATAGGGATAAAAGAGCACAAACGGCTTAAATCGCGGATATAAAAATCCTGGAACATTCTCTACACCTTTAGGTAATTCGAGTTTTGCTTCAATCTTCACTTTTTCCTGTTCGAAGTTACCGTCGGGTAAAACCGTAACGGACGCATCAATGGCAGAAGATCGGAAGAATTTACACAGAGGTTCAAACCAACTGAATTCTGCAGCAAAAATGTTTTCTTCAAAATTTATATAATAATCCTCATCTTGAGCTATCCCAGAAACCCCTTCTCCATAAACAAGGGCATAGGGATGATTCTTTTTTGGACTATACTTAAATTGTAGTGATTCTATATTTAAACTTTTGTCTTTCATTTCTGATATTAGTTCTTCAATTCCCGATTCATTTAAAAGCATATCGATCACCTCATTATCTAATAGTTGGAATTGTAGCACTTGTCGTAGTAAATTATCATCTTATGTAACTATTTAGGACAAAATTACTACAAATACATTATGTTAAGATAGTGTCTCCACTTATCGTACTATAAAAATGCCGTTTTTTTGTCGAAACATGTAGGTTATCGGCAAAAGATGAAAAATAATGTTAATTTTTGAAGGGGTTCAGTAGATTTAGTAGTAAAAAAGTTTAGCATTTTACAAAAGTGTATTATGCTAAATTTTTCTGTAAAGAACGAATGACACCACCCTAATAGAGTGATGTCATTCTTACATAGACTTAGTATCTTATTTAGTTGCCAATCCCGCCACCTGGGTCCATATACATGAAGCTTGGTCCTGAATCACGAGCTGCAAATTCTTTAGTTGTGTCTGTCTGGATACCAATGAAAGGTATAGCCAACACAGCAGCGATTACTAAACTAGCGGTTGCTTTTTTAATCTTTGACATACTGTCCCTCCTAATAGTCATTCTTAAAAAGTGTATCATAATGAAGTCATAAATTCGGTATCTTGGCCCCTTCTTTCTAACTCAAGGAGCGGAAGTTGAGAATAAAACTTATTTCCTTGTCTTCTAAATTCTCTAACCGAATCCTTTAAAATAGTCTCATCTCCCAGGGATAAACCTTTATAATAAATTTGGAAAGGAGTTAGCGACCCATTCTGTTCTTTCAGATTATCTAGTAGTTGGATAGACTCGTATAAACTTCCTGTTCTTGCTTTAAAATGGGCCAACTCACTAGGGTTATCTATCTCTTCTTCACTTTGTACTTTCTTCCAATAAACCTTGGCAAAGCTTAACGTTTTCGTTAATTCCTTCTTTCGGATTCTAATCCGTTCTGTGTCTAACTCATTGAGAACGGAAATCCCTTCAAGTAAGAATTGTTCTACCTTAGCGTAACTTTCAAACATGTATGATTGGGCTAGCACATGATAAGCAGCCGCTACACACATCGGAAACATATTAGGATTATAGTTATTAATTAATTCCCATGATATATCCCTGGATGCTTGAATATCATTTTGAAAAAGATATCCATTCGCATAGATTTCCAAGATCCTAACTGTAAAAGCTTCTTTTATGTAAGGATTCTTTATCGAATCTGTCTCCAATGGAAGCTCTTTTGTTAGCTTAAACATACTACTGTGTTCTTTCTCTTCAAAATACGCATACATTTTTATAATACTATTTAGTATTTGCATTTCTTTTGTCTTTAAGTTACGTTTCTCCGTCAGCTTTTCAGTAGCTTGTAAAAGCCTTCTCCCTTGAAAATACCCCTTACTTCTAGATACCATAACTTCATACACGTCAGCCCATTCATTGTTAGGTCTGTTTCCATTTTTCTCTTGTTTAACTAGAAATTCGAGAAAATCTGTCTCACCGATCATATGGGAATACTCCATCGCAAGCCTTAAGTTCTCTGGTCTTTCTGTAGTCTTACAAAATTCATAGAACTTTTCTTGCCTTTTCGATGGTGAGTCACTGTAAACTAGGGTGATTAGCTGCATGAAGTGTGGTAAGCCAATCCTATAGATACCCTTAAAATATTGAGAGACAGCTCCAGGGGATATCCCTAGATACTCAGCAACCTGTTTATTGGTAATCTTTCTTTCTCTTTTATCCTCGAAAATTTGGTTCAAAAGATGTATACTCAAAAACAAATCACCACCTCATGTAAGATAAAAGGCTCTATGTTGTATATCAGATTTTTACGTACTTAATTAACCGCTAATTAGTTAATATACTAATTTTACCAAAAAACGACTGATTTCGGTATTGGGAAAGTCGTAGGTAAAAATACCCGATTATCACACTTCTAGGGTGCCAACTTTCCTAATATGAGGAAAGTTAGTTCTAACAGCCTTATCAATGGATACTAGATTTCCTACCATCCATTGATAAGGAGGCGACAATTTCATGTCGCTCCCTAAATTTTTTAAATAGCAATTCTTCTATCGCTTCTTTCGCTATCTAAATATATTTCTTCATCTGGTATTACATAATCGTCTGACACACTTGTTTCTAACGTGATAAAACGATCAACTTGAATACCATTTTCTTCTCTCCTAATATCAAGAAGTAAGACATCACCTTTTGATACCTTCCTTGCTTCATCTATTCCTATGTTAATCCATGCTCTTTCACCATCAGATACGTGTAGGTAAGATACTTCTTTCCCAATAACAGAAACAATCCATTGCTGACTCCCATATAATTTTTCTTTAATTTTAGCTGTTTTATAATCATATTTAGTTTCTGGAATTGTTACATGTTCCTCAACATTTATATCATTTATGGATAAACAGTCGTCATCCTCAACTATCAATCCATCTATTTCATGTTCTATCCATAACGGAGGACAATCAGCATCTGAATGTTCCATATATTCACCATGATAACCTACTTCATTCGTAGACTTATCCATAGAAAACTCAGATTCCAAAGTGGTCAGAAGGTCCATAGCACCATCATCTAATTCTGATACTTGAGCAACTTTCACATCCTCTTCCTCACTGTTGATAGGAACAAGAGGATGAACCTCTTGTTCACTTTTACAATCTTCTACATCCAACTGTTCAACCATCTCAAAAAATGAATGTTTAGATTCGCTGTTAGTTTGATAAGATTGGATACTTTCAAATACATATTGTTCAATTAGTAAATAAAACACTATGAAAAACTCAACTAATGAGATATACACTTAAATTCCTCCCGCTGTTTTATTAATCAAAAAGGTTAAACGCAAGCTGACCATTTACTGGGGCTTTCTTCGTCCGTTTAGCTTTCTTTTCCTCAGACTTAACCTCAAATATTGCTGCATTATACGAAGTTGGTTCAGCTGGCTTTCTCTCTGTACTTACCAAATGGGAAAGCACAGCTCCGTCTGCTACCATATCGAAACCAAAGGCTTCTACCAAATCTATTTCTAGTACGCCATTGTCTCCTTTAAAACCAACAATTTCACCCTTCTCAATATTGGCAGTAATGCTATCAGCTTTTCTGATAAGAACATTTTTGGTTGATTCTGATTGGATTTGTTGACGTACCCAAGCAATAAATTGGTCTTTAATGGATTTAGGCTTCTTCTTTCCAACTCCAGCCAACAATTCTCTTGCACGATCTGAAGTTTCAGCAACCCATTCCTCAGTTGAACCTTTAAGGTTTTCTCCCTTTTTAATCGATTTGATTAACATGCTTTGAAGATCACCTTCATCGCCAAGCATAGCACTCAAACCATCTGTTGACACGTCACCGTTAATCGCACTTGCTGCTTTATTCTTCATTGCAATGAGTTGGGCCATTTGCTCCTGGTAACAATCTCTATACGCAATATAATAAAGTCGGCATTCTTCCGTCTGGCCAATTCTCCATGCACGACGGGAAGCTTGGTTTATTGTGAAAAGACTCCAGCTAAATTGATAAAAAATCAATGTTGGAGTAGAAATGAGATCTAATCCCACTTTCACAAGTTCTTGCGAAACGATAACCACATCGTATCCTTCTCTTTCAATTTTCTTTTTTAACCATTCGCTACGTCTATTTGTCTGTGTAGAAGAAGTATCGAGTATAGCTACTTTTGCACCTATATCTTCAAGTACCTTTTGAATTCTCGGTCTTACATCTCTACCTTCTACAGAAGAACCAGTGTCGCGAACATAAATGATTGACTTACGCCCTTCTTCCATTTCTCCCCGAACAAGTTCTTGCAATTTCTTCTCCTTATTCAGCAACCTATCTGCTGAAAAGTGATTAGGACTCCAAATAAGTTCTCTCTCTCCTTCGTCATTCTTATAAAGAACGTCTGGGAAAGTAAACGGATAGGGTAAGCGCCCAGCGCCTTGCCATATTTCTATGTTAGGTTTCCAAACGCTCCCCTCCGAACCGGACTTACACGTCTCCGCGTATCCGGCTCTCCACTTTTCTTTGGCTATTAATCTAGTCTTCCGGCATGTAAATCAACGTGGCATTGCTCACAAAGAACAAGAGTCTTTCTTTTTCTTGCAATCATGAGTTTTTCCCAACGTTTTTTGCCTTTTAGATTTTTTAGTTTCCTAACGTGGTGAACTTCAACCTTGCCCTTCTTACCGCAATGTTCACATTCTTCTGCATTAAGGCGCTCAATGAGACTGTTCCGGGTTCCGTAGGTATTGTTTGGAATTTCATCCATTGCAATAGCTTTCGAGTCCAATTCACGTACTCTTTTGAAACCTTTATTGTAGAAGAAAGAAGTTCTTTCACCTTTTTTTGTTTGGTACTTAACCGCGATATCTTTTCCAATGGCAAATTTCTCTATTACCCTCACTACAGAGATTTGGTACTTGGAAGCCAACGTTTTGAGAAGGCTGTACTTCATCATGTGGTGGAAAGTATCCATTTGCATTGGCACATTGAAGGCTAGCTTGTAATAGTTGTATAAACCTCTGATTTCGGCATTGTAAATATTGAAAATTTCAAGGTCATCTAGATTTGTTAACTCCTTGCGATGAATGAATTCCCATTTGTTTCCTTTCATCTTAATGGCGTTTAGCTTGAGGAGCTTATCTCTTACAACATTAGCTGGCACTGATAGTTTGACGGTATAACTCCATACTCTTTTAGTCATCCCATTTGCAACTTTCTTAAATGATTCATCTCTTCTTACCGAGACTTCATATCCAAGAAATTTTGCCGGCTTTTCGCTGTGGGTGATGAGAGTCTTCTCATCGGACAGTTCGATTTGTAGAGTGCTTTGTAGCCATTCCTTTATCTCATGTTTGACTTTTTGGGCATCTTCTTTGCTTCCGTTAATACCAATAAGAAAATCGTCTGCATATCTCACATAGCTTAATCGCTTAAAATTTGGGTCCATTTCATTGTATGGACTATGTTTTCTCATTTCTGCTGAGAGTTTCTTATAGTCTTTTATGAGTTGTTCCCTTTCTGGTGATTCTTTGTCGAGGGTTTCAATTTTCTTTTTTAGGGTCTGTTTTTTCCATTCGACTGCACGATACTCTTTGTTACGAGTCCTGCCTTTGCCATGGTTAAAACGGGTTTGTAATTCATTCATGAATTTGTCCAGTTCATTGAGGTATATATTAGAAAGAACAGGGCTGATTATCCCGCCTTGTGGTGTTCCACTATAGGTTTTATGGAATTGCCAGTCTTTCATATATCCAGCTTTAAGAAATTTCCAGATAAGGTCTATGAATCTTTCATCTTGGATTTTTTTCCTAAGCAACGAAACTAGTACATGGTGGTCGATATTATCAAAGAAACCTTTGATATCACCTTCAACAAACCATCTAACTCCATGAAATTTTTTCTCGACTTGTTTTAATGCTGTGTGAGTGCTTCTTCTTGGTCTAAAGCTGTGTGAGTTGTCGGAAAAGTGATTTTCGAAAATAGCTTCAAGAATCATCCTTATAACTTCCTGTAACAACTTATCCTGAAAAGAAGGTATGCCCAATGGTCTTTTAGAGCCATTTTTCTTCGGGATTTCTACTCTCCGAGCTGGGTTGGGTTGATAACTGAAGTCTTTTAGCTTTTCAATAAGTTTTTGTACTTTATCTAAGCTGAATCCATCAATTGTTTCCCCGTCGGTTCCTTCCGTCATATTTCCTTCTTTGTGATAGATATTGCTATACGCAAGAAGGTAAAACTCTTCGTTAAACAGTTGTCGGTAAATTCTAGTATGTTTATAGTTCTCGTTAGTTTTATTAGCCAAATTGCTTAAAACTACTTTTGGATTTTGCATAGTGCTGTCAGCACCTCCCCAATTTTGTTTGATAAGCTGAAAAGCTGCATTCCTTCGCCATGTACTAGGCTTTCCCTAGCTCGGACTACTACGAATGCTCTGTTACCGTATAGGATTTTCAGTCTCTTTAGCATGACATAGCCAAATTTTTGGCTCTCCTACTTAGGTAATCCCTGCTTAGCTTATATTAGACACGCTTGTCGCGATGTCGGATTCCACTTTCATCATTTTATGCGTACGCATATGGACACTCATTTTCAAACCTATCAGACATTCGATAATCCAAAACCTCCGACAAATGAGTGCTTACCGTTTCAGTGACTTTCGGTAAGGTCTTCCCACTGACTTCCTCTGATTATGGTTCAAGCAGTATAGCTTTAATCCTCGTTCGCATCTTTTCACCTTGCCCTTACCCACTAGACCATATATCACTAAATCCTGGTTAGGGCTTTACCGCCATGCTATGTTCAGCCTTGTTGGTTTCCCTCATGCCTTTGGAGACTATAAATTGCTACTTTATAGCCTAACTTCGGTTGGTGATAGGAGTTGAAGCTTTTAGTTTTTGGTTTGATTTCTCCTAGTGGTTGCGTTACTTTCCACTATCTTAATAAAGCCGTTACAGGCGCACATTATCCGGATATGCAATACCTGTTTGCGTCAACGGAAGGTATAATTTATGTCCATCTTCTCGTGAGTCAATTTGACGTTCAAACTCAAACACCATTTCGTCGTATGACCTTTTTAAATCAGTATCCATATCGACAAGGATAGTCGGAACATTGACTAATTCAACTGGATCTGGCCATACATCCACCAAACGAACCAACAATGTGTTTTGTACCAAGAATTTACCAAACACAAATGGTGAGATACCAGGTAGTACTTTTTCTGTTCGTTTTGTTCCGCCTCTACTTTGTTTATTGGAGTATTCTCCTTTGTCATCAAAGTTAACGGTAGTGGTTTCAATATTGCCATATTCTTCATTCCATTTACGCACCTCTGAATATTTAAAGCCATTCTGTACCATAACATGTGGGAACAGTCTCCATAGCAGATAATAGACATCCTCTGCTTTTCCGCCGAATAAAGTACCAGTACCACCAACTACTTTCTTACTAGAAGCAACAAGGCTACCTAAAGAATTTCCTTGAGCTGACATACCAGACTTCAGTTCATGGATTTCATCAACCAAGGCTATATCGAAGAAATTTTTCATCTTTCTCCGGATATATTCAATAGTTGCGATCCTTCTCGGCTTTCCTTTCGCTTTAGGAATTTCCTGTTGAGTGTTTTGGATATTCTTTGCAAGACGTGTATTTCCATCTTTTAAGGCATGTACCAGTTTGTTCTCGTATTCAGCCCATTCTTTGAAAGAACCATATCGAGTTGGTACACGTTTTGTCCAAAGGCTAGATCCACACTCAGAACAAAAAGCATTCGCTGGATTTTGGCTGTTATGGAGTCTTCTTGAAGAACCAAATTCTTCAGGACCCATGGCACGTTTATTTTTGGTTGTTTCTTCCTCACCGTTCTCATTCATTTGCACATCTGTAGACTCAACAACTTGGTGAGCTTCTCCGCAATCTGGACAGTAATATCCATAACGGTACGGCAGCAAATTATTTTGAATTTGAACATCAGTTTTCTTTCTAGTAAATTCCACTACCGGTTCAATAGCACAATCCCCTCTCATAGTTGTAAAACTAATGACAAAGTAGGTTGGTCTATTCGGTTTCTTCCGGCCTGCTTTTGTCCATTCAGCATGGTAATTAATTAATTGTTCCGTCTTGCTGATAACATGAACATTCGCTTCAGGAATTATCTCTTTTATTTCCTCTGGCCATTTCTTAGTTAAAGATGGCGGTACCATCACACAAGCAAAATAGCCTTTTTTACCCTGCTCTTTATGATAAGCATCGGTTAACCCTACAAGCATTGTGGTTTTACCGGTAGACATTTCCCCTTGGATAATTAGACTCTTTTGTTCCCTTAGCCGTTTAGACACCGCGGTTGAAACATGAGCTTGTACAGGGAACAGCGGACGCTTATATGAATCAAAGTGCGAAAAGCTGTTGTCTGTCATTGGATTATGGGTTGGTTGGACTTGCTCAGATACTTTTCCAACCATATCGTTGACATAGTCACCCATATAGCTAGTTAGGTCATTTACTTCCTCGAGCGCCTTTCCATTTCCCTCATTTGGAAACTTCAGCTCACCCTGTTTTATCAATTCTGATATCAGATCATCCGCTTGTTCTTCCTCAATATTCAATTTCAACAAAGAGAAGCCATTTGGAAATAATCCTTTATCATAATAGAAGTCTATGTCTTCCAAGTATCCTCGGTTCGACAATTCGTTAAATACGGTTTCTTTCCATTCTGGTAAGATGTGTAACCCGTATTTACCTCCACCTAAAACTTGACGTATATCTTCAGCAGGATCTCCTTCAAAGGAAAGGATATATTCGTCATTACCTAGCAGTTTGTCATGGACAATTGCTAAGGCTTTGCGGTTTTGGCTAATAGTAATTGGGAATTTTTCATAAGAACCTTTTTCTGATACGATTTGGAATTCACTTTTAAACTCATAATCAGTAAGTTGCTTTTCCCCATAGCCAAAGTGAAGACCGTTACTTCCAATATCAATCGCTGCTTTCATTGCGTGTTGAGTCATTTCCGGAAATTATAGCGACTAAAAGCTTAGGATTCATCCAGTCTTTTTCCGGCTCTTCTACAGCCAGGGCATAACAGAAAGCATCTTGCCAAGCCTGTTCTAGGTAAACCTCTAACATTTTAGGATTCTCTGGTGTTTCTTTAACTTTGTTCCATTGAATTACGCTCATTTATGCTCCCTACCTAAAAGTATAGATAGGGGCTATGTGCACCCCTATCTATACTCAAAAGATAGGGATACACCTCCCTTATTCATGTTTATTATACGAACAAATGTTCCTATTTACAATGTAATTTTGTAAATATTTTTTCACCTCTTAAAGATTTAAGCTGTTTTTAGATCTTCATCCTGTTCTTCTTCTTTTAATGCTTCAAATTGTTGAATGATCTTTGCAGCTGTATCACATATTTTAGTACCGAATTTCATAACAGCTTCATCATCTTCCTTACTCCAGGATTTAACATATTGAAACGAATAATCCGAAGTATCGAGTCCGAAATAGGAGCATACAACAAATGCTGTTCCTTCCGCTACAACCTCTTGCTCTTTTTTAGAGCTTTTGAGATTAAAGCGATCAACAATACTGTGAACTAACTCATGAACCAATGTTTTACAACGATGGTTTATGGAAAGTTCGGATGAAACAGTGATTGAATGTTCCATTGGACTGTAGAAACCATTTGCAACTCCGGTATCACCATATGTGATGGGACAATTATCTGCTTCAGCTACCTTTTCCGCTAAAGAGATGATTTCTCGTGCTTCAGGACAATCTCCCTCAAGTGCAATCTTTACTTTATCAATGGGAAGTGGGTCTCCTTCTGTTTGTGTATAATCAAAAACAGGAACAGTTATAAACCCAATTAATTTGTAATCTTCACCATTGCTTTTTTCCTCATCCTTCGCTTTCACAAATCGAGGAGCAAAGATTCTTAGTGCTTTTTGTCCTTTTTTAACCTTACGTCCCAGTTCATTCCACCGTTTAAAACTTGCTATGAAACTAGCATGTGGCAGTTGGGCCTTAGCAACTATTAGGTTACGAAAGGAATATGATGGCATAAGAGCCTTCATTTCCAAAATAGCCTTTAATTGCTCTGGAGATCGCATAAAGTTTAGGACGCCTTCTTCCAGTGTTTCTAACAGTTCCTCAACCCGCTCCTTTTGTGTAGGTCGATTCCCCTTGTTCTTCCACCCTTTTTTACTCAATAAAAACACCCTTTCTGAAGAAAATTTTATATATAAAAACGAGAACAAGCTGGGAATAAGGAAATATCCCATTTGTTCTCGTTAATATCCACTCTCATTTTGCTTATAAAACACAAAAAAGCCTTTGAGTTTAATAGATGGCACAAAAATTGCGCTTATCCATCAACCTCAAAGGCTGCTTAGTTGTTTAATCATTACCCGCTAATCTCATAATGAGATTGCAAAAGAAAAAAATAGAAAATCAATATATATGTATTATATCGTTTATTAGGAGATTCGACAACAGATAGAAATAATTTAATAAACTAATTCATTTTTGTTTGCTTGTTATCAATTCGTAATAAATATAGTTGTGTTGCATATTATTGATAGTTCATATGATAAGTAATTCATTAGGTCAAATTATTTTACCACCCCTGCTCAAATCATTTTAGGAGTTGTACTCAAATGATTTGACTACCCCTACTCAAATCATTTGAGTGGCAAACATATATTCCCCTACTCAAATGATTTGACCACCTTTTTTACCAAAAATTAGGGTAAATACCCTGGTCAAATTATTTGAGTACCCCTAGTTAAACTATTTGAGGGGTGGGTGATTTATTTTACTACTATTTAAAGTGGATAAAATGTGGGTAAATTGGGGGATAAAAAAAGAACCCTGTCTTAAACAGGATTCTCCTTTTACCCACTTTTTATTCTGCGAAAATATCAAAAGTTAATTTTTCACATAATATACCTAGCTCTTCCATAACTTCTTTAATTAACGGTTCATAACGGTTCTCCACCCATTCATAAGCGAATTGATTAGGGAGACATATTAACCAATGATTCTCTTTATCTTTATACGCTACTGTTTTTTTGAACCAGGTATCAAAAGAAGGTTTACTGATCTTTGTCTCTATTCTCTCTAATATCGAATTCCATTGCTCTTCTTCTTTATGAGACATCTTCATTTTAGCATTTTCATATTCTTCCTGGTATTCATCCATTCGTTCAATTTCTTCTTTTAGGACCCCTGTTGGTTTTTTAACATCAATAACCTCAGCTCTTAGTTGCTCATAAACATCAGCATAATTATGAGAAAGGTCAAATTCAAATTGACTCTCCTTCTTAATCCTTCTTAAGAAGCGATCATGTTCTTTTCTTAAGGATTTTGGTAGCTGGTTATATTGCTCCCTTGAAAGAAAAGGAAGTGTTTGACGAACCTTGATAAGGATAGTGCCTTGCAGTCGTTCATCATCTTCCTGTTCTCTCCAGAAACGGATGATAAACCCTGATTTCTCTAAGATGTCTAAATATTTGCGAACTGTCTGTTTAGAGCTTGTAATTTGTTTGGCGATTGTATCTAAGCTAATCCAAGTATAATCCTTATCCCAACAATAACTTAATAAGATTATGTATGTATAAGCTACGTTGCCTCCGCATTTGGGATCAAACGTGGGACCCCAAAACCGTAAGAGATAATTATTAATAATTGTTTTATTTCCATTCATGTCAGGAAGGAGTTTGGTATGACTTTCTAATTGAAAGTTAGCAATAGACTCCTCGCTATAATACTCTTTCTTATGTTGTTTAACCTTTACTGTTTCTTCTTTAACTCCATGCTTTCGTCTAGTCTTTCGTTCAACTTCACTTACAACATCAGTTGGAACAAAACGGAAATACCGATACTTAGTATGTTCTCCGGTTGCCAAACTTGGCTGCAAGCCCTCTTCAAAGCTCTCCATTATTCATTTCCCCTTCTTCCCCACCTATAAATATTATAGAGATAACAAGGAGATTCTTCTTGGACTTTTTCGTACTATATGATAAACTAAGCATAGAAAAAGTCTTAAAGAATCCTACCTTATAGCTTTATATAATCTATCCAGCGGCCAAACTGAGAAAAGATTATATAAAGTGACCGGGTGGGTTTTTTTTTATGTGTTTTTGCAAATGAAACCTGTGGCTTTAGAATAAAGTTTGATAAAAAACACCTCACAAACCTTATTATTTGCGCAAATTCAAAAAAACCCGTTTTGAAAAAAGATTGATCAAAACAGGTTTTCTTTTTATGAATTGGTATACAATTTTTATAAAAAAGTTTGACCATTTTATGACCGCATTGTTACACAATTGCGCCCGATTGAAGCTTAACTCTTATTCAATTACTGTTACCGTTTCTGGAATAGGGATAAAACCCATATATTGGCTTTTATTATGTTTGTGGTTTTAAAGAAATGAGAATAAAACATTGAATGTACCGTTCTCAAACATAATATAAATACCCAATCCTATAAAAACAATTGGTACAATCCAACGTTCATATTTCTCAATTTTTTCCGATACAAAATTCAAGTGGGCTAAACGATAGCCGACATAGAGTAAAACACCAATCATAATTAAAATGACAATAATAGAAACAAGAATTTCAGTCGCATTTAACGTTGTGAAATACGGTACATAAATGGAAAAGTCATCCGCACTGGAAGCCAATACGATAAAAATGACTGACATCCATAACTGATTAAACCTACCTGAAGAAAATATGGACAAAATTTCGCTTTCATCTTCATCCTCTTCTCCTTTAATCCATATTTTTATACCTAAGTAAAGTGGTAAAAGTCCAAGTAATCCTATAACCCATTGTTGGGGAACTAAGTTCGAAACTCCTAGAGAAACTAAAAGACTTGCTCCTATAACAATTACCGTTCCAACATACTTTCCTATCCAAATATGTTTTTCCTGTCCTTTTTTTATTTGTGAAAACAAAAGAATTAATATAACGAGATAATCAATTCCTGTCGCTACATAAACCGCTGCTGCTGTTAGTATTGTTTCAATCATACTTTCACCTCTAATAAATACTGAATAAGATTAAACATTGACCGTCTCCTCTTTTTTATGTGCCAATGCAATCGTCATTATCTGCTTGATATGTTCATCATCTAACGAATAAAATGTAAGTTTCCATTCTTTCCGATACTTTACAACCCCTTGTTTATCAAGCTTTCTCAAATGATGGGAAGCATTTGCAACCGTTGAACCGATAATATTTGCTATATCACATACACATAGTTCATCTTCTTGGCACAAAGCATAGATAATTTTTGCTCTATTTTCATCAGCAAAAGCTTTTAACATCTGGGCAACACCAGATGTATTAGTTGCCTGTAAATCCTCTTGTACTCGATTTACTTTTTCTTCGTCGTAACAGTAAATTTCGCAAGTATCTTTCCTATCCATATTATCACCCCGTCTTCATTCAAATATTTGCTTGAATAAAGTATAACAATTTTTTATTAATCATTCAAACAAATACTTGAATGAAATAAAAAGAAAAGAAGAATCGGGATTACATACCCTGATTCTTCTTCAAATTAATATTAGTGTAAAAATTAATTCAACAATATGGCCCGTTTGCGGCACAATACTTTTCGTAAAATACCCTTTGGAATCATCATATCCAAAGGGATAAACCTTCGCAACATTTTTCTAAACGTTGCGACTTTATTTTAAACGTCGCATCTTTTTTACAAATGTCGTAACTTTATTTTAAAACCACAAAACCGAAATAAATTCAAAGTATTCTTGTTTATATACTATCAGAAAATATGACAAAATACTATATCAACAAGACGGCCATTAAGGAGAAAAAAAACCTAAACGAATAGACCTCTTCCAAGGCTAGTCATTTAGGGTTTTTCCCTGTTTATAAAGTTATCTTTATTTTATCATGTTTGTTTAAAAAATCAATGATGTGTATTTTCGCTGTTTGAAAACAGTTTATTAATCATTATCAGGTTCATTCTCTTCCCTGTAGGTACTGGTGTTGTAAAAGTGAGATTCTCTCATTTTAAAATCAACTCTTCTTTGCACCCAATCTTTTACTAATCCTTTCATGTTATTAATCTCTTTAACTGTTTCTAACATCTTCATAATAGTTTCGCTAAATATCTGATCATTAATATAAAAGTCATCGTCATAAGGAGCGTCAGGTTTGACGAAATCTTGTTGTATTTGATAAAGATACGCATCTTGCAAATCTAGTAAATTTTGAATTGATAAATGATTTAGCTGTTGATTTGCAATCTTAACCTTAATCTTATGTTTTAAATCTTTAGGGATCTCTATGTTCCATAATACATCATAGATATCTAGTTCTTTATTTTTAAGATTAGGATTAAGATTTTTATTTTGATAATCTTTGTATGTATTCTTTGTTATATTCTCTGTTGTATTCTTTGTTAAAGATTCGTTTGATTTAACCGAATTCATTTGGTTGATTTCACCATTTCCATTCGGTTGATTCCGCCGAATTGATTTGGTTGATTCAACCGAATCCAATGATGCCAATGGTTCTGCAGTTATCTCTTGGTCAAGATAGTCACTAAAGTCCTTTAAGTCATCTTCCAGATTATTTTCTTTTTCAATCATCAAATCATTAATTGATCTTAAAAATTCTGGAACATTTAACCGAACATGAGTAGTAGGCGCTCCAGCAAATTTAAATCTTTCTCTTACAACCAAATTCTTTTTCTCTAATTTTTTAATAGCTGTTTTATAATTAGCTTCACTAAAACGAATCTCTTCATACCATTCATCCCGCTTTTTAGCTATCCAGTAGTGGCCATCTTTTTTAACTCTTAATTTACTTTTTCCGTCTTTACTTGGTAAATACCAATAAACAATTTGGGAAAGTAGAACACCAGCCATAAAATCCCCCGCTATATCTATGTAGGTCTTTTTTACATCAATGGTGTCTAATGTTGATTTTTCCCATGTAATAAATTCTTTCCAACTAGAAAACACAAAAATACCTCCCTTACCTATTTAAAGAAAGAGAGGTTCGAAACGGTCATATACATAATTCCATTATATTTTCATAGGTATACACATAATATCCCTTGCATAAAAAGGAATGAATAGGGTATACTACTCATATAAATTAATAGAAAATGCAAAAACACATAGGGATTCCCGTCCCGAACCAAAATCACTTTTGTTCCCGCAAAAGTGATTTTTTCTTTCCTTGCTAAAATTCTACCACTGATTCTATCATTCGACAATAAAAAGAGAGCTAAACTAATTTTATTTAGTCTAGCTCTTTTTTAAAATCCCATAATCAAAAAACGTGTGTATCAGATCATTAATTCTAGTTGACCGTTTGTTGCAATATTAACTGAAGCAACTGTTTTATCCTTAATTTCTTTCACATGCTCTTTAATCGTATGGAAGGAGTGTTTCATAAGAACCATAGCAATGTTATTGGCTATTGCTCTAATTACATTACCGTCCACCGATTGACCAAGCATTTCATACCTTCGGGTTACAGGAGTATGATCACAAAACTCAAACCAGTCAGGTACATGTAAAATTTTCCGTATCTCTTTTTCAGTTAAGAAACGGAAAGATTCTCTATTCTCGCTAAGAACATAAGAATTCGAAGCACATTGACTACGGTATCTTGCTGGTATCGCATTTATTTGCTTTACCTCACCTGTTACAAAGGTTTTGTCTAAGGAACGGTTTTTCCATGAACTATCCCTTGATTGAAATGAATTCATCCATTTAGCTAAAGATTTCCATTCAAATTTACTTTTAGGGGACTCAAGATAATCCTTAAGTTTTTTTCGTCTTAGTTTTGGTGCTCGCGGAAACTCAAAGGATTGGAAAAGCTCGTAATCAGAAAAACCAACTGCATAGGTCCTATTTCGTGTAGCTATACTTCCATAATCCCAGGACTCGATATTTTTCTCCTGCCAATAGGGATAAATGTCTCCTAATAAATCCTTCAGAATAAACCAACTATCACTTTTATAAAACTGTGGTACATTCTCAAAGAATAGAATTTTACTCTTAGAACTTTTAATTAATTTAGACGCAGCTAAAACTAAGTTATTCATCACATTACCTTCTTGATATCCTAAACTACTATGCTGATCACAAGGTAAGCTGATAAAAGCCACATCTGATTTAACTGCCTCATTACAATCACGCAAGTCTCCATTAAAGAGGTAGGAGTTGGGATAATTGTGTTTTATTACTTCGCTAGAATCATCTTCCCATTCTATTTCCATTACAGGTGTAAAATAATTTGTGTCAACCATACAGGATGTTCCTATCCCAGCACCAGCGCACATAGATAGTAATCTAATACGTTCATCTGCTGGACTTTGAATAGTTTTGCTAGCCATTAGTTTGTATTGGAGCGGTCTTATGATAACTCGACCATAATCCCCCTCTGTAAATACACATATTTCAACCTTTTGCTTAATTGAGAGAATGGACGCATAGCGACTACCAGAAGAATCAACTAAAGGCCGACGTTTTTGGCTCGTTGGACTCTTCCTTCCGGAAACGTGCACAACATGAGAATCAACAGCTGCATGTTCTGTTTTATTTTCGATAATGATTTCCTGTTTGTCCTCTAACACTTGAACATACAGTGTTTCGCCCTCTTTCCATCCAGCCGCTTCACAAACTAACGATTGTAACCAAACTCTGGGCTGCTCCGCCTTTTTAGATATGGTATATACTTTTTTCATGATAGGTCTCATCATATTCTCCTCCTAATATTTAATAAAAAAAGAGCTAGGCTAAAATTAACCTAACTCTCTTCACCTTATAGCAGACGAACCTTACGCAACTCTGCTAAAAGTTCCTCGAATTTAGTGTTTATTAAAGAACGTTCTTCTCCGATTGGAAAAGCAGCACTATCATTGGTACCGCAAACCAAATAGTCATTTTTTCTTCCCTCATCCCGCAACTTATCTTCAACATATGCTTCAAAAGCACGGGCTGCGAGTTCCCTCGAGCTGCTCCAATATTTTCCCGTCTTTCCTCGATCCAAGGATATACTTGTTTCGAGGTATTGGGAGTTATCGGATGGATACGGAATTGATTCCACTCTTTCCCCTGTTTTCTGCTCATGATACCAAGCTATAGCCTGAGCGTATCTCTTTAAATCTCTGAATAGCTTTTTCTCAGCTTTTTCTCTTTCTTTGTCCAGATCTCCCCTTATGTGGGAAGTGAGAGAAAGTCGACGTTCCAGAGATTGGTTTAGAATAGTTTTTTGAGCTGTCATTAGACTAAGAAGATTACCTCCATGCCTATCGTAGCTTGACTTAACGCTTAACCCTATACGCCATTTATCTCCGCTTTTATTGGTATTTTCAAAATGAGAAATACTATTTCCCTTTTTAATGGCAGACATTAAATCATTAAATGCCTGGATGATAGACGGTGAAATATTATGCCCTTCACTTTCTAAGTGGGACATATAACCAATCTTGCCATTATTAAATCTATGGGAGACATTAAATAACCAGTTATCAAGTGCATGGAACCATTCATGTGCTGTAACACCGAGGCAACCTCTATCCCTTGTTAAATTGATAACCTGGGACTTTGGTTCAAAATGTGCTAAGGCAGCACCTCTCCCCCTACTGCCAAATGCCATTGCAAGAGTTCCATTTAAAGAAACTGTATAATAATGGTCCATTTCCAATACATCAGACAGGTCGTAATAAGCCTCAGAACAACGGAAAACATGATCTCCAGCAACTTCATCATTTAGATAGTGACCAAACTCTACACCGCGAAAACCAAAAGAGTTCATTAGTTCTTCAGGAGTACGGATACTAGAAGAAACACCACCAATCCTATCTGGTCTTTCTGGCAAAGTTCTCTCCCAAACGGGCTTAACCGGTCCACGTTTTTTCTTAGGAGTAGTCGAATTATTTAATAAATCATCCCAGGATTTAACTTTCTTTTGTACGTTATTGAGCGTATTGTTCGCACTGGTATGATTGGTGAAAAAGTTGATGAATTTTTTACCAAGACACTTAATAGGTAGTTCTCTTGACTCCATAATTGAGTCAAGTAACTCTTGGTAGTATTCCAAGTCCTTCTTATGAGCTTTATGCTCTGGAGTGCCTTCCTCAACTACTTGTAACTGTTCCTTTGCTTCCTCTATCCTTTTTTGAGGATAATCAGAAGGAATACCCTCATGATTAATTCTTTTACGCAATTGGTACACCGTATTTATAAGCTGATCCCAAGTTAAAACTGTATCCATTACCTCTTGGTAATAGTCGGCAGCAAGCAAAAAGGCTTTTCTACCTTTAGCGGAATCAGTCTTAGGCGAAGTATCAATACGTTGAATAATTAATTGTTTGGTTCTAGCGACTTCTGGTTCAGCACCTTTCTCTTTCTCATTTTCTAATGAAAAAGATTTAAACAACTCATGCTTTGTTACCATTTCAGCTGCTAGAACATTGCTACAATCCTCAAGTGTTTGAAGGTTATCCACACTTTGCGAGTTTTCAAACGCTTTTCTTATTGCAAATTCATCCTTTCTTGCACCGCCAATTTTTTGGCCAACATCGTATGCGACTTCTCGATTGCTTTGTGACTCAGTACGGATATCTTGAATATCTTTGTTGACTTCTGGCTGATTTGCAAATAAAGATAGTTGTGCTTCCATTAAAATCCCTCTCCCTGTTTTTTATAAATTAAAAAAGAGGTTCAAGACTGTGCTTGATACCTCTTTTAATACTTCCTCCAGATTAATTATTGAAGTTGGTTTATCTCTTGAAGATAAATGTCTTCCATTGCGGCATCCCCTAAAATATTAGAGTTAAAGATGACCTGCAGAGCATTTTCTTCTTCCAAACCCTTCTTCATTAAATCGTTAAAGACGAAAGAAAAATATCTGTCTTTATCAACTAAACTTTTCATAGCAATCAAATTAAACTGCGGTATGTTCTCACACATAATTATTTTGCTCCCCTCTTCATTCATAGCTACTCAGTTACCAACTTTAATGTCGCTAGTTACCAACATTATTTGTCAGTTACCAACTTTAATGTCGCTAGTTACCAACATTATTTGTCAGTTACCAACTTTAATGTCGCTGGTTACCAACATTTTTGTCACTCTCTGTTTCTTAAACGAGTTTCCGTACAAGTCCTTTTGGAGTAATAACTTTTACAGAAACATCCCTTTTTGTACGTTCTTTAGTAATGGTTGTTTTACTACCATTATCATGCCTTCTCTCTTCCTCTTCCGTGACTTTGGAGACAATCTCCAATCCCTGAACGAGGTGGTAATGGTCGTCTGTTCCTATTTCTCCATTGACTGCTCCACTAGCAAGCAAAAGAGCCATTTGCCCCTGGTTAATAGGTAAACAAGGATTACCACCTATCACTAATTGCTTAGGCTTGGATCGTTCCATAAAAGCAGAAAAGCCTTTAGAGTTTTTAATTCCTTCATAAAAGTTAGATTTATTCTCCAACTTGGTATAGAAGGTTTTTAACTCAGTCGGCCCCGTGGGAACATCCCATTGATGTTTACCAACCATGACATTAACAGGAGTGACCTGATTTCTTACAAAGTCTTCGCTTTCCATATTTAATAAAAAATCATAAAGTTTCTGATTGAATTCTTTATGTTTTCCGCTCTTTTTATTTCCGATAAAGATACATTGTTTAAAATCATCGTATTCTTCATCAGAAAAGCGAACAACTCCAATATTACTAAAGTGAGTTGCTAAATATCTAGCGATTTTTTTATCAGCAAAACGATAACTAGGAATGATATATATCATCAATCCCCGCTCCTTTAAGTAACGGACATTCCTTACGAGTTCAGTCCATTCTTTACGGTCTGTGTTATCGTCATCCATTCCCTTCATTGTGTGGTCATAAGGAGGATTAAGAAACAATAATGAAACAGCTTCATTAGAGATCACCATACTTTCAATAGGAGCATTGATACAATGATCTAAATTCTCCTGAGCTGTTTTTGCTCTTGTTTTATCTAGTTCAACCCCATATGTGGTAATCGTACAATCCTCAGATTGAAAAGAAGATGAAAGTTGTTTTAAAATTTCACCTTCCCCACATGTTGGATCTAGAAAGGCTCCTTCTCCCTTCACGTTTAACAGTTTTGTAATATATTCCCCTTGTTTAACTGGCGTAGCAAAGAAACCAGCACGAATTTTATTTCCTATATGTGACATTCACTATTCCTCCAGACAAATTAATATCTTTTCTTTATATTGATTAACGAAAGGACTCTTGAGAAGCTAAGATCATTCTCTCCAGTTGCTCAATCGATAATTGGTCGAAGTCAATTGGATAACATTTGCTGTAGAACCCTTTAGCCCGTTTAATAAGTTCTTTTCGTTTTACATCGGGATTTATCTCACGTATTGAGACATTAAGGAATTTACACAGCTCTTCAATGCAGTTATCCTCCGACAATCCAAGTTTCTCTAACCGTGCAAGTTGTACCTCATCAAGGTCTTCCTGGTTATCAGAATGCAAGAAAATCTCCAATTCATCATCATCACATTCCTGCAGCATAACGAAAAATTCAAGATTATCTTCTAATTCTTCTTCTAAACAGATACGAACCTCTTCAGCAGTATCAAAAGTAGCAACAGCACAGTTTTTAGTTAATACGTAATTTATTTCAGATTTTTCCACCGGAAACATAAATATTCCTCCCATTGTTTAGTAAAGAAAAAAGAGTGCTCAATCCATTTGGACTGAAAACACTCTTTTCCTCATCTTTAAAATTCAATTTTTCAAAATGGTAATCCGTCGTCACTAATATCAACAGGTACCCCATGACCATAGTACGGGTCATAATCTTGGGGATTTTGGTTATTAGGTCGTTGATTTCCATTTTGATTGTACCCTTGATTACCGGATTGATTAGAACCTTGGTTATCATTACCAGAACCTTTGGATTCTAAAAATTGAACGCTGTCGCAAACAACTTCGGTAACGAAAACTTTCTTACCATCCTGACCATCAAATGAACGGGTCTGTAATCTTCCATCAACACCAATTAAGTTACCTTTTTTCATGTAGTTTGCTAGATTTTCAGCTGGTCTTCTCCAAACAACACAATTAAGAAAGTCGGCTTCCCGCTTCCCTTCTTGGTTTGAGAACGGACGATTTACCGCAATGGTGAATTTTGCAACCGCAACACCATTCGGAGTAAAGCGAAGTTCCGGATCACGTGTAAGTCTGCCTACTAATACAACTCTATTTAACATATAATTTATCTCCCTCTCTAGGTATTAGCAATGCCCTTTTTCTTTTAGACTGGTAAATTTCCCACAATCGCCGATGATAACATGGTCAAGTAACTCAATGCCTATCATCTTTCCTGACTCCACTAATCTCTTTGTTACTTGTATATCCTCACTCGATGGAGAAGGATCTCCACTAGGATGATTATGTGCCACAATTAAGGAAGCAGCGCTCACTTTTAATCCTTCGCGAAATACTTCCCTTGGATGCACGAGTGAGGCGTTTAAAGAACCCTTAAAGATATTCTTTCTTGCGACTACCTGATTTTTAGTATTGAGATAAATAGCTTCAAAATGTTCCTGATTATGATGAGCTAAATCAACAAAATAATTAGCTGCATCTTCAGGAGAACGTACTACATAGCGTTCTTCTTTTGAAAACTTGTTCAAAATACCTGCCAAACCAAAAGCGGAGAGAATACGGGTTGCAGCCAATTCTCCAACCCCTTCGTATTTCTTGAAGTCTTCAGCGGTCATGGAAGATAAAGTTTTCGCCCCTAGTCCAGCCAATTCTCCTGTAACTGAAGGTTCAGCCTTAGGGCCAATCAACATCGCCAATACGTTTTGAAGGCTGGTATTCTCATTACCGTAAAACACAAGTTCCTCTTTCGCAACAGAATAATGTTTTTTCATAAACAATACACCCACACTTTCTTAAAGTTTTTTTCTGAAGAAAAAAGCGAATGCAATATAAATCGCATTCGCTCACCCACCCAAATAAACATTTGTTTCTTAGTCGAGATCAAAGAATTCAGCAAGAAGTTTACGAAAGCCAATTTTGAAATTCCAGCTCTTTGAAAATTCAACCGGCATTTCACTTCCGAAGCGATACGTTTTCTCACCCTTAAATCTCCAAATGACACGTTCTCCTGTAGCACCCTCAACCGCTTCAACAAAAGTCAATACTTCATGTAAAGCTTTCTGACGGTCATTAGAACGACAACGGAAGATACGACGTGTGCCATCTTTCAAAATTAACTCTGCGGTAATACGACTACGAAGACTTGAAGTAAACTCTCCGTTATGAACCGCCTTTCTACAATCCTCAATTACATCTGTTTTTCCAAACAATTCGGCCATAGTGTTAGCCATAAAACATCTCACCCTTCTGAAGAATTTTTTATATAAAACGCAAAAAAGCGCCCTTCAGAATGGACTCATAAACACACAAATGTTGTGTGTAGAACCATCCCAAAGGACGCATTACGTTTCATAAAATAACCCGCTAACCTATTCATAGGCTGCTAAAAAAGTAAAAATAAAAATTGATATGATTCAATAATACTATTATTCTTTGAAAATGACAATAGTAGAACCATATAAAAAAAAGCCAGGCTGATAGAATATTATCAGTAGGCTTAAATGTTATATCGCTAAGCTTAATTGACCATTCACCTGTTCAATAAGCTCCGGTGGATTGTTAGTAATAGGCTCATAACATAAGTTGTTTGTGCGTTGGATGATTTCAAGCAATTTAAGCTTTTCCACATAGCCCTTGATACTATTTAACCCATCTGCTGTCTGCCAAAGAGAGGATAATTCATCGCTATCCTTAATCTTCTGGATAATCTTATCAGCAACCAAATGGTCGGATAAAGCTGAACGGTCACTTGGTTGTTTAGGTAGATATAACCCTTCATCCTCTGGCTCCCATCCCTCATATGGCGGATCATACTTTTCATAGTCGAAAGAGTCTTTCCAGTCCAACCATGAAAAAACATGATGATCAGCTTCACGTTGAGAGGTGGCGAAAGGACTACAGACAATGAAGATGAATTCATTAAAAACTATTTCCTCTTTTTCATAATCAAGAACCTGTGATAAATAAGGAATAGATTTATTTGTTTCTCTAACCTTATTTTGAACATAGGTCACAAATTCCGATTCACTCATTTTAGTCTGGATTTTTACATAGAAGAGTGGAAGAGTATTAACGGTAGTCTCTTTTTCATTAACTGTACCATCTTTACTAAGTATTAAGCGTTCCTTATGTGTATATCGCGTTGGTTTAACATCAAAAGGATTAATACAATATCCATCATCTTTCCATGTATCATAAATAGCCTCTAATTCGTCTTTTTCTATTAGGGTAACCCCTACCCTTTCCTGTACCCATAACAGGTACTCTAGAAGCCTTTTCCTCGCTTCTATAGTCAAGGCACCAGGAGCATATCTAAAAGACGCTCTACCAAACGTATCATATAGATGTCGACGTTTCTCATGTATATCATCGCTTATAGCTGAAGAAAAAAGAGAAAATGACGACTCTTTCTCGATAAGGGCTTTCTTTTCGTGCGAATTAAACTTCTGTCGCTGTGTAGGTAATCGGAATCTAACATCATTTCGAATGGCTTTCATGTAATCTTTCCATTCTTGTAAATGGTGATACTCTTCATACCCTTCCTCGATTAAGCCGGATAGCATTTTGTCCTCTCCAGACATAAGAGGACAAGTCCAACAACCTGATCTACTACCTGCTTGTCCACACGATTTTCCTTCCCCTTCACTTCCGTCCTTGATACCACATTCAAAACCAGTTTTGCCATACTGTTTCATCATTTCATGGACAGTACCCCCATAAGGGAATACACCGTTAGGAAGGTTCTCTAAATAGCTCCAAAGAGAGTCCAAGTCAATCTTTTTAATAGGGTGCATGACTTTAATCCGCTTATCGGAAGCATGAGTAGCATACAGTTCATCTACTTCAAATTTACGGATACTGCCAGCCCTTGATTGGCTTTCTTTTAATCGCACTCCCAAAATGGAAACAATAGCATGCTCATCCGAAGTTAAACAATCCTGTTCTTGTACCGCTTCTCTGATGATCTCTTCCATTTTCTTTTGAATGGGAGTTATCTTCATATGAAACGTACAATAACGGCTCCTCGCATTTGGACTTGGAGAAGGTGTGCCACGGCCAATGATTTTATAAAAGAACCTCGATTTAATAGGAGGTCTAACCATGTGTATCTTGACAACCGGAGAGAGCCCTTGCTCTTGAGCTGATTGTCTAATCTTCTCCAGTTGTGTATGTTGATAGTTTTGCATAACGGGAGTTTCTACTGCTGTATCACTCATTACTATATGGACTTTCCTTTTTCGTTTAGAAACGGGAATCTTCATAATAGTTTTCCATATTAAAGTTAATACCAGGGAAGAATCTTTACCCCCACTGAATGAAATTACCCAAGGAATCTGAGAGTTCTCATTTAAATATTCCTGAGTAAGTATTTCTATAATGTTGTCAAACTCCTGGAATACATTAATCTCAGCAACGCGTTTTTTCCATTTTTCTATTGTATTCATTTATTTGTTCCAACTACAAGAGAAGGAAAGAGGGAGTTCCCCTCCGCTCATTCTTCTCAAGCAGAAGGGACTATCCTCCAATCATTTAATCATTCATTTACTTTCTTCAAATTCACACGAATTTCGATACACAAAAACCAAATTAGATTTCATCATCTAAATCATCTTCTTTTATGAAATATGTGCGATATTTTTTACTATTTTTAATAAACTCACTTAAGTACTCCATCACTTCCACAGTATGTTCTACATATGTGTCGCTCGGATTCTGTTCTGCTAGTACTTCATATATTTCAGTCAACTCTTCTGCTATTTCAACACCTTCATTGCGTGCTGTGTAATAAAGAGCCTTAAAGATAATATCAGCTTGGATATCAGCAATAGGTTTCTTCATTTTTGGCTCCCCCTCTATGTCGAAGTTTTTTAGTCATTCATTCTAAGCGCGCATATAGTTTTGCGCCGCTATGTTGTGACGTTCATTTAGCATTTCCAACATTCTCTTTTCTGCCTCTAAGGACATTACTGTAAAATCAAGGCGTATATCCACCATTGTCTTAAATTGATCGATATCAGCCTTTGTTAGTGTCCCTTTTAAGATGAAGTTTTGGACCTTTTCTTCATTTGGTTTACCATATTTGATTAAAATATCTTCGCCCATTTCCTCGTTAATAGCAACAACGTCATACAACGGGTCATTATCAACCAAAGATACTGATCCATATTCGTGTACTAACTTTCTTTGTTGCTGAAGTTCAGGACATTGGAGCATCTGACTCTTTGCTTTATCATATAATTCATTATGGTATTCTAGCTCTGGTTTTAACCGATTTAACGTGAGTGCCAAATCACTCATCTTCCAGTCATCTACTTCAAATGGAGCGGGAGAATTGAGACTTTTCCCTTTCTTATTAAAGTTGGGTTTGACATAAGAAGTTGGCTGGAATTGATAGGCTTTCAATTGATCATAAATGAAGAGGTTTTTCTTAACCTTTTTATGGTCAATTTTCACAATCGGAACGAGCAAACCAAGATTGTATAAATACTCATTTAATCCTTCGTAATCGATTTCGCTAATCTTCTTGGAAACAAATTTCGCAACAAGTCCATGTTTCTTGAACTCATGACGTTTAGAATCTGAATCCTTTAATTTGTTTTCCATTGTTTTTTTAATAGTTTGATCCCTATGCTTCAGATTTTTAATTGTTGGATAAGTACCATTTTCAATTAGTCCTTCCATGATATCTGCAGCTGTTTGATTTGAATGATTAATCATTTTAATATCCTCCAATTAGCTCCCCACCTAGTATAGGGAGCAAAATTTTCACTCCCCTACTAGGAAGGGGTCTAACAAAGAATATTTATTTACTGAGCTTTCGGTTGTTTGTTCATAATGTAGCGGATTAATACTCTTTTTGCTACTTCTGGTTTTAGGCTATCCACTAATTTGAAAGCTTGATATTCATCTTCAGCACAAACAAGTTTGCGATAGGCTTTAGAAGATTGCTTGTCTAACATACAGCATTCCCCCTATTTGAAGATTTTTCAGCTTTGCCAATCAACGTGGTAGATAGCACTTTTGGATTGTCATAAAGACCTCTAACCAGTTGTAAGGCATGAGCAAGATCAACTGCAAGAACAGTAAATGAATTTTTTTTATTTTCTTTCTCAAATACAATTTTAAAGGTTTGTTTTAGCGGTTGCTGTTGGCCATCAAAAAATTCGTAAATTGGCAAGACAGATTTAACTTGGCTTGTTCTTATAATTTTAGGTTTTTCCGATGGATTCTGAGAAACCATAAGTATAGCTGGAAACCCAAACAACAGCTGAAATAAAAAGATATTCCCTTCCGCAATTACCTCACCATTCCTGGCAACCGTATTTTCTCCAATCGTAAATTGAGAGTTTACCGTATAAAAGTCAAACGTCATCCCGCTTCACCTTCCTCGATAAAAGAAAAGAGATCGAATTCAACAGGAGTGATTTCTTCCCGTATTTTTTCGACCTCTTTAAGACACTCAATTAGCTTCAATTGTTTTCCTTTTGTGGAGCGGATTTGTAAGGTAACTGTATCATTAACAGCAATAACCCCTACTTTTCCCTTTCGAAATAAACCTCTGGTATCTATGGTTCTGAATGAGTTTCGACTGATTAAATCATTAATCCAGTCTTTGCTTGTTCGTGATGAAACGGATAAATCAAATTCAACACCGGTTATTTTAGGGTGTGTCCACCCAATAGCCATGTCGAATAAGTATATTCCTCCATCAATAGAACCATCAAAATATACCCTATAACCATTCATGTTGTGGCGCGGCTGATTCTTAAAAGGCTCTATACGAAAACTATAGCCATCAACCTTCCATTCAAATCCCTCTTTCGTTGTTAAAAAACGAAATCCTTTTAGGGCTTTTCCTAACTCGTTAGGAGTTATAGAAGTAAAACAAGTTATCTTGTACATGATAACTCACCCGCATCCATGCACATACAATTTTGTTCACCCAAAATAAACATCCTCTCTTAAAGTTTTTTAAATCCTTTCTGAATGACTAACCTCTAACACAATCCTATAAGCCTCACCCCCTAAAACGCAAAAAGGGCCTTTAGGATTGGTTTTCATACACACTTGTTCTAAGTGTGATAAACCAAGCCCAAAGGCCCCGTACGTCTGATAATTAACCCGCTAATCTCAATGAAGAGATTGCCATAAAAAACTAAGATGAAAATTGATATAGTTAAATTATAGCAAAGCTTACGGGTAATCTCAATCTAATTTAAAGTATCTATTACCTCTTTTGTCACAGAAAATAAGTTGTCTTTATATTTTTTATGCAGACGGGTATACTGCTGCTCATTATTAATTTTAAAAACTTCTTTTATTACCTCTTTTTCTGCTAAAGGAATTGCAAGGTCCCCAGGAAGTTCTGAGAAAGATATTTCTCTAGAATCAGTTGCCAAGACTTTGCAGCCTTTCACCTCTTCATTACCAACTATTTCATTTGACTCACTAGCAAGGGATACAAGCTCAACAAGCATTCCGTCCCCTATTACAAAATAAGTTCTTCTAAAAAAGTATTCTATATCAAGCGGATTTATTTGGTTAATTATAGTATCATGGTTAAAACTATTTTCCTCGTTTCCGATCATTATTTGCACACCCCGCAATTTGAATATCCATTATAAAATTCGAATAGAGACGCTTTTTTTTTGGCGTTATCTTTATTTTTATTTATCTTAATACAAAAATAATGCAAAAACTGTAGAATTCCATGATGAAAACATAACTTTTTAAATTTATTTTGGAAGCGGAGTATATCCCCGATGTTTCTATTAGTTAAACGTTCCCTTTATTTAAATATAAAAAAACGCCCTCATATATTTTAACCATTCAGTCAAAAAAGAGGCCGGTTGCACTACAAACTCCAGTTTATCAAAGTGCCCACATAACGATAAACTTTCTTCGTATTCTCTCACAATTAGAAATCTAACAATTCGGACATCTTAACATTCAAAGCTTTTGAAATAGCGTAGATGTTCTCTAAAGACACATTTCTTCGTCCTCTTTCCACTTCACTTATATATGTTCGGTGAAGACCTGTTAGATCACCTAATTTTTCTTGTGATATATTCTGTTTTAATCTAGTGTTCTTGACATTATTCCCAAAGGTAATTTTAACATCGAATTTTTCATTCATATGTCAATGATATAATAATTTATCTGGTTATTCTACAGACTATAAGTGACGTTCCTGTTTATTCATTCATAAGTATTAATAAAAATGTTGTGTAGGATGTGAGTTCTTTACTTCTTTAGTATATCACGAAATATGTGTTTATTAAAGTGCGTCTTTCCTATTTGACTGCTCTTACTTCCTTATCTAATAAAAAAGAAAAAAACATATAATCCAACAATCTTGTAGCGAATCCAACGTACGATTAATTGTTAAATGATAATAAAGTTGTTTACTTTAAACAATATGAAGCCACATTCCTCCGTTGAAATATGCGGCTAATTAAAAAAATAGTTGTTTACTTTTAATTTCAACATGACAATTGTACACAAAGTTTGTTATAAAAAAGTTGTTTACTCCAGTAAGCTATACACATATTTGAGGGTCGTTCATATAAATATTAGGGGAATTCAATACGGGAGTGAAGAAAATTGTATTATCAATACCCATATTACACAGGAAGAACGGAAACAAGTATGTCAATGATGGAAATGGAAGAAATGAAACAAATGATGATGGAACATATGAAGATGACCCAACAAATTAATCAAAAAATCGATATGATTGATGAAAGACTAATGAAAATGGAAAAAATGATGAAGATGCGGTAGTTAACAACTACCCGCATCTTCATCTTTCGCTATGATTGCAACTAATTACCGAGATTATTTTTCTTCTCATTAGATTTGCTTATAAAATCATCTTGTTTAGGCAATGAGACTTCAAACTGCGTCCCTTCTCCTTTCTTACTTCTCACTTTAATTTCACCACCATGTACTTCAACAAAACCTTTTGCAATGGAAAGACCAAGTCCTGCCCCGCCTTCGTCACGTTTACGTGACGCATCTACACGGTAAAAGCGTTCAAAAATAAAGGGGAGTTTTTGCTCAGCAATACCAGGTCCTGTATCTTGAAAACTGAGAACCACTGATTCCCCTTCCACCCTCACGTTAACCGTAACTTTTCCATTCTTCGGTGTATAACGAAGTGCATTACCGAATAGATTAACAACGACCTGTGTCATACGATCACGATCAATTTCGATGAATATATCAGTAGAACTTTTGTTAAAATGAAGCCTAATATCTTTTTCGTCTGCGAACCATTGAAACTGAGAAAGTATCGATTCCATAAAATTATTTATTTCCGTTCGTTTCTTGTTAAGTGTTAATGCATGAGACTCTGCGAGACTAAGCTGTTGCAAGTCATTGACCAGTCTTGAAAGACGGTATACTTCATCACTTACGTTTAAGATCACTTCTTCTGTAGCTTCAAGTGCACCAGCTTGGATTGACTCTAATTTTGCACCAATAATAGCAAGGGGTGTTCTTAGCTCATGTGCAACATCAGCCACGAGAGATTTACGAATATGCTCCGTCCGTTCTAATGTCTGTGTCATCTTGTTAAAAGCATCACCAAGCTGTCTGAATTCATCTTTTGAATCAATCGAAACCCGGAAATTTATCTTTCCCTTTGAAACCTGTTCAATCCCTGAAACAAGCTGAGTAAGAGGTTTAGTAATTTTTTTAGATAGAAAAAGTCCAATAATTAAAGAAAGTAGTACAGCGACAAGAAATCCCAAAAGAATGGCTACATTGACCGATTGGACAAATTGTTGTTCAAGGCGAGAAACAGAGTCGCTTTTAACCGGGTACGCAATAAAGGTCCCAACGGTTTCTCCTTTGATGACAAGAGGTTCTGTGACTGAGGAATTATTATCCTCCATGTTTTTAGTTGTTGTGTCTACTACTATTTCTCCAGAAGCATCTAAAATGGTAATTTCAATAGTACCTCCTATATGCCCCATCATATTTCCCATATTCATATTCATTCGATTTGAATTTTCAAGAATTTGATCCACACCTTCTAGTGAGCCTGTCGAGGAATAGTAAGAGGTCACTGCCTGCTTAAGCATTTCAACCTTCATTTCATCACTCTCTGAGAGATAATTTTCAAATATCTTTTCGATACGTGTTTGAAAAAATAGAGATTGAAATAGCCCCATGATGATAATTACCGTAGTCAATGAGAGGATCAACTTGCTTCTCAGCTTCATGTTTCCACCCCAAAACGGTAACCTATTCCGTAAACAGTTTGGATCGATGCAGAAGACCCAAGTTCTGATAACTTTCTTCTTAAATTACTGACATGGGTATCAATCGAACGTTCATAATTAACAAATGCTTCTCCCATAGCAATGTTCATAAGTTGTAGTCTACTGTAAACTCGGCCAGGTTTTTCTGCAAGTGTCATTAAAATTTTAAACTCTGTAGGGGTTAAATTGACCCTCGTCCCATGGACATAGACCTCATATGTGGAAAGGTTAATTTTGATATCGGCTTGATGAATCCACTCATCGTCTTCTTGTTCTTCAGACGTCCTCCTTAGTACAGCCTTCATTCTAGCGACAACTTCACGTAAACTAAACGGTTTTGTAATATAGTCATCTGCCCCCATTTCAAGTCCTAGTAGTTTATCTATCTCATCTGTTCTAGCTGTTAGCATAATGACTGGGGTTCTATTTTTGGTCATTCGCAGTTCGCGTAACGTCTCATATCCATCCTTTTCAGGCATCATGACATCAAGTAAAATGATATCAACGTTTTGACTCTCTTCAAGGAGATGTAACGCCTCATTGCCATTACGAGCATTCAATGTTTGATAACCCTCATTTTGTAAGAATGTTGAAACTGATTCTCTTAATTCGTCTTGATCATCTACAATCATCACTGTTTTTTTCATCGGAAGAGTCCTCTCGTATCCATTGTATGCTTCGTTTTTTAATACTAACAAACATAAACCTTGATAAAAGTTTATCAAGGTTTATTATCTGTAATCAAATTTTATTCGAATCCATCAGTTCATTTAGCCGCTGTCTGTACTCCTCTGTCTCGATTTCTCCTCCGGAGTAGCGCTGTCTTAATACATCAACAGCGTTGTCTGTTTGGTTTGATTTACTGCCTGTTGAAAACTTTTGAACGGCTAATACAATTAACCAAATAACCAGACCAAAAAACACTAACATAAAAATTCCACCAAACATCATCATTGGAAAACCACCTCCTAAAAATCCCGTACCATTGTTCCACATCATACCAGGAACCTCCTTTAATCTATTTACATGGATTCATCTAAAGACTCATTACAAGCAAACATCCCTGTAGTATTTAGCACCATCTCCGTGTTGTCACTCATGGAAACTAGCATCTCCTTTTGTTGCTCCGTTATCACATTTCCTTCTTTCTCAAATTGTTTAAGATCTTTTTGAATGACCTTCTCCAACTCCTTCGCCAATTTATCCGCCTTTACCCCTTGCTCATCTGCAATCATTTCAAGAGATTTTCCACTTTGAATTTCATTTTGTAGCTGATCTGTTGTCACGCCTAAAGTCTTGGCAGCTTCATTAAAAATATCAGCCATCAAATTGTCCATAATAGACATTGTATTCATCATCCCACTCATACTTCCCATCATACCCATTCCGCTCGAATCACCCATCATATTCATCATTCCTAAGCTTTGATTCGAATCCATCATCCCATTTTCGTCCATCACATTTGTAGATGTATCATTTGTCCCAGTGTTAGAACTGGCATATGAAAAGACTGTTCCCCCAGTCATTGACCCGGCTCCAAATGCTACGACAAATCCTGCTACTATTAATAATTTCTTCATCTGTTCTCACTCCTGTTTTTATTTATAAGTGGAAAGCGTAATACCTTTCCCTTATATACAATATAAACGACCAGTTTTCAGAACTTATTAGGAGAATGTCAAGAACTTGTCAAGATTAATGATAAACGGCAAACAGTTGGGGAAATTAATAAAAACTGGTTTCTAAAGGGAGGAAGTCCAAATGAAAGTAAAAAGAAAGCTAACTGTTGTTGCTATTTTAGCCTTACTCCTTCTTGCAGGGTGTGGGGGTATGAATGGAGGGAATGCCAATGATATGATGAACTCTGGTGGCATAAGCCCTAACATGTTAGCTGACATGATGGCAACACCGGAAATGCGAGATGCAATGGTCCGTGTGATGAGTTCTCCTGAAATGCAGGATCAAATGATTGAATTGATGCAGCAACCCCAAATGCAGGATACAATGGTTAACGTAATGAAGCAACCTGAAATGCAAGATAGTATGGTTAGCGTAATGCAAGAGCCGGAAATGCAAAATGTTATGATCGAGATCATGCAAACATCAGAAATGAAGGAACTTTTAAAAAGTATAATAAATAAAGAATAAAAAGAAACGATAATGATGTTAAGTAATTCTGTTAAGGTGGAACTTATAGCGATCGGGCTGATACCCCCCTATAACCCACCCTAATAGTTTTATACAGCGAATTCGTAGGAGTTTATCCATACTTGAAAGACCCTTAATGACCGCTAGGGGTGACGGCAAAAACTATATTTCATGCAAATTCAATCCGAATCACGCTCAATATGGTTTGTCCATTTTAAGGAATTTCTGTGTGCCATTTAAAACTTCAAAATGGTAACACGTCAACTCCTGCACAACGATAAGGACTTACAGACAAAGTGTTTAACTTGAAAGATATAATTTATCTAAAATAGTATTCTTATTTAGCGAACTTATTTTTTAGTAAGATAAAAAGCCACTTTATTATTTTTTAAGTACAAGTCAGAAATGGTAAGGAGGTAGTTTGACTTGTTTATGTTCAGGCCTATCTCCTTTGCCCATGAAATAACTTTTGACTTTCTCTCGAAATAAAAATGAACCCGATAAATATAAGTACCGGGTCCATTTTTTATTCCCTATATCTTGTTAAAAGATGGCAAGGTCTCATTTAATCGCATTGCTGCTATTAGCCCTGCACTTAATGGTAATAATGCTACTAAACCTATTGCCCAATTAACGTTTAGTATATCAGTTAATAGTCCCGCAAATAATGCTCCAAATGCATATCCACTATCTCTCCAAAAACGATAAACCCCCATTGATGAAGCTCTCCATTCTGGTTGTGCTACATCACTAATTGAAGCTTGTAAGGTTGGATATACCATTGCGGTGCCTAGTCCTAGAAGAATAGCTGCGGATGTAACTGATTTAGATGTCATACAAAAAATCAGAAACATAATGACTGGAGCAGACTATATAAGCTTGTTTAATATCCTTCACTGTGAAGAGCCTGTTGAATTGATGAAGAACGCAACTGATTTATTAAAGATTAGGGGAAGGATTGGGGTTATACAATGGACACAAGAAACCGAAAGAGGCCCTTCTCTGGAAATTAGACCGAACCAAGAGGCTATAATACGTTGGGCGAATGAAGTGGGTTTAATCTTAACAAAAGAAGTGGAACTTCCTCCACATCACTTCGGTCTCCTTTTTGAAAAGAGGTGAGTGATAATAAAAACCTTTAGTTGGACAAGACATTATGACAAAAATGCTTGGATTAAATTGAACTGCACCCCAATTGTTAGACACAATCTTCTAGCCAGCATACTCACTTGTCTCAGACATGTTAGGAAGTTTCTTGAAAGATTAATCAGTTAATGATGATCCATGGCACTACCAAATGAAACAATATTCGATGATTTAAAACTTTAAAGTGCTCTACACTCAAGAACTAGCTCATTATATTGATATATAACGATAAAAGAATTAAGACAAAATTAAAAAGACTGAGTCCAGTACAATACCGGACTCAGTTCTTTTCTCCTTTGTAGTTGATTTAAATGAATAACTACAAAGCTTTATCAATACATCCAATTAATCGTTCCTCAATGTCCTTTGCAAGATCCTTAATTGATTGATCATTCACCATTTCAATAAGTGCTGTCGGCCTTGGCATTCCGATTTTTGTGTGACCAGCATCCTCATAAACAACAATTTTACAAGGTAAGAAATAACCAACCATTTGATTTTGTGATAAAACACGTTGGGCTTCATGTGGATTACATACTTCTAGAACACGATAGGATTGGTCAAAATCAAGGCCTTTTTCTTGTAATTTATCCTTTATATCAAATTGCCAAAGCACTCCGAATTTTTCTTCCTTTAAGCTCTCCTCAAGTGATGCAATGGCTTCTTCAATCGTTTTAGTCGTTTCAACCGTGTAGTGAAACATTTAATCATCTCCTTTTTTTATTCCTTTTTATTATTTTCAATCTTTTTTTAATTAACCAGTCGTAGCCTTAATCGCATAAATTGATGGATTTAAGTGAGTGACCTCAACATCAAACCCATTTTCCCTCAAAAGTTCACCCATCTTTTCAGAAGTAATTCTTTCATGAAGAGGTGGACCCATCTCAGTCTCAACAGCTTCCCATTCTAATAGTAATATCTGTCCACCAGGCTTTAAAATTCGCTTTATTTCACTTAGTGCTTTATCCATATTGGGTACCTCGTGGATAACAAAAGCAATCAAAGCTTTGTTTACTAAACCTTTATCGAGTTGTATGTTTTCTAAGTCACTAACCACATAATTGATATTATCAATTTGTTCTTCTACAGCGTCTTCTTTGAGCATCCTAAGCATTTTCGGCTCAATATCAACAGCATAAACAGTTTTCTCCATACCTTTAGCAATTGGTAATGTGAAATAACCATTTCCAGCTCCCAAATCCGCAACAGTGTCATTCAAACTTAAGTCTAACATTTCGACAACTTTATTTGAAGGTATTAATTCTTTTCGTTCAGTACTAGTTAATTTGTCAGCATCTTTTGGATTAAATCGAATACCTGCCATTACTTTCCCCTCTCCCCTTATTATTCCGTTTTAATCTCTTTTCCATTATGTTATAATCCCTAGTAAACATATTGGTTTTAGGAGTTTAGATCTTAGGAGGTTTTCCTTAATGATCTTAAAAAATCTTTTTATAGAGAAATGTCCAAAATGTAAAGATATGTTAGTAAATAAATCCAACACCTTAACGGCTCAAGTTATTAAATCTTGTCCAAAAGGCCATTACGAAAAAGAGTTTCATCCAGCACTTGAATCATATGTTGAAATATATTTAACTTAAAATATCAAGCCATATCTTAATGGATGTACCTAATATCAACAAAGCTAAAATCCATTGTAATAATTTCGTATTGACTTTCTTCCCAAAATTCGCTCCTAATGGGGAAGCAACTAGACTTGCAATAACCATTATAAGTGCAGGTATTAGCAAAACTTGACCAGTAGTAATTTTCCCAATAGTTGAACCGATAGAAGAAATGAAGGTAATAGCCAAGGAAGTAGCTATGGTCATTCTAGTTGGAATTTTGAGAACCACAAGCATGATAGGTACTAAAATAAAAGCACCTGCCGCACCAACAATACCAGCACCTACGCCGACAACAAAAGCTAATAAGGCAGAAAACCCTTTATTAAATGTTACTTGATCATGCGGTATATCGTCTAACCCTTTCTTTGGGACAAACATCATAATAACAGCAATAGTGGCTAATACTGCATAAAGAACGTTAATTCCGCCTTCAGATAAAAAGATAGAACCATACATAGGCACCAATAAAACTTCCTGCTAAAATGCTTACACCCATATATAGAATTAGTTTCTTATTTAAAAATCCACCCTTTGATGAATGGACTCGCAAGAGCTATTTTCTTTGGGATACAAGGGGAACTTCGGGAACGAACTATACAGCATCAATTACAAAGAGCTAGTGCATTAAACATAATTATCAATGCTATTAGCGTATGGAATACTCTACATCTTACAAAAGCAATTGAATACCAAAAAGGTTTATAGGGGGTTTTAATGAGGACTTGTTACACCATATGTCTCCTTTAGGATGGGAGCATATAAACTTACTTGGAGAATACCACTTTAATTCAGAGAAGGTTGTTTCGGTAGATTCCTTGAGACCATTAAAACTTACTTAGCGTTGTAAACTTCAGGGTAATGTTATCGTACGGATGGCACGTCATTTAGAAACCAAAATGACTATATATGGAGATAATATCGCTCCAGAAAAAGTTATCGTTTGACAACATTTATTTATTACGACGAAAAGGCAAAGTAAACCAGAAGGTATGATAATAACCGGTTGAGTTTATTCCGATCCTGCCATTGTGGTGTTTGACAATTTCCCTTGAAATGGCAAGACCAAGTCCAGATCCCCCAGTTTTACGGTTACGAGAGGTGTCTGTACGATAAAATCGCTCAAAAATATTCTCTTGTTCTGTTTCTGGGATTGCCTGTCCCTGACCAATGACTGATACTTTGTACACCGTGTCTTTACATTCCCCTTTTATCGAAATTGGCCCACTCCCTTGATAATAACGAATTGCATTTTCAATCAAGTTACTGACAACCTGTGTAATTCCCCCGTTGTTAACATTTGCTATACCGCGCTCAACTTGCATTTCCACTGTAATACCTGTTTTATTCAACGACCAACGAAACATCTCTACTGATTGCTCAATAAGCAAGGCCATGTCTACGTATTCTTTTTCAGCGAAAGATTGTTTCGACACATAATCCCATTCTTTTAGTTGTTCTAGCTGTTGAACCATGGTTGTAAGTCGATTAGACTCCTCATAGAGCGAATGAAACAGCTTTGGATCACCCGCAATCACACCATTTTTCAATGCACTTAAATAACCATTTAAATTTGATAAGGGAGTACGAAATTCATGGGATAAATCTGACACAAGCTTCTGCTTGTACTGTTGATTGATTTTCAATTGCTGAACTAATTCATTAAAGTGTCCAATTAGTTGTCCTGTCTCATCCCTAGATGTTACTTTGATTGGTTTGGGATAGTGACCTTGCCTCATTCTTTTCGTAGATTTTATTAATTCCCGTAATGGACGTACTAGTTTTCTAGTTAAATAAAAGTTTATGATACTTCCCGTGATAATTGCGGTAAGACTGAAAATCCATAAGTATTCAAAGAGAGTAGCATTAAACTGGTCTTGCTTCTGAGCATCCATTGTTACCATCCCCTCGACCAAAAAACAAGCTGTGTTATAAATCGCCCAACTAGTAAAAATGACAAAAGAGGTGATAACTACTATATTTGATATAGTAAGACGCCATAGTAAATTTTTGGGTAGCAATGATTTCCGCAGTTTACTGAACAAATTTGTACCCCATTCCTCGTACTGTCTGAATCCGGTCTGGTGAAGAAGGATTGTCTTCAATTTTTTCCCTCAGTTTTTTGATATGGGCATCTATGGTACGATCCAAGACAGTCTTATTAGCATATGGATATAGTTGATTAATGAGATGGTCTCTCGATAGAACGATGTTTGGGTTTTCCATAAAATGATAAAGGAGATTAAACTCATGTTTCGTCAAACGAAGTTGTTTATCGTACAGCAGAACCTCCCCTTTCCTTGGCTTGATACATAGTCCTCCGTGTATAATTTTTTGGCAAAACTGTCCTGTTCTCCGTAGGACTGCTTCTACATTAGCTACAAGTTCGTCTGGATCAAACGGTTTCGTCAAATACCCATCGGCACCTATTTTCAAACCATTAATTTTGTCATCTATACGCACCTTTGCTGACAACATGATAACTGATACCTCATTGCGTTCTTGTTCCTTAACCCACTCACAAAATTCCTCTCCACTTAGTCTGGGTAGCATCAAATCAAGCACAATTAAGCACGGATGATAAGTTAAGAAGGCATCCTTTGCCATTTCACCATCAACTGCTTCAACCACTTCATGTCCTGCTTTTTTCAAATAAATACATAAAAGTTCACGAATCATTTTATCGTCTTCCACAACTAAAATAGTTTGTTTCACTAAATCACCCCGCCCCTATTGTACTCAAGAATCGGGACTATTTCATCTTCTCAAATTCTTCAACCATCATTTCATAATTTAATGCACCTAATGCTTTGTACTGAATAATTCCATTCGAATCAATCATATAGGAAGTTGGAATCGGACGTATCTCATACTTGGTTGCTACTTCTATTTCTTTATCTAACAAGACAGGAAAAGCCAATTCAAACTCTTTTACAAATTCTTTTACCTCTTGCATTCCTGGCTCTGTTTGTGTCAAATTGACAGCCAAAATAACAACATCCTTATCCTGATGGAATTTAACCATATCTGGCATTTCAGCACGACACGGTGGACACCAAGTAGCCCAAAAGTTGACCATCACACGTTCACCTCGATAGTCTGATAACTTTTCGGTCTCACCCTCTAACGTTTGAAGCTGAAAGTCTGGTGCAATGTTTCCTACGTTTAGTCCAACTGTAGCATCTTCTATTGTTGCACTCTTATGATCAGTTGAATGATCTTCCTCATCGCCAACTGAACTAGCTTCTTCTTGTTTTAACTTTTCACTAGTACTTTGATTGGACGTATCACTGTTCTGATAAACCAAATCATAGATTGCCCACCCAAACATCCCAATAAGAACCAAAATAATTATTACTTTTTTCATTTTAAACGCCCCCTATCATCCTAAGTTTGATAACCAGCTATCTTGAACAAATCTTAGTAAAAAATTTGATATTCGAGCCATTTGCCCTGTAAACAACAGAACACCCATAACTATCATGATCGTACCGCCGATTTTCATAATCTTTTGGCTATAACGTAAAAGCCACTTCATTGAACCTAGGAAAAAGGTAAGCACAAGAAATGGTATCGCAAAGCCAATAACATACATAATTGTATATAAAGCTCCTTGTGTTGGGTTACTCCCTGCCACAACAAGAATGGATGCGAAAATGGGGCCGATGCACGGTGTCCATCCTGCCGCAAAACCCATTCCAACAAAAATAGATCCTAAATAGCCTACCGGTTTTTTATTAAAACGAAAACGTTTTTCTTTCATTAAACTTGTCAGTTGAAGCCATCCCGCGACAAATAATCCCATAATAATAATGAAAATACCGGCAATCCGTTGAAGGAAAAGACCTGATTGTCCTGACAATAACCCTTGAATCCATTGTCCTAGAAAGGAAACTCCTACCCCTAAACTTATAAAAATCATCGATACACCAAGCAAGAAGAAGACGGAATGTAGCAATAACTTGCTCCGTACCTTTATCTCACTTTTATTCTGTATTTCTTTTATACTCATTCCAGTGATGTATGACAAATACGCGGGAAAAATAGGCAAAGTGCACGGTGAAAGGAAAGAAAGGATCCCTGCACCTAATGCAAGCCATATTGTAATGTCTGTAGCTGCAGTCATGATTTCACCTTCCTTTTATAAATAATCAGGAATATACTACCGATGCAAATGATCCCATAAAACCACGGATGTAGGTTGAATTGAAATACCGTTGTATTAGAGAATATGGACAACAGCCATTGTCCTGCACTCCACCCCAACACTGCTATAAACACAAGCATTTCTATTGGGAGCTGTCCCTGTAACGAAATAATAATAATTAGAAAAACAAACAGTAATCCTAAGTACCCCCATGTATGTACACTACTTCCCCAAATAATTTGGACAAATTCGTACACAAAAGATGCAGCAAAGAAGACATTGATCCAAGAGAAAAGTAGAGCAAAGAAATGCTGGGAACCCTTGACAATCTTAATTTTTGCATAGAGTCCAGTGAATAGAAATGCAATATAGAATGCCTTTGAATCACTTGGATATGCGAGGATTGCAAGTGGATCATTAATGAATGTTGAGAAATTAATAATGATTTTTCCAATGAATAGCGAAATCACAAATGCTATCAGCAAGTTCCCCACTTCATCTAAACGCTTTTTAGTTTCTGTTTTTGAAAATGGACTCGTAAACCCAAACCAGACAAGTCCCATTCCAAGACTTACGATTTGTATTACAAGAGAGCTTTTAATGACAAGAGGACCGATTAACCAAGCTGATGGCATACGAATAGCTCCTTCTTTAAATTTATAGTTAAAGTATAAAAGCGGAATATGAAAGTTTAATGAAAATGAACATATTTACACTTCATTTTTACGAGAACATATCGTTCAAAGCCTTAATATAATTTCTTGGTTATAAATTGTATATTTATGTATTTTGTTATAATTTTCAAGAATGATTAATTGATAATCATGTTTAAGGCTTTAAAAGCTTTGTCTTTACTTGTTTCTAGAGAAAATCCGTAATATAAACAACATACTACAAAATTAATAAACCCACCTTAGCGATTGCTTAAAGTGGGTTATTCTCCCTAAAATAAACACTCCTAGACATTAGAAAAAAAGCAAAGGGGAGGGCAAATAACGTTGCAGATTATTATAATACTTAAAGTGAACAAATAAATCGGCGGAGCTCGCTTCATCTAATAGCCACTTTATAGAGATTTGTTCAGCAGGATAAACAAAATTTGTGGTATCTTTACATCTAAATCAATCAAATAACCGCACTCCACTTTCAACAGCTATTTCAATAATTCGTGTATTTAGGAGCATTAAAATCATGCATAGCATTCGAAAGATATTCAATATCTTTCTGAAGGCGTTAGGAAATAATTCTCATCAATAATATTTATACCTTTTTAAATAAATTAATCGTTTTCCCATCACCATACCACTTCTTTCTTGGTATCAACACTTTCTTCTATTGATAGATAAGGTCAAATACTTTTATCCATACACTTCATGAGTCTTTCCTCTATATCTGCTGCAAACTCCTTAATCGATTCATCATTTACCATTTGTATTAGTGCCGTAGGTCTTGGCATACCAATCTTCGTCTGCCCTGCATCTTCATAAACCACTATTTTACATGGTAAAAAATATCCAACCATTTGATTTTGCGATAACACACGTTGTGCTTCATGAGGATTACAAACTTCTAACACAAGGTAAGGTTGGTTAAAATCCAATCCTTTTTCCTGTAATTTTTCCTTAATATCAAATTGCCAGAGGACCCCAAATTTTTCTTCCTTTAAGTTTTCCTCAAGTAATTGGATTGCTTCTTCCATCGTTTTATTTGTTTCGACCGTATAATGAAACATACTTCATCCTCCTTGTTTTATATGAACTCATAACAGATGTTATAAGATCCTAGTTACTATAGAAACAATTACAAATCCTATTCCTACCAGGAACAGTAATTTTTGTGAAGGTCACAACATATTCCACATGTGTTTCATTTGCTCTTCCCCTTTAGCTTAAAACTGCATTCACTGCATAGTGTACGGAATTTAAGTGAGTAACCTCCACCTCAAAACCATACTTCATCAAAATATCAAGCATAGCTTTAGAAGGAATTCTTTCATGAAGTGGTGGCCCTGATTCTGTTTGAATAGCTTCCCATTCAATCAATAGTAACTGTCCACCTGGTTTTAGAATTCTTTTAATTTCACTAAGTGCAATATCTAAACTCGTAACCTCATGAATTACCAGTGAAGCGATAGCTTTGTTTACTGAATCGTCATTAAGTTGAATACTTTCCAGATCACTTACTACATAATTAATGTTACGAATTCCTTCTTTCGTTGCATTTTCCTTTAGCATGTCAAGCATCTTCGGCTCTATATCAACAGCGTACAAAGTATTGTTTGTATATTTTGCAATAGGAATTGCAAAATATCCATTCCCCGCTCCAAGATCTGCAACAACGTCAGCTGAACGTAGATTCAAATGTTTAATAATGTCATCCGGTGGCAATAACGCTTTGCGATCATCACTCATAAGCATATGTGCTTTATCAGGATTGAATTTCTTTTCTGTCATCTTTTTCCCCTCATTCATCTAACTTAAAATATCTAACCAAATTTTTATTGCTGTTCCAAATATTAATAGCGCTAATATCCATTGCAATATCTTCGTATTTACTTTTTTCCCGAAATTGGCTCCTAACGGTGAGGCGATCAAACTTGCAATAATCATGACTGCAGCAGGAACAAATAGAACTTGACCAGTTAACAGCTTGCCAGTTGTTGCACCGATCGAGGAAATGAATGTAATGGCTAATGATGTCGCAATTGTCATTCTAGTTGGGATTTTTAATACTAATAACATAATTGGAACTAAAATAAACGCACCAGCTGCACCTACTATCCCTGCACCAATACCAACTAAGAACGCCAAAAAGGCAGCTAGCCATTTATTGAAAGTAACTTGTTCCATCGGGGTATCATCAATACCTTTTTTCGGCACAAACATCATAACGGCAGCTATAGTTGCTAATAAACCATAAACAAGATTAACCCCACCATTTGTCATGAATTGCGATCCGTAACCACCAATAAAGCTCCCAATTAAAATACTTGTTCCCATATAGATGATTAACGTTTTATTTAAATATCCGCCTTTCCGATATGCCCATACTCCACCTATTGTTGCGAATAAAACCTGAACAGCACTAATTCCAGAAACTTCATGGGCCGTAAAAGCAGATAGCCCAACCAAGGATGGGATGTATAATAACATTGGATATTTAATGATGGATCCACCGATTCCTACCATTCCGGAAATAAACGAACCGATAAAACCAATAAGAAAAATTGTTACAATAAAAATGATACCGTATTCCATGTTCTTTCCCTCCTAATAAGAGGGGACCCAACTAGTGGGTCTCCTTTATCCTTTTTTTATCCAAAATTTGAGTATACCATCATCTTCTGTATCTTGTAATAATTCATGACCACCAGATTTCGCCCATGCGGTAAGGTCACTTTTTGCCCCTTTATCAGTGGCATGTATTTCCAATACTTCTCCTGCATTTAATTCGTTTATCGCCTTTTTCGTTTTCACAATAGGCATTGGACATGCAAGCCCTTTTGCATCTAATACTTTATCTGCATTCATTTTTTCATTCCTCCTAATGTTTTAAAAGTTATCCGTGTATAGCACAACGGTTTGGTCCAATTTCCATTTCACGTTGATCTTCCTCATTTGGGTTGATTTTACCCATATTGGTTTGACGAATTTCTTGATAAGCGTTCGGCTGTGGTGGAAGGTTTTCTGATACAGCACGACGAAATTCCTTTTCATCCATATTTAAACCTGCATTTTTCTCATATAGATCGCCAAGCTTTGCCTGTACTCCACCTTGATCATCTAATTCACTTACATTTCCAAAGTGTGCTGGAAGAACAATGAGCTCGTGTGATAATTCCTTATATTTGTCATATAACGTATTGCGTAAATCATCTGCCCAGTCCCCTGCCTTCCCAGCAAGGTCAGGACGGCCAATGGATTCTACAAAAAGGATATCGCCGGTTAACAAGTATTGATCGTCAACAACCAATGATGTACTTCCGATGGTATGACCTGGTGAATACAGTGGCTCAACTTTCACTTTTGTATTTCCCACTGAAAGGTCTCTTCCCTCTACAAGAGGCTCATAATCGAATTGTACTTCTTCTGCATCTTTCGGTGGCAAATAGTACGTCGCACCTGTACGCTCTTGTAATAAACGCCCACCTGAAATATGATCAGCATGTAAGTGCGTATCAAGAACATGCTTAATGGTGACATTTTTTTCTTTGGCAAAGTCGAGATACGCATCAACTGTCCGGGTAGAGTCAACAACAATCGCTTCTCCGTTTGATTCAATGAAATAAGAGAGACAGCCTTTACCAATACGAACAAATTGATAAATAGAGCCACCGTCTTTCAAATCACCAAGTTTTACCGGATTTAAATATTCACTCCATGTCTTCATACCGCCTTCAAGAACAAATACATCCTCAAAGCCAGCGTCAACTAAATGCTCCCCAACCATTTCAGATGATCCTTGTTTTGCACAAACGACAAGAATTTCCCTATCTTTCGGGAGTTTATCAACAATCTCATCAACCCCGTCAATCAAATCGAAATAAGGGACATTTAGGTGATCAATTTGTTTCCCTTCGATTTTCCAATCACTAAACGCATCTTCATTTCTAACGTCCAAAATAAATAAGTCTTTATTACTTAAAACCTTTTCGGTCACTTCTTTTGCTGAAATTAATTTCATACCCAATCAAAAAACCTCCTCTAGAATGTTAATGTAATATTGGCATCTGATGCATATTGAATAAAGGTTGCTGCACCACCAACTTCAATGCCATCAACAAATGCATCTTTATCAAGGCTCATGACATCCATTGTCATTTGGCAGGCAATAATCTTAACACCCATTTCTTTGGCCATTTCTAATAATTCCGGAATGGACGGAATATTTTCCTTTTTAAATCCCTCTTGAAAATGCTCACGGCCTTCGGGGATCGGAAGTTGCTTATGTCCTTCCTTGTGAATCAAATTTAACCCTTCAAAAGTGAAGAAGATCCCCACTTCGGCATCACTTGCTGCCGCAGCTGTTGCTACATTAAACACTTTGTAAGCATCAAACAAACTGCCATTACTTGCGATAATCGCTACTTTAGTTGCCATTTTACATTCCTCCAGTTTATTTTTTATTGATCTTTTTCAATAGGTCCAGACCATTCAGCCATGCCCTGAACGACATTCTTTACATTTTCAAAGCCTTTATCAGCAAGCTGCTTAGAAGCTAAGTCACTACGGTTGCCGGTACGACACACAACGTAAACTTCACTTTCTTTATCCAACTCATCTGCTCGATTCTCTAGTTCACCCAACGGAATGGATTTTGCACCAGGAATGTGCCCAAAACTATATTCTGCAGGCTCACGGACATCAAGTACAGTAACCTTTTCTCCAGCATCTAACTTTTCTTGTAATTCATCATTTTTTATGATGTGAGGATAGTCCTTATCTTCTTTTACTTCGGATTCGCTTGCTTTGCGAAGGTAATGTTTCAGCACATCACCCTCTTCTGTTGACCCTAGGTACTGGTGTCCACTGCTCTTTGCCCATGCCTGAATATCAGCAAGTGACCCTTTATCCGTCGCTTGCACCTCAATCACCTGCCCAGATTCTAAATCTTTCATTGCCTTTTTCGTTTTTACAATTGGCATCGGGCAAGCAAGTCCCTTTGCATCTAACACATGATCCGTTTGAATAGTCATATCTTATCCCTCCATTTTTTATTCTAAATCACTGTCCCATTCGGACATCCCACCAGCCATATTTTTGACCTTAAATCCTTTGTCCGTTAACCAATCAGATGCTAAGCCACTACGGTTGCCGGAACGACAGACCATAATGTATTCTTTATCTTTATCCAATTCATCTGTTCGAGTTAAGATTTCTCCTAAAGGAATGTGTTTTGCCCCTGGGATTTTCCCTGTTTCCACTTCATTGTCCTCTCTAACATCAATGATGTTGAGATTTTCATCATTTTTTAATCGTCTTGCTATATCAAAAGGTTTTACTTCCTCTATTTTCAGTTTTGTTCCCACTTTTTTGCCTCCTTTCGTTCCCGTTTAGTTTCACCAAAGTTACATGCTAAATACGTTCACAGGTACTTTTATATGAATAAATTCACTTTGGCTTCATTGGCATCACCGAGATAGGCAGCCACACCTGCATAGTCAAGTCCATCGATTAGTTCATCTTTCTGTAAACCAAGTAAATCCATCGTCATCGTGCAGGCGACTAGCTTAACCCCTTGTTCTTGTGCCATCTCAATCAGTTGTGGAAGAGATAACACATTGTGTTTTTTCATAACATGTTTGATCATTTTAGGACCCATTCCACCAAAATTCATTTTTGACAATGCAAATTTCTCTGGACCACGAGGCATCATAAACCCAAACGCTTTTTCAAGTAATCCTTTTTTAACAGGTACTTGTTCATCTTTTCTTAAAGTATTAAGACCCCAAAAAGTATGAAAAATGGTTACCTCATGATCATAAGCTGCTGCACCATTGGCAATAATAAATGCCGCAATGGCTTTATCTAAGTCCCCACTAAATAAGACAATCGTTGTTTTCTCTTTCTGTTCTCCCATTTACTATCTCTCCCTTTGAAAAAGTAATATACATATACCGATATGGGTATAATATTATTCAAAAAAATATAACTGAATTTGTTAGAAGTAACGATACCCATATGGGTATATTAGCAAACAAAAAAATAGTTGTCAACACGTAAATTTTCATTTAACTGTTTTCTTAATAGAATGATGGAGGCTGTTTTATTAACAAAACAGCCAAAGCTTACTTATCTACTCTTAACCAATAAATTAACAGCTTCTTGAATAAGTTCGTCTGTATCTTCGCCTCTTTCCATCTGTAGACGGACACATTCCTCTAAATTAGAACTTACCACAACACCGATGGCACGATCTAGGGCTGATCGAACTGCTGACATTTGACCAACAAGATCTTTACACTCTTGTCCTTCTTCCATCATTCTTAATATACCTCTAACTTGACCTTCAATTCGCTTCATTCTATTTTTAATTTGGTCATTATATTCCATATGATTACCTCCACTTAATAAATTTTTTTATCCATTACCTCTAATTTTCTTTCCTGACCAGGAGGCAATACCACCTGACAAATGAGAAATATCTTTGTATTTTTGCTTCTGCAAAATTTTTGCTGCCTGTTTACTGCGTATGCCACTTTGGCAATATAAGATCAATTCTTTATCTGTAGGAATTTCTGTTAAGCTTTGCTTCAACTTAGATAATGGTATATTAATAGCACCATGAATGTGGCCAGAACTATATTCATGAGTTTCTCGCACATCAATTAATGTACTGTTTTCGGGTGCTTTTAATTTTCCACGAAGTTGTTCGTCTGTTAAATTTCTTAAACTTTTTACTGGAGCTACTCTTTTATAAACAAACCACCCTACAAAAACAAATAAAAGTATATTAACTAGATAATTTATGTCCAAATCAATTCCCCTTTCGTTAAAATAGATATACCCCTATATGTATTATAACATTTTTTTATTTCAAAACCAGAGTTTAAATTTACCACAAATAAAAATACTATTAGGACTATTATTCTCATTTTTGATTCTCAATTTTTTTAGGTCCCAATAGGTTTTACTTAACTTTGTTCAAGATAAGATACTTTTGCTATCACTCGCTCGGCCCATTGTTCTGGACTTTTACTGGTATGCTTTAACTTAACATGACTTAGTTTATTAAGCTGATACTTTCTCCAATTTCCACTATTAAATACAAGTCCAGCAAGTAATTGCTGAATTTGTTCTTCTTCTTCTTTTTTTCGGTTTCCTTTTTTATTTAATATAACGATTAAGGTTGAAAGAGAACGTTGATCTGGACGGGCAATTTCTAGAATATGTATTGGTTTTTCACCTTTTCTCCTGATGCTTACCACAGCACAAATTCTTCTTCGTCCATCAGGTAGCCAAGAAAATGTTCTACCTATCGGTAAGTTCACGATGCTCATTGTTATATGTAATTCAGGATACATCTCTTCAAAGCATTTTATCATTTCAAAAAATTGGTCCAGACCGTAACCGTCTTTTTCATTGGTCACTTCTAGTGTCTTGAAATCAACTGGTTGAGCCTGACCACCTGAAATTGATTCATTTACACTTGAAGAAGTTGTTATGGCTCCACCACGTCCTTCTTTAGTAATATAAGTATCTCCTTGATGAATCTCCTGTTCATATTTAGCAATTCGCTCTATTTTAGGACGATTTACAAATTTCATCTGTGTAGCTTCTTGATCAACAACTGGTTGATGGGTATCTTCTTTTGCATGTTTGTCCTGATTCGTTTCTATTTCAAAATTTTGCTCTTTTCCCATACTCGAAATCTGCTTTTTATTTGGCAAGTCTGTATAATTACGTTTTTTTATAGAAACATGACTATATTCAATGCGATCCAAAGGAAGTTCTGCTCCTGTAAAACTAAGCAATTCATAAATCATTATATCATTACCAATTCGTTTACCTCGAAACGTCCAATTTGAATTGGGAAGATTGGGAATGATCAGTTCTAATGGTTGCCCATAAGATAAGCCATATTCAGTCGATTTTGCATATACATTTGTTTGAATGGATTCAAACGAATTTTTGATATCTTGAACTAAATATAACCAAGCAAAGTGCTGTACAAATTCTTCATTAATAAGAGATGCTGGTATCTCTCTAGAAAAATGAAAGGAGGCACTTTTTTCTGAAATATCGCTATCATTAAGTAAATATTCCATACCATTTGGACGGAGTAATACGTTAGCTAATAATTTATTTTTGACATATAAGGCCCTTATTAATTCAACTTGAGGAATATGGTACCTCACACCGTTTGAATAAAATGACCACATTTTTTGAGTAATAAGCTCTGCTTTACCATAAAGAAAATACCCAAATTGCCGGCAAATATCGAGAGACTGTTCTGTTTTCCCTTTGCTGAGATTATCTATATTAACCGTGTAGATCATACCATCTTTCTGTGTCGCAAGAGGTCGACCGTTTTGATAGTATTGACCGATACGGAGGATTGGTAATAGACCGATAGGATAATCTACGAGGGCAACCTTTTGCTGATCTTCAAAAGCTACAGTAATTCTCCATGCGTTCGAAGAGGTCAAACGTATATGACCAAACCAATGTAATTTAACGGTTCTCTCATCAAATGACCATGGTTTTAGCTTTATTGATGCCACATTATTTCTCTCCTTTCATCAAACTTTGGACCGGTATTGCTTAACTTGTTTAATAATTTCTTTGCTTACAGAATCTGAAATAGTATCCTTTAATCCTGCCAGTCTTCTAATTCTCCAGTCCACAACTTCTTGATGTTGATGTAATAGCTCTTTCACCGCCCATTTCACCCGACGAATTTGGAATTGTTCTGTTGTTTCGGTAACATCTTGCAAATACCGCCGTGTTAAAGACAGTTTGTCGAGATGTTGTTCTAGGAGAGGGAGAAGTCTAACTTCCTTGCCAATTCTACCGATTGTCAGGCGGATGGGTTTCGATGCGCCAAGAAGTTTTCGGACGATTACTTCGATGTCTCTTAATAGTTCCCGATCACGTTCTCGCCAATCTACACGAGTATTCGTTGTTTGATTTCTCCTTGTTTTTGGTGAATACTTGTGCAACCATTGCTTATCGTGACGGTATAACCAAGCATATAGAGCTGGTTCTTGTTTACGAAGCTTGGACGTAGTTAAATTGGGGCTATCTTTGCAAAGCTGTAACCATTGATCTTGTTTTCTTTCTAGCAGATCCGTAGGCTCCGAATAATTGGATAGGGTTTTCGCTTTTAAACCTGCATACTTCTTGACCGTACCAATATCAACCTTTAAATGCTTAGCTGCCGCATAATAACTTAGCTTTTCTACATGTAACAAATAGGAAAGCTTGTCCTGCCAAACGGGACCAAATTGTTTAATACGTCCTATTCTATATGGGTCTTCTTCCGTTTGGTCAGGTCCCCTTCTTGAATAGCTAAAGCCGCAAGAGCATGTAAATGTCCCTACCGGTCTGCGTGTATCTGTACAAATTGTGACCTTTACGGTTGGAATGACTGGATTGAAATAGTGTTCAGCTGCTGCATTTAAGCAAAGATAAGGGCCTTTACCGAACGGTTGATACGATTCTGAAGCAAACTGATAGAACGAATCCACCTTTTCACCTAGAAAGGAAATAAAAAGAAGATGGCGAATTGGTGTAGCTTTTGAATTAAGTTTGATAAAAAGTGTGTGATAAACGTTGATTTCACGCCATATCATAAATTCGCTTTTTGAAAAAAGATTGATTAAAACAATCGCTTCATAATAAATTGATGTCTGGTTTTTATAAAAAAGTTTAATCAAAGTATCGTCAAAACACTGTTATATCAGTATTTACAAAAAGTCTACCAACGTATTTCATCGCGTCTTTTTTATAAACATCGTGACTTTATTTCAACTCCACATTACACTCAAAATAGTGACTATTCTAATATTAGGGGATGGATATTTATGAAACGAAATTGGAATGAAGATGAGCTGCTAGAACATTTTGTAGTATTACCAATTGAAAGAAAACTGATTGGTAATAAAACAGGGGCAAGTCGTTTAGGATTTGCAGTATTATTAAAGTACTTTCAACAAGAGGCTAGATTTCCTTCTAAAAGGGGTAGTAACAGCATAGTTGACACCAACTGCAATTTGATGTTAAAAAATTTCAAAACGTTGATACAACAGTATTTTTAAAAGGAGTAGAAGCTCCTATTTTTCTAAGAAACGGAACTTAATGGGTCAAGAGTAAAAATTATGGATATAAATGCTGTTTTTGATACAAAAAGTTCAGACTCACGTGTTTATAGGAACTTTTTAAACCGTATTGCTGTCTATGACAGCTACGATGTTATTAGGCCTAATACTATCCTGTTCCATTCAGTCCCTGCGTCCACTGTTGACATAAAAACAACCCTGATTTGTCTGCTAAGCGTAGAAAAATTAGGGTTACAGGTTACCACTTCAAAATAATGTATTAGCAAATAATATCAGTGTTTGTCATTGTGACCCCTTAATTAAATACACATTTAAGATTAAGAATGCAAAACTAATATTTGGTAATGCTTCGATACAACTCTCCAATATCGCGAATTGATATTTCTGCGTCCACTTGGACTTCGATGTTCGGGAATAGTTCTTGTTCCCATATGTTTGAGATTTTTTTCCATAATTGAGGTGATGTCATCCGGACATGCTCGTTCAACTGCAGTACATCTGCGTGAAGTGTTTGTGTTTGTATTACAGTTTGTTCCACTATTTTTTTCACTTCTTTATTAAGAGCCTCTTGTAATTCCTTTTCCGTTTCGATCGGGTTTTTGCTCATATCAAGCGAAATGTCTTTCACTTCATTTATAATCACCGTACTCTTCACTTTTACCGTTATTTGCTTTACATCTTTCTCATTTACGTCCACATTTATAGAAGTATGGTTGGGCAGTGCTTCCAGGCTAATGGTTCCTGATTTAAAAGGAACATTGAATCCATGATGACTTATTTGTTCCATTATCCACATATACCCCATTGCCTCTTCGCCATCAAGCCAACCTTTTAGCTTCCAATCAGATACCACTGCTATACCAGTCAAGTTAAAAATATCCCCATTTTTGGATGACTTTATTTCCGGACTTTTTGTCTTTACACCCGGAATAACTACTGTACCGGGATTAGAAGAAATCGTCTGCAGGAATTGATTTAACCTTGTCCTTCTGATTGCAGTGTGCATACTCGAGTACTTCGCAATTTTTCGAAGTGCTTCTGCCGGGAAAGGAGATGCTTTGGTTGTTGTAGATAATAATTCTTTCGCCGTAGTATCCCTGGTGATATATAATTCAGCTGTCTCCATCATTTCATTGCTGCGCCCCAACGCATCTATTATGGGCGCCATTCCTTCCCGAGCCATTTCTTCGCCTATCAAAATTCCACTCAAATGTCCCCAAAAGTGATGGCCCGGGTTGTATCGATTTGCTTCATGGATCGCCTCTGTAATCGTCTTTCCACGAGCCGCTAATACTCGGACAGGTTCCTCTCCGGAAGCGTCTCCTCCCGCAGAACCAGTTGAAATACCATTCGGATTTAGAATGTGCATAGTAATGATATACTCATCACCGTCTCTATCAAATCCTGCCAGAGAAATCGTAGTCAATTCTTCGGGCTGGATAATATGCCCGCATCCAGTCATAATCAAAACCATTATAAAAACCAACAAAACAGTAAGAAATTTATTGCTTGTTTGGATCATGCTATGCACTCCCATTCCTAGCTCTATGAAAAAGGGTGACAAAACTATAAGGAAGGATCGTTAACGTCACAAAAGCTGGAAACAATACATAAGTACCATATTTTGTAAGGTAGTGGAATAGATCGGCTGTATTATCAAACAACATTAATGCAGCTGCAATACTGATTATTGCAAAAAAAAGTGCAGCCATCCGATGACTCTGCAATTTGAGTAAGTCCTGGAATCCCAAAGAAATCGCATGTAATACGATAGCCATCTTAATGGATATGGACGAAACGAGAAACGGAACTAATAATACTTGCATGTGACTTATAAATGTACCATAACGAATACTTTTACTAAGATGTAAAAGGGGCATTGTCAAATCTCCACCAAGTTTTCCCCCGAAAAAAGCGACCAGCCCTATCAAAGTAATTAGACAGATACCCCCTGTCCAAACCATGCCACTCACCATAGCTCGAGACAGTTCGGTTATTTTGGCTTGAACGTGGGGGAAAAACATTCCAATTAATAAACCCTCTGAAAAAAAACCGGCGGGATGTACAGCCATCAAGAAAAGATCTTGATTGATTTCCGGAATAGGAGGGGATAAAAAACTCCAATTCATCCACGGAACAGCTGCAATTAAAATGACTAAAATGACTAGAATGGAGACAGGTAGAAACAGCTGACACATGCGAGCCATAACTTCAATCCCAGAAACACTCATCACAAAAGCAAGTATTCCTCCCATTATCAATAAAATTGATACAGGAATATCACTATATGAAAATGCCCAACTTGCTAATTCAGCGAATTCTCTGAAAATCAAAACAAGTAGTGACAGGGTGACTAATAAATAAATGAAACAAAAAACGCTGCCGACCCAGCGGCCAAACGCAATAAAAAAAGTTTGAGTTTGCCTTTGGGCAGGGAATTTCCGATAAATGACTACCGAGATACGGGCGAAAAGGAATCCTGAAAATATCGCCAGCAACAAAACCCATGGAGCATCTTTACCGTTCACCCGAAGAAGAATACTGGGATTCAAAAGAATGACCGTCGGAAAAATGGTCATGATTATTAATGCAGTTACTTGTTTAGAATCTATCTGATCATAGGCGTGAGAATTCATTGCAATCATCTTCCTCCTTCCTAGCATGATTAGGATTGTTTCTTAGGACGAGCATAAGAAGCAGACGATCTGCTTAAGAACCATCGGGGAACACGCAAAATTGTATCTTTAGTGTCCTTCGTTGACCATGGTGCTATTGGCTTCATATATGGAACACCAAAGGAACGAATACTTACCAAATGAATGATAATTAGCATCAGGTACCATGTGATGCCCACTAATCCTAACACTGCGGCAACTCCCATCATCGGGAAACGCAATAAGCGAATAGCCAGCGCTGTATGGTAACCAGGGATTGCAAAAGATGCCAGTGTGGTAAGTGCGATAATGACTACAACTGGAGCAGATACGATACCTGCAGATACCGCTGCATCTCCAATAACGAGGGTTCCCACAATCGTCACGGACTGACCAACAGGTCCTGGCATTCGTAAACCGGCTTCACGAACAAGCTCTATCAATATTTCTATGAGCAGTACTTCTACTGCGATAGGAAAGGGCATGCCTATCCTTGCCTTTGCTATTGTTACTGCAAGAAACTGAGGCACCATTCCGTGATGTATCGTCGTTAACGCAATAAAAAGTGACGGCAAGGTAAATGCAATTAATAAAGCAAATATTCTCAGAAATCGGATTGCTGTAGCAGCATAAGACATAATATATTGGTCTTCAGAAGCCATAATGAAATGTGCAAATATGGTGGGAGCAAGTAAACACGAAGGTGATCCCTCAACCATAATAGCTACTCTTCCCTCTAATAAACTTGCGACTGTTTTATCCGGTCGTTCCGTATACTCAATTGTCGGAAAAGGAGACCATTTATGATCCTTAATTGACTCTTCAATGAAGGCAGCATCCATGACCGCGTCTAACTTAACTTCCTCTAGACGATTTTGAACCTCCTGGAGAACATTTTTGTTTACAAATTTTTCAACATAAAATACTGCAACATTAGTCTGTGATTTTTCGCCTATGGGTTGTTGTATAATGCGAAAATCAGGATGCCGAAGATGTTGGCGCATAAGGGCAATATTGGTTGAAAGATCTTCAATAAAACCATCTTTTGGTCCCCGAATTGCCTTTTCGTTTGCTGGTTCATCAATTGATCGGTATGAACCTTTTTTTAGATCGATTTTTAGCCCCTGGCTGTTTTGTATCAGGAGTGCATATCCTTCAACTAAAGATAAAACCATCTTATCAACATTTTCAACAGGCTCCACTTGTGCTGTGGAAATTAATTCCTTTATTTTGAGTAAATAACTCTGTCTTGTTTCATTCGTAGTCTTAAATTGGTGCACTAATACCGTTAGAGGGCGGATTACTTCCTCTGCTATTCGCTGCTGGTCGGTAAGACTAGATAAGAATATAATCCATCCATTTTGTTTCCCATTAGATTGAAAAGGCAGTGATATTTTACGGACAACTAGGTCAGGTGGATTTCCGAGATTATGTTTTATCATTTCGATTTCTTTACTTAAACGGTTGTTGCTATTAGCTCCTGATTCTTTTTCCTCATTATTCTTCATAATCATTCACCACGATACTTGTGTTTTTATTTTATTCGTACATTTCTTTCTAATTTAGGATGTTACAAATTTATAAAAATATACTAAAACAAACTCCTGGTAAAATTACATTTAGGAAGAATAAGCCTGTCATTAGCTTAACAAATATCGAATTCCATGCATTTGATTTTAGTGCTTTAGTGGCACAATGGAGAAAATACCCCCCTAAACTCAAAAAACAGCCGAGGGATTGCCACTAGGTTCTTATGAAAATAAAAGAGATTAATTCCTAAGGAGACACCGACTTGTTAAAACGAAAGAAACTGAGACACAATGAATATTACGATTTGCAACATTGTTTTGATAATCTGTATATGCTCAAAGTTTTAATGGTCAGAATTTCTATGATTTAAATAAACAAAATTAGTTTTAATAAAAATATTCGTCTTGCTCCGGTAGCATACTATTTTGAGCCTGCTCTCAAATATTTCAATGGTTGGGAGGTTTCTAAGGTGCGAAAGTTGAATATGTTATTTTTTCGTAAAAACAAAAAAATGAAGTTAATCCACAAAACACATTCTTCTATATTCACTCATAGAAATCTTACAAGAGACGACCTTTATCCCTTTAATTTTGTAATTTTTGTAAATGTAACTTTATACCGGGTTTATTAAAATTTGAATAGGCGAAAATAGGACTATGAGGGAGAATAAAACATGGAAAAGAAAAATACATACAAATCGCCTGTTGCTGCACTTCTCTGGTCTACCGCCTTGCCCGGATTCGGCCAATTATATAATGAAGACCATCTCCTTGGCTTTATCCTGATGGGATGGGAAATCGCCGTGAATTTTAATTCAAACTTAAATTTGGCTATTATGTATGTTCTTCAAGGGGATTTTGAAAACGCACATGAAGTAATTGATTATCAATGGGGAATGTTTTATCCATCTGTTTACGGATTTGCTTTATGGCAGCCTATAATAAAGCGTTAACCATTAACCTTCAATTATATAACTCGGGCATAAATCCTCCTAAAAGGAAAACTTATTTGACTGGATTTTTATTTGGAATGGTAGCCGGGATGAATATTGGTCTTTACTGGCATTTCCATATTTTCAAAAAGACTTGTTGTCTGCAATTTATGGATGTCCCGGTCCTTAATGGAATTATTTTTAGGGCTAATTGGTGGATGTCTCGGCACACCATTGAAAAGGTACACTTAAGAAATTTAAAGAGATTATAAAACAAGTTAGTGATTGTAATTCATCTAATTCCTATCCTGTTTTCATTTTTCTTTCTTCTTTGAAAAGGAGATCGCCACCTATTAAATAGATGGGTGACTATTTGACGCTTACTTTTAACCTAAAAAAGTCAAATTCCTGCACGCTCAGGTATTTGGCTATATTTATGTCGAAATTTGCTTAGCCGTACAAAATTTCCCTGACGCTACCCCCTTTAGGCGTTTTGGTGCCTTCAAGACTAGAACGGTTGTAGAATTCGATGATGCGAGGATCGTTGCCAAGACGAATACGTTTTTTACATGTCTTCAATGTAAAACCCTTATCAAATCAAAACTTTTCACTCCTAAGTATAGATAAATGCGGAATGTTGGGGGTACCCCTTCTATAGGTTATATTGTGGTTCAGCAAATGGGCCAACTGAGCTATTTCGACTATATTACCAGCAAAACAATCGGATTCTATGAAAAAGGGACTGAAATCCAGTCCCTTTTGTGCATTATGCCATTGCCGGTTTTTGTAATTCCTGCAGAGAAAATTGGCATTCAACAAGGCATAGATCCAGATGGTGTGCTGCTTCAGTTAATAACATTTTAGCCTTGTTATTAGCTTCCTGATTAGCCATAGAACGGATTTGTTGTGCTGTCTGCTGACACTGCTGGATACATTGTTGGATATCGTTTGCCGGGGTACCCGTCATAAAAATTCACCTCAATTCTATACGTAAAATTCGTTTATTGTTGTTACTGAACATGCTCTGTAGCATGCTCGCATTGGCGAATGCATGCTTCAATATGAACAGCGCCCTGAGTCAGCATGTCTCTTATGCCCGCTTTCGGAACACCGTTGGTGGCTGTACGTATCATATTTGCCGTATTCGTGCAATCTGTAATGCATTGTTGAATTTGCTGTTTAGTTGCCATTTCATCACCCCCCATTCCTTGGATATTATGTTCAAAACGCGGATATTTATTTGTGAATTTTCTGTTGTAAAATTAGTTGTTAGAATTTTACCCTTCCAAATACATACTTTCACCACTTAAGGAAAGTCTAAAACGTCGGTAATTATTTTAGTAAGTATGGACGGTTATCAAAAAAGTAGTCATGCCGTATTTGACATAAAATATCACGTTATATGGGTTACACAATATAGGTATGGGGTACGACCGCATGCCCATCAAGCTAATGATGGATAAAAATCCCACATTCCAGGTTAGTAGCTTTTGTATAGCTGTTTTTACTCTATAGCGATTTTGGGCAGACTCAAATAAGCCCTCAATCGTCTATTTTTTTTGGTGCTGATTGAGTGCTTATGCAGCAATACCTACCTTTCTTTGTTCGTATGCAACACCCAGGATGTCAAAGACTGTTTTCTTCTCATACCGATGACATTTCTGGCCGTTTTTCTCGATCATCCTGAAGATTTGAAGCAGAACTTGCTTTATATCTTCCGTCTCCTTCATCAACGCATCATGAAGGAGACCCATATATTCTTTGAGGATACTCATCGCTTTCAGTTCACTGACTTCCTGTTTCTTTTTTCGAAGGAGAATCTCTCGCATTTGAAACATGAGCGACGAGTTGAGTAACAGAGCCAAGAGTTGTCCATATAAATGACATTCAAACCGTCGTTCAATTTTCGATTGTTTCACCTCGTCAATATGAAACAGGGATTTCCACTCTTTAAAACAAAGACCTGACGAAACGGTTGAGTTCCATCAACGTGTGCATCACAAATATCCCTCCATCCTATGTTTCAAAAGAGCATATGTATCCCCCTTTTATTCCTTGCGTTGGCAAATCGAAATTCTCTAGATAATCCCCTTTTTCTTTTCATTTTGGGCACGAACTCGAAGTCGTTCTTTAGTTTGATCTTCCATTAATTTGTAGACCAGTAATCGAGTGCATAACTTTTTATCCGACCCAGATAAGCATCGTGAATTTCAAGGACCTCTCCGGGTTTGAGCTGATTCATGATTTCTTCTAAATCAATTTCCCTTACAGAGAACCTTTTTTCACTTTTCCATCTTTAAATCGCTCAACCGTTTCACTCTTTTGGTATACGCGATTATTCATTTTGAGGCGAGAGATAACATATAGATGGTTGAACTTTTTTCAAAACGGGGCAACTTTATTACAAACGGTTGAACTTTGTTTTAAATACACATAAACAACTTTCCTAAATGAGCATCATACGGACTTGTTGAAAGTAGCAAAATGGAACAACCTTATTGTAAGAATCTACCTTGAATAGGTAATTTTTAAATGACTTTATTGTCACTTATTTTCCGCATTTGTTGCTAAAATCTTTTTAGGGAAATGTACTCTTTTATTCCTTTACTCAAATCTTCTCTTCTATACTAACTTGTTTAATAAAATTTCAGCCCTATGCTTAACCCCTTTAGAACTGTGTTTAGCTTTCATCACTGAAACACTTTGCTCTTCAATACTTTTTAATGACTTACTTGTCCACGTACCACTATTATTCACAAGGTTTACTAACAATCTATCATAAATCGATTTCCAATCATTTATTACAAGTGATGATAAAATTAGCATTGATAAAGAGCGATCTTCTCGCTCAACTTCAATAATGTTGAATTTCTTACCACTTATCATATATACTTCTGCAACTACATACTTTCTTTTTGTAATATTGTCGCTTAATTTTGCAAATCTACGCTCTTCTATACCATCTGGTAACACATCCATAAATGCTAGTATCGTCCTCACTTCTGGATACTGTTCCATTATTTTAAGGACATTAATGAAGTCTTGTAATTCACCTTGTGTTTGAATTTCAGATAACATTTGATGTTCTATCCCTCTTGCTAGTTTTTGACCTCCAGTGTCTGCTGTAGATCGAATTGAATCATTATTGCCATAGTATTTCTTAGTATTTTCATCTTCTTTCATTCGCTGCTTTGAGGAACTACTTTTAATTCGTTTGATTTTAGGTACCGATGTATATTCATGTTTCAAATGATTCATTTGTACAAGGTCAAAATTTTCTGTAGAACCATCTAATTGTTCATTTAATGTAAATCCTTCTTCATCGTTCTTTTTATTCAGAGAGAGATAAGTATATTTCTTCGCCTCATTAGATTTCACTTGATCCTGTATTTCTGGATGTGAAATTGAAATATGTTCATATGGAATATGTTTATTTTTCACATTTACGATTTGTAGAACCGTCCACGTATTATTATTCTCTTTTACACGAGCTGTTATTGTAATCGGTTGTGTAAAACTCCATGCAAATTTCAAAGTCTTTTCCTGCAAAAAAGTAAAGGCTATATTTTCAAAGGCTTTTCGTAGATCGCGATTCGTTAGCAACCACACCAATTGATAAATGAACGTTGTCTTTGTGTATTTCAATTCATATTGTGATGAAAAGCTAAGATGAATTTTATTAGATTCATATGTTTCTGTGAAGAACTGAGGAAATGAATTCGATTCAAACAAGCGATATAAAAGGAAACCATTCGGAGCTAATATGCTACGCAATACTTCAATGACTGGTAAAATAACATTTTTGCCATTAAAAGAGAACACGAAACTACAGGAAGTTGCAGGATCACTGCTTCCTTGAATAGACCAAGGGCGTTCGTGATATTTAACAATATTAGGATAAATAGTCATATCGATTTCTTGTACACCTTTAGGAACTTGACTAGCCGTAATGATGCCATCAGTATAATAATGTTGGATTGCTAGGCATGGTAATGTACCCCAATCCATTAAAATACCTTCTGTACGACCTTGTGAGCGAAAATAAGCTTTAATCATCATTTTATGATCATATCGGAATGGCTCACCAATCCATATCAGTTGTGCTTTTTCTCCTTTAGCAAAAGGCCAAGTAATTTTAACCTGTTGTTTGTTCATTACTTTCCACTTCCTGTTTTATTCGTAAATATTCTTCCAAATACGGTTTTATTTCATGAAAATGATGTGACTTAACAGCGCTAATACGCTGTACTTTCCATAATACAACTGGTTCTTGCCTCTGTGACATTCGATCAATAATCTTACAACAACGTCTGATTTGGAATTGCTGAGTAGATTCCGTAGTTTCAGATAGCAGCTTTTTAGTCTGGGGGAGCTTATCAAGATGTTTCTCCAAGTTTGATAATATTCCAAGCCGTTTTCCAATAATCGAGATTGTAATTCGAACAGGTTTATCTAGTTCGATTAGCTCCTTGTAAAGCTTCTCCACTTTTGAGCAGTATTCTCGATCACGTGAGGCCCAATCGACAATTGCTTGGTTATTCTTCTTCTCCTGAATTATTATAGGCAACTGTTTAAACAGCCATTCTTTATCGTGATGATACAAGTACATATATTCTTTTGGAAAACACTTACGAATTTGTGTTCTTGAATAACTTGGGTATTGCCGCATTCCTTTTAATAATTGTTTTCGATAAATTAGCAACATCGAAGGAATATCGTTTTCTGATAATCCTTCTATTTTTATCTCTGAAGAAAGATATTTTTTAACCGTTTTCGAATCTACACCAAGCATTTTAGCTAATGTTCTTGTACTGTACGTCCCTTCGGCTTCCAACTCACGTAATTTAGCCTTCCAGACGTCTCCAAACGCTTTTATACGTCCAATACGATATTTATCTTCAGATAATCTATCAGGACCTTTTCTAGCGTAAATAAAGCCACAAGAGCATTCAAACGTACCAATGGGTGCTTTTGATTTAAAATCTCTCGTAACATTTACTTCAGGAATCACAAATTCCTTATAATGATTAGCTGCTTTATTTAAACAAGGCCATGGGCCACTACCGAAAGGACCTGTATCAGCTTCAACTTGTAAAAAGGAATCTACATCTTGCTCTAAGAAATAAAGCATAAGCAAATGACGGAAAGGATGGGCATGACGTTTAAGATTGCGTGTAATGACCTTCAGCCAATTATACTCATCATTTACATTGATTTCTGATTCGTACTTATCTAAAAATCCTTTTGGAAACTTTGATTGAAATGCCTTGTATAGCTCATTTTGCCGAATTCGGTTAGAGATTGTTATTAAATTACGCTCTCGTAAAAGAGCCCGATATTTAAGATTAATAGATTCCCTTGAAAATTGATGTATTGGAACTTGCAGCAGTTGATAAGCCATCTTTGCTAAAGCAATTTGAATGGCTACAAACTCTTTTGGTTCAACTTCTTGAATTATTGATAAGTTCATTAGCTTTTTATCGAATCGAAAAAACTCTATTCGGCTCTGCTTTGAAAAATCGACAGGATACTCCTTTAATTTCAATTCATGATACGCACAGAAATCAATCCCCTGTAGTTGATGCTCACGATGAATATAGGGCTCTCCATGCTGATCAATATCATTAGCTGCACATTCTGGACAATAATAGAGTCCGCCCTTTTTACAAATACCTCCTGCCACCATTCCAAGTCTTGTATAAAGTCCTTTTCCATCTCCTTGAACATCTTGTAGAAGTTCTTCTTGGCGTTGTTTGGAAAGAAACGGAGAATAGTAAGGGTAAATCGTATGCCTTGCTAATAGACTTTCAACAGAATAGTTGGAGCCTAATTGCTCAGCTAGTACAGAAAAATGGCTGCCAATCTCTACACTTGGTATAACAGAACGACTTTGAAATACTTCTTCCAACGTATCTTTGCAATCAATATTTCCACTGTAAAAGTGATAACGTGCGACCGCTGAATAAATCAATTCATCCGGATATGGATCAGTAAAGAATGGCAGCATGTGATTCCCTCCTAGTAGAATTCCTCCAAAGGATTTTTAATGTATCCATTTGCTTTTAATAATTCATAGGGGTGTTGCTTTTTGTCTAACGCTTGCTTTCTTAGCTTTAGCAATGGTAGAATCTCTGCATTTTTTGCTTTTGCCTTTGCTTTTTGATCTTTCTTTTGTTGATTTAATGCAATCGCTTGCTGAATCACATCTGATTTAAGTTGATGAAATTCAGTATCAAGTGGATTTTCCTCAACTATTTTTTGTGCGAGCTTTTTAATATCGTTTTCTTTCAAACTATCAAAAATACCAAGGGCTGCCTCTTCAACACTTAAGTTCCCAATCATGTCTTGACGTTTATACTCGATTGTATTTTGGCGCTCTTTAAATGCTTCTTGAATACGTCCTTTCATTTCAGTATTTCTCTTGTGATTCAGCATGACTTCATCCAAGTTAATCATAATATCTTCATATTTCATCATATCGGCAAAATTGTTTGTCCGTATAGCTGTCATCATTGGTTGAATCGTTTGCATATCTTCCCTAGCAGTCTTTTTTAATACTTGTGGTGAAATGATTTCAGCCGGGTTATCCTCATCAAATAATACTCGTTCTTGTGCTAGAATAAATAGATTCACGGCAACAGCAGTAATCCCTTGGCATTCATAATAAAATGCCTTCTTTGTCTCCTCTGTAAGCTCAGAATGGGTTTTTAAACACTGTAATTCCCAAAGTGTCTCTAGGAAAAACTCCCACTCTTCACTATTTTCGTCCATACGATCCCAAATAATAGCTCCATCACTTGCTGCCCGTCTTGCCTGTCTGAAGTTTCCTTTGAATAGTTTTTGTGCTTTAGAAGTACCGATTAGAACCGTAGGAATGCCAACTGTATTAGACAGTGTTACAAAAAAATTTAACATTTCTTCCTGTTCATTTTTGGAATGTAGTAAGTGCTGGATTTCATCAATTACTAGAACACCGATGCCGTACATACTTGCTAACGATGTCATGTGCAATAACATTGTCGATGTCACACGGTTCAAATAACCGTACTTTTCTAAATATCGAGTGCCTAGTAAATCATCAATTGCTTTGAAAAAGCTTTTGCAAAGTGTAGATAAACTTCCATCATACGGGCAGTCAATTTTAAGCCAAACAATTTGAGTTCGATTAAACGGTTGTCCTTTGTATTCTTCATGCTTGATCACTTGTGGATACATAAGCAAAAGACGTTCAATTGCTGTTGTTTTACCAATTCCAGAAATACCGATAATGGATAAGCTATCGGCAGTTGAACGAATATAATTTAGTCGTTCATCTATATATTTATGAGCTGTTTCCTCTTCTTCACGCAATTCATGCAACACCCGAACACGCTCTAGAAATGTTCTATCTAATGGATTTCGCGCCAAGTAACCTCTCCGAATCAATGTAGACAATCGGCGTTCTACCTCGAAATGAATTGGTAACGGCTGGATAAAATTCCTTACACGTTTTAAGACGTGATAACGAATATTCGTTTCACTTAACTTATCTTGCTCACTAATTCGTGGAGTCACCATAAATCGCTCTAGCACATCATCCTCATTAAATATAGGTGGAAGAGCTTCGATGAAAGGATTATTGGTATATTCATTTAAAAGTTGCTGCTTATAGACAGCTTTCTCAAAATCCCCTTTTAAGACAACCATGTCATTTGTCTTTCCCAAATTCCTCATCTCGCTTCTTCTTTAGTTTTTCCATAAGACGTGAGCCTGATTTCTTAGGTGGTGTTTCATCAATCTTCTCTTTTGTAACAAAGTCGATTACGTCAGCTGCTTCACTAACCTTATTAGGTGATAAATCAAACTTTTCAGCTTCACGATTTAACTGTTTTTCAACATCCTTGTTTTCACGAATAGCTGCTATTTTAGCTTTCTTACTAGTTGGCTGATTGAAAGATTCCTTTTTGTTCTTCACGGCTTTTTTTATAATCTTTTCTAATGCAGCATCAGTATTTACTGTAAGCTGGATCTGATTTGTTCGTTCCATTTCTTCTAGTTCATTCCGAAGTTGTTGCTGAAAGACAATTTCCTCCAAGAAATCCCCTTTATATTGCTGACTAGGTTCTAATAAAATACACGTCTCAAAATCTATTCCGTTATCGTGAGGGATATAAATTTTTTCAATATTTCGTGGGTCATAAACGATATCCACACTACGATTTTTCAACTTTAAATACCACTGTTCTTCAATCGCTTGGCGAGAGCCATACAGAAGATTTTTAAACTTGATCCCAGCTCTTGAAATTGTCGATTTTCCACGTGGAAGCACGTTCAAACGAAGAATATTTCGATCAACTGTTCTTAACCTTCCTTTGCGATTTTGAATGCCCCAATTCCATAAGTTAATTGGCGTTGGCACTAGTCCATCAGCTACCATTTCCTTTTCAACAGGATATTTATCAATGACCTTTTGGTTATGATGAAGCGCCATCATAATAATTAGAGATGTAAATTCCTTTAAATTCAGCGTAGCATTTAAACGATAATCCTGATCTCCACGTTCTCGATATTCCTTTTGAATTGCTCCGGGAGCTTTTTGCTTTACCTTCCCATTAAACGTACGGAATTTCCTTTCAACAATCCCTTTCAAATCTCCACGATAAGCTGTGGTATTCTCAATTTTAATATTAAGATTGTTAATTAAATTCTCTACAGAATAGCCTTCAAACTCCCCCCGGTCGGCGATAATAATTTCAGGCAAATGATGTGTTGGCCATTGCTCAGGTGTAATATCAATTCCGTATTGCTTACAGAACTCTACTTTGTCAGCAACCATATTATCTAAAGCCATCATTGCACCAATCCATGACGGCCCTTCTAGCCCAACATAAAGACCCGTAATAATACGTGAATATACATCAAGTACTGCATAAATAACTGGTCGCCCAATTACTTTATTTACGTCAAGCGAACTAACCAAGTAGATGTCTGCAATGGTAGCGTCAATTTGAAATCTAGTACCAGGACCATTGGTCTCGGATTTAGAATCGCTTATAATTGGTCGATGCTTCAACTCAAACTCTTTTGTACTCTTACGGAATTGTATATCTTTTGCCGGGTCCTCAAGCTTTTTAAACCAGTAATAAAACTGATTGTAAGAAGGAATACGACTAGCATCCCATATGTGATATTTCATTTCTCCATTTTCTTTATATCGGTCAGAATAGAAATCACGCAGGATAAAATGATAAACATCTTTCAACGAATAATTGTTTGAAGCACGATAGTATTTATTAATTGCAAGCTCAAATTGCACTTTCACTTCATCAGTAATATTAATACCAACCTGATATTCATTTGCTATATTCACTTTTCTAGGGCGACCTACTTTTTCTTTTTTTAAATCTTTTGCTTTCCCTTTGCCTCCAGAATTTGAGTAATCGGGTAATAAAGCATTCTTGGTCATACCTCGCTGCCAATAACGGCTTAATAACTTTTTGATCTTAAATGGACTTAGATTAGTTTTTTCTGCAATCTCTCGAATTTTCTTTTCTCTACCTTGCTTTTGAAGCAGCATCTCCATGTGTTGCAAACAATGTTGTTGGATGATTTCCCAGTCTTCTTCACGTTTACGGATTTGTACTTCTGTTAAGTCAATATCTGAAACAACTTTTGCATATGGATCACTAACAACAAGTAGTTCACTTTGCTGAATTTCCGTTGCTAGGTTCGAATATATTTCTTTCTTAGGCATCGAACTTGTCGCATCAATTTCTACAATAAACACATGCGGTTCTTCCATTTCGATAATACGAATTCGCTTAGACTCGGCAGTATATTGAAGCACTTGATTAATATAAATCATCCGTATTTCACCTTCTTCAGCTTGCTTTCATCAATGGATTTAATATCAATCTGTTGCTCTAAATTTAGTGGCTTAAGCATATCAATAACGATGACTTTTTGAGCAAGCAAATGATAAAAGAGTGTTACACCACTCCCAAAAGGTAAATGGGTATCGGTATCAAATTCATTCGTAATTGTACGGATATTTTGTTTGTTATTTAGTAGCCTTTGCATTAAAGATAAGGATAAATCTCCAATATGTAATGAACTCATTTCTTGGAATACATCATAATCTTGAATGTCATAATAATCATGAATGTAGCCAATGTTTCGTGCCATTATTTTAGATATTTCTTCCTCTGTAACAATGGTCCAATCGATATCCTTCCGTTGCCAATACTCTCTTTCAATCTCAAACTTTTCGAGTACACGTTCCTTCAGTAATTCATGCTTCATTTTGATTGTACGAGCTATTTCAAACACACCTTGTCCCATATCAACTGTTAATAAAAAATCCGTTGTCATCACAATCGGAACACCAGTTTTAGGATCAGTAGGATGTTTAATACCTAACTCATCTGCAATAACAATGGTTTCTTCTAATGGTAATAAAGGAAATTGTTCTCGGATATCAACAATGAAGTTTGAATATTCAGTTATATAAAAATAATTTTTTTCCAAATCCGACAGAAATTCATGCTGTCTGTTTGTTTTTATTCCTTTTAAACGAGTTGAACGACCCTTTGAAGATACATCTTGAATCTTTAACCAAGGTTTATAATCTACTCCAATACCGGCCCCTCGACCTTGTTTAATCCACTGTTCAATCTCAGATGTTCTTTTTCTTTTCGACATAAAAACACCCCTTTAGATAATCATATCTAAAGGGGGAAAACGGTGCAACTTTTTTATAAACGATTCGACTTTTTTCAAAACGGTTTAACTTTTTTCAAAACGATTCAACTTTATTTCAAACCCACAATTGGGTGGAACGCTTTTCGATGCTTGCGGGTAATGGATTTAAGCCAGCAGCTTTCACTATCCCGATTAATGGGAGATTGCAAGAGCGTTAGTAACTCATCACCATAAAAATGCTGAAATTGCTCACCAAGTGTATGTTGATCAACTTTTCCATTGACGTTGGCGAATCCCATTTGTTGGAGTAAATACTTATACGCCTTCTGTATCACTTCCCATGTTAAACGATAGCGATTATGTATCATCTTCATACTTTCGTTAGTAAGATAGACTAAGTGCTTCATTGTTTTATGAGTGTATTCAGATGTTTCTTTATGTGATAGTAAAATGCTTGTCGATGCACCCGTATAAGTGTGTTTATTAGTACCACGGAAAGGTACATAACTTGATAAAAGCAATCTTTCATGTTTTGGACAAACGAAAACACTGGGTAATTGATGTGAAAGATGCCAATAGGTTTCTCCATACCGTTTTATATCTTCGCTTACACAACAAGGACAGTAACGAAAATAATGAAATTCGGTAATCTTACTGGCCATGACTCCAGTCAACATATGAATGGAACCTTGCCCCTTTCCATCACGCATCGCATCGTACACCTTTTTCTTCACGTCCTGTTTCGCAAACGTTGTGTAATACAAATAAAACGTATGCTTCTCAATCCACTTATTTACATCAGGCATGTCAAAATGCTTCGTGCGATCATAAACCTTATTCAGATGTGTTGGCATATCTGGAACAGCCAGCATACTTGGTGTACCAAACAAATCTCTCATTGTCGCTTTTGGACTAATGTTACAGGAGCGATTGTGGTAACGTGCAAACCAGCTATAGAGCAGTTCATCTTCATAGAGAGTTGGAAAAAAGGATAGCATCTCAAAGCCCTCCTATATGGCAAACTCGTCTGACGGATTTTTAATATAATTCGAATCAAGTAAGGATTCATAAGCAGACCGTTTTTTCTTCTTGCCTTGATCAACAATGTGCTGAAGTTGGTTAGCGGTAACTTTCTTGTTACTTTTGGGTTTTTGTTGTTCTTCAATATAGATAAGAGCTTTTTGCATTAATTCAGCTTGAGACGACTCTGGATACCGTTTTAGAACATTAGTCGCTGCTTTTTCTGCTAGTTTGGCGTCTAAATCTAACCCGATCAGTGCTAGAATGACCTTTTCCAGGACAGAGGATTGTTGCTTTTGCCTCGCTTCAGTTTGTTTTTCCTTTTTCTTTTGTATAGTTGCTTTGAGGTCAATTTTGGGCGACCGATATTGGAGATACTCTTCAATATCCATTGGCATAATATCTTCATACTTTTCAAGCTCTGATGGTAATCCGGATTTAAGTGCCTTTAACATCGGTTGTACAAGCTTTAAATCGTCATTCGCAACCTTTCGGATCATGGCAGGTGTAATCGTTTCTTCTTCAGTTTCAATCGCACGACCTTGCGAAAGAGCAAATAATTTTACCGCAATGTCAACGATCCCTTGGCTTTGTTCATATAAGGTTTCGTTCAGTTCCTTTGTCAATTTGACTCGGTTTTTAGTCCACTGGTAGTTCCACATGCTTTCGATGAGAACATCCCAATCATCATCTTTTTTCATTTGCTGCCACACCATATCACCTTGACCACTGCCACGACGTGCTTGGCGGAAATCCTGCTGTAGGACACTTCTGGCTCTCATCGTGCCAATCATCATAACTGGAACCCCGATTTCATTAACTAATGTTACAAAGAAGTTCATCATTTTTTCAGATCCACTATCTTTTGCAGTTAACAAGTGTTGAATCTCATCAATAATCAAGGCTCCAATGCAATGTAGTCGTGCAATTTGTCCCATTCTCGTGACCATTGAACTAATGGAATTGCGTCTGCCCCCAAACCGATTATAGTAATTGGTTCCAAGCAATCGGTCAATCTTCAAGTAAAAGTCCATACATAAAGATTTAAGAGAACCGTCATGGGGACAGTTCAGTTTAAGCCAAACTATCTGGGTAAGGTTAACGGGGTGCTTATGGATAATTAATTGGGGATACAGGGACAAAATTCGTTCAATCGCTGTCGTTTTCCCAATCCCAGAGAACCCCATTAACGTAAAGCTTGAAGCTGTAGAGCGAATATCATATGGAACAGTCTGTCCCTTCATGACTTGATGAGCAGCATTTAACTGCTTTGTAAATTCAGGAGAAAGAGGATTGCGTCCAACGTATCCATAGCGTAAAAGCCTCGAAAACCGTTGCTCTAGATCAAGATGTTGCATGACTGGCTGAAAAAAGCGTTGTAACCGTGGTATGGCATGGTAACGCAGATGAGAGGCCAACATCCGTTCTTTTTCATCATAATCCGGATAATAGCTTAGCTCTTCAAATGCCTCTTCAAGAGAACGAATAGGCGGTAAGGCTTCAATCAAAGGATTGCCCTGAAAGTCAGTTAATTCTTGCTGATGATACGTCGCTACCTGAGCATTAGCTATTCCAATCTCTTGATTATCACTCATCTTTCTTTTGCTCCTTTCTTCGACGTAAAAATTCCTTAATGGATGGGCGTGCGTATTTTTGTTCATCATCGTTTTGATTAAATGGTAGAACTTCACCAGTCCTTTTGTTTGGTTTGTCATCCCCTAATTCGATGATTTCTTCTTTTTGACGTTCTTCTCGTTCCGCCTTGCGATGTTCTTTGATTGATCTCGTCTTTTCCGCCTTGCTAATGTCATTTGATTGCTGCTCATTTGCAAGCTTCACAGCAGGTTTAACGATATCATCAACTTCACTGATAAAATCGATTTCCTTTTGCAATTGGCCGTGCTCTGCCTGTTTGTGCAACTGCTTCTCATGTTCTAATAAATACGTAATCTCATCTAACGTTCGGTTGGCGTAACGCTTCTGGTGCTCTAGTAAATGACAAGCTTCGAACTGATAACCATCACTATCCAGTAAATAAACCGTAGACATGTCCCTCGGATCATAAGAAACCGTCACTTTCCAACTTCCTTTTTGTCTAGCCGTAGGAAACCATGACTCTTTTAATGCTCGTTCACAGCTGTAGAGCATATTTTTCAATTTGATTCCCTTAAACGTAACGGTCGCTTGAGATTGGGGTAATAAATGCAATTTGACCGTATCCTCTGAAAAATAGCGGAGCTTCCCAGAACGGTTTTGAATGCCCCAATTCCACAGTTCAAGAGGAGTAGGTTGTACTTCATCTCGGATCATATCCTCATCACGAAGATAGTCTTTTAAATAGTGTTTCGCATTGTAGTAGATCACTTGCTTGATAATCAGTTGTGTAAATTGTTCTAATGTAAGCTTCGCATCAAGGCGGTAGTCGCGAGCGCCACGCTCTTGGAAGTCCTTGTCCACATAGCCCGGTAAAAATGGCTTTACTTTACGCTGGATGGTGTCAAACTGCTTTTCGACAATTCCTTTCCAATCGGCTCGATATGGGGCCGCATTTTCTACATGAAGGTTAAAGGCAGAAATCAACCTCTCTACATGAAAGCCTTCTATCTCACCTCTATCCGCCAAAAGAACATCGGGAAGATTCTCACTTGGCCATGCCGATTTAGGAATATCTATGCCATAATCACGACAAAAGGCTTGCTTATCTGTAACTACATTCGTAAGTGCCATCATCGCTCCTGCCCAGGATGGACCTTCTAGGCCAATATACATTCCGACAACCATTCTGCTAAATACGTCCACGACAAGATAAACAACAGGTCTACCTATAATCCAGTCAGGATTATAGCGAGAGATTAAATAGACATCGGCAACGGTAGCGTCAATCTGGTATCGTGAACCAGGGCCAATTGCTTCCGTAGTAGAGGATCCCAGTACCGCTCGAAAATCTTTTTCGTACTTTTTACGACCTTGTCTCGAAATTGTTGATTCTTGAACGGTGTACTCCTTGTTGTACCAGTAGCGAAATTGAACGATAGTTGGCAATTTATCTTCATCTTCAAGGATAACTTTTGGAACACCGTTTTCGTAATAATAATCCTTTGCATAAAACTCACGAACCATCATTTTATAAGCATCTGTTAATTTATTTTTCTTTGTGGTCAAGTAGTATTTTTCTAAAGCAACTCGAAAGATTTTCTTCGTTTGCTCATTAATATTAATTCCTGATGTGTCTTGTTTTCTGGGACGCCCTCTCTTTTTGGAGCTTGCCTTTTTCTCTTTGCCCTTTCCCCCAGATTTATGATAGTCGGGTAATAGGGCATTAGGAGTTTTTCCTCTTTGCCAGTATTTCCGTAGGTATTTTCGAACGGCTGGATAAGAAACATTGTGCTCGTTCATTGCATTTTTAATATGTTCTGCTCGTTCATTTTTCTCGTAAATAGCCGGCTCATCTCGAACGATATTTCCAACAACAGCCCATGCATTGTCACGCATTTCTAAAATTTTTTCCGACTCTTCCACTTTTTTTAAAAACATAAACGGATCTTCTTTAATCTTAATAAACTGCTCTTGAATAATTTCGTCAATAAGCTCTGCTACTGATCGTTTAAAGGGTAGAGCTTTATCATCATAGATGTTAATCAAATAGGCAATGACGTTTCCTTCATCAATCCAAAGAATGCGAAAGGTGTCTTTTGTGTCTTTATCTTGCAATAACTCATTAACTAATAACATCATGTTGCCAACCTCTTTTCATTTGGCTCCTGAATGGGAAAATCTAAAACATTAATTGAATCAGAAATGTTAAAGGGAGTTTTTATATCAAACGATATCTTCTTAGTTGCAAGTAAATGCTTAAATAAAGACAAGGCACTGCCTTGTTCAAGATGATAGGTTTTATCAAAGTGGCGCAGGCTTTCACTTATTGTTTTTGTACAAGTTTGAAGGTAATGATAATAGTCAGAAATAAGTTGACGATCTAAAGAATCTGTCATTTCACCCGAGGAATGTAACCATCCAATATTCTTTACAGTATCACTCGGTATCTCCTTTTCGGTCACAATTCCCCAGTCCACTTTCATCTCATCCCAGTACTCACGCTCAATTTCAAACTTTTCAATGATTCGATTATCGTTAAGGTTGTCACTAGGCTTAATCGTTCGAGCCACGTATGATATGTTCTTCCCCTTTCTCAAAGTAATAAAAAAATCCGTCGTAAATACGATCGGAGTCTGAGATGTCGTATCTATAGGGTGTTTAATCTGTTTTTTTTCAGAAATTTTTAGGGTTTTTTCACGATTTAAAGGGTACTGTTCTCGAATATCAATCACTTCATCTGCCCATTCTAATAAATAAAAGTAATTACGCTCTAAATCAGATAGCAGATGGTGAATACGATTCGTTTTCCAACCTTTTATCCGGTGAGCACGTCCGGATGAAGGTACGTCCTGAATGGTCAACCAAGGTTTATAATTGGAGAGTTCACCTTGTCCCCGACCTTCTTTTTGATATCGGGCTATTTTAGATTCAGTCCACTGATTCTTTCGTTTCACCATATTAACCTCCTGATTATTGATAAAGGAATTTAGTGTAAAGGGCCAAGCTTAATAAATAATCGCGAATTTACTTCAAACGCATAAACATCATTTTCTTTAATTCCAAAGCATAATTTTAATACATTTCCTATTACTATTCCTTGATTTTTAATTATGTACTCACAAAAAAATCACGTGTTAGAAGTTACTTCCATCATACTCCTAAACACGCGATTTTTAAACAACTTTATTATGAATTAAACAACTTTATTATAAATTAAACAACTTTTTTATTACTTAACATTAATGTCACTCTTAATGGTATCTATTTGACCAAAGACGGAAGAGACTGTAGAAGACTATCAGAAACGACATAGCTTAGGATATACAGTTTCTGTTCGTCAGTTCGGTACTTTCACCCTAGAGACTGCACCCATGCTGGGCGCACCAAAAAGTCAGTAATAGCAAGGGTTATGCTATCACTGACCTATGACATTTCATATTAAAATTCTATGACAAATTATATTCAAGGTTGTGACATTTCATATTAAAATTCACACAAGACTAGACTATTTAGTTTGATGGAGACGAAATATCTCGAATACATCGCCGAGGATGGAAATTGTGATTGTATCCCTTCTTATAACCCCGTTTGTATACTTAACCTCAAAGACAAATGTAGCCGGACCATTTTTTAATGAAGTCCCACCTTCTATAAAGGATGGATCATACAACTCCCCTTTTCTTAAAATTGGACTAGAATCGGTCAGCTTCACCGTCTTTTTGTATAAGTTACCGTTGTTTTGATAACCTTCAAAATCTACAGTTAAATAATCTATTGGATAGTCTACTACATCAGCTTCTAGCAAGAACCGCTCTCCACTATAAAAATCTAGCGGGTTATGTCCTAAAGCGCTATGTTTGGACTCCCATTCAGGAGTATGAAGGACATTTCCTACAATTGTTAAATTGTATACATATATTGAGGTTGAGGCGGTTGCTGAATCACCAATTGTATCTGTAACAGTCTGCTTAAACGTGTAGTTACCAGGGATATCTGGTACATACGTAAAGTTAGGAGTCGTAAAGGTCACTTTGCTACCATCTGGTTTTGTGATTTCGTAGCGGTGTGTAATACTCTGTCCATCCGGATCAGAGGCTAGGCTAGTAACATTAATATTGTCCCCTATATAATATCTACTTTTGTCGAATTTAAAAGATGCAATCGGCGGGGTGTTTAACTGATATTCGCCATTAACAACAGTACGTGTATTCCCGACGTTGTCCTGCATTTGAGTATGAAGATACCATTTTCCGCTCTGTTTTTTTATAACAACATAATTCGCATTATTGGTCCAGTTTGACCATTGGCTGGCGCTCGGTGTATTTGGTGATTTTGTCCAAGCATAACGTGACCGCTTATACCCAGAATACGGGTCATTGAATTTCAAGCGAACTTCAATGTCGGATGACGACCACGGTCTACTTATAAAGTCGCTAGTGTCCTCTTTATTTTTATAGAGTACATTTGGTGCAATGTCATCCACTCTTACTCGCTTACCCGTACTTTTGTACCCACTATTATTACTAACATTATCCCTATAGTAATATTGAACATCATAAGTGTCGCCATGAGTTAAAGGTGTTATATTCCAACTAACATTTCCATAAGCTGTGTTTTCCGTTCTGTTTACAGAACTCACGTTTATACGAGAACTTGAATAGCCATTAAGTTCATAAAAATAGGATGAACTTTGATCAAAGTCGTGGACAGCTCGCTGGTCAACTCCACTACCATATAATCTTAAATATTGACGTTCGTTCCCAGAATTATAATCACGTTGTCGTAATCTTATTTGAACATTATCGTCGGACCGTACCCAATAATCGTTTCCGTCTATGTATCTAGCACCATAAATGTTACCTGCGATATGATCGGGAGCCTTTCCATCCACACCAATATAATATCCTGTATTTATATATCCCCTGTTATTCCCTACGTTATCTCGATAATAGCCTTGGACATTAAATTTTCTTCCATGTGAGTTATTTCTGGCTTGAACTTTATACCTATATTGAGCTGTCCAACCATAGTAAGGAGAGTAACCACTGATAATATTAGTATATTCTCCAGAATTAAACTCGTTTAAAGCTCCTTCAGAATTATCCCAATCATGATAAACTCTATTGTCGTTTCCATCACCATAAAGCCTTAAATAAGTTCTATCATGACCCGACATTTTCTCGTAGGAGACAAGCATTACATCAAAATAATCGCCGGGTCGTACCCAATACGTATTACCATCTATATATCTTGCATTATATATGGTTGGTGTTCTATGAGTAGGTGCAACTCCATCAACTCTTAAATTCATGCCTGTATCATTATACCCAACGGAATTATTGGCATTATCTCTATAATAATAAAGGATATTGTAACTCTGTCCGTGGGTTTTAGGTGTAACAGTCCAATTAACAGCCCCATACTGAGTGTTTTCAGTTCGGTTAGCTGCATGAATACTGACATTTGGATTTTTCATAAAATCGTTGTTGTACGATGTCCCTTCATAAAACTTATGTTGTGATCTCACGTCCACCCCACTTCCATCTAACCGCAAGTACTGATACTTATTACCCGATTCTCTATCTCGTTGTTTCAAGCGTATATACACGGTATCATTTGGCTGGGTCCAATAGTCATTCCCATTTTGATACATTTCAGACCACAAACTATCAGCAATATGGACAGGTGGATCATCATCAGGCAAAGTAATAGTAGTAGTATATTTTTGTCGATACTTAAAAAGGTTAATTTTAACTTGATATTTAATCCAAACTCCTCTACGGTACTTGTTCAAATTCCCAGATTCTGAACGCCACCAATAAGAGCCATTACTATATACCAATTTGTTTCTGTATGATGACCCCTTTGAAGCCCAGGAATCAGCGTTTACCACCCTTGACTCATCCCAACCATAATCTACTAATTGCCAATCGTATAATCCTAGAACAAAAGGATCTCCATAATAACGATCAGGAGCTTCACCAGGCATAGAATCGGACCATCTTCCAGCATAATAATAACTAGAGTTATTTGACATAAACCCTAAATAGTTATTATTATCCTTATCGTAATTACTTGCTCTACCGTAGGAAGTATAATAGGTCCAATCTACCTTTTGATCAACATCATAAAGGCCACCTGATTTTCGAGCGGTATAATCGACGTATTGCCCACTATCTGAGTCGTAATACCTTCCACTTATAGTAGATGGTTCATTTACATCACCTGTAGAGTTCACCCAATCGCTTGTCCAATATTTTGTTATTGTCTTTGTTCTTAGTTCTGCACTAACAGGTTCTGGCTGCATCACTGCTAATATAACATTCATAACTATTACCGTTAATGCAATTCGAACAACATATTTAAAGGACTTTTTTCTGACGTTCACTTTCCCACCTCCCTTCAAAGCGTTGAAATGTCAGGAAAGCTCCTTTGGCGAAAGAGCCAAGTCTATTCGATTGATTCCCTCGTCAAAAAAGCTTGCTCATTATCACTTAAAGTACTTCCCCTGTGATTACTTCCATCATATAGATGGAAGTAATCAACAAAGGAACATTATTGAAATCCTAAATGTCTATAGAGTCCAGGTTACAACTATTTCAGAACCCTTTTTCATCGCTTGTACATTACCTATTTCAGCGAATCCCGAGCTGTTGTTAATTACTTGATTTATGGCTTCTCCTATATTAGTTGTATTACCACCTAATGCACCAGCCCCTCTTACTCCTGCTTGAATATCGGCGTTAGATGAAGAGTTAAGGTACAAACTACTATGAGTAACACTTGCAATAGTCGTTCCATTGCGTTGGATTAATACAGATGAAGAACCATCAGCTGCTTGATAGCCACTAGGCAGAGCATTTTGAACAGCTTGAGCTGTTGAACTTAACTTAGGCTCTTGCGGTTCTGGCTCTGGCTCGGGAGCAGGCTCTTCTTCCTCTGGCTCAGGGGTAGTTTCTTCTGGTTGAGTTTCCTCTTCTTCCGGCTTAGGATCAGGTTTAGACTGAGTTTCCTCTTCTGGCTTCGGTTCCGGTTCAGGCTCGGTTTTTTCTTTTGTTGGCGAGCTTGTTTCCGTATTAGTTTGAGTAGAGGTATTTTCCTTGCTAGAAGTAGTATTAGTAGAAGTTTCACTTTCATCGCTCGATTGTTCAGTGGTGTTTGTTACTTTAGGTTCCGTTTCTTTTTGTTCCTCTTGAGTAACCTCTTCTTTTTTAACTACAGCTTTTTCCTCATTACAAGCTGTACTATCATCTTGGCAACCACTTTCTTGGATATCCTTGTCTTCTGTCTTTGAAGCTTTTTTTTCTTCGGTAGCCTTTTCATCAGTTTTTTCTTTAGCTGTGCTTGCTTTAACTTCCTTTTCCTCACTTGTCTCAACTTGTTCGCAATCGCAATCTTCTTGAGATTCATTTTTGCTTTGAGCACTATTCACGTTATCCTTGGTTCCACATCCAGAAACGACTAACAGTAGACTTATTATCAGAAAAGCAATTTTCATTTTCATTACTACGTCCCCCTTGAATTTATTAAGAATTATCTTTCCTTGCTCCGAACAAATGACGCGATCTTGTAGTCCTCTCCTCATTAAATGATCCCCTCTCTTCGGTTTTGTCTCCTACTCTAAATTTCGGGAAATAAAAAAGCGCTCTTTAGAAAGTAGATTAATAGACACACAAATAGTGCGCTAAAATCCACGTTCCAAAGAACGCTGTCGTTTGCTTACTTTCGACCCGCTAACCTAGAATAGGTTGCTACATAAATGAAATAGAGTAAGTATTAATAATTATTATACCATTAATACTATTTATTTCTAGCATTTTATTGGAAGTGGATGTATGAATTTAAGAGAGAACAATCATTCAAAATACTCATAGACTACAGTACGACGGATTGTAATACCGTCGCCCGCAAAATATCGGGGGCTAGTGGTAGATAGAACTGCTATAACACTTGGCCCGTTTAAGGTATCAATAATGGCATAGTCGGGATTATAATAGACCGAAGGAAAAGTTCTATTGCTATCATCCACAAATTCAATGTGTTCCAGGTAAAAGTCATCCTGATAGAAAGAGTCAGCAGTAGGGGTATAAACATAACCCATACCTGATGAAAGCTCCAAATTATCCTCCAAACTCTTCTTTAGATTTTCCATCGCCTGCACTTGATCAAACACAATCTTCCCTTGAGATAATTGTGACTCATCAAGGGCAAGCGCAGCATCATGTACAGCTAGTTCCAGAGCGTTTTTAACTTGTCTGGTAGCGGTCTTATCAGCGTCCATGTTATATTGCATAGACATAATACCAGCAAAAAGTAATATTAAAAACATTGCACGTAATGATTCTGACATTTAAAACACGCCCTTGCTAATTTAGATACTCACTTAATACTTTGGTTTTCTTGGTGAAAGTGTTTGGCCCTTGATTGAAAATATCAAATACAAATATAAATCCTCGTGGCACTTCAATACTTGCCTCTATGTAGTTATTTCTTGTGGTAAGCGTTTGTGTAGCTGTAATAGTAATAGTATCTTGATCAAAATTATAGTTATCGGCTAATTGCTGTTTCATATCATTAATAATTGCAGTGGTGAAACGACCTTCAATTGCTGCTTTTTTTGCTCCCTCATGTAATACCACTTCCACCGCTTCACGGTGAAGACTGTCTATGTAAGACAAAATAGGAGCAAACATAATATTTGCAGCTATAATGATGGTCATCCATTTACCTAATGTTGAAGACATAGCGGTCACTCCTTTTATTTAGTAAAGAAAGAGGAATAAATCCCCTTTCTTTACTACGTTTACAAAGTTAAGGGGTAGTTGTAGCAGAAGCTGGTAGATCAGTTGTTACCGAATCAATCTGCTGCTCGTATTCGCCAGCTTCTTTATCTGTCATTTTGTAAGCTACTCCGAATAGCAAAAGTCCTATACATAGAGCGGTGACCCCTATCTTGAGAAATGTGCTGAGTGTTTGATTCATGATAATTCCTCCTAATGTTTTGTTAATAATTTATAGTGTAGTTCTTCCACCACCCGATTACGGAGTAGTAGTTGCTGAAGTTGGTAAGTCAGTTGTTACAGAGTCAATTTTTTCTTCATACTCTCCTGCTTCTTTATCTGTCATCTTGTAAGCTACACCGAAGAGTAACAAACCAATACATAGAGCAGTGACCCCTATTTTAAGAAAGGTGCTAAGTGTTTGATTCATCAAGGTTCCCCCTTTTAAAGTTTATAAAGCTATATATAAATAGAGATTAACTCTATTAATACCAATGTGTGGGTAAAGAATATTTACGGAAGGTTAACTCTTTCCGCTTCAATCTTTTGTTCATATTCTCCAGCTTCTTTATCAAGCATGGAGTAGGCCACTCCGAAGAGTAACAAACCTATACATAAGGCTGTAATCCCTATTTTCATGAAGGTGCTGAGTGTCTCATTCATCTTTTATACCTCCTACTTTATTTGCAGATTATATTCATCTTCCAGAAGGTTTTTATGGTCGTAGTTCTTATCACTAAGAGATTGATAGATTACCCCTATTAACAAGACTGAGAGAATAATAGCTGTAATGGCAATGCCCATAAAGGTCGATAATGTTTTATTCATATAGATCTCCTCAATTAAGAGTTACTTTCGATATAATTACTAATATCATTCGAGATGTCGCCCATCTTTCCATATAATGCGCCAAAGATAAGCGCCCCAATCACAATTGCTGTGATAGCTATCTTCATGAAGGTGCTGAGTGTCTCATTCAATTTTACTCCCCTCCCTAAACAATGGTTTTACATATTGCTGTTATCCATCAGATAACTAACCATTACAATAATCACAACTAGAAAATCCAAAATTATTAGAAAGTGTGTTGTTTTTATAGGAATGGAAGCTAGATCGGTTGTTACTTTCCTTCGTCGCCGATAGTTCTCTATTTGAGAACGAACAAACATATCATTCATTCCTTTAAGCGACTTAAGGGCAGTTTCGATATTCACTTCATCCAGATTTTTCATTACACTAACTAAGGACTTTGCTTCCTGGGTTCCAATGTCTTTTGCAAACTTATCAAGTGCCACTTCTGGCCCTTCATCACTACTCCAGCTAGTAAGCAATATTGCAAAAGAACCACTAATAACGTCAAAAAAAGGTTTGATATTTCGCAAGATGTTGTAGGTGTTAATTCGAGAATTTGTCATACTTTCCAATTCGTTTATAAGAAGGTCATAAAGCATAAATACTTCTGCGTTTTTCTTAGCCTCTTTATAGTCAATCACCCTTTTCATCACATAAACAAAAAGAGAATATGGATTACTTGGTAATAATAGGACAAATGCAATGATAATACCGATTAATGTCCAGGTTTTGATTTCTCCCCCATAAAGGGCGGGTAAAACCAAATAATTAATGAGTAAGAATAGGATGAAAGCATAAAAGATAAGTTGATACTTAAATGCGTTTAATCCTAGAGGATAGTTTGCTTTTTTCATCCATTCTTCAGTTCCGGAGCGGCTGGCTGATTGTGCAAGTTTTTCTCTGTTCTTTTGAAGAGACTGTTTTATTCTTAACCTTGTTTGCATTCGCTCTGTTTGGGAGGCTAAACCCGTATAAATTAGAAGACTGGATGTAAGTGCCATAATGACTGCAAAAAAGTATATAAGATAAGGTAAAACCTTAAAGAATACAGCTTGTTCCATCTCACACCTCCTTAAATATCATTTTTGGGACGTTTTAACATCATTGCTATGAAAACGGAGAAGATAACTCCCACCAAGCAGATCACGAACAACGATAGTGTCCACTGATTACCAAATTGAAGTTGCACCCAGTCTTGGGGGCCAGATACAAAGTATCCTAATCCAATTGACATGATGAAAATTGGGATAGTAAGGAAACCGTTAAATACTGAATCAAGCGTATTAGACTTTTCCTGTTCCAGCATTTCTTCTGTGCCTTCAATTTGACTAGTTAATGTTAAAAGTGTCTTTAATACGTTTTCGTTATGGAGATAAGACTTTATAATAATATTTCCTAGCCTTTTTGCCCAACTACTCCCAGCTGTATAAACAAATAACTTAACAGAAAGTCTTAGTTCTTCTTCATTCCTAGATACCTGGAGGTCAGATATAAGCTTTAAGACAATCTTCCTTAATGTTTTATCCTTAATACCCTTTTGTGTTGCTACAAGCGCATGGTACATATCATAATGATGTGCATTGTAATTTTGCGTTAGAGATTGTACAATGGCCAGAAATTCTCCACCCATTAGAAAACGTAATTTTCGTAAGCGAATTTGTAACAACATATAAGGAATAGAACCAATCAGTAAACCTATTACTAATCCGAAAAAGGCGTCGTTGAATTTGAGAAATATCATAAGAAAGGAAAAGCTGAACAGTAATACTGTTATTACGACAAAAGATATAACATCTTGTTCAGAGTTTTCCTTACTAGTTGTCTTAGCCAGTAAATAAATGTGTTTCATGAAAGGACTAGAAAACTCAACATGACTTTTGTTGTTTTCGGTTCTAATCTTTCTTAACCGATACTTATATTGCCATTGGTTTAACTTCTCTTTTAATGGTGCTTTGATAATATGCTTAGTGGTGTTTAGAGCCACTATAATCAGCAATAGATACAAGATATAAAATACACCGTTACCCCAAATCCAGTGCATGAGTTCATCCATTGGCATCATCTCCTAATATTTCTTTTAGGATGTTATCTGCTAAGGCTTCGTACTTTGCCATTGGTGATACGTTCTCACGTTCTCTTAATAGCTTTACAAGTCTTTTAGTTTCTTCCATATCTTCCGCTGCCATTAGATAGAGTAACCTTTTGGATATATCGGATGAATAATAATATTCATCTGTGACACTACTGTAGCGAATAAGGTCCTTAGTAAAGTGCCTCTTCTTTTCTTCATCCCAGATAATCTCTGTAACTCCGATTACTCTTTTTCTTCTTCTGTCACGGTCGGCGCTCATAGTGACTATAATGTCTATGTTACGTGCAACCCGCTCCAGTTCATTTTCAAACTTACGGTTAGGGAATTCATCCAGAATGTGACGAGTAATCTGGGGTACAACATTTTGTATGTCTGTTAAATGATAGGTGGAGTAAGCCCCTCTTTCTCCTCTCTCACAAGCTTGTAAATATCCCTCCGTTTCCAATGAACGAATCTCACCAACCACAATACTGTCATGCTCCATCCTGAGCAACCTTGGCATAGCATGGTGTAGATCTCCCTCTTTTGCTTGCACTTCAAAACACAAGCGGTCGTTGAGTTGTTCCGTTAAGCCTAATTCAAAGTGTTTTTCCATAACTGCTAATACATAGTCAGGACTTCTTTCTCGAAGCATAGACTTCATAAATGTAGATTTAGCGGAGCGGACCCGGCCAGCAAATATAGTGTTGGGCATTGTTCTAGATAAGGCCCGGAAAATATCAACATCCTCTTCTTTAATTGTTTTAAGACGCGCCTGCTCATAAAGGCTAATGTCTTTAACAATAAATCTCCGAAACATAATGTAGTTTTCTCGTGCCCTCGGCTTCTGGATCATGGTAATACGACTGCCATCTTCTCTTTCGATTTCCAATTCTGGTACCTGTTCGTTAATAACAGCATCTTTTGTACGCATAGTAAAAGTTCGTTTAAGTCGCTCCACGGTATCAATATCTTCAAACTGCTCATCTTGCTTAACAAACTTACCGTCTATATCTATCCAAAGTTCTGTCCCTCGAACAACGGCTGCTTCACTCTTGGGGTATTTCTCCCATTTATAAAGGATACTTGTACCCCACACTTCATGGAATATAGCCTCAGCTAGAGAATCGTAGAAGTTTGGAAAGTCGATTGAAGTGATATTATGTTGCCTTAGCACTTCCATTATCCTTGAGATAAAATATCCCATTGCCTTTTCATCACCAATGATAGCAGCGTGTTGTAACTCTAGCCATTCATTTTCTTTTTCTTTTTGTTCAGTATCGGTTTTTTCTTCTTTTTCAAGAATTTTTCCTAAATCATCTCGGACAATTTGGCAGATTTGTTTGAAGGACTTCTTTCTTGCATAAGTAGTTACAGTAGTTTCTTGGAGTCCTTTTTCTTCAATTGTTTTACTTAACCAATCAGCGGGGTCATAAGGTGTTTCATTGACACCAAGACTAGACTCGATGTCCTCAATAGCTTGGTCCATTACATCTTCTGCTGTTTTAGTCACACCTTCTCCTCCTTTTTCTTACCAAATAGGCTACTGAAAATGCCCTTTTTGTTTTCCAGGTGATGTAATTCAACTGGTTTTTCAGACAACTGAGACTCCGAAATAATTAAGTTAGATATCGTGTCAATGTTCTTTTTATAATTTCCTTCTGCCACATCATATAGTAGACTTTTTTGGCGAATCGAAACTGCTCCTAAGATATCCATATCTGGTAATGTTGCAACACGGTTAATTTCTAGTTCTTCCTCTAAATCCTTTTCACTGATCAATGACATGTTAGGTTGGAACCTATTTAGAACAAGCATAAAATCAGACTTGGTACCCCCTGCTGGTTCGATCAACTGTTGGAAGGTATGAGGGAAATATCCTCTATACCCCTTGTCCTCTTGATTAGTAACAATAAAGCGAAGATTACTAGATACATAGGATTGTGAAGCGTTCGCCGTATCAAAGTGTGTGCCGCCATCGATTAAGATTAAATCGAATGTTTCTTTTGCTACGTCAATCAAATGAGCGATTTCGTCATTCTTATAAAACCTTTGCAGTTTTATGTCTCTGTTTCCAGCTAAATGATAAAAGTCACCATGCTGAGAAACGGCTTCTCCTAACTTAACAGGGGTAAGACTTTTCGTTTTGAGTTCCACTTTCAAATCATTAAGGTACTTTCCTTCGTATTGTAGGAAGTAATCTGCTGGGTCCCAGGCGTTAAGGCTCAATACCAATACTTTTTCATGGACTCTTTGAGAAATAGACTTTGCTATGCTTAATACTGTTGTACTGACTCCTACACCGCTATGAGTACCGAAAAAGCTAACAATTCGTTTACTTGCGTATTCTCCTTTATTGCAAACTACATTCATTACTTCACTTACAACTTGCTCTATGGTGTAACGTTCATTTATGGGAGTTACCCTGTGAGCGGCGCATATTCTTTCAATATGCTTTGTTGATATATGGCTCTTTATATCGTGCAATTTATAAAACATAGGTATGTTTGGAAACTTGTCTCGTATATAGGCTAATTCTTGGTGAGGAGTAAACTTTCCATCAACAAGGAGAGCACTTAGCTCTAAACTTGTGTTATGATCTTCCTTCACTTGGTCCATGACAACGGCTGTTTCAATTTCTTCTTCATTCTGGAACAGTTCCTTATATTTACTGTCGTGACTTACCACACCAATATACATGCAGGTACCTCCTTATCAGTTGTAGGTAATATAGAGCAACTTATCCTCGTCAATGACAGCTCGCATTAACTTTTGAAAGTTCTCTTCATTCAAAATAACTTCTAGATCCGATATATTAGCGGTAGCATTCAATCGTTCTCCTTTTTTAACGGTACCGCCTTTCGCACTTACCACTTCTTTATTGGAAGCGTCCTTTACATACACAACTCTTACATCTTTAAGAAGCGGTTCTTTCAGTGCTTCCTTCTTAACCTTTTCATCCACTTCCTCACTGGTTACAACCTTGCCCTCTTGTTTGGCTCCTTGTTCTTCTACAAACGAGCTGCTAATGGTATAAATATCAATCTGGTCTTTTCTTCTTAGGGAACCAGGCATGGCGAAAATCATATCACTTACTATCGGTCGAATTGCCTCTCCTTCTGATTCATCAGGGATAAGGTTATCGAAATCAACCATCTTCTTGGAAACCATTGCGTTACCAACAAGTAGGTTTGCAGCATCATAACCGATAATGGTCTTCATATCTTCGGCAAATACCACACCACCTACTAAGTCTTGCTTTCTTCGTCTTTCGATTTTTAATTTATCTCTCGTAATGGGTTCTTTCGCATTAATATGAGTTCCAGCTTTCACTACAACCACTTCAACACTGTCGATTTTGTCTTTAATGAATTGGTCATATATAGGAATAGCTGCCAGTAGAATAATGCCTGTCAAGATACCCAAAATAATTTTCGTATTTGGTTTCATATGTACCTCCTGAATTAAGCTTTATTTACGGTGATTTTTTTATTGAAAATTCCTTTGAAAAAGCTGTTTTGCTTAGAATACTTTTTCAAAAATTCTTTTGGTAATAACTCGGTGATTATAGGTTGCAAAGCATTGTTAGCCATTTCTTTATATTTACTATGGTCGTTAATAAATCCGCCTTTATATTGACAGTCGAACACTTCATTACTTGGGAAATCGGGAACAAGTCCTAAAAACTTATCTTTATATAAGTCTTGGATAATCTCATTTTTTAGTAAGCTTTTATCAAAGCGGTTCCCAATTAAAGAGCTCTTATCTTGTTGAATTAACTCACGATAAACATTCGTTTGCTTGTTATCCGGATCTTCAAGGAATTGAATGTTACTTAAGTCCGGCTCAATAACAAAGAAAGCATTTGTTGCAATATCGAATATGTCTTTGTAAATTTCTCTGTGCCAATCAGTACCTACATCAACTATGGTGACTGTAGACTGTGAAGCAAGCAGAATTTTAATGAAGACGTCGAAGGGAATTTCCTTTAGATCATAAATAGGTTCATTCTCTGGATGTTTGACCACCATATTAATATCTTCAAGAGTCCAATCAAAAACGCTCGGCTTCTTTGGGTCAATTTCTTTCGTAAATTGATAAAACTTGCTGCGGTAGTCTGGGTTTAATTCATGGCCGATAAAGCGGTCATAAGAATAAGCGGGTGAATAAGGACTTTCTACGTAAGTGACACTCACTCCAATTTTCGCTAATTCTCTTGCTAAAAGATGAGAGATAAAGGTGCTTCCGCTACGGGAGAAAGGACCGCCAATCATGATCAGTTTCTTTTCTACCGGAACACCTACCACTTTTTCAACTTGGTTTAGTACCTGGATGTTATAGTCCTTTTTCACAACTTGTTTATTAACGACATTTACTTTCTTCTCTACTACTTTATTTACGACTGGTTTTGGGGCTTTTTCAGCCTTTCGTTGTTGTTTATCTTTAGTGGCTGCAACCTCTTCTTTGTCCTGTGGCTCTGTTCCTTCTTCAGGTTCCTCGTCCTCTTCTTCAGATTCGTTGTCAGAGGGGGCGTTCACCCTTTTAGTAGAAGTTTTAAATTTAGAAACTCGTGAAAACCTGGGTTTATCCTTTAATTGCTCAATCATCTGCACGATATCAATGGAGTTATCGTTAAAAATGTCTAAAACATTACTATCTACAAGATAACTAAGAAAAGGTTCTCCTTTTTTTCTTTCACATAAGAAAACTACTCTAATAGAATCGTCATAGCTTTCCCGCAGGGTTTGAATAAAGGTCAACCATTCCTCTTCCCGGTCTTCCTTGGAAATCATATCCGTTGGTAAATAGTAATCATGAACAATAAGTATGTCTGGTTTTTCTAAATCAACAATTTCAAGCAAGTAACGATGGTGCATTACTTCCTGCTCCAACACAGTGAAATCACTTTTCTCTGATAGGTTATTGCGTATAATCTTGCTGTAATCGGTATTTCCTATAGCTAATAAAATTTTGCTCATTACTTTTCACTCCGTTTGGTAATACATAAAAAAACCCCGAAAAAATCACGAATGAACAAAATGTTAAGAAAACATTGTTTCATGATCTTTTCGGGGTTTTCCCGTCATATTAAATTTGGGTTCCCAGCTATGGGTGAGATAGCCGGGAATTCTTCAGAAAGGTCTTTCTTAAAAAACTTTAAGAAAGAATGTTTATACATGAAGTTTATCACTCCCTGTTATAGTCGTCAACCTTCTTACTATCGGAAAGGTGGCCACTATCTGTATTCTCAACCATCGTTATAAAATGTGTTACCAGGGATGGTTCATACCAAACCCCTCTTAGTTTATTCAGCTGATTTATGGACCATTCAAGAGGGAACGCTTTTTTATAGCTGCGCATATTGGTCATGGCATCAAAACTATCCACAATCCGTAACATTTGAGCATTCCAGGGGATATTATCCCCGCTTATTTGAGAAGGATACCCACTACCATCGTAATTTTCATGATGATATAAAACTCCGTGTAAAAGCAGCTGTGGGTATCCTTCTTTTTTTAATAACTTATACCCGTTTAGACTATGGTCTTTAATGTGATTATACTCTAAATCAGTGAGTTTACCCTTTTTTGTTAGCACTTCTTTGTCAGTAAACAACTTCCCAATGTCATGGAGTAAGCCGAGTTTATAAAGCCCTGCTAACTTCTCTTTAGGGATGTTTAGAAATTTACCAAACTTCCACAAAATTGTTGCAACCCTAAGCGAATGTTGATATGAATTTGGATCATGTTGGTGTAGACTTTCTAATAGTTTTACATGACGCTGTACCATATTGATTTGTTGCATTTTTACCTCCAACATTATTTCTTCATCAGAAAATCCATTCGCACCCTTTTTAATCCATCTTTATGAGGCATATAAAAGGCGGTGTCCAGTCCTTCCTCAAGCATATCTTCTTCCACACACACCCATATAGTAAAAGGAAAGGTGTCCAACAATAAATCTGACTGAAGTTTTTGCGCTAATGATAAAGTAGAAGCAAAGAGAACCACAGGAGACATGTTATTTGCAAAGTCGGTTACTGGGATTTTCCCTTCTTCATCACAAACATGTTTCCAACTATTTAATTTATCTTTTAAATAGCCTACAAAGTCCTGGCTCATCTGTGCTCTTTCAATCAATAGATTTAGGTTTCCTCGTGGGGTTTGTATCTCAGCTACCCCCATAGGCTTTTTAATTCGTGGATTATCGCTAACTAACGCATTCCATTTCCAATTACGCGCCGCTTTAGCCTCAATCAACCTGCAGCGTAATTCATTTACCGCTACATAGCGTTGAACAGCACCTACACCTAGTGTGTCCCATCTGTTTGGGTCCATGAAGAAATCTTTATTATAGTAATGCTTTAATAATTTGTATCCCGCTATACCAAGTACAAAAGGAGCGGGTGGTTTATATGAATCTTCTTCTGATTTAATTCTTACTTTCCATCTCTCCACTAATCCTACCTTGCGAAATCTCTCCAGTCGTTGAGATACATCGGAACGTGAAATTTTAGATGATAAGTACCTTCTTAATTGATCTTCGTTACAGCAAATGGCATCCCCTAATACTTTTATAATCATAATATCTGTATCGTCAATTCGTCGTTTAAGATAAAGAGATAAAACGGCTTCTATCGTCACATAAGGATAATAACCCTTTGGTAAAAATTTATATCCTGTTATAAGCGGGTGGTCCCAAAATGGTACCTCACCCCGCTTATTATAATAAAATGGATATTCTAACGTCTCATTCTGTGCTAATTCAACGCTCATTATTCAAACAGGAAAGCTCCTACGTCTTTCCGCTTTCTTTTACCACGAGGGTATCCAATGATAACAACCTTACAGTGACGTTTCTCTTTATCAATCGTTCGAACTTTACAACTAACAATATCTCCTACAACAGGTTCCTCGATATAGCTAGGTTTCATCCCTTTCACCTCTAATCCTACATCTAGCTGAACAAAAATACCGTGAATAGGATTAACTTCACTAATCTTGCCGGCAATAGCTTCCATATCCTTTAATTGCTCCAATTGCTCAAATGGATCTTCTGTTGCAGCTTTACGACTTACCTGTACCATGTTGCGTTCTTTATCGATACGTAAAACCTTTACTTCTACAGTGGTACCACGTTCAATCTGTGAAGAAATATCTCTAATTCGTCCATGGTCCCAATCGTATTTAAGCATGAAGCAGTCAACGCCATTAACTTTAACAAAGATTCGTTCGGTTTGTGGGTTAAATCCGGAGATAACCCCTGTATATAGTCGCTCAGATAATTCATCCTTCTGATTCAAATAATCGAGTTCATCCCAAAACAAGTTTTTCTTAATTTCATCTGCTTTCTTAACACTTACAATTGCCATCTTATTTTCTAGATCCAGTTGTTCAACGATAAACTCTTGAATAGTACCAACAAATCCAGTTAGCGATTTAAAGTCGTGGTCCATAAATTCACTAGCTGGGCAGTAAGCCTTGATCCCACCCGGCAGCAAAAAGATAGCTACTTCGACTTCTTTAGTTACTACTCTTCCATTTTCTTGAATAGGCATTTTGCGAAACGCTACAGATCTTACTACCCCTTTGGTGATTTCATTATTTCGCTTAATCCTAGCGAGTGTTTCTAATTCTTCTTGGCTACTCCAAGATTGTCCTAAAACTTCCTCTGGCATGAGAGCCCCTCCTTAAGTTAATGCTTTGAATCAATATTTTTGAGTAAGAAAACAAAAACACCCCAAACCTATAGTTAGATGGCCGTTTTAGGCACTAACACAAGTTTGGGGTGTCCCAGTATTATTTAATTGAATTGAATTTATTTGTTTCCTTACTCTCGTATTACATTAAATACTACAATATATTTATTTAAATGGCAACTTTCTTTTTTAACCTAATTTCTACAAGCAAGGGTTTTCCCTTACTCATAATCCTCCATAATTGAGCTGAGATCATTATTGTTAGAGGTGGGTTCATTATCAGATTTAACCTTGTCTGTCTCCTTTTTAATTTCATTTAAAAGTTGATTATGTTCCTCTGACAACTCGCTAACTGAAGGTTCAGCATTACCCTCTGTCTCATCCCTTCCTTCAGTGTCATCCTGTTCACCAAATACATTACCAAGCGGGTCGAAATCCTCATCAATAGGGATATCAGTTGTCTCCACTTTTTGTGGATGGACAGTCTCCGTATCAAGTTTATCTTTATTAATTTCTTCCGTAACTGTGTCCTCTTTATTAAAGACAGCTATAGGAGCGGGTTTAGAAAAAGAGTTTGGACTTATACCCTCAACAACCTCTTGATTCTTTGTAGAATTTCTTTTCCTCAAACGATTGCTCGTCGGATAATCAATTGGCCGTTTTCGTTGAGTATCCAGCTCGGCAACTATTTCAACTTCTTCACCTTGCTCTCCCTCTTCATTACTTTGGTCTTCCGATTCCTCTTCCTCGATTGGAGTATCCACTAGGACTGGCTCATGTGTTAGCATTCGATCCCTTTCAGATAACCATAAAGCACCGTTTTCTTCTACAACAGCCATAACCGCTTTGTTGAACTCTGGTTTAGGTACAAAGTTTGCGTCAATTTGTCTGACTGGCATAGGACGATTGTTTTTAACAATTTTAACAGCTGCTTGAAACTGTTTCTGAAAGATAATATCACTTGGCGATAGTATTGCCTCTTTGGTTTTAGCAAATGAGTTACCAGCCCTTAAGGATGGAGATTCTTGCAAAGGGGAAACGGTTTGTTCACTTTGTGTTTCTTCAAATCGTTCCTCTTCACCAAAAATAGCCGAGAATAATTGAGCATCATAATCTGGAATATCACCATAAACCATTTTGTGACGTAATGTACCCAGTAACGTGTGCATATAAGTCTCACCATACTTATCAGCCAACTGTGAAACTGTCTGAGCAACAACCGTAACAATTGTTTTATATTTCCGCGATTGAGCGGGGAATTCTTTAAATGGACGATAAATGAAATCCGGAAATTCATCCACCAGGATATGATGAAAGTTAGAAGAGTTTGGTGTTCTTCTAAACACGGCGTTCTGTAAACTAAGCAGAACCAATTTCCCTAAAATATTGGATAAGCCTGCCAACTCTCCCTTAGCAGTGTTGAGTAGGAGGACCCCACCATACTCTAAATGCTTGTCGAAATCGAAGTTGGATTTACCGAACAACACACGACGAATGAGTTTGTTTGCCCCTATATCATTTAGTATGTTTCTTAAACCTTGGACATACTCCGCTTTTGCGTCATAATAAGCGATTTCTCCCCTATAATCACCGGTTGTTATTTGTTCTGGTTGGCCTTGTCTATTTGTTTTAGGTAAAAGGTTTAGGTCAAACCATTCATCCACTTGTTGGACAATCTTCCAATGATTTCGTTCATCACGATCTTCTATCTGTTCAATATCATCTGGGAAAGTACCCTTTAATTTAACGTGCATTTGTCTGACCAGTTGGGAATTGTTGTACATATCAAGCAGCATATCAAAAGTTACTTCTTTATCTGGTTCATGCAATTTTAATAAATATATATAATGCTTTAGATGGTTCCTTTCCGATTGTTGAAAGAAGAAGTTACCACCATCTCCGCCTTCAGCAAGTCCTTCGATAACCATTGCGAATGCTTCTGCAACTTGGTCAACAGGGCCTTGCATAGGATTAATGTTTGGTGTATTTGGATTTGTTGGGTCAATATAAAAGACCGACTCTTCCGGAATTTTATGTGCTTTAACAAGTTGAAATGTTTTCTGACATAAATCGTTCGAAGGTTCAATAACCGAAATCCCATTTAGGTACATTCCTTTAACTTCCTCAGTATGATAATCCTCTCTTTGTGACTGCTTAGGAAAATCATTAATGAAACGAGTCATCCAATGCAAATCTTGATTAAGTATAGGTAATACCAGTGCAGCTGTCTTACCTGTTCCGATACTACCAATAATTACGTTATTTAGCGTTCTATCTTTACCAGGCTGTATAATTAATTCATTTGTTTCTGAATCAGGCCCCAATTCCACATCTGGCCAATTCTCATCTTCCCCCATTCTGAAAAACCTTTGGAGAAATCGTGACTTAAACTCAAATTCTTCGAAAACTTCTTTTAAGGTGTCATTATGAAGTGAGTATTGCCCACCCAGCCATATAAGCAATAACGTGATAACAATACCTGGAAGAAATACTAACAAAATCATCAAATTATCGGTATTACCAATTAAAACACTATGCCAAACATTAACTACATCAACTTCCGCTACTCTTTCTTGCAGGTAAGGTACTACTGAATTGTAAATAGGAGCAGTTATCATCCAAGTATAATAAGCGGTAATACCAAAGAACATCTGAAAGAAAATAAATGTTCTCCACACCATTTTTTGGAATGTCTTTACCTTGGTTGAAACTAACCATGCAAATATTGAAACAACGGTTGTCACTACTAGTCCCAATAATGAAGGGTGAAGCGGATTCCCAAATAACAAAAAAACAGGAATCGAATCGGTGAATTGTCCTACCATGAGAAATATATAATTGGCCAGCGCCCTAATGGATAACCAAAAGGAAACTAGCAATAATATTATAGTCAGGATCAACGGCGACTTCTTAATTAAAACTTCTTTCAAAAGTTGTCACCTCCCTAGTAAATGGTTTTTCGGGCGGGGATTGATAAAATATTGGTTCTGTCTCTATGTTATTTAACCAATTCTCAGTAGAACCCCACAGAACAAAATCATAATTATCCGCTACTGCGTCATTTTCAAATTCTTCTTCTTTTGGGTAGAAGGCAATGATTTTATCTATTTTCCTTTTGTATCCCCCGTCTTTATTCAAATGGGACAGAAAATGAAGCCTATCAACAGATGCTGCATTTCCTTCATCCATCAGCAAAAACAGCACGTTTTTTGTTAGTGAACCCGCTCTATTTGTGAGGGCGACCGCTCTATCCGCATACATTTCTTTCGGAACTTTTGAGGTATATACACTTGAATTGTCGAGAGTTTCAAATTTGCAATCAAAATGTTCGTTAGAGTGTTCAAGAGCGTCGATAGCTGTATCTACTTCCAGTTCAATACCATCATTGGTGAACGGTTTATTTCCTAAAAGAATATTTAAGTTAGCTTTAGAAGTTCTTCCCAGTGATGTAGCGAAAACGGAAAGGTTGGAGATTCGCTCCTTACCAATAAGTAAATTTTTTATGTTATAAGAACGTATTTTTCTATTCTTTGGGTATATTTTTTCTGTTGATATAGAATCATCTAATATTCCAATCATAACAATATGTTCCTTATCTGGTTCCTTTCTTGCTATTTCCATGTACCTATCTAATTTTCCTTTGATTTGAGAGAGTCCCTCACTTGCAGTATCAGATTCTATATAAAGCAACCTATTCCCCTTTTTCAGGACCCAATCAGGAAGTAACCTCTCAGTATCTTTGTCAATATTTCCTTTCAGCTCATTATATTCATAAGCACGGGGGGAATAAGAGTCTATTAATGGTTCCTCTATATCTAATTTCCTAAAATACAATGTGTGATTAGCTAAAGCTGTTATCACCATTTCTTTTATTCCGGCATTATGATCCCTTTGATTAGTAGAGTGTTCAGATGTGTAGCCATCAGTAAATCCACTCACATTGATATTTTCCCAATATGAAGGCAAGTAATTATTTTCCACGAGAAGGGAAACTCCTTTATTTGTTATTCTTACAATCTTGGGTGGATTACCAAATTTTTTCTTAATGGTATAGGTCATAATTATCCCTTTTTCTTTCCATTTATATAATTTTGATTTAACTGTTTCCTGAGAGGCGGGTTGGAATAAATTATGGTATTTGGTTATCTGAGTAGACTCTAAAATCCTTTGGGTAGCAATCAATTTTAATAAGTTCAATTCAAATTCTGCCAACCATAATCCCTGCCCGTTTGGCCCAGTCTTAACTCTTAATATCTTCTTTTCTCTTCCTTTCTGCACTTCTCTTCCTCCCTTTAACAAAAAAACCCCCAACAAATAAAAACTGTTCCACAGCCTTTATCCATTGAGGGTTGTTCCCTAAAGTATTTAATTTATTATTTAGATGGCACCAGGAATTATATCACTTTCTTCCACAGATATCCATACTGACTCAAGTAAATCTATATACAAAATTATGTATAAAGTTACATGAACAACACTTTGCAATTTTCTCCTTGTTTTAAAGTGAATGTGTTAAATACAGATATTTTTTAAAGTACATGGAGAGTTTGGGAAAAGTGATAATTCGGGCTCTAAATTTAGGTAAAATATTACCTTTTTGACACAGGAAAGTCAAGGTTACATAAAAGAAAAATATGCCTTTCTATCATGGGTTGAAGTTCATACGCAACCGTATTAACCTCAGCGTATGAAGTATAGTTCATACGCTTGGGCCGAAAAAATCAAGGAAATAAAGCCATTGTTAATCAAAGGCAATATAATAAAAAAAGGAACTGATTTGAAAGATTGTAAATCTATAAATTACTCAAATGGTATGCAAAACGCTAATTGATTTTAACATGGATATATATTCTGATTATGACACACCATTTTTACTATTTGCTTAGTGTTCACCAGTCATCCCTCCCCCCTGCTCCCCTTTCCTTATAAAAAACGACCACACGACCAGAAAGTCCAAAGATAATATCCGGAATATCAAAAAAAATATAAATGTGGAAGGAAGAGGTTTTACTGGTATAAGGTTTTTAGAATTACTTTCATGAAAATAAAACGGATCAAACATAACAAAAACAACAAATAACACAGTAGCAATTATCCCATCATTTATTGACGCAATTAATGCCGCAATATAAAACATTTGATATAAAAGGGTTTAACGGGTATTTGTTTTGAGATATTTTTAAGTTGACCAAATGTATTTTTAAGTGATATTCTATATTTACGCAATAACTTACGCAGTAATTGAGTGTAATAACATCAATGATTTAAGCAATTATGACGGTTATTACCCGCACTTACTTCAGCAACTAAAATTCAAAGGGGGTTGCCATATTTGACTAAGGAAGACATCCTGGATACTTTAAGTCAACGCCTGGGAGATGCTATGTACATATTGATCGTTTTAAAAGATGGTCCATTACTAAAAGAAAAAATCCCAGAACACGTAAACGAGTATTACCAACAAAAGATGGGCGAACCAGAGAAAGAAGTTATTTCCTCAAGACATAAATTAGACATTTTGACAGCGAAGTTAGAAGGTGCCGGTCTGGTAAATGTTCAAGAAGTAGGACGAGCAAGAATGTTTGAACGCTCTAAGCTTGCTGACGAATTAAGCAGACACATGAAATTAACCAAAAAATAGGTAGTAAAGGAGAAGATTAAATGTCAACAACTCTTACTCAGCAGAAACTTTTAGATCGATCTGATATTAGTTTTTCAATGAAGTTTGGTTACTTAGGTTTAGGGATGGGTGGCTGCTCTATTGCAGCTGAATGTGCCAATATCAAGACAAACGTAAAGAACGGTAACTATCCATACAACGGTCTTTTAATTAATACTAACAATATGGACTTTGAAAAGATTAATATCAAGAATCCAAACATCGAAAAGCTTCCTATAGGCTCTGGAAAAGGTGCTGGACGAGATATCGAAGTTGGGGAAAATGCCTTCTTAGATCATCAAAATGATGTTATTTCTGCAGTAAAAAGGCAATTCATGGACAGAGATTTCATATGGATTGTTGCAGGATTAGGGGGCGGAACTGGTACTGGTAGTGTAATTGAAGCTATTAAACTATTACACAAGAACGGTTATCAAAGAAAATTCGGGTTAATTCTTACATTACCAAGGAATAAAGAAGGAGCAACAGTCATAAGTAATGCCTTAGAACGTTTACAGAAAATCTCACAAGCTATGAAAGGTCTAGGTTCTATTATTTTAGTGGATAACCAAAAACTATATGATAAATACATTAAACAGAACCCTAATGCTTCCCTCTCGGAATATTTGGAGTTTAGCAACCAATTCATATCCGATACGTTACATGAATTAAATGTTGTAACAGCAAGCTTCAAGCCATATGGAGATTCTCATTTCGACTCAAGTGAATTTGAGAACTTAATTAAAACACCTGGTGTCTTGTCTTTATCTAAGTTTTCTATTGAAGAACGAAAAATCGATCTGGAAAACGAGTCTAGTTATCTACCACCTTTAGAAGAGTCCATTGAAAGTGGTATTCTCTCCGACGGGTATAAATTGAAGAATGCTCAACGTGCTGCTACAAGTGTAATTGCTAATAAATACACTGCTGAACGTATTTTCACATTAGGCTTTACGGATAGAATTGAGAATATAGTTGATGATAAAGCTCCGCTAGCTGGTGAAAAACCGATTGCCACTTACGTTGATGAAAAAGCAAAAGGAGTTCATTTCTATACCGTATTTGCTGGATTGAATCTCCCTACTCGAGTCAATGAATTGGTGAAAGAAAATGAAAGGTTAATGGAATTACAAGAGAAAGAAACAGAGGAAGATGACGTCTTCGCTTCCCTACAGACTTTCACCCGAAAAAAAAGAATAGATAATGAATCTGACGACTTAGATTCTTTACTTAGTACATCTAACTCAAGTAAAAGTCAAGATACAGATAAAAAGAATAGTAAAGATGAAATTCACAATCCTATTGATGATCTCTAAGAATTCCAACTATAAGGAATGCCCCGCTCCGTTAGTGAGCGGGGTTATTTATTATGGATTATAATCCCCCTAAATTATAGTCATTTTTAGATGAATAATGTTATGGTTATCATTTTAATTATGTAGATATCGTATAACCCTTAGTTGGCAGCATTTTAGTTCCCTATTATCGCATTGCAAATTGAGATTACCAAGTAATATCAAGTAATTAAAGAAGTAACTATAGTTTCCAAATTATTTTTTAACCTTTAACCAGGCCTCTTCTAAATATCTCATTCAATTCTACAGCGCTATGAGAAAATCAACTTCGATCACAAGCGCAATAAGAAACGAATGCCATCGCATCAAGGCGCTATACCCCTGTAAACGAATTATAGCTAATGCGCTATAAAGCGTTTGTGTAGCGATAGAATGTAATTGAACGTAATGCAATGTCATTAAATATATCCTTGCGCTCCCTTGCGTTTGAGTTACGCTATACTATGTCCGCGTAGCGTATTAGCTATATATCGTTTGTGAAGTGATAGCGCACATAAATTCCTTGATTTATGTGGGTTTGAAAGGTAATATGAAGATAAATTATTGTAGATATCCGCAATAGCGGGGAGTGATTAAAAAATGGAAATCGATATGAAAGATCTATTAGAAGAAAAGTTTGAGGACGATCCTTTAAGGCGAGAAATAAAAATAAATAAACTGGAAAATGACCTATACACTGACAGCATTTTGAGTATGCACCCAGATACCACTTATAGCACAGTGGAAGCAGGGGATATTATAGGAAGAAAGGACAGTACGTTAAGGAATTATTTTAGAACAGAGCTGTTGGAGTACATAGGACCAGATAAGTTCGGGAAATATTACCGATTAGATTATATTAGCGTATTTAAATTACATATGATTTTATTGCTAGTGGAAAAAGCTAATAAATCCACGTCAGATTTAGCTTATTTTTGTGGTTTAGCACCTTTAGTATCGACAGGTAATAATAAAAGAAATGGTCAAGGCAATAACTCCAATACTCCATCAACTAATAATAATCAAATGCTTCAAGAGATGGATCAATTAAAAAGGATTATGTTTATACAAACATTAAGGGCAAAGCTTGCAGATGAAAAATCGAGCTTGACGAATTTAGAAGTAAAAATATCTAATACTCAAAGAGAAATCGACTCATTAGAAAAAAATATTGAACTGGCTACTTTAAAGCACCAAAATGAAAAAGTGGAACGAAAATATCACCGGATGTTAGATTATTCATTAAAGAACACAGTGGCCAAAAATACTGGTACTCAAAAATGGAGTTTAAAAAACCTTTTTAAAGGTCCGGAATCTTCTGGTGAGATAGACGTGGACAAGGTCATGAAAGAAGCCGTGGAGATAGCCAATAATGAGAGGGAAGAAGAAGCAAATAAGGAAATTGAACAGAATAAGCAATTATTAGAAGAGAAGAAGAAATCTATAGAGGTTCTTAATGATAATCTGCAGCAACAAAAAGAAAAAGTAGCTGATGCAGAGAGAAAGATGATTGATTATCAGAAAAATCCTGATCAGTTATCTTCCGAACATTTATCTCAATTATTACTAAGTGATTCATCTACCCAACAAGAGTGAAAATAAATATTTGCAATATTCTGAAATTATGATATACTGACTTTATCTAATAATCGAGGTGATGGACATGTTGTATTTACTAAAGGAAAATACAAAGAAAGTACTTGATAATTTTGTCGTTGGTTTATCAGTTGTAGTCACAATAGCGGCCATCATGCTAAACTTTTTAAATTAAAATTGTGTGTATAGATCAAAAAGCAAAGCCCATAATTCGGGTTTTGCTTTTTTAGATTTTAAGAGAAATTCCTAGACAATACGAGGGGAATGAATATAATACCCCTTAGTGACCAAGTAGCGTTTAGGTGAAGGATTTTAGGGTATTGGATTACTCTAAAATCCTATAAGTAAATGAGCGCGGTTCACCAAGAAAGATAAGGTTGAACTTTCAAGTGCAAAATAGCAAGTTAAAAATGACAAAAATACAAAAAAATTTGCTAACTTTGGTGTGAAGTAGATGTTGCTAACTGAGAGGTGGTATATTAATTATAAGTAGCAGAAAGGGGAGGTGATTTCATTATGCCTTTTGGATACACGAAACATTTAGAGGACCAAGGGAAAAGTCAAGGTACAGTTGCTGGGTACTTGAAGACCATTGATATGTTTTTTGTTTATCTCGATTCAGTTTACGGAAAACAAAAGGAAATTTATGAAATTTCCCCTAAAGATATAAAAGGGTTCTTAGAAGCGAAGTTAGCATCTGGAAATGAAGTTAAAACTGTTAACAAACACTTGACGATACTAAAAGGATTTTTCGATTACTTATGGAAAATAGGTAAAGCTCCCATAGATCCAGCAGTGAAAATCCCCAGATATAAAGTAGGGGAAGAGAAGCCTAGCATATTAATGTATGAGGATTTATTAGATATCCTTCCACAGGTAATTCATAATCCAGACTATAATTCCTTACGTAAAACGATATTTATTTTAGCAATAAAAGGTTTACGTAGCTCTGAATTTCAAATACCAAAAGAGAACGTTATTGATAAAAACAATATAATTGAAATCATGCTTAAAAAACATGTTGTACGATTAGAGGGAATAGAAGCTGAAGAATTCTTATCTTATTATTTTGAAGCACAATTAAATGGTTCCAATTACCTTTTCATTACAAGGAAACATGATGACTCGATTGTACCTGTAGAGAATATGTCTATCTACATGCACTTAAACGTTATCTCAAACGATTATGATTTTCCTACAAAGCTAACTTTAAACTCAATTCGCCATGCTTATGCTTATTATCTTTACACAAAAGAACGAATGACCATTGAACAAATAGGTAACAAACTTGGAATAGAAAGTGAAAGTGCAGCAAATCTTGTTAAAACAAGCCAAGAAAGACATAGGAAAGGAAAAGAATTACTTGAAATAGAGGCGGAAAACATAGTAGAATAAACCTTATAAATTAATATTAAGGGTAAGAGCCCAAATAGCACTGTCTATAACTGTGTCTATTTGGGCTCTTTTTGTGCAAAGGAGGATCATTTAATGTGAATATGAATTTCTCAGATAAATCGAGTGCTTTGAAAAACTTAGTAATTGCTTCATTGATAAGTGAAGGGGAACTTTTAGATATCAATGGAGAGTCAGAATTACATGTACCCTTTACGAGAGAAAAGTCCGTGTATCTGTACAATTACTTAAGAAATAATAATCTGAAAGAATACGTATCGGTGGAGCCTCGAAAAGAACAGTTTAAGATTAATTTAAATGAAGAATTAAGATGTCTTGTGAGCAAATGGTTTATCAAGGGAACTAAAATTTTTAGCAAAAATCTGGGCCTTTTATTAAATTTCAATGCCATAATTCTTTGTATTAATCTTTTCGGCACCCGAAAATTAGAAGGTATTGGCATATCTACCACTGTTCATAAGGACTTCTTAAAAACACTTTCGTATTGTATCGAAAAAATGCTTAGTTTATCAGTAATACCAGGGAAGAATCAGTTGAAGATACCAGAAGTACCCGTTTTATTGTTAGAAACAATGGATAAGATTTCAACTATTGAGAGTACAGAGATCGCAAATTATTTAACTAATGCAGAAAAAAACAAGTTAAGGGAAGCCATATTCCATAAAGGTGGAAAAAGTTATGTATAAGAAAGGGATAAGCATATGGTTATTAACTATTATTCTTTTAGTTGGATGCAATAGTGATAAATTGGTAGATAAGGCTAAAGAAATGAATTCAACTAACGATGAAACGAATCAGAAAGTAGAGAAAGAATTAAAAGAAAAAAATGAAGAGTTATACAAACAATTAGAGCGTCCATTAGACGAGGTTATTCAAGATAATGATTTAGATCAAGTCGAAGTGATAAAGAATGAAGAAGACGTACAAGTAAAAACTTCTTATTCTAATGCGAACGAATTTGCTAAATACGCGGGAAAACAGTTATATATGTTTCAAACTTTAGAATTAACTCCAAACGGGTTTTATGAATTTTTAAAAAGCCATGCTTCATCATCAAGGTTAAAAAAAATGGTTAAAGAAAAAGATTCAGCTATATTGGTTTTTACCAATGTTCAGTCTTTATATAAACAGAACGGAACACCTAATTCTTATCAATTGTCTAAAGTGAACTTTAATCGAAATAAAAGAGAGGGGTATTTTTATAGAAAAATAATTAAAAATACTACTGAAGAATTCTATATAACTACTATTGTAAAAGAAGATGGTGTCTGGAAGTTCGAAGAAGATAGTCCCTCACCACCGTTTGAAATTAAAGAAACGTTAAATAAGGAGGATGAGTAGAATGATTGAAACGGCAAATAAAGAAGATCTTTTTACCTATACCGAGAAAAAACTAAGCTCTCATTTTCAAAATAGCGGTGAGTTCAATAGATTTTTTAAAGTGATGTATGATTATTATTCTAATAAACTCAATGTTTTTATTAAAGTTGAGGATAAAGAAGTATATGAATCCAAGTTATTCCAAAGTGCTAAATCCCAATTTTTTAATGGATATTACATAGTACGGGAATTTCTAGCAGATGAAAATACTAACTTACCAGATGAATGGTTATCTCAGCCGGAAGGATTTATTACAGAAGAAATTCCAGGAATCATAAAATCTGCAGCTGGAAATAATTTTGAGGAAGTTATTTTATCAGAAGATATGCACAATCTGATACTATGGGCAGTAACTAGATATGAGGATTTACACGCCCTTTTAAAACAAACAGCCTTTGATATCGTTTGTTTAGGGGCAAAGCAAGCAATATTAGATGAAAGAGATAATAAAGGTATCCCAAAACCTCAAACAGCTATCCCAGGCTTACTAGGTGATTTTGACGACTTTATGTTTTTAACTCCCCAGCATTACTTTCAGGCAGAGGTGAAAACAGATGAAACCGAAATCTGGTCACTCAACTGGTGGTCCTCATTGGCCAAAGAAGATTCAAAAGCTGGCGAAGTAACATTAATAAAGATTCCTGGTGAAAATAACGTACAATATGCACTTAACTTATATTTAACTAAAGAAATCGATGAACACGAGAGGGAAAGGATACTAGCACTTCTGTTAATGACTTTAATGGATAAAAATGATATACCTAGAAACGATATTATGGTTCGATTTGCAGTGGTGGAAGACTTTTATATTTTAGTACAAGAATGATAAGAGGATCAATAAATGAAGGCGGTAATACCATGTATGAAGAGTTGTTAAAAGCTATTAACTTAAATAATAGGGTAATCTTTTTAGGTAATGTAAATGCTGGAACATCTCAAGTTATGAAAATCTTATTGTCGATGAATGTGATTGAAAATAGGACGCTGATAGAATTTGAAAAAGATATCGAGTTTATTAATAAAAACCTTATTACAAACCCATCTATTGAATTCAGACCTTACAAAAGCTATGTAGAAATTCCGAGTATAATTGATAGCTTAGAAGGCAAACCTTACATGGCTGTTGTGAATACGGAAGAAGAGTATAGAGAGAAACCTAATTTCAATACTTACATTGGTCAAGCGTTCGATAAAGCCGTATATTTTAAAGGAGCAAATGACTATTCCATTAATGATGTAGGTTAAGGATGATATAATTATGATATACAATGAAGGACGATTTAGTGTCGGGTTGTTAAATGCTTTACTATTAAGTATCCCTTTATGGATGTCCATATTGGGATGGTTCAACATTCTAAACAACTTCTTAAATGGATAGTAAAAAAAGAGCCTCTAATTATATTAGAAGCTCTTTTTTACTATTAAACTGGTTGACTTTTCATATAACCTTTTTTAGCGTGGAAGAATGTAATGTGATTGGAAATGGTTCCATTTTCAAACAACTGGTTTAAGTATGTAGATACTCCCATTGCTGCCATACGATTAGTTAATAACCGCTGTGGGTCACTAGCCACCAATTCAGAGCAAGCAATTTGAGAGGGAGCTATCTCATCCTTATCTTCCAAAATGTCCGGGAACACTTCTCCTGTAGGAGAAAGTAAAGTCTCTCCATTGAGTTTTAAACCACAAACAATTTGGCCACTCCATCCGCTATTTTGGTATGCCTCTTTTTCTTTATCTTCCCAGTCTTTCATAGGGCGGTTAGGGAAATCATTAGGAACATTAACACTTTCGTTTCCTACATCAATATATAAGACACGTCCCGCCTCTTCAAAGAATTGGTGAAAAATCTGACGGGAATAGTTATTATCTACACATCCTATAATAACAGGTAAGTATAATACTTCTCTTGAATATCCGATTTGTTGATAATCGGTATTGAACAGCCCCTTAAGTGAAGATACATCTTCAATATAAGATTCAGAGAAACTACTAATCCCAATATTATAAGCTGCTCGATAACGTCTAGCTAATACATCCGCTTTCTTTTGCCCAATATCTCTTTCGACAAAGAGTTGATTTTTTAAATTTTTGGCCTCAACTAAATCAGGATCAGCAATTAAATAATGTCCCCTTTGTTTAAAAATAGAGAGCATCTGCGCAATATGTTGAACCAGGGGTCCACCAGTTCCGCCAACTCCTATTTGGATAATGAAGGGGTATAATTGCTTTCGCGTGGTCCCAAAATCCGGTTTTAATAAGTCTATATGATTACTCATCACACAACCTCCACAACGTGAAGGTCATGTTGAGTATCCATTATAGAAAACGGATTCTCAAATATAGACCAAGGGTTTAATTTGATATGCAAACCACTTTCTATATTAAAGGTCCTCACCGTGATTTCTGGAAAAAACTTATCAAGTCTACCCACTATTGCATACAAAATAGGGGCTCTTTCACTTTCATCATCCTGGAGAGACGGAGATGGACTCATTTGATGGTGAGAGTGTATTTCCATACATTTCACACATCTTTTTTCCAATGTTTTTAAAGCAGTATCTATTGGATCTTCCGTAACTTCTACCCAAAGATGATGTACCGTCTGTTTAGGTATATCCATGAAAAACTCTTGAGTATCCAGGTCAAAATAAATATCTGCATGAAATTCTGTGCTATATTCATCAGAATAATATTTAGAGATAGATATAAACTCACGGAGAATATTAAAAGGAATCTTATGAAAAGAAAGTAAAGGGCCCGTATGGGACTCTTTACTTTCATCATTTACAGAAAGACCTTTCTTCTTTGCTTGAAGGATAACAGAAACAACATTCTTTTTCTTGATGTAAACAAGTTGTGCTCCTGTTTCCAATACTGGATAATCCTTTTTCAAGCGATTTTTAAGGTCGTTCTCCTTAATTTTTCTAAATTCCTTTTCTCCAGTTTCCTTATTTTTCTTAGCCAATCCGTTTGTCAATTCTTCTAGAGTGAAGTAATCCGTTACCGAAATAACTTCGGTGTAGAAGTAAATAGTAGTCTGATCATTTATTTCAAACGTATCACCAGCTGAGCTACTTTTAGTTGACGAGGAAGAACCAGATTTCTTTTTCAATTCTTCCGCTTGCTTGGCTGCTTCTGCTTGCTTTTCTAATCGTTCCTGTTCCTCGCGCTTTTTCTTTTCGGCGTACTCGTCCTCAATCCCGAATAGTGAAAAAATATTTGTTTGTTCTACATTATTATTCATTTTTCTCCTCCTCGTATAATATGTTTAAGAGCTCATCTTAGAGGAATTTCCAGTTGGATCCGGATCCCCTTGAAGGCCCTCTTCGCATTTCGCGAAATGTTTTTGGTTTATAGGTAATGAGAAAGTCATAGCTTCCTCATTCACATAAGTTTTTGTTTTTGCTTCACCCGTGAATGGGGAAGCGTGACAAACATGTTGTATAGATTGTTCCTTAATTAAGATCGCAGATGAGTTTTCTCATACTGCTTATTAAAGATACCCAAAAATAAAATAGGTGGAATGGCGGAGGATGGGGGAAGCCCCATTTCAATACTCCGTCATTTTTTAATAGTTTTCTTTTTTTTAATAGACTTTCAGACCTGCCCATAGGACAATGATTGGGACAGAACTTTTTTAGGAGATTGCTTCTCCTCCTTGCGGCCATATTGGACTGCTTATTTAGCCTGCTACCCGTCGTTCATCACGAAAGGTCTAACCACTGGATGCGCCGTTCAGAATAAGGAATGTAGCGATAAATGGTCTTTTTCTGAATCGAGTGCTAATAACGAGGCAGACATCGATGATTCCGATGGGCACCCAGGTCTGAAAAAGTTTTGATTATTAGATACCACCATAGGAGGTGATGGCTATGTCTCAATTGCTTGTCGGTTTAGACGTGAGTATGAAGTCTCATCATGTCCATTTCATGAAAGAAGATGGTACTTCAATTACTGATTTTTCCGTTTCAAATGATGAACACGGGGCCGATACCCTGATTCAAAAAATGAAAGAAACGGCGGAAAAAAATCAAATACGTCAATTAAAGATAGGTTTAGAAGCTACGAGTAATTACGGTTGGCATGTCGCACATTATTTAAAAGAACAACTTTCTTCAGAGAAAGAAAATATATCAACATCCATTTATGTGCTCAATGCACGTAAAGTCGCTCGCTTCAAAAAAGGCTACGATACCTTGCCTAAAAATGACCGAATAGATGCCTGGGTGATCGCTGACCACCTGCGATTCGGACGACTGCCTAATGAAATGAAAGATGCCATTCACTATGAAGCGTTGCAGCGTCTTACCAGAACTCGGTTTCATTTAGCGAAAGAAATTGCACGAAATAAAACGTACTTTTTAAATCAATTATTCATAAAGTTTAGTGGCATGCGTCAAGACAATCCTTTTTCCAATACCTTTGGAGCGACTAGTCTCGCGGTGATTCAAGAATTGGAACCTGAAACGATTACGAAGATGTCCCTACAGGAATTAGTCGATTTCATCCAAGAGAAAGGGAAAAATCGATTTCAAAATCCCGAAGAAGTGGCCAGTTACTTACAAAAAGTCGCCCGCTCTTCTTATCGGTTAAATAAAACGTTACAAGATCCAGTCAATCTATCGATGACGGTTATTATCAGCACCATCCAGCACATGGAGAGCCAGATCAAACGCTTAGATAAAGAGATAGCCAAGCTCATGAAAGGGATCCCACAAACGTTAACTTCCGTTAAAGGAATTGGAGACGTTTATGCAGCTGGTCTAATTGCCGAAATAGGCGATATCAAGCGTTTCAAAGACCATCATGCCTTAGCTAAATATGCAGGGCTCGTATGGAATCAATATCAATCTGGCGAATATGAAGCAGAAGAAACCAGTCGCATGAAAACAGGGAACAAATATTTACGCTATTATTTGGTTCAAGCTGCAGATTCCATTCGTAGAAGCGACAGTGACTATAAATCGTTTTACCAAAAGAAATATCAAGAAGTAACCAAGCATCAACATAAAAGAGCTCTCGTCTTAACCGCAAGAAAATTAGTACGATTGGTTTTTTCGCTACTAAAAACCAATCAATTATATATTTCACCCGAAAGGAGAGGGTCTTAAACGATACTCACCTTTCATCCGATGATATTCTTACATCCATTTTTCGGAAAATGTTGTAAGGTTTCTTTGGTGTACCCTTTTTTATGGTTAAGACGATATAGAGTAAAAATAATTTCCAAATCTTTATGATTTTACTCTTGACTATTTACCACTGTGCTAGAAATTTAATTTATTCTGCATTCAGATTGAAAAACTCTTTTACAGTTGAGTTCATTGGTATGAGCAAATCATCATCAAACTCTCTATCTATAAATTTATTAAATAACTCACTTAATCCCGCTCCAGCCAGTGACATAGTTCCATAATCATCTCCGAAGGGAGCAGCAAAGAATAGGTAATGCACAGAATCCAGTTGAGACAGACAATCTATCTTCGGAAACTGATTAGTACCCATGCAAACCTCTCCTGAAGAATGATGAACATTAGAATAAGGGAAATAAAATACTCCTGTATTTTCATTAATTCTCCCGCTATCTTTCACCGCAACAATTTTTAAGCTACGAATTGATTCACCTACAATACTGTACTTGAAAATCATACGAGGGAAACCAATAGTTACTTGCTTTTTGCGATATTCCACTGGTATTTTTCTCTTTGGTAATTCAATCAAGACCTCGTATCCTCTTATAGTAGATACGAGCTTTATACAATTATTCGGTAATATAGGTGTCTCATGTCTAACTCCATCAGTGGAAGAACTAGATAGCGACTTAATAAAATCGCTTAAAGACATTTTATATTCACCCAAAATTACACCGTTTGCTTGCTTTTGCGTAATATCAACAAGGTCTGTAAAACTACGCAATCTGTCTGTTATCCTGATTAGGAATTCCATCTGGTTCACTCTCCAATTTATTAATTAACTCGATAGCCTTTTTCTTCACCTCGACTAAAGAGGAAGCTAATTCATGCAGCATTCCAGGGAACCATACAAGAGATGCTATACCATTGTTTGCTGGTAATACATCAAAGGTAGCTTCTGTATAGTTGTCTTGATGAGAAACTCTATCTACAAATTCATTAAATTGCTCTCCAAGTTTACTGTTAAGAACCTTCTCCAAAATCGGGTCTTTCATAATTAGTGTGTATTCTGGAGCGCCTTCATTCTCGAAAAGTTCTCTATAAGAGTCTTCATACTCAATATCCGTGTCATACCATTCCACATCTCTAAACAATTGCTTTGCTCCTTGATGAAAAATATCTAAGGAAACATCCATTTGATAATTAATATCAACCATGAATGTCTTTACAGCGAATTGTTTTACGTTTACACCTACGTCATGAAATGTTTTTAGCATGGCCAGATTGGAGATAGAGTGTTCTAAAGACGTTTTTTCGTAAATATCAATCTCCACTTTAAATTCCTCCTCTATCAGATGAATATTTCTTCTTCATCAGTTGAATAGATTTTATTTTTAGCATGGAATAGGTCGAAAATAGCGTGCTCCACACGGTTGTAGATAATAAAAGGGTTATGTGGATCTACTATAAACACTTCTTCTCCTTCATCTATTGGAGCTAGTGCGATACATTCCATAGCTTCTAGGCAATAAATCACATCATGATAAGAAAAACTGTCAAAATCGATATCCTCAATGAAATCATGATTCCAAACATTTCGGACAACATTAACCTTACCGGTTTCAACTTCGGTTTCTACAGCTTTCTTTTGATGTTTTTTGATCATCCTCTCAAACTTAGAAATATCAAAGTCCATTTCTTCATCTCCTTGATTAGAAGGGGAGCGTAATAACACTCCCTCAAGATTCAATAGTGCGAACAGGTAATATTAGCTGTACTTCCTCTAAATCAGAAGTATCAGACGATGGGGAAAGTAAGAATGGACGCATACTATCGGTATACTTAAAGTCCACTTCCTCACACTCCAGAGCCTTTAACGAGTCGATGGCGTATTTAACCGCAAAAGATATGGTAAATCCATCTTCACCTTCTAGAGACTCATAAGGAATATCAATCCTACCTTTACCTGTTTGTGCTTGATGGCTGGATAAGCATGCTTCCCCGTTAACATGGAGTTTAGCTGTTCCTTTTGTATTGCCATCTGAAGCATTCGCAATATCATAAATCTGTTCTAATCCACTGAGAAACTCTTTTCTATTAATCCTCATGTTCGCTTTAAAGTCGCTGGGTATTAATCTGGATGTCTCTGGATAGTTGCCCTCAATTAATCTGGTTAAGTAAATGGTAGGACCATTACGAAAAGCAAGCAGTTGTCCATTATCGGCAAACACCTCAACCTCATAATCCAAATCAAATAGCTTAATAGCATTTTCCAAAGACTTTGCAGGCACTACCAGTTGTATATCCGCTGAATTTGATGTTTTATGCGTTACTCGCGAAAGTCTATGACTATCTGTAGCGACTAACTTTATACAATCACCTTGAATATCGCAAAAAACACCCTTTAATACTGGTCGAGTATCTTTGTCACTAGCTGCAAATGCAGTCTTTTTTATAAAGTCTTTAAACTGATTTCCATTAAAAACAAGAGTGGGTTTTTCCAAATCAACTTTTGGAAACTTTGGGTATTCTTCCGGATCTAACCCATTAAGATCGAATTCACCTTTTCCAGACCGGATAGTAGTTGTAAATCCATCCAAAGTAAAAGTTATCTCTTTTCGTGACTTTTTCACGATATCGACAACTTGTTTTTGGAGAACAGTTTTACCTGTTTCATAAACCTTTACGTTTTCACCATCTACTGGAATACAATGACTAATCGTTTCGTTAGTGTCAGAACCGGTTAATTTAATCTCTTGTTCAGTAACTTCCATCAATATCCCTTGTAAAATAGGTAAAGTTGATTTTGCAGCAATAACCTTCGATACTTTAGTAAGACCCTCTACCAATACTGCTTTTTTGACATCAAATTTCATTCAAAATTCCTCCCAAAAGTTTTATATTTTTACTTTCAAAATAAAGAAAGCACAAAAGAGGGGAGATAAACCCTTCCTTTGTGCTAACTCTCTATGCTAAGCGGAATGTTGGTTATTTCGATTAAGAAATTCCTGCCTAGCAATTTGTATAATCTTTTTAACTTCCTCTCCGTTAAGATTGAAGAAAAGGCTCATTAAATTATCAACCTTCATATTTGTCTTAACGATTTGTGCATAATTTACAATCTCATCAATACTAATTTGGCTTTTTTGAGCAGCAGCACAGATATCTCTAACAGGTTTCAAAGCATTATAATAATTGCTTAGTTGACCCATAGAAGCTTTCTGTTTAATATCAGCCGGATTTTGAATACTAGAGTTGTTCGCTTTATTGAATATACGAACAATGTAATCAGGTTTATCACTTAAACCAACTTGATACTCGAAACGATTTATAAAAGTAAGAAGTTGATTCCTATCCGGTTGACCATTTGATTGCTGTTGCCCTTGTTGACTTTGGTTTGGATTCCCTCTCTTGGTATTTCCCTGTTTTCCTTTAAAACCTTCAGGCAAGGCCCAATCTGGAAGTTTTGGATCATTCCAGGAACCTCTAATATTCTTCTTCTTATCTTGATAGAAGTTATTCCCTTTACGTGTATCCTGGAAGATTTCAACACATTCTTCTTGAAGGTTATACAAGTACCTTCCGATTCCCCATTGAACAGCTGCTCTTTTTAAAGCACTACTCAATCCGCCTTTTGTTGCTTCGACATTGGTTAAATCAGCACCATCCCACTTAATTCGAGACTTACTATCAGAAAACCAAATCCGAATACCACATATAACTCCATTATGAAGCGTTTGGTATTCATCTTCCCAATTAGCAATTCCTAAAACAGTGTCCAGACGGTTCATAATGGCACGACTCTCAACATAAGGAACAACCCAGGCATATACTTTGTTGTTGGATTGAAAGCCCCTAGTAACACGCCATTCAATGTCTTCAGGTGGAAACGGTTCAGCCAATCTCCTTTGTATTTCCTCCATGTTCATACAATTTTCTTCACCCAATATAAACACCCTTTCAAAAAGTTTTTTATATTCACCCATCCAAAGTCTTTTAAACGCAAAAAAGCCTTTGAAGTTTCATGTATTACAGACGCACGTATGGCATCTATAATATCCATGAACCTCAAAGGCTCCTAATTGTTTAATAAATAACCCGCTAACCTCATAGAAGGTTGCAAAAAACTTAAAATGAAATGAATATAATAATAGTATATATGATTAATATAAAATGCTCAATCATTTATTTTTAGGACCAGGTAAAGATTCAAGTCTTTTTTTTAAAGATAGAGTTGTGCTATACTAATAAAAACGAATTCACAAATAAATTATATTAAGCGATAACCGCTAACAGCCCACTTATTATGGGATTGTTGGCGGTTTTTTATTTTTCTATATAAAAAATAGCAAGGTGGTTTTGCATAGTGATAACTCAATTTGAAGAAATAAACGAAATAGAAGACGATCATGAAAGATTAATTATTCTCCGCAAGAGGTTAGGAAAAACTCAATACCAACTCGCAATGGAATTAGGCTATTCTGAAAGCTATATAGGACAGGTAGAGAATTATAAACAACCTTTTAGTGATAAGTTAAGAGCCCGAATAAACCATTACTTGGTGCAAGAGAAGGTGAAAGAAAAGGATGCAACAGATCTTTTTAGCAATTTCGGATAAAACCTATTTAGAAGAGATTAACAACAAGCTGAAGCATGATGAATCCATGACTCTAAGTGAAATTAACACTATTGAAGAACTGGATAACACATTAAAAGAGGATTACTTTCTTATTATAGTGGATGAGGGATTTGTTCCAGAATTAAAAGACATTAAGGATAAAGTAAAACATGGTGAGGTATGTTACATCAGTTCGAAATATCAAGATAAAACAGCGAAAGGGGATAACCTCATTTCCACTTGTACAGATCTCCAAGGATTAAATAAATGGCTACATGCTTTACGCCTGACAAATCCGGAAGTAAGAAGATCCAATATACATAGGAAACCATCAACAGAACAACCTTCGTCCGACAAAAATAAAGCCAAAGATAAGAGTGAAAAAGAAGTAGCGGACACTAAAGATAAGGATGAGGAAACAAAAACTGATATAAAAGAAACCAAAAAGAATAACACAACTAAAAATAAAAAAATTAATGAAGCACAACCATCAATAGAAGAGGCAGAAGGCAACGAAGTAAATAACTCTAGCCCGGTAGATGTAAAAGAACCATGGCCTGAAATTGATAAAAATGTAACGGAGCAAATCGAGAGAGACAGTAAGGTTATTAAAGATTATGAAAGGGATATGGATTTTATAGAAGTATTTGATGAAGCTCCATGGGGTACCAATCGAACCGTTGGGTTTTGGTCACCTTTACATCGAATGGGAGTTACATCCTTGGTTATGAATTTTGCTATATATATGGCTAAATACAATATCCGTATAGCTGTTTTTGAAGATATAACACGTTATCCCTCTATGAGGGAGGTATTAAAACGGTATAACTCTATGCCCGAAAATTGGAGATCCTTTTTAGCTGTCTTAGAAGATAAAACCATTCACCCAAAAAAATCAGTATGGCCATACAAGGGAGTGAATTGGCTACCTTTAGATGAATGGGAATATGACAAATATACCTGGGATGAATACCATCTTAAGAGATACATGAGGATAGGGAAGAGGTTTGATTTTCTGTTGGTTGATTTACCTGCAGGGGAAATGTCCCCAGAAACGTTAAAGACCTTAGAATATTTAGATGAGCTTTGGATTGTTACAGATGGCACTTATGAACAAGTGGTTGAAAATTACTCGGAGTTTCAATCTATTCTAAAGGAACATAATGTAGAGACAAAATTAGTATTTAATAAGCATTATCCAAAAACCAAGGAAAGAAAAAAACCAAAGGAAATTGACTATAACGTTATTGCTAAAATTCCTGATATCGGAAAAGAGATGTATTTAAACAAATTCGATAAAAAACCTCTTATCGAGAAAAAAGCAGTGTACGAGCAATTAGAAGAATCATACGAAAAACTTTACCAAGAACTAAAACAACACTATGAAATGAGGAAGCGAACACCTACATTACTTTCTAAGATATTTTCAAAAATACTTTCTAATTCAGCCCATTGATTTACCAAACTATTGATTAGAGGGGAATACTAATGGTATAGTTTAATCAATTAATGCTTTTATTCTCTTTTTTTGCAACCTATAAATAGGTTAGCGGGTAAATGATTAAACTAGAGCGGTCTTTGGACTGGTAGAATGCACTCTAAGTGTGCAAAAAATCTACTTCCAGAGACCGCTTTTTTTGAATGGAGGTGAGAAGGGTGAATGAGATTAAACTAAAAGATCTTAAGAAAGTGCTTATGGTGAATGTTGGTTATATCCGCTTAGGTTCCCATACAAAGAGGAGAATGAATAAAAGAGGTTATACAAAAGGGGATATGGTTAGTGGAGTAATGACTGGTGAAATAGTAGAAGTGCAATATGGCTTTAATTATGAGCTGAGGAAGAGCTGCTTCACTTATGTTGTAGAAGGTAAAGATACCAGTGGCAATCCTATTGTTATTGTTGTTTCCGAAGAAGGTAGATATAAGTTTCTGGTAGTAACTGTCATGCCTCCTACTGATCGCAACAGATTTATAGATTGCATTTAGGGTGAGTTGAAAAAAACGTTAAGAAAGGATGTTTATAATTGAGTAGAGGTATGCGAAGAACGCGTATTCCTGGGTGGTATGAGTTTAGCCGAATTGCATGTCCTATATGTGGTCATGCTGGGGGGTGTATGCAACACAAGGATGGTAATGCTATTGCATGTATCCGAATAGAAAGTGACCGGTACTTCAGCAAGAATTCTAGTCTTCCCTCTTATCTTCACTTTTTGAAAGGTGATAAGAAGAGAAAAAAGATTAATGATAACTTAGTAGAGTCACATCAAGGGGAAAAGAAGAAAGGTGACTTAACACTCCATAATGTGTACACTGCGATGTTAAGTTATTTGGATTTAGATACTGATCATTATGAGCATCTAACTTCCCACAAAAGAAGACTTACCGATGAACAGATTGACGAAAGGGAGTACCGCTCCTTTCCTGAAAAGCCGTGGTCTATTGTAAAACAAATGCAACAGGATTATGGACTTGACAACTTCAAAGGAGTTCCAGGTTTTTATGAGGAAGAAGGGAAGTACGGGAAATTTTGGTCTTTAACCAGTATGAATGGTATTTTGATTCCCTTCCGGAATTATAAGAAACAAATTGTAGGTTTTCAATATAGAATAGATAACCCACCAAATGATGTGAAGGTACAGGATCGTAAACACGGACTTCGTGCGAGGGTTATTAAACAGCCTAATATCGTTCAAGTGCATTATGAAGGGGAAATTATACTTGAACAAGAGTTTGAATTAAATAAGCCTATTACAATTCAATATAATAAGAATACAGGAGCTTTAAACGATATTCTTGGTTGGGTAACTTTAAAAAAAGGAAACCGCTATTATTGGCTTAGTTCAGCTAACAAACCTAAAGGTACTGGTTCTGGTGATCCCGCTCCAGTGCATGTTTCTGTACCTTTAAAAAAATTCTCTCATTGGGAAACAGGGAAAACGTTAAAAGCAAAAAAAATATGGCTCTCTGAGGGTCCATTAAAAACCGATATCGCTAGTGACTTAATAGGAAAGGTGCTTAAACCGGAAAAAATAGAAGCCCATGGAGATACCTTTTTAGCACTTCCTGGAGTAAATGCTTGGAGACTAGCCCTTCCCATTATGAAAGAAATGGGGGTAGAGGAAATAAATTTATGTTTTGATGCTGACGTGGTTAGTAATATCCAAGTTAAGACTATTCTTATGGAGTGTACGAAAGAATTAAAAAAAGAAGGATATCATGTAAACATGGTAATTTGGAATGAAAAAGACGGAAAAGGAATTGACGATTTACTTTTAAACAACAAAATTCCTCAATTTAAATCCCTTTTCTAAACTCCTTGTGTTGTCCAGTGACATTAAAGATAGTAAATTTACAATAAAGTTGGTAATTTTACATTAAGGTCAGTAAAGAAATTGCATTTAATAAGTCCCGATGGCTGTTTCAGCGAATCGGGATTTTTTTAGAATTCAGCCAACTAACCATAATGATAATTAAGAGAGAATATGGTAAAATATATGTATTCAGGAGGTTCCAAATGAATCGATTAAACCCATTGAATGACTTTTTATTCAAGAAATTGTTCGGAGATGAAAAGGATAAGGATATTCTTATAGGATTTTTAAATGCAATACTCAATTCAGATATTGTAAATTTGACGATTGAGAAGGAAAATCTAGATAGAATTAACAAAGAAGAAAAGTTAGGGATTTTAGATATAAAAGCTAAAACAAAATCAGGTGAAAAATTTAACATTGAAGTTCAATTGTTAAATCAAAAGAATATGATACCAAGAACACTCTTCTATTGGTCAAAGCTTTTTGTGGAAGACTTTGAATCAGGTAATCCTTATTCATCACTTCAAAAAACCGTGACCATCAATATTCTTGGGTTTAAAATGGAGGAATTACGGAATGAATATTTTCATTCCACTTATAATTTACGTGAGTGTCAATCTAAAAACTTATTGACGGACTTGCTAGAAATCCATTTCATTGAGTTTCAAAAATTCGAGGAAATAAGCTATAATGTGAATAATCCCTTACATCGCTGGTTATTATTTTTAAAAGAGGATATTCCTGAAAATAAGTTAAGGGAGGTTATCAGTATGGATGTAATTCTTAATAAAGCTGAACAAAAATTATTAAAATTAAGTGCTGATCCTGAAACTAGAAAAGAGTATGAGCGGAGAGCAAAAGCTCTTTCGGATGAAAGAAGCAGATTAGAGGATGCTGAAAATGCCGGGATTTTAAAAGTAGCCAAAAGCCTACTTGATAACGGTATGCCGCTATATGAAGTATCCAAGCATACACCTTATAATGCCGAGGAATTAGAGCGATTGCTTAAAAGATATAATTTAATACAATGACCCTTCCACCAGTAATCTGGTGGTTTTTTTGTTATTAAGCATTATTTTACGCTTTTATTTACCAACTTTAATGTAAATGGAAATTTTGTGCTTTCGAATAAAACCCGTGTTATTATAGGGTTTTGTATTTACCAACTTTAATGTAAACGAACAATAACGCCCTAAAAAATGTAAAAATAGTACACAACTTTATTTTTATAAAACATCCTATGCGCTGCGTAGGAGTTTTTCTTTTTCATAGAATAATAGTTGCATTTTCTCTATAAATCTACTAACATAAATATATAGTAATTATATAATTAAATAGGTACGGGAAAACCCCGAAAAGATCATGAATATGCTGGCAGCAGCATTATTTCATTCGTGATTTTTTCGGGGTTTTTTTGTTCCCAAAAATAAGGAGGTGGCATCAATATGATAGCTAACAAAACAAAAAAACTGTTCACTCTGTTAAGTCTTATGGCGGTTCTTACATTTAGTCTTGTCGTTGTAAGCCCGGAGAGTGCATTTGCAGGTGCTTGGAATAAAGCGGGCATCACTCCCGACGGAAGCATCGAAAACAGCGGAATATATGATGATTTGGATAAGTTGGTATATTTCGTGATGGCTTTAGGAGGATTTTGGATACTGGCGTGTCTAATCTTCGCTGGTATCAAGCTAGCAGCTTCCCAAGGTAATCCCCAAGGAAGAACACAAGGGTTTATCGGTTTAGGAATGGCATTCATTGGCGGTTGGGTGATAATGAAAGCATATGACATAGCTGGATGGATCGCCGGCTTTGGTGCTTAATACATAAGTCACCAGCATTTATAATCATTAATCAGATTCATTCGCCCCTCTAGTACTTAGAGGGGTCTATTTTTAGAGATAAGTAGGTGAAATAGCATGAGAAAAGTAACCGTTCCTATAGATATGTCAAGTGAGCAAAAAACGATATTGGGTATTTTTTCTAAACGGCAATTGATTTACTTGGTTGTTGGTGGGGCAATAATTTACTCTTATATACCCTTCGTATTTAATCTTATTCCTAACTTCTTTGTTAGCATCTTTCTATGTATATTCTCCGCATTACCAGTTGCGGTTTTAACAGGAGTTTTAGGTTTCCTAAAAAAATCAAAATATAATCTTAACTATGACCATTACTTACTCATTAAAATGGGATACAAAAATCAGATTGGTGTATGGAGAAAAGGCCCATTCACAAAAAATCAATAATCGGAGGGATATAGGTGTCAGAACTTCTAATAATGGGGTTGTTCGGATTAGCCATTTATGTGTTTGCACGGAAAATGGAAAAAAAACCAATCCTCCCCTGGAAAGAAAGCAGTCATACCAGTGAGGTAAAATTCACGGCTAAGAAAGAGAAAATGAATAAACATTCCATTCCTTTAGACCAGGAACCGGATATCTTTCGCAATTTATTGAATGAAATCAAGGAAATTGATAGCCACATGATCCGACATAAAGACAATACATTTGTCCTCATGGCCGAAGTTGAGCCGGTTAACTACTTTTTGTTAAGCCAAGATGAACAAGAAGCAATCGATGTAACCTTCGAAAGATGGTTAGCTCAAACCAATTATAATATTCAATTCTATCTGCAGAATAGATATATTGATTTATCTGAGCCAATCGAAGAAATGCGTAAAAGCATGATAGAGGCGGATGATTTGCACGAAAATGCTATTCAATATGGAAAATCCATGGTTGAGGAATTGACGAAATGGCAGCAGGTCGCACCTCGGTATGAAACAAAGAGATACTTATTGTTCACTTATAAGATAAATCAAAGTGAGCTCACTGCTGATAGTAAAGAAGAATTGGAAGAAAAGACGGTAGATAAAGCCTTTTCGGAACTTTATAGAAGATTTAATACAGCAAAAAGCCAGCTCCGGAAGGCAAGAATGAATGTCCAACTTTTAACCAACGAAGGGATTTGCGAGGTTCTATATCATACTTTCAACAGAAGAAAAGCTATAAAGAACAGATTTAAAGACTTCGGAGTAAATGAAATGCTTTCTCTTTATGTAACAGCGGATCAAGATGATGCAAGAATAGAAGCCGTCAAGGAGGGATATGACAATGAAACTTCTAAAAAAGAAACAGACGATAAAGCAAGTTAAAGAACAAGACGATAATATTTCAAATCAAAATGAAGAACAGGCCAAGACTCAATTAGACACTAAACCATCTATGTGGGATGTGATGGCACCAGATGGTATAACGATAAATTCAGAAGATCACGGGATTATGAAACAATCACTTGGTACTAAGACTTACTTTCGACCTTTTTACATACCAAGAGATGGCTATCCAAGAAAAATGCAAACTAACTGGTTATACTCAATCACTTCAAGTGGTGAATCGGATGTGCTCGTAGATGTTCATAAAGTAGGGAAAACAGACGCTATCCGTACACTTCAAAGACAGTTAACAATGCTACAGTCTAACCTTTCGTTTCAGAGAAAGCGCGGTAATATCGATCAGATTAATGAATTAGAAACCAAAATATTCGACACTGAACAACTAATGAATGAAATCCAGTTTTCCGAAAATGATACGTATTCTGTTTCTACACAGGGATTACTCTTTGGTCAAAGCGAAAAGGAATTGAACGCTTATAGTGAAGCGGTTGAAGATGAAATGTCTGGACAATTCTTTAAGTTGGCTACCACATGGAGCCGTGTAAAGAAAGGGCTCAAAAGTGCAATTCCGATTGGTAAAAATGAAATATCAGATTCATTAAGAAACATGGATCGAAGAGCGCTCTCTACGTTTTCTCCTTTTATTAGTGGTAGTGGTAAATATATAGGTGGTGTACCGTTAGGAATCAACAAAATTACAGGACAATTAGAATTCATCAATAGTTTTGGAAATGAAGAAGTACGTCCTCAAAACTACAACATGGGTATAACGGGTATCCCTGGTTCTGGTAAATCCCTAGCCATGAAATTAAAAATAGCAAGAGAGAAAAGTGGAGCAAATGTATGGGCATCCATCATTGACCCCGAGGGGGAATTTGTTTCGCTTACTAAGCGTTTAGGCGGTATTAACTTAAACATTAGTGAAGAGGAAGCTATCTGTATAAATCCATGTGCAGTAAGTGCTACAGATCTACCCATTGAAAATGAGGATGAAGAGCTGGAATGGCTTGAAGAAAACGATGATAAAGAAGTAGTCACAAAAGATGGAAAAACTTATGTGCGATTTGTTCCGCTTCGTGAAAAGCAGAATGAGATTCTAAGTTTCTTTGACATTGTTATACGAGGAAAAAATAGTGAAGAGGAAGGCTTGACGGTCTTTGAACGTAATTACCTGGAAGAAGCCGTTAAATATGTATTTGAAGAACAGTTGGGGTTCACTTCGCACCCATCTTCTCTTTATGAAAATAAAGTAGCAGAAGTGGATGGCCAACTTATACAGTCTCAGGTTAGGAAACCTGAACCAACTATTAGTGATATCTACAGCTATATAACAGGTCAATTTAGTAAAGAAAAAAGAGCTGCTCGATTAATAGCAGCTATTCGCCCTTTCTTGAAAGATGGAAGTAAACCTATTTTTGATGGACAGACCTATCTGGGGAAAGGGATTACTCAATCATTAAATAGTGCAAGGTTAATCAACTTTAATATCAGTCAAATGGAAGAAGGTTTTCTAAGACCAATCGCTTATCACGTTATCTTGAATTACCTTTGGGAATATTTTGCTAAGAACAGTGACAATGCAACAAAGAAAAAATATATATACGCTGATGAATTATGGCAATTCATAGATAACGAGCAAACAGTGAGTTTCTTTGAGAAGGTGGCCAGACGTGCCAGAAAAAGAAACTGTGGGTTGTGCTGGGCAACACAGGACTTTGTTCGAATCCTTGAAAGTCCTAAAGCACGAGGTATTTTATCATCTACTTTCACTATTTTATTTATGCAGCAAAACAAGATTGATTTAAAGAAAGTACAGGAGAATTTTGATTTAAGCGATGGGGAAATTGATATCTTATTCGGTAACCCAGATAAGGGGGAAGGGATACTCCGTATTGGAAAGAGTTCAGTATGGCTTCAGACTAATCCTAGTGAAGATGAATTAACGTTCATCGAATCAAACCAAGCTGTACTTGAGCAAATGTTACAAAGGAAAAGACTTAATCAATAAGCAAGGAGGTGAATGACATTGTTCGGAAATATAGCTGATAAGTTATCAGAGATTTTCCAGGGGTTAATGGGTACCTTCTATGGATGGCTCGTTAAACCTTTTATGGAATTACGCACCTTTAAGGGACTTATCTTCGGTAAGGAAGAAGACAGTGAGCTTGCCTACGGAATTTTTACCCTGGATGAATTACAAAACATTTACCAACCTGGAATGAACATTTTTGTTGCCTTAGCAGTTACAGGGATGTTAGTTGGTATTGTAATGGCTGGTATGAAGATAAGCTCTACAGGGATTAATCCTTCTAATAGAACCTATGTATTTGAGTTCTTAAAGGATCTAGCAATAGTGGCTATAGTTTTCTTTAACTTATCCACTTTGTACACCTTAATATTCGGGTTAAATTACACCATTATAAATGCCTTCGGAGCTTCTTACGAAACAGATCTTATTGAATTAAAAGAAAGTGTTGATGGTGGAGACGATATTCTAGGAGATATCATTATAGGACTCTGTTTATTAGGATTATCTGTGTGGGCTAATTTCTATTACATGATGAGAAAACTCACATTAATCATCTTTATGATAATGGGTCCTTTGATGGTTGCTCTATATCTTATACCACAAACTAAAGGGCTCACAATGGGATGGCTAAAAGAGTTTATCGGAACAGTATTTATCCAATCCATTCATGCCGCGTTGTATTGGATTGTTGCACTTATGGCCACTTCTACAAGTGGTTTGGAATCTATCATTTTGTATGTAATCTTCATTCCAACATCAGAAGCATTACGCTCTCTTTTTGGACTAGGTGGTCAAACCCATAATGCACTTAGTAAATCAGGCGCTATGTTCGGTATGTCTGCCTTAGCGGGTATGTACGGAAGCATAAAAGGAGCAAAGGGAGACAAATCAGTTGCAGGTGCTTTAAGAGGTGCATATACAGGAACCAAGGACCGTTTAAGTGGAAAGAAAGGCGAAAATGCTGAAGGTGTGAAATCTACTGTAGGTGGTAATACAGGAACAGATTCTGGTACTACCACTAAAGCCGAAAAAATGCTAAAAGCAGGGCAAATCACAAGTAAAATGGGTAAAGCTACTTTCGGAATGGCGGGAGCTATTGCAGGTGCCCCAATGGGTCCAATGGGAAGTATGGCCGGATCTACAGCTGGTTTTGTTGCTGGTGGTGTTGCCGGGGGACTCGCCGGACGGGCGGGTGTTGCTGGAGGTGCTCTTGCATTAGGTGGTGCAAAACGATTAGGAAAAGGTATAAAGTCTGGGTATCAAAGCGGAAAAGACTCACTCAATGCCGATAAACTAGCAGATAAAAAGGTTGCCAGTCAAATGGCAGATAGTGAGACTTCCAAATGGGCAAGCGAAAATAAAGATAGCTTTATGAAAGATATGAAGAAGAAATTCCCTGACGCTCACGATAGTTCGCTTAATGGGATGTGGAACAAAGAAGTAGACAAAAAACGAAATGAAAACCTTGAAAAAGCACGTGAGTCCGTCGGACAAGTAAGAAATAATGACGGTAAATATGCAAATGCCCAAGCCCTTGCTAATAAAACAGCAGATACATTAACTAATAACTGGGCGAATGATAATAGAGAAAAATTTATGGAAGACTTTGATAAACGTAATCCTCTTAAAAGTGATATGACAGAAGGCGAGGTCCTTACTCGTAATCAGAAAAAAGGACAAGAATGGGATAATGCGGTTGCTGGTAAAAGAAAACAGTACACTCAAATATCAAATGACACTGCTTCAAAAATGAGCAATGGACTAGATACGGATAAATCGTATATCAATAAAGGCGATTTCGCTAATGCAGTGGGTGAAAAAACATTCAATGCAGAGAAGAACGATTTTAAATCAAATTACCTTGCTTCTAACCCAAATGCAACCGATGAAGAGATACAAGTAGAATTTGAAAAGCAAAACGGCGGTCAACGAGTATTCATGCAAAATGCCCGAAGAGCGGGTGAAAAGATTAAGTCCGGACAGCTTTATAGTGGTAATGATGTTAATACGGATTATCTTGCTTCCCAATTAGCTACTGTAAAAACCAATCAAGCTAAAGGGGCATTTTTAAAAGCACAAGAAAGTAAAGGTGTAGATCCACAGGTAGCATCACATCAATGGGATGCTAAGGAAACCAATGAATATAAATCTAACTTAAAGACAGTTGCTAATCAGATACCCAAGCAAATTCCACTTGATAAAGGCGTTTACTCCAACAAGGTAGCACAAGGAGCAGCTGCAATAGGCTCTGGTGTACTCAGTACCGTTTCTACGACAGTTGGTGCCAAGGAAATTGGTGCCTTTGGAAAAGATACCAAGGTAGGAAAAATTGCAACCGCGGGAGCTATCGGATATTCTACTGGCTTTAAAAAGTCGCTTGAAAATGGGCAAACTTTAAACCCTACAATCAGTAATGCAATCAACCCAGTTGCTAGTGGAATATCATGGGCAACAAAGGAAATGAAAACAGCTATTACAACACCGCATGTAGCTCAAAATGTAGAAGGTAAACAAGCTAACTTTAGGGATTCTATATCTTATGTTTCAGGAGTTGTAGGCGGTACAAGAGGTTATCAAGTTGGGAGCAGAATGGGCATGAAAATAAACCCATATAACAATGCTGTTAACCAAAAAGTAGCTGAAGTTTCTGACATAGAACATCTTGCACAGCAAGTAGATGATGGAAAAGGAAATAAGGAAATCGCACGAGGGGCAGTGCAACTCGTTACAACAGGAAATCAATCTTATGTACAAGTAAGAGACAAAACCGGTCAAACACAAGTTGTTTCACGATACGGTACAGGAGATAGTTCCCTTAAAAAAGGCGGAGTTGTATATCAAGACCTTAGCGTGAAAAATGGTTCTCTTATACAAGATTCCGCTCCTTACAAAATTGATAGTACAGGAGGAAAAATCGAGACGGGACAACCAATTAATGTTAATCCTAGTCAACTTCTTGCTAATCGTAATACTCCTAAAAATCCAAGGGTATTACAAGAGGTACAAGCTATGAACCAACAGGTTGATGGTGGGCAGTTCACTTCGGATCAAGTAATCAAAAGCACTAAAAACATACGCATGGTTATCACAAAGGATAGGAGTTACATGGTTGGACAAGACCAGACGGGGAAAGAATATCGCGTTTCTCCATATGGAACAGGAGATGCTCGATTGGAAGATAATCAAGTTAGACAGGTAAAGTATTCAGTTAGAAATAGAAAATTACATCAGGAAAATGTTTTAGACCAAAACCAACAACCGGTAGATTATCATACTTCCGTTGAACCAAAGGACTTAATTCCACCTCAAACAAATAAGCGGCTATCGAGAAGGGAAGAGTTTGAAGGGATGCGACATAAAAGCTTAGGAGGTACCTTATAAAATGGGTATTCCTCAACCTAATAACGAGAATCCAAACAAAAAGTCCGAAGTCAGGAAGATAGCCGAACACAAAATTAAACAACAAGCTCAGAAAAAAGGAAAAAAGCTGGCTAAAAAGGCACTCAAAAAGGGGGCCAAGCTAGCTTTAAAAGCGGCAGTCAAATTTGGCGCAATGCTTATAAAGCTATTGGTTGCTTTAGTGAGTGCAATTGGACTGCCTACTATTTTAATAGCTGCTGGTGTGGTTGTATTAGTTATTATCATATCTCTAGTCGTGTCCTTCATGTTTGGCTCTGGAGAAGGGTTAGAAGGGGACGATCAAGAATTATATAATTATATTGTTGAACAAGCAGATAGTACAGTAAATATGTCTGACCCCGTCCAAGTACGCTACAGAGTTCCGGAAGAATTGATTGCTTCAGTAATTCAGCTAGAAGCTATGACAAAAGAAGACGAAAAGAAAGTAATTGAAAATATGGCCGATTCCCTGGCTCCTGAGTTTACTTATAACGATTATAACGAATGGAAGGAAACCAAAACTCAAGTATGTACGGATGGGGAATGCAAACCTTGGAGTGATATTGAGAGGGAAGATAACTGGGTTAGTAAACTAAAAGATGTGAACTTCTGGAATGGATACACGGTATTTAATTATACACCTTATACTACTGAATGGGAGACAAACGTTACTATTCAAACAAAAGAAAAAGAATACGTAGAATACGAGAAAGTATCTCGAAAAGTAACCAGGGAGATCCCTTACACAGAATATGAATATGTACCTTATACAGAAAAAAAGACCATTACAAAGAAGTATGTAATACCAGTACCCCCGTATTTTGTATTTGTGGACACTGAGATAGAAGTAGAAAAGTGTTGCAAGAAAAGAGAGGTTACTAAATATAGAACAGAAACTGATATTATAGTTGACACTGTTCCTGTGGAAAAAACTAAAGAGATTGAAATTAAGACGATCACCAAAACTAGGTATCAGCGATTTAATACTGACAGTAATACGACAGAAGATTATTCTACATTTGATCAGATTTTAAATTCTTATGAGTTAGGTATGAATGATAAAAGGTTAATTGAAGCTAACTACATGTTTTCAAATGGAGAAATCGGGTATACAGACTGGCTAAAAGGTAATGGTGGTTTCGGTTATGTTGGTGGCGGGTTTAATGGCACAATCATTCCTGGAGCAGGTATTCCCGCTCAATTTATGCCATATTACCGTGCTGCTGAGAAAAAATATGGTGTTGATTGGTTTACTCTTGCTGCTGTCCACTTTGTAGAAACAGGTTTCAGCACACACCCAACTATGGTATCAAGTGTTGGAGCAATCGGACATCTTCAATTTATGCCGGCGACTTGGGCTGGATGGAAATATAACATTGGAGGAGGTCTTGTAAGTTCATCAACCGATATTACCAATTTAGATGTAATTAGAAGAGGCGGTGGTTATGGGGTAGATGGAGATGGGGATGGCAAGGCAGATCCTTGGAACGTAGTTGACAGTATATTTACTGCTGCTAATTATTTGGCTAAAAGCGGATATGCAACGGATCAAAGAAAAGCCATATACAATTATAATCGAGCTTCCTGGTATGTAGATAAAGTCATGGCCAATGCTCAAAAATATAGGACACAAGCAGTTTATCAACCGGCCGAAGGAGATATACCACCAATTACAAATGGTGCTTTTATGAGGCCAACGACTGGAAATATAACTTCTGGTTATGGTCCTAGATGGGGTTCCTTCCACCAAGGTGTTGATATTGGATCAGGCGGAAGGTCTAATGTACCTATTGTCGCGGCAGCTGATGGTGTAGTAGTTAAATCCTATAGATCAGGCTCCTATGGTGAAGCAGTAATTATAAGACACGTAATCGACGGGAAACAGTTTGAAACGTTATATGCCCATATGAAAAATCGAGCAGTTAGAACTGGACAACAAGTAACCAAGGGACAATTTTTAGGATATATGGGGGAAACAGGAAATGTTACTGGAGTACATTTACACTTTGAACTCCATTCTCCAGCTTGGAACTTCAGTAAGAGTGGAAGCTTAAACCCTATTGACTATGTACCGTTTTAAATTGTTAACTAGATTTAGTTCTTACAAAGTATAATAGGGCTTGATCCAATTCATAGAGGGAGGGAGGACAATACATGAAAGAAAAACAGAAAATAATCGTTTCAATAACCCTTTTATCCGCATTTGTTTATTTTTTAGTTTGGTTACAAATAAATAAAAATGACACCGAGATTTTGAACATAGATAATGCACAAAAAGATATTATAAATGACATCACGAAAGTACAAGCACTTGAACAAGAGGTGTATAAATGGGTAAATATGGAGGAAATGGATGCTGGTATATTAGAAGCACAGGATAATGAGTTACTTCAAAGATATCGAGAAAAACAAGGGGTTGTTGAATTTCTATTTGCTTCTATCTTAATGGATAATCCGGATCTCTTTATCCAATCTTTTGAACCAGAAGTAATTTCCAAAGACTTATTTAAAATAGACACCTTTAATAAATCGGAAGTCGCAGAAATGTTTATAAGTAAAATATCACGGAATGGAAAGTTAGAACAGGTAGGCTATGAAAACAGTAAAGGAATACTTGGAGCTAAATCCGATAAAGCTGAGGTAAGATTGAGGTATTCAGACGGTATAGAAGTTACCCTTTCACTTACTTTTGAAAAAAGCGGTTCAATTCACCAGGACGGAGGGGAAATTTATTCAATTTCCACTTCTGTATGGGAAATAATAGACAGTATAAATAAAGCATCTGGTAAGTAATTATTCTTACTGGATGCTTTTTAAAACTTCTACTTTAGCTTTCTTCCACTTACCAAACACCCTTAAATAAGCAGCTGTCGTTGGTAACGAATGCTCTTTTGCATATTCATTCCACGCATTCATACTGGCGGGAGCAAAAACCTCGTAATGTCTTTTAGCTACACTGATAAGTTTATCTCTTGAATACTTAAATGTTCTGTTTACATTAGAAAACCCCAAGATTTCTTCCCAAGAAAAGTGTTTTCGCAATGTCTTATAGGTCGGTAACCCTTTTTCTTTTGCGTATTCATCCCATTGGGCTCTATTTTGAAGGTTTTTCCCATGTTCCCTTAGTACAGATTCAATATCTTTCTTAGTATAATTAGGTAATCGTACAGGCTCTGTGTGTGCCAACCCTAATAGGTCTTTAACTTTATTCCAACTTCCAAACTCTTTTATGTAAGTGGCTTGTGAGGGTAAACCATTTTTTTTTGCATATTCATTCCAATTCCTTTTACTTGTGAAATGTTCGGTATGTTCTTTCGCTATGTCGAGAAGGTGCTCATGACTTATTTGATTACGAATGTTTTTCTTCACACCTAATTTATCTTTAAGATTATTCCAAGAGCCAAATTGATAAATAAGTGTTACGGAAGGGGGGAGAGCATGTTCTTTAGCATAGCTATCCCAACTCCTTACTGTAGTAATAAACCTCTTGTGAGGCTCTAATTCACTCAAGAGTCCATCTTTACTAACTTCTTTATTTTCACTCATTTAAATAAATCATCCCTTTAGATTGATTCTTTATAATTATTTCCTTCCCAAATATACCGAACGATATCTTCATTTGCTACATTATAGTCCTTTAGTTTACGAACCGCACCGTCAAATTCTTCTTTTGAAATATCCTCTTTTTTTAATTCATTCATTAATCTATCTTTACTATTAAAATAATGCGATTGAACCATATAAACATAAAGGGAATAAGGTTTAGCTGTAGCAAAACCCTTCAACGCAACAATAAGGTCCTCTGAATGTTTTGGATCAATAATAAACTCATAATCGGAAAGAGAGGTCGGCAGCACATCCATTTCTTTTGGATTCCAGTCAGTTCGTATGAATCTACACACAAGAGAAATTGGTTCTCTTTCCAACTGTCCAATCGGTTTATCCGTCAAATGATTATACTTTTTCACTCTAACTTTTTCTGCAAGTATATATCCGCTGTACATTGATGTTTTTATATCTAATGGACGAGGGAAAAGCATGTATATTTCTCGGTCGTAAGTAACTCCTATAAGAAAGAAGTGATCTCCTTCTGTTGGCAACCTATTAAGACGCTGATAAGCTTCTTTATGGTCTAAGATGTTACTTTTGCCTTCTTCGCAACCTTCATACTTCATAATTTCTATAACATCCCTGTTCTTTTCCAACCGTTTTACTTCGGCGTAGCCATGTGGATCTTCTTTTTTCCACTTCTTATCTTTCATATGCAGATACAATCTACCTAGCCCTATAACGATAAGTACAGGAGAAAAGATGAGATATAGAGAAATCTTTAAAATTTTATGAGCAGTCTTATTTTGTGAAATGGCAAAAATAGCAGCATAAACCGCTAATAAAACTGCTCCGACTATTATTAATATAAGATACAAAGCTAGGAATGCGATTAAAATACGGTATGCTGTCATAGCTGGGGCGTCTTCATAAATTAATCCCATCCTATCTAACAGCGAAACGATTCCCAACATTTCAAAGACAGGTTGGATTAAATCCCAAAACGCAACAACTAAAAATGCAATAACGATTCCCATAAGTCCCCATAATCCCGTCTGTTTACCACGATGATATTGTAGAGCAGAGTCAGCCAAGTGTAGCAATGTATTCATACGGTTCACCGCCAATCAGTTAAATTATAATAATATTATAACACAATATACCACTAATTACACTGATAATTATATAGAATTAAATTTACTCTTTTTGTCTCCTATTCAATCAAATAATGAATAATACGATAGCACTTATTAGCGAAAATTATCATTTCAAAAGATAAAACACTACACTTAAGTGTTATAATTCCCTTATGCTTTCTCGCCAACTTGTATAAAAGGAAAGTGGTGATTGATTTGCTTACTTATAAAGAAATAGAAAACATCAAAGACTTTGTGGAAAGACACGATTCCTTCAAGCTAACGGATATATGTGAATTTTTGATAAAAAATGGGTCAAGTAAAGATACATATTCATCTGGAAAATTAAAGTTATATCCGTTGGTTGGAGTTTATATAAAAGAACACGTTCCTGGATCATTATTGGAAATGGAACACATCGAGAATAACGTGCAATATTCTAAGCTGGAGGAAATATCTATAGATGACGAAGAGGGAAAAGAGGGAGGTTTAAAAGATAATAGAGAACTTAAACAATGCCGCGGTCAACTTAGTTTATTCTAAAGGCATAGTTGGCTGGCATTAATTATAGTAATTGGCAAATAGTTACGTATATTAATAGTTTAGTTCGGTGATATATTAAGAGGAAGAGGAGGGTGTGATATGAAACTTGAGGACATCGTAACAGTTAAAGTAGGAAGAAATCTTTCCAGGGGAAATGAGATACATAATCAATCTTTAAATGCTTATACATACGAGGATTTAACGAATGATCTGGATGGCTTATTCCTCGATTCAAAAGCCAGTATTTCTAATGGAAATACCAGTGACAAAGACATCCATTTGAGTAGAATCGGGGAAGTTGTTTTCAGCTTTGTTAGTTCCAAAGCTGCGATAGTGAATGGTGTAAACGAAGAAGAAAAAATTATAAATCAAAACTTTTCTAAACTTATTATAGAACACAAACAATTGGATCATAGCTATCTCTGTTATGCGTTGAATGAATCACACTCTATGAAGAAGCAAATGGCGATTTCGATGCAAGGAAGCACTGTACGAAAATTAACGCCAGCCATTCCTAAATCTTTGGAAATGAAGTATGGAGAAACAACAAACGATAGGAAAAGCTTATCTGAATTTAAAGAAACGCCAAGCTTTAACAAAGAAACAAGCAGAGCTTGAAGAGCAACTATATTTAGAAGTATTGAAGAAATTAGACCAATAATAGGAAAAGCGAGGAACACAACATGTCTGAATTAAATTCAAAGTTATTTAGTGCTGCAGATAGCTTACGCAGTAAAATGGATGCATCCGAATACAAAGATTACTTACTGGGATTAATTTTCTACAAGTACTTATCGGATAAGTTATTAGTGAAAGTTGTTGAAATTGCAGATGAATCACCAGAAAAATACAACACTCAAGAAAAACAAACCCAATTATATCGGGATTTATTAGCTGATGAAGAAGTAAAAGATGACTTGATTGAAACATTAGTCGATACGTTAGGACATCATATGGAACCGGATTATTTATTTAATGTATTGGCTGAGCAAGCAAAACAAAATACGTTTCAATTGAATGATTTAAATAAAGCTTTTATTGATTTGTCCACGAAATACGATCAATTTAGTGGATTATTTGATGATGTAGACTTGACTTCCAAAAAACTCGGTTCAGACGATCAACAACGAAACATTACCATTTCCGATGTCTTGAAGAAATTAAGTGAGGTTGATGTCATGGGACATGACGGTGATGTCATCGGGGATGCTTATGAATTCTTGATTGGTGAATTTGCTTCAGAGGCTGGAAAGAAAGCTGGAGAATTTTATACACCTTCTAAAGTATCGGACATGATGGCTCAGATTGTCGCAATAGGGCAAGAGGATAGAAAATTGTTTAGTGTCTATGATCCAACGATGGGATCAGGTTCTTTGATGCTAAATGTACGAAACTATATTAATCATCCAGAAAGTGTAAAGTATCACGGACAGGAACTAAATACAACAACGTATAATTTAGCGAAGATGAACTTAATTTTGCATGGCGTACGAAAGGAAGATATGCGCCTACGTAATGGGGATACATTGAACAAAGATTGGCCAACAGACGAGCCTTATACTTTTGATTCCGTCTTGATGAATCCACCCTACTCAGCAAAATGGTCATCAGATAAAACGTTTTTAGATGATTCTCGTTTCAATCGTTACGGGAAGTTAGCCCCAAAATCAAAAGCAGATTTTGCCTTTCTTTTACACGGTTACTATCATTTGAAAGATTCAGGAACAATGGCAATCGTCTTACCACATGGTGTATTGTTCCGCGGGGCTGCAGAAGGTGTAATTCGTAAGAAATTACTGGAAGATGGAAGTATTGATGCGATCATAGGGATGCCAGCTAACTTGTTCTTCGGGACATCCATTCCAACAACAGTTATCATTTTAAAGAAGAACCGCAACAACCGTGATGTATTATTTATTGATGCAAGTAAAGAATTTGAAAAAGGAAAAAACCAAAATAAACTTACGAAAGAAAATATCGATAAGATTGTCGAAACGTATAAAAAACGAGAAGGCGTGGAGAAATATGCTCACTTAGCTTCTTTTAAGGAAATCAAAGAGAATGATTACAATTTGAATATTCCTCGTTACGTTGATACGTTTGAAGAGGAAGAACCCGTGGATATGGCTGTGCTTGGTTCATCCATTCAAGACATTCGAAAAGAAAAAGCGGAACTAGAATCTAGCTTGTATGAAACAATTTCTTCGCTACAATTTGATAAAGAAAACGAAGAATGGATTAAGGGTGCATTAGAGGTGTTTAATCGTGGAAAATAAACAGGCACCAGAAATTCGCATTCCGGGATTTACCATAGAATGGGAACAGCGAAAGTTAGGAAATCACGCAGAAATATTGACAGGCGGAACACCAAAGACTCAAATAAAAGAATATTGGGAGCCCAAAGAAATTCCTTGGATGTCATCTGGTGAGATTAATAAAAAACGTCTTTCATCAACGGATAACATGATTTCCAAACTAGGATTCGAAAAGTCAAGTGCTCGTTGGGTAAGAGGAAAATCTGTATTAATTGCGTTAGCAGGGCAAGGTAAAACTCGGGGAACAGTAGCTGTTAATGAGATTCCATTAACAACAAATCAATCCATAGCAGCGATAGTTCCAGAAAGCGAACTATACTACGAGTTTATTTTTCAGAATCTAGAAAAACGGTATGAGGAGTTACGTTTGATTTCATCCGGTGATGGGACTCGTGGGGGGCTTAATAAACAACTAGTTTCTGATGTGGAAATAATGTCACCATCTGTTAAGGAACAAACCAAAATAGGAAACTTTTTCAAACAACTCGACGACATGATTGCTCTTCATCAGCAAGAACTAGACACTCTCAAACAAACAAAACAGGGATTCTTACAAAAAATGTTTCCAAAAGAAGGAGAGTCCGTACCTGAGATTCGTTTTCCAGGGTTTACTGGAGAGTGGGAAGGGCTAAAGTTGGATTCAATAGTGGATAGATTGAAGTCATATTCTTTATCTCGAGATGTAGAGACGAGTGAATATACAGGATACAAGTATATACATTATGGTGACATTCATACGAAAGTTGCGGATGTAATAGATGAATCAAGTAATCTGCCGAATATAAAAGCAGGAAATTATGAACTTCTTGAAAAGGGAGATTTAGTATTAGCTGATGCTTCGGAAGATTATCAAGGAATAGCAACCCCTGCTGTTATTACAATAGATATGCCATACAAGCTGGTTTCTGGACTCCATACAATAGCTTTGAGACCAAAACCAAAACAAGCAGATTCTTTGTTTCTTTACTATTTGTTTTATTCACCAATTTTTAGGAGGTTTGGTTATAGGACAGGTACGGGGATGAAGGTATTTGGAATTAGTGTTACGAACCTTCTAACATTTGAAGGTGCATTCCCTTCCTTAGAAGAGCAAACCAAAATTGGGAATTTATTTAAACAACTTGATGAGACTATCACTCTTCATCAACGTGAATTAGATACCCTGAAAGAAACGAAAAAAGCATTTCTACAAAAGATGTTTGTCTAGGAATAAGAAGAGAGGGAAGAAATATGACTAAGATACCACATAATGATGAAGATGAAGTGGAACGTCGCCTGATTGAAGTGTTAGGGGAAGGACACAATCAGTGGAATTATCGCCCTGATTTAAAATCTGAAGATGACCTATGGAATAACTTGCGTAAAAAAATCACACAAAATAACTTATCTGAAATCGGGGAGCATCCCATTACGGATAAAGAATTCGATACGATAAAAACAGAACTGTTATTAAAAACAAAAACCCCTTTTGATGCTGCAAGATGGCTCAAAGGGGAGAATGGAATTGCTCGTATTACGATTGAACGGGAAAATACTTCTTTAGGTCCGATATCATTAGTATTGTATTCCAATCAAGACATTGGTGGTGGAATCTCTACATATGAAGTCGTTCACCAAATTGCTAAACAAAAAATTAATGTGGATGACCGTGATCGTCGTTTTGATGTAACTCTCTTAATCAATGGTCTACCAATTGTTCAAATAGAATTAAAACAGGCTAGTGCCAAAGACGGTGTGTTCCAAGCGTTTAATCAGGTTAAGAAGTATGCAGGGGAAGGCATGTTTAGAGGGAATATCTTTTCCACGCTACAATTATTTGTTGTTTCCAATGAACAAACAACGCGTTATTTTGCAAATGCGATGCCAAAAGATATGCATAAGAAATTTCTATTTAGTTGGCGAACGACGGACAATCAAAGAGTAGAAAATCTCTATGAATTTGTGAAACAAGTTTTAAATATTCCAGATGCACATCGATTAATTGCTCATTACACGATTGTTAGTGAGGACCATGACAACAAGACTCTAATGGTTTTACACCCTTACCAAGTTCATGCAATAGAAGCTTTATTTAAATCTGCGATGAAACATAAATCAGGATTTGTTTGGCATGCGACTGGCTCAGGAAAAACATTAACAAGTTTTGTTTCTACAAAGTTATTAGCTCGTAAACCAGGTGTAGACCGTACCATTATGCTGATTGACCGTAAAGACTTGGATAACCAAACGACTTCTGAATTCACTAAATTCGCTTCTGAATTTAATACTGGCATTTCTTCTGGTAATACGAATTCTAACAGCTTAATTGTCGGAACTGGCAGCGCAAAAGAACTAAGTAGTACATTACTATCTGACGCTAATTCAAATACAATAATTATCACTACTCGTCAAAAGCTAGAATCAGCTTTACGTCATGCACAAAAGGTAGAAGAGAAAAAAGGTACGCAACGCTTTAAGAAACTACTAGGGCAACACATCGTCTTTATCGTGGATGAATGTCATCGCGCATTAAGTGCAGAAGGAATGGAAAGTATGAAAGAATTCTTTCCAAATTCCACCTGGTTCGGCTTAACAGGTACACCAATTTTTAATGTCAATAAAAAGCAGGCGAAAGGTCAATTAGCATGCACGACTCGTGATCAATATGGAGAAGTCCTACATACCTATACGATTAAAAACGCATTAGAAGATGGTGCTGTTTTAGGGTTTCAATTAGAACATGAAGATACGATTGAACCAACATCACTAAATAATTATATTTTTGACCAACTTCGTCAAAATGCAAAATATGCTGATTATACTAATGATGAAATAAATGATTTGATTGATCAAATGGATGGCATAGAAAAGGAAACATATATTGAACCCTCTTCTTTTGAAAGGGATGAACATATTCAAAAGGTCATTCATAAGATTTTCAGACCAGATAACGCTTATACGAAATTTGATTTCCAAAATGGGCGCCCGCAAAAATCCGCCATATTAACAACAAGTTCGATTGATATGGCGAAACGTTATTATCATGCAATCAAAAAAATGACTAAAAATCCAGAGTGGTTAACGAAAGAATTTCCTGAAAACCCAATACGAAAAGGACGTACGATTGAAGACTCGGACTTTCCTCGGATTGCCATTACCTATTCGTTACAAGAAAACGAAGAGAATACGACACAAAACCAAGATGAAATGAAAGAAATCATTCAGGACTATAATGATTATTACGATACAGCATGGTCCATAGAAGGTATGGAGCGATATAATGGCGATATTAATAATCGTTTGGCTCGTAAGAAAGCAGAATTTAAAGAGTTTGGAAAACAAATTGACCTTGTCATTGTTGTAGATCGTTTATTAACTGGTTTTGATGCACCAACCGTTCAAACGTTATTTGTCGATCGAAATTTAAGTTACGCCAATTTGATTCAAGCGTTTTCTCGAACCAATCGAACGTACCCAGAAAAAACAAAGGGATTAATAGTAACCTTTCGAAAACCGTATACGATGGAACAAAATGTACAAAAAGCGACGAAGTTATATTCTAAGGAACAAGAGGAGTCTACACTTGTTTATCCAACGTATGGTGAGTCAAAGAAACGCTTTAAAAAGGCTCATAAAACATTAAAATCTGTTGTCCAAAATCCAAACGATATTAATGAACACTCACCTATGGATACTCGGATTGAATTTGTAAAGGCATTTCAAGAGCTAAATAATTCCTACGAAGCGTTAGTAACGTATAATGACTATAACGATGATATGGAACAATCAAAAGCCCTTCAAAATCAAGTCATGACGATAGAAGAATATATAGGGGTATATAACACAATAAAAGGTTCGCTAGTCGAGGAACAGGACACCGATGGACCAGGAGCAGATTTCTCTGATATTGAATTCTACGGAGAAAATGCGACTAAGATTTATGATATTGACTCAACCTACATTGATAAGTTATTAGAAACATACTCAGCCAATAATAAGAATATCCGAGACGATATTGAAAAAGCTCTTCAAAAACTAGAGAAAGCAGAAATTGTTAAAAATGTATACCGTGCGATTTTAAATGCTATTGATGCCGAAGAAGTAGATACAGATGAAGATATTTTTATAGTAAAACGGGGATTTTTTACTGAAGCACGCAATAAATCGATTGAAGAATTTGCAAATACGTGGTTTGTGGAAGAAAATGAACTGCATTTATCTGCAATCCAATACTTAATAGGAATTGACCCTATTCCGAATATTGGCGGCATCATCAACAGTAAGCAATTTGACAAGTATAAATCCGTACATCCAGATGCAAAACCGTTGAAATATGGACCAGAAATGAAGCGTCAATGGAGAAAAACATTAGATGAAGTCATTGTGCCTTTGAATGACGAGTTGAGATAAACCGCTTTGGAATAAATAAACAAAATCTATATAGTTATAGGCCAAGTGCAATGCTGTAGTTGGCCTATACTGTATCCGAAAAAAGATAAGGCAGAAATTGAAACAACAAACGAAAACATCTTTTCGTATGTTGTTCAACATTCGTTCGATGCGATCATAAATAACTTTATCTTTTCCAGTTGCCCCGGCATGCTATCTTTTCTTTCCACCTATGAACTTTACTTGTTGTTTTACAATTTCTCAACCATCCATGAAAGTAGTGTTAACACTACTTGGAAACTAATTGCCCCACTCCCCCCAAGCTCTTTATATTTCCTTGTATCAAGGATTGGCATGTTTAAGACAGCAATATCAATCTCTTCTTTAATAAGCTCTTCCTATTCTTCTTTTATTTCCTTTTTGTTGGAAATATTGATGAGGAAAACACTATACATTCCCTGTTTGAGTTATCGAAGTTATTTATGGATCAACATGAAACTCTGCAAGAAATTGAAAAAGAGAAATTAGATAACATAGTGGTTAGAAGAAGAATTGATATCAAGTATAAAAGTAGATGTACCAAACACCGCCTATGGAAAAACAAGTCTTATTACGATTAGGAGTAATGCCCGGAACAGAAGATAGAGTATTGTGTAAAGAGACACGCTTCTTAAATGAAGGTGATGTAGAAAGTGGTTCCTCGCAAATATTTCTTATCAATCCAAAAGAGGTGTTACCATTATTAGAAATGAAAAAAAACATTTTATGTAATATGTTTAGAAAAGGTTTTAAATCTAGTTTATAATTGTTATAATTTTAGTAACAAATTAAATCCTAAGTTTTGTATGGAAGTGGAAAACTTAGGTGCATCATTAGAGGTTGAGAGATGGAGAAAAAGGGTGTTGTAAAAGGACCAGAAAGTCTAAACTCCTTGAAGATTGGACAGGAAAGTATAAACTGTTTTTGAAGCTTCTCAATTAAGATATGATTTTAATTTGATTTGATAATAGTCAGAGGAAAACAGTTTAGAGATTCTTGTATAAGTAGTTTAGAGTTTTATGGCCTTGTACAGGTATCTTAACAATGGGAGATACTCTTTTATATTAGCTTTATAAAATTCGCGTTAAATACGAGTTTAGCGAACACTCCGCAACGGGAACGCAGGTTTGTTATAATTACAACCATCACAAATATACTTTAAAGCATAAATCAAATTCCATAAGTAATAGATAAGAATACCATCTTCACAGGGAATATAAAATCGACTATTTTAGTAGATTAGAACCGGATTATAAATTTTGGTATTGGGATGCTTTTAACAATTCAGAGAAGCCGCCTCTTCCCTCTAAACGTATGAGTTAAAGTTAACGGATAGGCAACTCAAAAGTACATATACAAATAGGTAAAAAAAGAAAGGAGCTACTAAGGTATGCTTGATCAAACAACTATTACGCATATTAGTAACATGAATAGAGATGAATTGCTTGAATTAGCCGAAAGAACATTTGACGCCCTTCGAAATATTAATGAAAAAGGGTTTAGGAAAGGTCAAAAAGTTTTAATTAAAGGAAAGTATGCTAAACATCCGAATTTTGTTTGGCCTACTAAGGCTAACGGTTATGAGGATTTTGTTGGCAAAATAGCTTATGTAGATGATGTCACAATTATTAATGAAGTTGATTCAGTACCACATATGAGGCTGAGAAAATCCCCTACTCCAAAAGCCAGATACATAGATGTACATGTTGATGATATTGTGCCCATAGAATGATTTATTTATTACATAACAATAACAGATAGAAGAAAAACCGGAATAGGATGTAGCTAGCTTGTATGAAAATTATGCAAAAATAATAAGAATTGATAACTATGAGTTTTGAATCCAGATCCTAAAGGATTGGATTAATGAAAGGACGATTACTATGGAACTCTATTGGCAATTTGCAGGCAATGACCCAGTAGCTAAACAAGGGAATTATGTATTTCGGTTACATGAGCAATTTGTTAAAACAGGTAAACAGGAATATGAAGAACAAATCTTTATTTTACAAATACGGAAACACGGACAGACAACTTTCAAAGACTTGGGTTATTACTTCTACGCTGGAAACCCTGAGTTTCAGCATAGAAAAAGTGTGGATGGTCAACCATGGGATGATATTGACAAGATAATAACTAGAACGGAAGAAATACTTAAAGTATTAGATTTTATAGATTGACACACAACATTAGTTAAACGGAACCATATGTTCGTTAAAATTGCATTTCATGCGAATAATACAATTTTATTACAATTAGGAAGTGAGCTTGTATATGGCTTCTCAATCACTAGAAAAGCAAAAACACGAAAAAAGATTAAATGAACATCTTAAAATATTTCCAGGATACGTAAAGGAATATGTTCAATCACAAAAAAGAAAAAACCGTTCTCCCTCTACCCTTCTTGGTTATATACACGAGTATAAAAGGTTTTTCTTATATCTAAAAGAACAAGGTATTGCTACCCAATCAGAAATAAAGGATATTCCATATACCGTATTAGAAAAGCTACCAAAAGATGATATGGAGTTTTATATTGATTATTTACGTGAAGAGGATATCGAAGTTCGCAAAAACGTTTTTAAAAAGAGGTCCGTTGCAGCTGTAAATCGAAACATTTCTGCCCTTACCTCCCTCTTCAACTATTTAACCACTCAAACAGAGAATGAAGATGGTGAATGCTATTTCTATAGAAATGTTATGAGTAAAATAGCTTTAATTGATGGAAAAGAAACCGCCAGCAGACGTTCAGCTGCTATGAGTTCAAAGATACTTCACGATGATTCTATAACTGAGTTTTTAAACTTTGTCCGTTTTGAGTATGAAAAGAATATAGACGGCCCTCAAAAAGCACGTTTTAAAAAGAATAAAGAGCGTGATGTTGCAATTCTCTCTATATTTTTAGGTGCAGGATTACGAGTAAGCGAAATCGCTAGTTTGAGCCTTGATTCAATTAACTATAATGATTTCCAAATCGATGTTGTGCGAAAAGGAGATAAAGAAGATACAGTTGAAATTCTCCCGGAAGCGTTGGAAGATTTAAGAGCATACCTCCGTATTAGAAACCAGAAATATAAAGCTACGGAAAATGACTATTATATTTTTGTAACGAATTATCAAGGAACAGTTAAACCTATGTCAGTCAGAACCATTCAAAACTTAGTAGAACGTTATACAAAAGCTTTTAACCAGGGACAAAGAGCATTAAGTCCTCATAAACTTCGTCATTCCTTTGCCGGTGAACATTTAAAAAGAAGTGGAGGAAATATTGTATTATTACGAGATCAATTAGGACACAATTCTATCGAGACAACCTCTTTATATACAAACCTTGACCGAAAAGAACATAAGAAAGTAATGCAAAACATTAGCAAGTCTCGAAAAAGTACCGATTAATCTCAACAAAATGATTCCTACAGTAATTAGGTTTAACCATAAACAACATACAAGTCCCTGTAAAATAAAGGCACTCTGTCCTTTTTGAAGGGTATTTTATGTTTAATTTTCTATAACTTTAAACTTCCTCTAAATGATATTTTACGAAATAATATTTTTGTATTTTCCATTTCCATTCATTCTTTTTGTCTTTTATTTCTAAGTTATAGTGACAAGTTATTTACAAAACTGTTTATTTGTCTCCTTTTGTTATGAATTGATACAACAATAAGAAATGAGCTTTGTTTTGGATGCTGTTCAATGTGCATTCACCACAGGAAAGCCCGAGATATTCAACAGTGATTAGGGCAGTCATTTTACCAGACCTAAATATATTAATCTCTTAAGAGAATAGCCATCCATACAGGTTAACGTTGCCAGTAAAAGCCGTGCATTGTATAACTATGGCTCCCAAGAGAAACAAGCCAAAATATACGGACTACATGGGGTTCTTTATAACTGTGAGCGGCCTCATCAAACAACTAAATACTGCTTGCTGTTTTTATACATGAGCAAAACTTGTGTCAAACCTCAAAATCTTCTCCGTTAGAAAGTGTTATGCTTCTCTTGATAACATTTTCTTTGGGCAATTCCTTAAATTTGATTACTCTAATAACCTTTGTTCAAATTGTAAGACAATGCTTTGATCCATATTAATACCTGTTAAAGTATCTTTCAATTCAATAATCCCTTTGAAATCTGGGTTAAACTTATGTAAATTAGACATAATTAATTGGTAGAGACTTTCTTCTTTACTCAATTTTTTAGAAACCTCTGCCATATCATTGGAGTAGGGTAAAATTCCATAGTTTGCAGGTAAATTTTCTAAGCATTCTTCTATTAACTTATATGCAAAGGTTAAGTAGTCATGAGTTTTAAAGTATCTGACCAAATTCCAATAAGCCAAATCTTTTTTCACACTAATATGATTTTTACCTATACCTTCAGCTAATTTAGAAAGGTCATATATTTCTTCTAATAATTTATCTGGTTTGTATTGATCAAATTTTCCTTTTAGGAAATTAACCTTTACATCATATTCGGTTTCTTTCTTTTTTAATTCAATCTCTTTATCGAGCCGGCTTAACCTTTCTTCTTTTAGTTTAATAGTTCTTTCTTTTTCTAATAATGATTCTTCTCTATTTGATACTTCCTCCTCCCTTTTTAAAACCTTCTCAAATCGATCAAAAAGGTTCTCGGTTTGTCTTTTAGTCTCCTGTATAACGTCAGCTATTATATAATTAGTATTAATCACACTAGTTTGTTGTTTATATTTAAATTGTTTTTCATTGCTTAGCACTTTTTCACTTTGAGAATCGTCGTCTAGGTCGTCTACTATGTCCAAATAAAAGTTTTTTATAGCATAACCTTCGAATACTGAACTACCCTTCAAACGGGCCATTTTATTCCAACCAATTTCATCTGTTTTTAGTGTTACTGGTAAGTTCTCATAGTATCTTTTAGTTACAAAAATTTCACTGGGTTCAGCTAAGTCTGTATGCTTACTTGAAATATTAGCGATTTTACCAGCCCAAACTAAGTCTTTAGCTTCTTCGTTTTCGGCTTTAGTTCCTACTTGGGTAAGAAGAACACGTCCATAATCTATTCCTACACCACACTCGATTGTCTTTCCATTAACTTTTTTCTTACACTCTGGGTTAAAGTAATATTCAATCATTGTTAATATCGCCCTTGCTGCTTCTAAAGCCTTTTCTGTTGATTTTTTCTGTTTGTCATCAACAAACACACCCATAATCCTATCTCCAATAATTTGTCTCACGCTGCCTCCACTTTTGTGAATACATATTACCATGGTTCTTACAAAGGCCCTATATATTTTTGCCATGCTTTTAGCCCAAGAAGTATCAGACAGAGTAGTAGATTCCCTAATATCAACAAATAGTATAGAACAGTTGACTAATAAACCCTCATTCGAATCCTTTAACTGTTCAACTGCTGGGACTGTTTCACCTTCATATTCACGTACTTCCATAGGCGAATCAAGTATTTCAGTGACTTTGTCATTAATACTTTTTAACTCTTTGTTGCTCCATTTGTTCAATATTAATTCCCCCCTATTAGATTATCTAAGTGTTTCACAACTAGAGGTCCAAGTTAACGTATTTACAAAGAGTTGCATTTTGTAGCATCGTCCTGTTGTACATGCTTACTTACAATTATTTTCGTACCAATTATTCATTGCTGTATTGACTATATTTCCCTCATAACAGTCTAAAATATAGTTCTTAGCATATAAACTTTTTAAATGGTCGTCATCTATATTACTATATACTGTATTACCAATCAGAATAGGTTTGGTAGTATCTTTATTAGCTTCATTACATAGGTTTGAAGCTTTATTAACTACGTCTCCCATCCATACAACTTCATTTATTCCACTACCTGAATACCCTGCTTTTATCATTAAAGATCTGCCGTAGGCCACTCCAATACCGATTTTTATTTCTACAATTCCGTTTTTTCTAAAGTGGTAGTTAATTATTTTAATAAGTGTATTTATTTTGGATGCTGTACTTACCATTTCAGTTACTTGGTTTTTGTATTGGGCATTGAAAATACCAGATACTGCATCTCCCACGATATTAACCTCTTTACAATGCACATTACTATTCATTAGAGCAACTACTTCCGATATATAGCTACGATAAATTTTCGCTAACCTAGGTCTTTTGTGATTTCCGGTAAGTTCAGAAGACTTCCTTATGTCAACGAAAATAGACCCTGTTTTATTAATGTAAAAGCCATTAGTAAACGTTAAGTCTTCTCTAGAAGGAATTTCATCGACTTCTTCGAAGTTTTGGTTAGAAGCCTCTACAATATCTTTAATCCTACTTGAAGAGTTTGATACATTATAACTTCTGTAATTAGATTTCATTTTCAACTCCACTCCACTTGATTAACGTATCAATTATATGAACAAAAAACCAATATTAAGTAATACAAAAAGTATAATAGCAGCGGTTAGATAAATAATTCCTTTTTTATAGTTATTGAATTTGGTCTGGCAAATAACAGAATTTATGTGTATTTGAGAAAGGTAATCATTCCCTAATTCATCTTTTGTAATATTTTGCACCTCTTTTTTAAATTCAGTATATTTTAATGCTTGAATAGTACCGAAATATAATAAAGAATTTGTTTGCAGGTCATCTTGATCAAAGACTGTACTATCAACTGAACCCTTTAACCCCATGAAAAAATGCCATATAGAAAGTGTTAAGCAAATCACAAAGGCTACAAATATTAGCGTAGTTAACAAAACTACTATATTATACATATCTAGTTCACTAAATTGTTCGAAAAGTGCAACTAGTGAGTTTTGTATAGTATTACTTGTAAAAAAAACCCCTAGTAAGACACCAGAAAACGCAAGAGCAAAACTTATTTTAGTATCGCAATTACTAATCCAATAGTTTATTCTTTCAAGTGTTTTACCGATTTCTTCTTGGTTATATCCTTTTGTTTCTTTGTTCATTAAATCACCTTTTCTTAAGGATACTTATTACCGACCATGTATAGCTAAATAATATAAAGCAGCTTCATAAATTCCTTCGTTTAGATACCGTTTTCTTACTCAGTGTGAATACCCCTCGTGTGAGTATACCTATCAAAAGCGAACTTATAACGAACCGCATGCAATCGAGAGCTCGTGACTACCATCGCTTTCGCACGCCCCCCCATTTTAATTCAAAAATTTGTTTATATAGTTACCACCATTCGAAATTTGTTTGGAACAAAGAAGTGACCTGATTTGGGAACACAACTACAACCCCCTTTTATCTTGTACGGAAATGGCGGGGCTAAGGCACAAACTAAATGATTCGGTCACCAAATATGTGTGTAATAAAAAACTGCACCTACTTTATGAACAAGGAACAATAGGTGCATTTTTTAAGTCAATCTATTCAGATATGTGGTTATTCATATGGTCCTAAAAATCTAATACCATTGAAGTGGATTAAGTGTGATGGTGCATCGGCAATCCATACCTCCGTCTCCCAAGAAATATCACTTACATATCGAGCCATTATGGAACGGTTAGGAAATGCTGTTACATATACTATCCCAGCTGTTGAATCTTTGAATAGTTTTGCTAACTCTTCATGTCGCTTTCCATCAACTGGTCCATGACTGGTTACCGATTCCACTAGCAAGAGCCAGTCCTTCTTAGGAAAATAAATCACCACATCAGGCATCTTTCCATGAGAATCGATAATGACTCCAAGTTGCTTTAATAACTTTTCATTAAAAAAACCCATCTTCTCGCCGGTATCACCTGCATAAATCAATTGGCCACCTGGTACATAACGAGGTGCAAAATCTTCAATAATTGCTTTAATAAGCTCGCTATGCTCACCAGGTGTAATGAAAATTTCTTTTCCTTCAGTAATCTGGACAGGTATCTTTTGCTGCTCTCTTTCTTTAGCATACCGTTCTACTAAAGTTTGTCTATGTTTTAGATAATCCTCTAAAGCAGAATTCCACTCAGGATTATCGTACTTTTTAAGAAGGTTTAGAGTTTCAGGCTCAATCTGATAAACTGCCTTCGGACTATTTACTGGTCTATTCGGTTTGTCGGGGTTATACAATGCGATTCCTCCATCAACAAATTGGTGCATTGTAAATCGTCTAAATGTTTCCCGACTATTCGGAGCATACTCTTTCCCATAATTGTCTCGGCTAAACTCCATCATGGGTGTAATTCCAATCAGAGGGCTTTCGGCCTCAGACCAAGACTTGTCCCTGGTAAGGTTTAATAAGGCCAATAGGCAAAGCCCAGAACGTTCATTTTGTTGTGCTTTTGGCAACCCTAGGTATTTAAGAATATTTATAGCTTGTTCAATATTAGGATGAATTAAATCACTCATTTTAACAACTCCTCCAACTTACCATCAATTTCCTCTTGTTCTATATTATCCGAATTTGATATTACCCACTCTCCTAATTCCTCAAGTATTTCTAGACTAGGAAATTTCATGGTTCGAAGATCAGTTGCATTTACCTGGGTGTGCCCATTAAATATTCTAAAATACTTATCAACTTGTGTAGAGTTAAGGTAAACATAAAGTCCATAAGCTATCTCTGGTGATATCCCTTTCTTTTGAAAATGAAGAACATTTAGACCATTTTCAAAGCCAATCACTGGATAATCAACAGAGTCGGGGGTTAATACCCCTGCTACTATTCTCCGCTTTTCCTCTTTTGAAGAAAACCTTTTTACAACTACATAGTAACCATTCGGATATAACCATTTCTCTACCTTCTCATTCCGAACTATTGCATTAGGCTTCTTCATTTCCTTTGGATATTCCAATTGAGTACCTACAAAATGGTTAGGATAGAAAAGAGGAACAGTTCCTCCCTCTGGCATTTGCCTTAAGTTTTCTCTAACCCTAAAGTCTACAACTGGACCAGTGGATACCTCGATATCGAGCTCTTCCAAGGAATAACATACAGAAGGGAACCTTTCGATTAGAGTTTCCTCATTAGATGTATTGATATGGATAAATTTCTCAATATCGTTTGGTTGCACAATCTTTTCGAATGGGTAAACATACTCATTATAATCTGAAAAGCTATCATCCGTGGAAATTGAGATAGTAACATCCCCTTGCTTACCCCCACGTTCTAACTTCATTATTACATTTTCCTGTAAAACCTCATCATCCTTAAACGCCTTATCCCTTGATTCAAACAGGTGCATATGCTTTACGGCAGTCTTACCAAGCAGATGCTGTCGGAAATGGCGGAAATATGGTCCGTTACAAAAACTCCTTGGAATAATTGCAACTATTTCGCCATTGTCTTCCATTAACTCAATGGATAAAGCTACAAATGCAGAGTATAAGTTTACTGTTTCAATTCCTACACTTCGTAGTAACTTACGGTGGCGAGAGTCACTTTTGATTTTCTTATACGGTGGATTTAAAACTGCATGAGTAAATCCAGGTTTACCATTTTCCAACAAAGTACCCTCTTCTAACAAATTAAGTACTGCCCATTCAATAAAGTCCTCTATGACTATATTAGCACTTATATTAATTTCATCTTCAAACATACTTAAAATATCAGTTAACTGTTCCTCTAAATATTCGTCAATTTCAATTAGATTAACATTTGCGGAGCGGGACAAATTTTCTGAAATAAGCTGAACGAGAAAAGCACTAGTTAAAGAACCTATCCCCGCACCTGCATCAAGAACCCTTGGATTTTTCATTTTTTCCTTAGCAAAAAGAGATGCCATAAATTGAGCAATACTTGAAGGTGTGAAAAATTGCCCTAATTCTGACTTACGTTTTAGTAAGGGATTTACAGTTAATCTTACTTTATCTATACTTTCAAGAATTTGAGTCATAATTGCACTCCTTAATTAATTTATAACAGAACTACTTTAATCTAACCATTTTAACATTAAAAAGGCTTATTAGACATTATAACCTGTTAATGATTAAAGTTCCCTATATAGGTTATTTTTCCCCTGATGTATCCTCTATTTCTTGGATTTTTTCTTTAATTCTGCAATCTTACTTTCTTTTAAAGCAATAACAGATTCTTTCTTTTCACCGTCACTTCTTTCACGTTCTAAAGTAATTTTCAATTCATAGTTGGCATTCATTAATTTATCTTTTTCTTCCAGAGCCTTTTCGTACTTTTCTTGAGAACGATTCATTTTTTTGTTAACTGGTCCTGAATCACCTTAATTTCGTTAGCTTTTTTTCTTTATTTAATTCTTGTTCACGGGCAAATACACGCTTTTGACATTCAAATTCGAGATTTTCTTTTTGTTTTATTCAGCCCTTCCTTTATACATTCCCTCCACTTATTTAATGCCAAATTCTCTAAATGAGCGACTTGTAAACTTGTCGATGGTCTAACCTCACTGTTATCATGATAAATCTCTACCAACACAATCACTCTTAAAATAACTCTCTATGCTCCTACCATAAATAATTATACAGTTGTTATTTATAAATTAAATTTATATTGCTATTCATTGCTTTAAGGAATATATTCAAATTATAGTATTCAAATTTAATGACAAAGGGGGGGTTTTTGTAATGAAATGTGAAGTATGTGACGTTCCATTTCACCCAACTGATATCTTGGTGATGGATGATAACGATTTCCCTATTTGTGATAGTTGAGAGATTGACCTAGAAAGAACAGATGAACTAGAACAGCATTTGAAAAGGTTGAAACAGTTCAAAGATAAATACCCTAATTACCCGTCCATCCTGTAAATACTTCTTATTGAGCCACTACATCTATACGTCCATATAACTTCATTTGTTCTAAACATACAGAGGTAGAAATGAAGTGGCTTGCTTCTAAAACTATTGATATAAAATCCAAAAGGACTTATTTCTCCCTTCCTGATTCAAGTTTTTCCTTTAGTTCAGCATTTTCTTTCTCTTGAGCAGCGATAACAGCGTCTTTCTTTTCGTTATCACTTCGTTGGCGGTCAAAGGAAACCTGTAATTCATAATTAGCGCTCATTAGCTTATCCTTCTCCCCTAGTACCTTCTCATATTTTTCTTGCGATCGATTTACTTCCTTTGTTAAATGCTCTTGTATAGATTTAATTTCATTAGCCTTCTCTGCATTTAACTCTTGCTCCCGTGCAAACACCCGCTTTTGGCATTCAAATTCCAGGCTTTCCTTTTGTTTCTTTAACTCTTCATTCTTTGAAGAAATGTCATTCTTCAATGCTGCTATTTCATTATTTCGTGATGAAATCTCCTTCCTTAACGCATCATTTTGAGCAATATCTTCCTTCATTTCAGAAATAGCTTCTTCTTTTTGCGAAATTATTTCATTTTTAGTAGCAATCTTTTCTTCTCTTTCTTCAATAATCGATTTTTGCTCTCCAATTCGTTCCGTATAGCTATTCTGTAGTTCCTCTAATTCTTTTATTCTTTCTTGGTTAACATTGATTAAGTTGGTTAACTCACTAATTTTATTATCTTTATCGGTTAACCCCTCTTTCAACTCGTTATTCTTTATTTTTAGTTCCTGTATTTCTTCATTTAAACCCATCATTATGTTTTCGTGCTGAGTTCTTAAACCCTCTAAGTTGGTTTCATTCCGTTCTGCCAAGTTTACAAATATATCATTAATCCTTCTGGTGATTTGATTAAGTTCTTTCAAATCAGCTCCGTATTCCATTTTCTTCGACAATTCATCATGTTGGAATCTTTCTACAAATAAATCATAGATATCTCCATTGTATTCAATCATACCCGCTTCTTTTGCTTTTTCGGTTATCTCTGCTATGCGTTCTTTTGTTTCAGTTTTTACTTTAACACCCAACAACTCATTATTTTTACTCACGATACACCCTCCTAAACACAAATTTTCGCACTTCTTTTAATTCATTATAAACCATCAGCTATATTTATTACAATGGTTAACCATAATTAAATTAGTTAACCAACACAAATAAGGGCATTTATAGTTAACCTATTGTAGAAAATCATTTTAGCGGATTTAATCGAAGAATAATGCTGCACAGCTTATCGGAACACGAATAAAAAGGTTATATAGGGATTTTAAAGTGCTATAAAGTTGTGAATACTAATAAAATAAATAAAGGATGAAGAAAAGGAGTAAGGAATGGGAGACTTAATTAATTTCAATTCCAAGCCACGCGTTTTAGAGTTGGGTGGACGAAAAGAGCGTCGGGAAAAGCGAAGAAAAGAGTTCCAAAAGGAATATAATAAACTTAAACAGAAAAGAGAAGAAATAAAAAAACGATATTAAAAAAGCAATCCCCTATTTAAAAGGGATTGCTTTCTTTATACATTAGTTTTCGGACCCGAGCGGTAACTACTTCTGTTGCGAATATTAGCTACCCGCTTATTTAATTCTTCACGTTTCTTTTCAAATTTCTTTCGGCGGTCAGCGTTTATCTCTTGTTGCGTTTTAAATTCAAGGACCTCGAAAGACTGTTTTTGCTTCATCATTATTCTGCCGCCTCCTTTTTATTGGTAAAGTTCTCTTGTGATAATAAGCATAGAGCGTGGATTAACCTGTATATCTCTCTTGACTCTATTATATCATCATTTACCAATAAATGCTTGGCTTTTTTATCATCAGTATCGAAGTGAAAATTAAATATCCACACTTCATTATTGTTTATACCCATCCTCAGCCTATAAGAAACAACGGTACGGTTCTTATAAGGTGTATTAATCACTGGTTTGTCATCATTATTGGTTACAGCTTCTATCGCTCCCCATTTTCTATCACTTTTTAAAGGCAATTTATCTGGGGTAGATCCTGTTGTACCAACGTCCTCTAACTTGATTAGTTCTGCTCCCTTTAATTTATATAAGGTGAACCCGCTAACAAGGTTTAAATCTTTAGTGGAAAATAAACCGTTCTTCATACGAAAAAGGACTGTGTTGATATCTTTAATCAAATCGATTATAAATTCGACACCTTCTTCAAACTCCCGGATTTCCTCCGCTACACCGTCTATAAACGTTTCATATTCTCCTATAAGCGTATCATATTCTTTTTCCTGTCTTTTTAACTGGCTTTTGAGAACAGAGACTTTAGTTTCTAGTTGTCTCTTCTCTCTATCTAAGTATCGTTCCAGCCTTTCCTCTATCATGGTATAGAATTGCTGAAACTCTTTATTACCACTCTTCATAACCCCAACATAATCATATAGACCTTGGAAAAAGAAATCCCTTTTATCATCCAATAAAGCGGATTTAAATAAGTTATACTCCTGTCTACGGAATTTCCTGTAGGCTCCTAAATGAAAATGGCCACTTTTAAACGTTAAGAGCTTATGAAAGTAGAAAGGAAGCGTAATAAGATAACCCGCCGTAATACCAACTAACATAGATTGGAACGGAGATAACTCCTGATAAAACCCTATTAGATACGGACTTATCCCACCGCTTAAAAAAGGGAAAAGTGATAACAACTTTCCGGAATCAATAGATTGCTCAATTCCTTTTTTTACTTCCCCTAATCGCTTCAAGTCACGAAATGGACTCCCAATCAACCATAAAAACCAATTAGAATACTTTTCATCAATATAACTATCTTTCATTTCTTCAATTACATCATCAAAGACTCTGCTTAATCCTAATAAAAGACTATGGTAGTTCTTTTCCTCACTCATACGTTCTCCCCCTCACTATTGATAGTGTATCATCATAAACAATCCTTAGAAATAAAGAAAAGGTGACCAGAATACCAGTTCACCTTTTCAAATTGCACTCATTATTAGAAAAAACATGGTAGTTTTACCTGTACAAAACCACATTCTCACTTAACACTAGGGTGCAATACTTCTTTTTTTACGTGTTCCCTCTGACTCCTTAAAGATCGCTCTTCCGCTCGGTCAAGTAAACTATGTATTTCATCTTCATAGTACCTAACCTCTCTCGGGGACAGTGCATTTAACAGTTGCTCTTTTAATTGGTGGATCTTTGCTTTTTCCTCTTGTAATAAATTGTCAAATAAACTCATTTTCTTACCTCCTATTTTTCTTCATTTGTTGTTAGAACTCAGTGGGCATTCTCTTATGTATCCTTTCAAAAGAAAGGAAAGACTAGACCTACTTCAATTTATCGTTGGTTTGGTCTAGCGCTTTACTCTTGGCTTTTTCTACTTCAAGCTCACTCTTAAGTTCCCTTGCAAGAACACTGTCTAGAGCCTCACTCTTAGCACTCTGTGTATTCAGTTCTCTTTGTAAGAGTACGTGTTCAGCACTCATACCAGCTAAGATAGATACTCCTACGAGTGTTCTAACTTGGCCGGCTTCTGGAACCAAATACGTCACAGCAAAAATAGCGGCTGCAGCACCAATTAAGAAATCAGCAATGAAACCTAGCTGAATCCCTTTTGGACGCAACCTCTTTTTAGGGAAAACCAAAACCTTCTCGCTTCTAATTAGGTGAGCAATTACACCCGTAAAACCTCCGATAAGACCTGCAATTAATAGTGTATTTAACATAAATACCACCCCTTTCAAAAAATTGGTCAAACAAAAAAAAGCGACCTATTGGGGCGACTCATAGACATACTTTTAGTATGTATAATCATCGACCAAAAGATCGCTTTGTTTAATACTTAACCCGCTAGCCCTATAAAAGGGCTGCTAATAAAATAAAAAATAAATAGTTACATCTTTATTCTAATTGTTTTTCGCGGGAAAGCCAATATTGTGAATTATCATATTACACCAGCTCGATTTATCACATTATTCCGGCATTCATTTTTCCTTTTTTTATCCATATGTAGTGCATTTGTTATTCTATCCAAATATAATTCGTCAAATTATATTGGTGGTAACTTTAATTTGGAAAGGTCCTCATCTTAACTACCGCGCTTTCGCTTGCTCGCCTTGTGATGGTATTGACAAACTTCGTTTCTCAATACCATCACAAGGATAATTGGAAACACTAAAAGAAGTCCCTATATAGGGACTTCTTCGAACTAAACTTTCTATTTTAGAAACTTACCGTATATTGATCCTTTTCTCTCAAATCAAATCTCATTTCCCCCATGATGACATACCATTTATAACTTAGTTCCAATCGGCAGGGAATGGCATTCCTTCCAATATAAAAGTAGATTGTTTCCCCACAATGAAGTCCGTATTTTCGCCCCTGTATATCAACGTACCATTGCTCTTCCTCTGGGTCATAAAACATCCTTTTTCCCTTCATCAATATCCCCTCCATTTTAATAAGACTGATTTCCTATCTTCATAGACCAATTTCATCCGCGGCAAGACGCACAACTTCTTCATCAATCTGTTCTTTCCTTTGCTGATAACCTATTAATAGACTATGTGTTGCCAACGTATTAATTATCCTTGGCCATCCTTGCGATCGGAGCGACAGAGCTTCTAGAGCTGATTCTTGAAAAATGGGCATATGACTTCCTGCTAATTTCATATGATGATCAATATATTGCGGAACTTCTTCTCTTTCTAACGCATTGATCTGAAACCGCATGACAATTCGTTGGGTCAAGGGGCGGTTCTGATTTAATCCCAGTCTTTCTTTGAGATGGGGTAACCCTGCAATAACTAAAATAAAAGGATTTACGGAATCCATTTGAAAGTTATATAATAGACACAAGTCCTTAAGGAATGCATCTTTGGACAAGTGCATTTCGTCTAAGATGAAGACAGGGGTGATACGTCGTTCCTTATACAAACGCTCAATCCCCTGTTGAATCTGACGAAATAAGGCCGTTTTCCGAAATTTTGGTTCCTCGCCTAACCCATAGGCTAGACCTTGGTAAAAATCCATGACACTTCCCGTTGATAAAGGGAAATAAATCACTTTATACTGCGCTTGATGTAAGGTAGAAGTAAATCGTCTAAGACTAAATGTTTTTCCTGCACCAGGTTCACCAATTAATAAACCGATTCCTTTTGTTTGTTTTAAGTATTCAAATCGGGCTTCCACTTCACTTAAGGAAGAGGATATAAAAGCATCTTTCACATCTAATTCCTTCGAAAAGGGTGTCTTGGAAAGAGAATAAAAGGACTTATACATGATCTTTTTCCTCCTTTTCTTTCTTCATTTTTGAGAAAGACAAAGGGGAGGGCTCTCGTTTTACATGCGCATTCACGTTAAAAGAAACAGGCTGAATTTCTGACACTTCTTGGTTGTCTTCATAGATAAATACTTTCTGGTCATCAAATCGTAATTCAATACGTTGTCCAATAAATCGGGCTGGCACTTCATACAATTGCTTGTTTAAAGTAATCGTACCGTCATGTTTCACTTTCCGATATTCTCGTTTTAAAAATATCGGATCGAGTGATGATGGGTCAGATATCATCTGTATTTGATCAAGTTGTGATTGATAGATTTCAAGAGGTGTCTTACCATCAAGTGATGCATGAACTTTTCGATGATAATCCTCCTCTAGCCAACGCCAAAAGCGCTCATTTAAATCCTCCAAAGAATGTGCTGGTTCTGCATCAAGTAATGGATAAAACCTTGTCTGCACAGTTAAGAACATACGTTCTATTTTCCCTTTGCTTTGGGGATCATATGGTTGTGTATGAGCTAAGGTGACACCTAACTGTGCACAAGCTAACTGTAGTGTTTCAGATCGATAGATTTTCCCGTTGTCGGCATAAATAATTTTAGGTTTTCCTCTTCGAATCATCGCTTCTTTGGTAACTGTTCTTAATCCATCAAACTTCTCCGAATGGAAAAATTCCGCATGCGGTACAACCCTAGAGCAGTCATCAATGTAAGCAAATAGGAATGTTTTTTTCTGCTTTCCATTTAGGGGGACGTAAGGTCCGTGAGACATGTCCCCTTGCCAAAGCGTATTTACCTTTTCATGAGAGAATCGCTTTCTTTCCGGCTGGGCAGCTGTACCCTTTCCGGCTAATCCATGCTTTTTAAGAAGTCGATTAATCGTGGAATAAGACACCTCATTCGGTTGTATTTCTCCATCCTTGATTAATTTGTCATAAAACAAACGAACGGACATGGTTGTTACATCTTTTCTTACTGCCAATATATGATCTTGTTGATCTGGCGATAGTCGTCTTGAATTCCCTCGGTCAGATCTCCCCCTAGGCATCAACCCATCTAACCCCTCGCGACGGTATTTCAAAAACCACTCCTGAATTGTTTTCGCTGCAACCTTTCGTTCTCCGTAGTGGGGAATATCATGGACTTTTTCTCCCATTTTCTCAAGATAATCCTTTCGGTTCTCATAGCTGTGCAGTAATGGGGAAATTAACGAATAGCGAAACAATGCAACCTCTCTTTTTTCCTTTTCATTCATGTCGGTAACCTCCTTCATTTGTTTGAAGGATGGCCGGCCACCCGATAATTCTAGTGTACATAAACCGTTCGACAATCTCCATGAAAACTCTATGTGGAATGGACTTCATCATTCTGATATAATGAAGGAGCCATGAAATAATTTGAAAATGTGTCCGTTGACTTTCGTAAGAAAGTGGATTCGCCAAAATCTTGGATCATCTTCAATAATTTCTTGGCTTTTTTTATGCTTTCCTCCGGTATTGAATCAAGATTACCGGATTTACGAAAGAATTGTAATATCCAGTTTTGATGCTTTTCACAAGCATACCTCTTGAAATAGTAGGTAGCACGCTGGCGAATTCCCTCTGTTAACGGTACACCTTCTATTTTCTTATCTATTAGTTCAACGATAGAAGGTAAAGGAAATTGAAAGTAGGGAATGATGAAGTCAGGTAATACCGAATAAGTCTGTCTACATTTTGGATTTTGGCAGATGTAACGACAAACCACAATATTCACAAATTTCTTTTCAGACAGGACAAACACATAGCGTTCATAAAAACCATGCCGGTAAAGCTTTTTCTGAATCCCACATTCCTCACAACACGAATAACTAGGAAAATCATTCCCTTTCTTTTTTGAGACATATTCTTTTATCCCCTCTTTAAAATGATGAATCTTTAGCAAATTAAACACCCTCCCGAGATACTTTGCCAAAACTTTAGCACATTATCACAGAAGGGTGAATATGAAATTCTGGATTATTTTGAAAATAATTGTTGTTTTTAGGGGGAATAAAGTGCCAGTTTACACCAATATTAATGATCAACTTTTTTCATTTTCTCGCATTCTGTAATCAAATCATGAATTTGTTTTTCGTAATACCTAACCTCTTGTGGACTATCTGCATCCATCATATATTCTTTCAATTCCACAAAACGCTTCAAATCTTGTTCAGTACATCCATTCGTTCTATTTTCCATAGCACCTACTTCAGTACCCCTTATATTATCTATTTCATCCAACACACGATGAATCCTATCTTTGTAATATCGAACTTCTCTTGGAGATATAGCCTCTAGTAGTTGTTCTTTTAGCTTTATCACTTCTTCTAGTAATTGCTTTTTACTTCTGACCATGAACCCACCTCCAAATTTTCTTTATTAATAAGGGTATTGGATTATATGCTGGGTAATACCCAATGAACAAATTCTTCGCAACTGTTCATTACCTGGTTTGGACTAATTTACCATTTACTAATTCAAAGTTAGCTAATAGTTCAGGTTTATTTTTTTCAAGTAAGTGACTACTATCATGAATTTCTATAAGATGACCGAATGCTTCAAAGGCTCTTTCTTTAGTATTTTTTGCATTTACTTTAGTTTGGTCAAATATTAGATGAAGTTCAATTTCATCTAAATGAAAAGCGCATTTATTATAAACAATAAACTCATTTTCTCTAGAATCATGTATTTGTGAAAAATCAATATTTTCGAATTTTCGTTTATAAATATACTCTGTTATCTCCTTGTTTTCAAGGAACCATTTTGAGTTGCCGTAAGGAACTTCTATTGAGTTAGCTATGCCATTAGGGAGCTTGAACACAACAGGTCCGAAGTTGCAGGGATATAATTTATCTGCTGAGAAAGAGACATAACTGTGTACATGATGTTCGAAAGCTTTTTTACCTCTAAATAAGCCTTCTTCTAAAATTTGTTTCGCTTTTTTAATATCTGTACCATGGTATAGAGTTGTTAAATTGCTTGTCATAAAATTCTCCTTTTGGCCCATTTTGTTTAAACCATTAACCATTTATTTCATTCTAAACACTCCATAGCTTCATGGCACGGACAAGGGATATAAAACTTTATTAATTCATATATGCTTTTTACTACCTATTAATATTTTACCATATAAGTGGTAAATATAACTCTCCAGGAAAAACGAAACTCATAATTTATTAATAATGGTGCTCACAACATTTCTTGTGTTCCCTTTAGAGTATTCTATGAGGAAGTCTAAAAGGATCAATTCCAGTAAGGATTCCAATTGAAACATATGATTTGGATAAATATTAGTTAAATCGCTTAGTAATACCTCTCCTCTTAGCGCTGCACTTCTTTCAATGCTAATCTTCACTTCCTGGCATATCCCCTCTTGCTCGATTTCATATTCACAGTCATTATGCCTTATGGTAGGTTTCTTCTTACTTCTAACCTTTAAACGATTATATAGCGCGTCAAAATTTTCATTTTTCCTTACCTCATCCAAAAAGTCCTTGAATAAAATATCAGTCAGTTCGGATAAAGTAAACTTTTCCTCAAACTCGCCTACAATCGTAACGTCTTCACACAATATATTGACTCTGAAAAGTGACCTGGAAGGAATGTTGATTTTTAAAACAACCTTTTTGGTCTTGGTAAGAACATAAAATAAGCGATCTACAAAACGAGTGCTTTCGATACGTTCAATCTCACTATTTAATAGTTCCAGTTGGCTATATGTACGCCCCATTAGACCGCACCCCCCCTTTCTTGTCTTAATACATTAACCAAAATACGATGTGTAGCTTGGCGAATACTACAATCCCATTCAGCAGATAAACGTACTACTTCCCTATGCTTTTCTTTGGACAATTTTACATGGACATAATATTTTTCTTCTGGATATTCTTCTGCCATCAAAAATTCAATATACGGACGGGATATCGAATCTTCTACAAGTACACTGGCAAACTGAGTACTACTTAATTTCTGTGAATAACCTAATAGCTTCAGTTGCTTTTTTTCCCCTAAAGACACCGGCACTTTAATATCCTTCTTTTTATCACTTCGCTCCTTTCTCTTTGACCTGGGTTGATTCAAATACTCATGTGGAATGTTGTAAGTCTTTTTTTTCCTCATTTTAGAGAACATAGGATTTAAATTAGTCAAAAGCTTTTCCTCCACTCTACAGAAAAATTTTAAAAGCCCCGTTTGTATCACTACGATAGATTGGTGATTTCCGACTATACCTTTCCTTTAAGATTAGCCACTTTATAAAGCCTGAAAAGTTGCCTTGCGATATAGCATAGTTATACGCTTCAAGATCATCAGCATTTTCTAAATTGAATTTGATACTCTTTACCTTGTCCATAAAATTCCCCTCTTCAAAAGGTTTACGTTACTACCATATGCTAAAATAAAATATAAATTACTAAATCTATAATCAATTTTGTTTGTAAATACTGAACAGGAAGTCCATAATAAAAAACAAACTATCTTTTTATCAGTTTGTTTTAGGGCTTATTTATTTATTTAGTTTTAATTAAAGGAGATTAAATAAAATGGGTGGATGAGACATCATTATTTTAGTGATTTTTTCGTTATCTTTTTTATATCTTGTGTTCACTATGGCTATATTGCTCTGTAATTACTGGAATGCTAACGGAAGACCGATGGGGAAAAAATATTTTACTTCGTGGTTTATGGTAATTTCAAGTGCATCTTTAATGGCTTGGAAATTCAATACAGATTATATCTTGCCGCTAATCTTTATTATGTTTTTTTTAATATATACTTATTTACCATCAATGCTCACATCTTTTAGTACCAAGTTCTTAAATAGAAATAAACTATAACTTTTTTCCTTTATCAATAGAAGAGTCCAATTTTTGCTCTTTGGATTTCTTTTTGGCTATCATAATTTACACCTTCCTCAAATGTTATGTATCAGCATTTTGTCCATTTCAAAGGAGGTATATACATGGATAAAGTACAGTTTACTGTTGAAGTAACAAAAGAAACTGCAGCATCCATTCAAGAAATTGTAAATCATCAAAATATGAGATTAAAATTCGGGTCTCGAAAAGGGGATAAAATAACAGAGGAAGATGTTATTAAAGCGGCTCTTTCGGACTATCTGGATTTATTTAATTCATCTAAAAACGTTAAATCTCTCTTAAGCATCATCCTAGAACAAGAAGGATTTTCATCCTATCATATAAAAAACCGCTTCAAAGAAATAATGAAGCGGAAAGGACTACAACAAGTAGATATAGTGAACATGACCGGTATTAGCAAAACTAATATCTCACAAATTTTTAACAACAAATACCCTCCTGGTTTGGACCTGTTCTTTAGAATATGGGTAGCCTTAGACTGTCCTCCATTAAATGAGGTTATTTATCTTGACTATATTCCCGAATCAGCAACCCCCAAAGAAGATGATTAAGAGTCTTGGCTCTTAATTTTCCTTCTGATATATATTAATAAGCTTGTCTAGTCTTTTACTCTCTTGTATTGTCTTGTGGTGTGTCAAACCATACTTCATTCCCTTGCGGATCATCAACTTTCTGCTTCGTTCTATTTCACTCTTTAATACCCTGGGGGAAGAATAAGTATCATAAATAACCACTATAACAACCCTTTCTTAATTAAAATGCAATATCATATAGACCAGAGATATCTTGGTTTTCGATAAGCTCCCAAATCTGAATAATGTCGTTTAGGTTCAATTCCTCTAGACTTATCTCCCCATTCTTTTCTACCACGCTCATATCGAACCCGTTGTTAGTGACATAGCCTGGTATAGAGTGAATATTTAACTCATCGACTCTTGCTTTTTCTTCAGCTGCTGTATACTGCTTGATAAACGAATAGTCGTCAAAAAGATAGGCTGTTCTAGCCAATCCTGTTTCTAATAGAGATAATTGAACGCTCTTTCCATCGGATGTGAATACATGTGCAAGAAGACGCTCATATTTATCCTGGAATGCCTTTGAATCCATCATCAACAACACTTTCTTATCCTTTAGCAATTGCTCTACAAGCGCTTTACCCTCTTTACCATATAATTGATTTTTACCTTTAGTAATTTCAGGTGCATCTACGGCAATAAATCTGACAGTAACGTCAGAGGGCAATCCAGACAATCGTTGTTTAAGCTCCGGATCGTTAACGTATTCTAGATTAAGGTTTCTTATATCAATGGTATCGCCGTCTGTTATTTGCTTAACATCTGCTATTATCCAATTACCCTCTTTAAGAGCTACATTCAACTCTTTAACTCCCTCTTCCGGACTTTTCTTAAGGTCAACACTCTCATTCGAGTCATAAGAAGGTTTTGGGATGGAAGTACAAGCAGATAAAAGAAGTGCCAGAATGAATATTATTATAGTTCTAGTTATTTTCATTAGATATCACTTTCCATCACCTATATTTAGTTCAATTTCTTGATTGCTTATTTTCGCAATATACTCTAAGCACTTTATCACTGGGTATTGTACAAGCGTATCCTTCTGCCCAAATACAACTCCTTTGGACTTTAATATTTGCAGGAGTTTTTCTACTGTTAAATCCTTTTGCTGCACCCTATTAAAATAGTTTAGGACTATCTTTTTCCATTCCCACCCCGGAGAAAGAATAAAAGCTTCCCCCTCTACAGAATGATTTAATACCATTTCAATTTTTTCATTTTTCTTCCTGGCCTCTAATTGTTGAGAGGTTCTATTCAATGTTATTTCTCCTTTCTGAACAGAAAAAAGCCCAAAATGAGGTTTCGGCACTACATACCGAAATCACTTTGGGCTTTTGCCTGAAATATTCGTTTTTCTTATATTCGATATTACCATATATTTGATAATTGTCCACTAACAAACGAAAATTCTACTTGAAAAAAGACTATTTTCATTTACTCTTCCCCTATTTTATATTGATACATCTTTTCTTGTAAAAGACCTAATACATATTTCTCTAATGTGATACCTTGCTTATCAGCTGCATCTTTTAGATCTTCTTTTAGCTTTGTAGGAATAGGAACAACTAAAGGCTCTATTTCACTATCTATTAAGACCCCATTATGGCGGACAGATACAGTTCCTCTTTTAATGTGATCTTTTAAAATTTTGATTTCATGTGGGTTAGTTGATTCTACAATACTTGATAACAAAACTGGCTTCACTTCTAAATCCATAATCCCATCGTTTACAGTCAACCTTATATTTTTGAAGCCAATCTCTCTATAAAACATCTCTATTATGTCGAAAATTGGAGAAGAAATATGATTTGGTAAATGGAATTGAAAATAAGCATATCCCCGCTTTGTTATATACTTTTTCTCCTTGAAAGTTTCTACCCTGGTAAAACCTTCGTTCTCCAAATTAGATAAAGGAATTGTTCTCCCTTCCTCTGTCACTACCTTTCCTTTATCACCATCTAAATCCATAATCCTACCTAAAATAGACTCTTCTTTATTCTGCATTCGTTGGAACAAAAAATATTTTTTATCCTTAGTAAAAAACTGCTTCTTTTCGCGATTCTTTTGAAAAGTGTTATGTTCTTTAAAAGACTCGAGTTCTGCTTCGCTAATAAAGTATAATTCTCTTCCCATGTAAAGTTGCTTAGTTGCACTTAATATTCCCTGGTTAATATAAGAAGCTACCGTCGTAGGATGAACCCCCAATTCTTTAGCAACCTCGCCTGTTGTGAGACCCGGCTTAGTAAGACTTTCCTTTACTTGTTCAACATCTTCCGGCCTAAATAGAAGTGTTTCATCAATCTGCCATTTGTCTTCGTACACTGGCCTTAACTTTTTTTCTTTCACGTATTTATAGATGGTTGGGACAGATACGTTTAATTCTTCTGCTACTTGCTTTGTTGTAAGATACTTCCCGTTAATTGACATATAAAATAGACCCCTTCTCTCCGATATGGCCACTATCTACTTCAAACGATCTTATAAACCTTATCCAAACTGTCAATTGTAGTTCCCCTATCTTATTTTGATTTATATTTCATAATATCCTTTGATATATATATATAGTTAACACACTAATTATATAGTAGAAATCCGTATTATAAAAAGATATTATCCACCCCTTTCAAGAACACATGAAAAGGATGGATAATAGAATGGAATTTTAATTATTTATACAGCATATATTGTTTCATTGCCGTTGGAAAGGTATGTTCCCGCTTCAAGACACATTTGTTTAACTTCATCCTTCAATTTTTGAATATCAGGGTTCTCTAAAATAGATTTTTTGATCGTTTGTTTTTTAATCACCACATCATCGCCGATAACCAATTTAACTTCCACGTTATTTGAAAGACTTAAAGCGCATTCTTGAATCCGCAAACCCATTGGATAGTGAGTTAAAAAGTGAGTCCTGATATTTACACTGTTGCCTTCACCAAACCTAACCTTGTTCACTACCGTTTTTTTAATTGATACGTTCATCTTCGTCATCTCCTTTTATAACCAATGTTTGTTGAGATTTTTGTAATGCTCATATAGGTTGTTCTTTTTTAAAATATGGATCTTCTGAACAATAGATTTAGGTGGTCTACCTAATGCTAATGACATAAGCTCCACGCCATCTATTTCATAATACTTACACAGATATTCACAATCGGAATCGCTATATTTTTTCATATGGTTAGGGTGAAAATAAGGATGATACATCATCCAACCATTATCGTAATACTGAATTGGTATATGTTCTGTTAGTAGTTCTTGGAGCGGCTCATTCATAGCAAACCCTCCATCCTTTATTCCTTATCGCAATAAATACAGGTGCTTTCCGCCTATGGTTCTATTGATATTTTTGATTCAATCGAATCTGGTAACTGTCCATTTTCAAATAGTTGGTATATCTTAATCGCAACCCCTTTAAATAGATTCAAAGTTAAATCTTCTAAAGTTGCCTTTTGATATCCATCTACTAAATGGATGATCTCAATTGGGTAAGACACTGTGTTTATTTTCTTTTCATTGTTTATTTCAATGAATGACACCTGAATAATGTCTTGTTTTCGTCTTATTTCCGTAAAATTTTTATATGGAGAATCGGAAGAGAAATACGTTACTCCCTCTTCCATTTCTCCAAAGTGTAATTCCTTCATATAATCCTCCTATCCGGTTTACTATCCCGATTAGGTTCTTCTTTTAAAAGCCTATACAATCCATTCTTGTCATAGTCTGCTAGGATGCTCTGAAAAGCTTTTCTACTATTAATTTGGCCACCCTTTTTTTTCGAGCAAGAGAAGGTACCCTCCACCCTTTAAAACATACCTTAACCTTTCATCTGAAACATTCTTTCTTAAAGTTTTTTAACTTGTGCCAAGTAATTGATAGCAGTATTCGTTATACCAACCGTAAGACTTTAATACTGACCATATAATCTCATCAAGGTCCATGTATTTGTCGTGGTTATGAGTCCACTTCCCCCCTTTTCTGATAACATATCCTAATACCCGTAAATCTTTATCGGAATAAAATGGGTCTCCCAAAGCTATATTCGTCCCCTGAATCTCCTGGGAAGGATTTTGCTTTGAAATGTAAATATTACCTTTGTAATGCTGATAAGTTACGTCATACGGACCTTTTATTTCCTTTGAGGATTCTAAATGCTTCTTCTCACAAGATATACAAAGGTCTAAATCATAATCAATAATGTTTACATCTCCTTCATCAAAGTTCCTACCACAAACTGAACAAGTAATAATTGTTTCATCAACATGTTCCATTATGTACTAGCCTCCCTTCTAAAATGCTCTATTGTAAAAGGAAAGGAAAAATATACCTTTCACATATATACTATAACAGTATATATGTATATTGTCTATTAATTAATTATATATTCATATATTTATTTATATATTACCAAATATATAACAGTATAAAGATAATAGACAAATAATCTATTTTTCTAGTATAATGATATATATATAGGTTAATAATGTATAATTACACTGTCGTATAATATTTATAATTAACAACATATTTATCTATTTAGTTTATTGCTCTAAGCTTTAAATAAGATATTACTATATGGAATTGGAGGATATATATATGGATATGATAACAATTAAAAACAATGAAATGGCTCAGTTTAAAGAAGTATATAACGTCATAAATATTCATGAAAAAGAAAGTATTAAAAACCTTGTACAGGTAATGTCCAATAAAGACTATTTGGAAAAAATGTTAGATGTAATTGATTATGAGGATGAGGATGAAGAAGATTATTCCCAATTTAATGATTTAGAAATGATTTATTTATTTGTTCACCAGGAGAAAGATCAGGACGAAAATAAAAACCGAGTCGAAGATACAAAAAGAGAATACTTACGCGAATTATTGTGGATATACCACCTTTTCGCTGCTAACGGATCTCTATTTGATTTTGACTCCGATAAATTGGACGTTTTTACCCTTCTAAACAGCATTAAGAGAAGGAATATCCGCAATTTCCAATCCTGGTTAAAAAAAGCACCTTTAGGAAAAGGGAAAAAGCCATATTCCGTAGCAACGATTTCAAGAAAAACAGGTCTGTTCAAATCTTTTTTACAATTCCTTTACTCCAAAGGATATATTCTGCATCCTATCCATGACGCTTTCAAGAGCGTAAACATTCATAAGCGGGATAGACCCAATAGGGATATTAATTCGGGAGAGGTACTTCAATTAATAAACTACTATAAGGATCACCCCATCATTTATAGTTTGTTATCCGTATTTGTCACTACTGGCCTTCGCGTCAGAGAATTGTGCACGGCAAGAATTTGTGACCTTACTTATGAGGAACAAGCGTACTGGTTAGAGGTAACAGGAAAAGGGAATGAAAAAAGAGAGGTTTTAATTCATCCGAATGTTTTTGATACAATCGTTAAGTGCAGAAAAAGAAGAGGGTTAGATACTGTTTTAAGTAAAGAAGATACTTTCCCTATTTTTGTCACGTCAAAACACAATCCCTACTCCTATAAGTATCTGTCCAACTATCTAACACAAGCTATCCAAAAAACAGGATTTGACTTCATAAAGCATAGAGAAAGCATAATATCACCACATACACTAAGACACGGATTCGCTATTATTAGCGCGGAAGAAGGAGCAGATGTTTTCCGGATCATGCAAGCCCTTGGCCATCAAAAGATTGAAACTACCATGATATACTTAGAAAAGCATTTAGCTAGGAAGAATAATGCTGCTCACAACTGGAAAAACTCATCTATTATAAAATCTATATAATTTTTAAAGTCCGTTAAGTGTTTTTACTGGTACACCATGATATAAAGGAGCAAGAAAGTATGGGAATATTAGAAGTTGCTAGAGAAAATAAATTAAACCTGGAAGAGGCTAAGCAAGATGAATTAGTAAGAGAGCATTTGCATAACTTAATCCAAAAAGGTTTAGTGGAACAGAGATGGCATAAGTACAGATTAATAAAAAACTACCTTCTCTAAATAAACTGGACCCTATAAAATAGACACGGATAAAAAACTACCTATCCGTTCTGTTTTATAGGGTTCTTTGTCGTATACTTATTTTATAATAATTATAAGCGGGAGTTGATCACATGGGCGTGCATTATTTTTCGGATAAACAGATAGAAAAACTAAGAAGGAATCCTTATGTGGATAAGGTTTCCAACAAAGATATTACGTATTCTGAAGCCTATAAGCAACATTTCATGCATGAATTAGATCAAGGGAAGTTTCCTACACAAATCTTTAGAGAAGCAGGGTTTGATACACAAGTAGTAGGGAAACAAAGAATTAAAAGTTTTTCTAACAGGATACGAAAAATGGCGGATAGAATAGAAGGTTTTACAGATCTACGTACGCAACTTTCTGGACGCCGTCAAACGAAAGAGCGTGCTCCTGATGAAGAAATCGCCTATCTCCAACATCAAGTCGCTTTACAAAAACAACAAATTGATGCTTTAAAAAAAATGAATTTTATCAATCGCAAAGCAACCAAAGCTTTTCCCAAGAAAAATATCAACTCATCCTAACATTAACGGAAAGAGATCAAAACCTCTTGAATATCAAGTGGTTATGTGACATTGCTCAGGTTTCTCGTTCAGGCTATTATTCATGGCTGGGACAGGAAGAGAAGCGTAAGGAGCGAGAGAAACAAGATCGCACTGATTTTGAATTGATTCTAGAAGCCTATCAATATCGTGGATATGCCAAGGGATCAAGAGGCATCTATATGCGTTTGCTTCAAACAGGAATCGTCATGAACCGCAAGAAGATTCAACGACTGATGAATAAATATAACCTCGTATGTCCGATTAGAAAACCTTATCCTTATCCGACTAGGGCGTACACTATACCAGTATGCAATTTCAATCGCTACTGAATGATAAAGAATTACGGCAATCCATGTCACGTCGAGGGAATTGTTGGGACAATGCACCGCAGGAATCTTTCTTTGGCCACATGAAAGACGATTTAGGGAATCTAAGCAACGTACTTACTTTTGCGGTACTTTCTATCAAATCGATGACTATATGGATTACTACAATAACGAACGCTACCAATGGGATCTCGCAAAGTTATCTCCTAATCAATATGCAGCTTTTATTAAAACGGGAGTGTGTCCTCTGGCTCCTCTGGTGAAGACGCCAGATCTGCCTGTTGTTGTTCCTCTTCAAGATTAATTTCTTGTTGGAGTCGTGCTGCATATTTTTCCTGTAATTTGTCCCATTTCCCTGGTCGAAATACGTCGTTCCATAGAAATCGGGATCGAATAGTGCCTTTACACATAAATCATACTCTAATTCGATGGATGGATGCTTTAATATCCATTTTAATTGATCAACAAGATATGATTCGGATACCATTTGATCGGCAACTTTTCGATAGGCGAGAAAGTAATCCCATTGTTCCTTTTCTGTTAAAGATTCAAAATTTCTTACCATCCAATTGGGGTAGATTCGTAACGCATGTTCATCTTGAAAAACAGAAAACTCTAATGCTTCCATACTTGATAAATAATGTTTCTTCATATTTCTAATGGATGACAAAAGCACACGCTCTAAGTTTTGAACGTGTGCTTTTGTCACCGCTCCTATGAAGCAAGCATAAGAGGTATAAGCGAAAAAAGTTAGTGGTTTTTTTCAAAGTGTCCTTGACATGGGGTCCACTTTAATGATTACTTTGAATGGTACCTTTTTATATTAAGAGTTTTCAGTTTTGACAGCCTGAACAGTGTTAGTGGTTGTTTCCGTTCTATGATTTGTCTTAGTTTCTATAAATAGTGTAACAAGATTTAGAACCAACCCTATAATACTTAAATAGAACGGTGAAGGAATCAATAGCAAGATAGCTCCAACTAATAAAATGCATTTTGTTGGAAAGCGTAAATTAACTAAGAACCATCCCATGAAGGCCATTGCTAAACTAATACATCCTAATAGAGCAGTGGATACAGCAAGAATAGTTGGCCAAAGTTCACCATTTAGTAATAGCACATCATTATAGGTGAACATAAAAGGAATAATGAACCCTGCGGAGGCTAGTTTGACAGCTTCTACCCCTGTCTTCCATACATTTGACTCAGCTAAACCTGCTGCCGCAAATACAGATAGGGCAACTGGTGGAGTAATAGTTGATAATGCTCCGTAATATAAAATAAATAAGTGTGCTGCCATTGTAGAAACGCCCATATTAACGAGTGCCGGTGCAACTAGAACAGCAAGGATCAAATATGCTGCAGATGTTGGTAGCCCCATGCCAAGTAATAGACTAGTTAACATCGTTAATATTAATGCAATTAATAGACTTCCATCCGCAAGCATTTCCAGTATTCCGCTTATTTTTATGCCTAAACCGGTCAATTGGATGATACCCATTATAGAACCGGCTACTAAACAGGCAGAAGCTATTGGCATAATACCTTTCGCCGCATTATATAAAGCGTCTAAAATGTTCTTGAACGTCATTTTAGCACGATCCTTAATAAGGCCAACTAGAAATGTTACAACTATAGAGTAAAAAGCAGCTTTTTGTGGACTGTACCCCGCTACTAATATAACAACTAGTAAAATCAAGGGAACTAAATACAACCATCCTTCTTTAAATGTCTTCCAAAATGAAGGTAATTCACTTGATGGCAATCCTTTAAAGTTATTTTTCTTAGCATTAAAATATACACTACTGGACAATGTGATAAAGTATAATAACGCAGGAATTAAAGCTGCTACTAGAATACTTGTGTACGATATCCCCGTTATCTCGGCCATTAAAAATGCAACAGCACCCATAACAGGTGGCATAATCTGTCCACCGTTCGATGCAACCGCTTCTACCGCACCCGCATAAGCTGGTTTGAAACCAACACGCTTCATTAGCGGGATGGTGAACGATCCAGTAGTAACAACATTTGCCGCACCACTTCCATTAATTGTACCCATCAACATACTAGAGAGAACCGCAGCTTGTGCCGGACCACCGGAAACCTTTCCGGCAATGGAATAAGCTAGGTTAACGAAAAAGGTACCAGCGCCCGTTATGTTCAAAATAGCACCAAACAGGACGAATAAAAAGATAAACTGTGCTGATACCAAAAGTACTTGTCCAAATAGTCCATCATTTCCCGTATACAAATATGGTGAAATTCGATCTAATGAGAAACTTGCTGTTTGAAGCATTCCAGGAAATAGATTTCCAAACATGGCGTAAAAAATAAATAGAATACTTAAAACTGGTAATATATATCCTAGTGTTCTTCGGGCAGCTTCCAAACCAATCAATAATGCAAGAATACCTAATAGTACCTCTTGAGTCGTGTAGGCACCTGCTCTAGTAACTAATTCATCTTGTACAGTTATTAGATAGAATACGAGGTACCAATTAATTAAAATCAACGCATAATCTACTATACGAAGGCTTTTTATCTTTAAGGGTTTTAACAAAAATATGATGGTTGCTATAGCCCCCCAGTGGAAGGAAGATTGGAAATAGCTAGGTAATATACCAAAGGATGCAGTATATAAGTGAAATCCAGCTAGTAGTAGGGACACAAACAAGATAATATTCTTTGTGTTTATAATAGGATTACTCAAGTCGATACCTCCATTCCATCCAGAACTTTAATGACTTCCATTAAGTCATCAGGGGGTCGATAGTCAAAATAGGCTGCTAGATGTTGCTCTGATATTTGTTTTAATTTTTCCTTCGTTGCATTTGATAGTGTACTATCTACTTGGAAACGTTCCAAAGTAGATAGTACCTCTTCCATTTCTGCTACTCTTCTTTCCGAATGGATGGCAGTTCTTGTAATTAGGTTATTGGCAAGCTTTTTAAATTCAGTCGCGTCTATTGTATGTCCGATTGACTCCATTATTTCATCAACAATATCATATTTGATTCCAGCCTGTAGCGTTTCAATCGCTAGCATTGTAAACCCTTTCATAAATATGCTACGTACCATTTTGATAGCTGACGAACCACCAGGTTGGTCACTAATGACTTTAAAATCCATATTAAGGGCCTTACCAAAGGTGAAAAATTCCGATGCACCACTTCCACTTAATAGCATGGGAACCTTGTGTCCATATGCGGGTACAGAACCCATAACAGCTACATCTACGAATGAAACATTTTTTTCCGACAAGATCTTCTCAATTTCTTCTTTGACCATTGGTGATGCCGCATTCATATCTACATACGTATGATCAGGCTGTATATAAGGTAAACAATCTTGAGCTATTTTCAGCGCAATTTTCGCACTAGTTGCAGAAAGTATGATGGTGCATGATTGTGCGAGTTCCTCTAATGAAGGAAGTAATTTTACATTTGCTTGCTCAGCTCGCTCACCAATAATAGGACCTAAGTCTTTATGAGTTGCATTTATATCAAATGCATATACGTCAATATTACTTGAAAGACCTCTAGCAATATGAAAAGATGCTTCTCCAAATCCTATAAATCCCAGATTATTCATTTTTTGATCTCCTTTTCCTTTCATTTGCCAGTTATTCAGATAATACACCCTGTTCTTTGTAGTACTTTTCCGCTCCTGGATGGAAAGGAATTGGTGCCTTTGCAGCAGTTTCCAATGATATATCTTTTCCTACATTATGAACCTGTTGAAATTGCTCTACATTTTCCATTAGTGTCTTCACAATGTTATATGCTTTTTCTTCAGGCATATCTGCATGTACCATTAAAGATGTCCATAATTGAAGCGTTGAAACGTCATAGTCGATTCCGTTATACGTTCCAGCAGGGATTGTTAGTTTGTCGTAATATGGATACTCCTCCACAATTTTATCCGCAATTTCTCCATCTAGTGAGAGTAATCGAATATCACTTGTAGATGTTAAATCGATTAAACCAGCAGTCGGGATACCGGATACATAAAAAGTTGCATCCAAATCGTTATCCTGTAATTTTGTACCACCTTCATTAAAGCTTAAGTAGTAAGGCTCAATATCTTTTTCAGGATCAATTCCGTACGTTTTCAAAATGATTTTAGACATTTCTGTAATCGTAGATCCTGGAGGTCCTAGATTAACCTTTTTACCTTTTAAATCTTCATAACTTTCAATACCAGAATCAGCTTTAACAGCCATTTGTCCACCACTTAAATAAAGTGTCATTAAGGCTTTAACATCTTGCTTTTTTCCATCAAAAGGACCTGTTCCATTGTAACCAAAATATAATGCGTCCCAGTTCCCCATACCAATGTCAACACTCTTTGAATGAACTAGGCGTACGTTTTCAATTGCACCTTTTGTACCTTGAGAAACAGCGTTAACATCCGATTTGTCATTTAATAGTTTAGCCATCCCAGCTCCAACTGCGTAGTAAGTACCAGAAGAGCCACCTGTTCCAATAACAATTGAATCTCCGCCTCCATCTGATCCTCCATTAGCCTCACTAGATGAACAAGCAGACAGTAGAAACATACCAACCATAGTAATCAGTACAACAACAATCCCTCTACACTTTTTCATGTTTTGCCTCCTTTAATTCTTGAATATCCTTGTAATAAACCACATCATTATCCTTTAAAACATTACGCAAATTGTAGAAATCCAAACTGAGTTCACCACGTGCAATTCTTTCTTTTGTATTTGCTTCTTTAATCATTCGTTGCTTCGACTTTTCAATTGCAAAGTCTATATCTTCTTGCCTTATATTCACGACACCATCGTCGTCAGCAAAAATGATGTCACCTGGGTGAATGGTCGTTCCTCCGCATACAGTAGGGGCGTTAACCCAGCCTGCTCTGACCTTTGTTGTACCCTCTGAAAAAATTGCTTTTGACCATACTGGAAATCCCAATTCTCTAATTCTAGCAACGTCACGAATTCCAGCATCTATAATGACTCCCTGTACACCTCTCTTTCGCAAGGCTTCTACTATCAATTCACCAATCATTCCAGACTTACTTTCACCAACTGTTGTAATAACGAGAATATCACCTGGTTTACATGTCTCAATAGCTGCATGAATCATTAAATTGTCTCCTGCATAGCAAACTGCAGTTACAGCTGGACCACAAATAGATTGATTACTTGCAATCGGTTTCAATTCATCACTTACTAAGCCCGTTTTCCCTTGTGCCTCATACACAGTTGCCACATCAAACTGGGCAAGTATGTCAACTTTGCTTTGATCAGGTCTAGGAAAATCTTTCACTACGTATTTATTCATTTAAACCAACTCACCTCCTACATAAGGGAAAAAGCGCATAAATGATTCCGCATATTTATAGTCCTTATTTCCTGATATTCTTCTCGCATGGTTCCCCCTCATTTTTGCTCGTTCACCATAGTATTCAATTAAATGATTCTGAGCCTTGAAACACTGCATTGCCTTCTTTTTTATTTCAAAGGTATCTGTAATATCAATAATAGTATCCGGTGTAAAATTACTTATTTCCGTTTGGTGCGGTTCAAAGCCGAATATTCTTGTTTGTGTTATATTTGGAAGGCCTTCCATTCTCACACCTGCAGACACAGCCATTACACTTGCTTGGTGAACAAACTTAGCAACTGCAGGATGGTCAGGGTTAAAGGCGTCGCCAAATGCATGGGTGATAATATGATACGGCTTTACTTCTCTAATTTTCTTGGCCATTTGATCCAATCGTTCTTCATTCAAATCCATTGGGTAATCTTTATAGTCCCAAATTTCCATATCTGTTACACCGATAATTTCTGCTGCTTGTTTTATTTCTCCATATCTGATATTTTTAACGTTTTCTAATGTTTGTCCTTCTTGCTTCCAAAGATCATTCGATTCACCTCTAGCACCATAGCTTAAAATTACTAGAGATACATTCGCACCATTTTTGATATACTTTGCAATCGTACCACCAGCTCTCCATACGAAATCCGCTGCATGAGCGCTTACAATCAGAATATTTTGACTTTTCATTGTGTAATCGTCCCTTCTGAATAGATAGTGTTAAACTGTAGCTGTTTTGCCGCCTTCTACTAATTGTGCTGGGTTATCCTGTGCCATCTGCTTTACTTCATCAAATGTGAATCCATTGGCAAGCAAATTGGTGTAAAATTCTCTTAATCCTTCATCTGGATACAAGGCACTTGGTTGTCCTAGGTCCGTTGAGATAATACAATGTTCAGGACCAACATATCTAATTTGCTCATACACTTCTTCCCAAGAAATCTTTCCTGTTTTAGGTGTAGTAAAGCAATGCTCCATAAAGGCCCCTAAATCAGCTAACTCTTTTTGCTCTTCCTTTGTATAGTAAGTAGATGGAAAGTTTGGATGTGTAATAATAATATTGTTAACATGAAGTTCCTTCGCTGCCTTCACGATAGCAAAGGTTTCTTTCTTACCTAAGTGACCAGTTGCTAAAATCATGTTGTGATTAGCAATAATATCTAGTACATCCGTTACCTCTTTCTTAAAGGTGATCCCGTCTCCCTCAAACACTTTAATACTCTCCGTTGTTTTCCCTTGTTCCATTAATTCCGTTTGAAGCTTTGCCCAGAATGGTAGTTTCTTATGTTTGCCTGCTCTAAAAAAAGCCTGTTCATTTTCAGAGTCAAAGGTTGGCATCCATACAATTTTTGCTCCATCGCGGCCTGCCATTTCAACTGCTAATGGGTTAAATCCACCTACGGCATTATTCAGAACAATTGCCCCAACTGGTTTGACAGAAGGATATACCTTATGAACTAGACGGGCGCGTTCTGCAGTGCAGAAATAATGAGATTTGATTCCAAATCCCTTTATTCCTACCTTTGCAGCTCTTTCTGCTAAATCCAAATCATCAAGCTTTCTTTCTACAACGTCTGGAGCGGTATGTACATGTAAGTCATACGCTCCATCTAGTAATTTATCAACTGACATAAAATCCCTCCTATTTTAAATTAAAAATTGATAATAATTGTTAATTGTTTCTTTAACATGTGATATGTGTTCCTTTAACGCTTTTTCTGCTCTATCTTGATCTCGTTCTTTTAATGCAGTAAGGATTTCGGTATGTTCTTTCAACGAACTATCACTTCTTCCAGGGACTAAAATTGTTCGAAGGTGAAAGCGCAGTAATTGTGTTTTAATGACTAGAACCATTTGTACAGCTTGCTGATTTTTTGCTGATTCGTAAATAACCCTATGAAACTTTTTATTTAACTTGGAGTAGTCATCATATTTTTTCTTTGAAATAAGATCTTCCATCTCCTGCAGTATTTGTTCCAACTGTTCAATAGAATCATCTGATATATTTGCAGCAACTGACCTTCCAATAACTCCCTCTAATGCAAGTCGAATTTCTAGGTAGTTATTGATTTCCTCTAATGTAAATGCCTTAATCTTGGCACCTTTGTTTTTTTCCATTTCAATTAAATTTTCTTTTTGAAGAATAACTAATGCATTTCGAATAGTATTCCTACTTACTCCAATATCGGTGGCCAATTGGCTCTCTACTAATTTCTCTGAAGGTTTATAATCCCCATTCATGATCTTCTTTTTTATATACGTATAGGCCTTATCTGTTGTGTTGAGCATATTAGAAGTGGTACTCAAAATCGTTCACCTCCCTTGAGCAAAATTGTTGAACAATATTTACTACAATCTCACTCTACCATTTGCTTTCGAACACGTCAATAATTTTCTGCATATTTTATTTAAAATTAAATATGTGAATTGTAAGATGTATTAATATAAACAATTTCGAAAAAAGTAACCATCCGCAGAAGCGGAAAAACCTATAATTATTATAAAATCGTTACTTCCTATCGCGATAAAGATGGCAAACCAAAGCACCGCGTGGTCCAAAATCTTGGGGCGCTTTCCGAAGAAGACGCTGATCGAATGCGGTTGATCATTAAGTCGCAACAGCACTCAGAATTGGTTTATGTCGTAGTGACAAACCATTGGCTCTATCTTCCAGTTATGGTTCTGCACGCTTTATGGAAAAAACTCGAATTGCATCACTTCTTCTCCCATTCCATACTTGCTGAAGCACTTGTATTGAACCGCTGTATCAAGCCGTTGAGTAAAATTAATGTAGTCGATTGGATGCGTTCAACGGTGTTGCCAGGCCTCTATGACGATGCCATTATTCCTGATAATTATTCCATTTACCGGGAGCTTGACCACCTGAACTTTCGTGAACCGGAGCTTCAGACACACATCTATAATCAGTTGGCAAACCTTGATCATTCCATGGAAGAAGCGATGTTCTATGATATCACCTCTACCTACATGGAGGGCAGTAAGTGTGTTATTTCTAAATTTGGATATTCCCGCGATCACCGGCCGGATCGGGAACAAGTTGTCATTGCTTTATTAGTGACTCCCCAAGGCTCACCTTTTTATTGGAAAGTGCTTGATGGAAATACACAGGATGTCACGACCCTTCCCTGGTTGATTAACGAATTAAAAGAGCGTTTTTCCCTAAAGACCTGCCACTTGGTGTTTGACCGCGGGATGGTCTCTCAAGATCATCTGAATCTATTGGAAGGCGAAGAAATGACCTACTTATCCGCGATGGATAAAAATGAAATGGCGGCTCATCCGTTATTTGAACAAGTAATGCCGAAAGCTGTTACATCAGAAAACTATAACCAACTACTTATGTCACAGAACTTTGAACCAATTGATGAAAAGGAACGATTCTTTATCCGGGAAGAAAAGGTAGGGAAGCGCCGTTACCTATTTTCATTTGAGGTTTCACGTTTTTATGAGGATATCGAATCCCGTACAAATCGAATAAAACAGGCATTCACATGGATAGAAGCTGAAAATGCTAACCTATCCGCAGCTAAAAAGTCTCGGAAGAAGGAAACTACTGTAAGAAAGGTCCATCAGATGCTTTCCAAGAGAAAGCTAAAATCCATCATGAATATATCGGTTACTCCTATAGAACTTGAAATACCTAAAAAAGACGGACAGCCTCGTATCGTACATAGCTTTCAGATTAACGCTGAAGTAGACGCGGAAAAAGAAATGGAAATGCAAAAACGTGATGGGCTCACCTGTTTTATTACTAATGACACGTCCTTGTCAAAAAAATGAAGTGGTTTACAAATACCGTGCGAAAAACAAAATAGAAGAAGCTTTTAGGGAAATGAAGTCTCAACTAGCTCTACGCCCTGTTTATCTCACAAGACCTGAAAGAGTGAAGGCACATATCAGTGTATGTGTGCTAGCCTATTTATTAAGAAATACAATTGAATTACTAATACAGAAGTCGAATCAAGCTATGACGGCTAACGATGTACTTCAAAAGCTAGAAAGCTGCCAACTGAACGAAGTCGGATTTAAAAATCAACAAGCAAGTCGATAACTGCCACAGAAATGACAAAAGAACAACGTCAAATGATAGAATGGCTAGATGCTACTAAAGAAGCCTCCCCGCTATTTAGTATTGGAGCAGATGCTAGAACAGGAGGTTTTACGTGGAGTGGCGGGCATGATAGCATTTCTGTGCGTGAGCCAATATCCCTTCATATTGGCGGCTTGGCTCGTGAATCATGCCCGCCGAGGCTCCATGTCAAACCGACTATGATTCTATCTTTTTTCTTTACACCCCACACCAATTAGCGAGGAGCCCTAAAGAATTGAAACAAACAAGTGTCAAAAAGATAGTAGAAAGGCTTGAAAAAAGCATGTAGTGACAACAAGATTTCTTCTGCATGCTTCTAACCCTTGGTGCGACTGCAATTGGAATAAATTAACGCCAAACTCGGGCTACATCTAAAAAGTTGAATTCACGAAAAACACCCTTTAATTTTGTTTGCCAAGATGGATGACCGATGGATGACCACCAACTACAACGCATTTTTTAGTTGTAAACCTATCGACCATTCGTTTAAAATCGTCATCTTTTACCGTAACCTTTTCTACCTCTCTCATTTGGCTTTTAAATAAGTGTTCTCTTAGCCCTTTCAACTCTTTTTGATCCCTTTTTAGTTCTTTTATTTTCCCCTTCTTTTACCATTAAACTTTTCTTGTGTTTATTTAATTCTTCTTGAAGAACTTTCAAATTTTTAGTTAGTTCTTTATTTGTTGTAAGGAACTCCTGTTTTTGCTTTTTCAACTCTTCCCTCTTCGCTTTGAGGGACTCTTTTTCTTTAACTAAATCCTTCTTCATTTTATCAATCTCGTAATAAAATGAATCCTTCAATTGTTCAAAATACCTTTCCCTTGTATTTTTATATTCATTAATAAGGGCTGCCAGAAGAAAGCTTGATGAAGTGAGAAGTGCTTTTTCATCTTCCGATATTACTCCCTCTTCTAACGAGCTATAAAGATTTGCATAAATAGAATTTACATCTGATTTAGTTAGTTTGGTTGATTCGAGTAAATTACGACCATCCAGACCAAAATATCTAAGTAGGTTATTGTGGGCAACTAAATACCTTGATTCTCCATTTCTTTTTGTTAATCTACTAAATAATTGTTCCTTATATTCTTGCATATAATTTTGATCTAATACTTTAAGCTCTGTCTCGGTTCTAGTTTCATCTTCGAAGTTATTGTGTTCATTCCATATTTGTCTATCAAAATATTCGGAAGCTCTAAGTATCCCACTGTTGTGAATACCTAATACCTGTTTGTCCTTCTCAATCTTGACTTTATATTTCCTATAATCATCAGATATACCGATAAAACTTTCTTCAAACGAATTTTCAATCATTTTCAAGTACATCATTAGATGTTGAGCAAATGGAGAGAATGTATCAAACACCTTTTTAAAATGCACGCATAGATATACGAACACTGCGAAATGATACCTCATTCGAAAAGTATCGCCTGGTTTATTAAACCTATCATATAGAAATTCCGCATATTGACCTATGTCTATTTCTCCTTTTTGCTTCACATAATTGTAGGTGAATCTATGTGTTTTTTTAATCAAACTTAAAGTAATAATATCTTGTTCTCGTTCCTTTTCCCATAGAATAATACCGATAGATTTCTTCATTACTTCAGAATTTTCTGTTGTAAACGAAAGGAAAAGCGGATCATTATAATACTCTGATTCCTTGTAAAGTCGATAATACTCATCTTCTCTCTTTTTATATACTGAATCAATATCTATATAAGTTGTATCAGCACTGCCAAGAGAGACTATTAAAAGCTTAAAAGGGTCTATTGTACTGTTCTCAAGCATTCAGTTTCTCCCTCCCGTAGGTTAATAATTACATTACAAGTGGACTTCAAAGGAGTCAAGTGGTGACATAACACTGGTATGTCAACACTAAACTGAACAATTTTTTAAAGGAACATAAACTTGTTTATAGCTCTCTAAGTTTTAGCACTTTGTTTGAAGCTAGCGCGTGCAACTTGTCACTTGACTTTGAGCCTCTGCGGG
>NZ_JAMQKB010000059.1 GCF_028416575.1 Terrihalobacillus insolitus | reverse complement strand
AGAGACGATGAGGTTGATAGGTTCGAGGTGGAAGCGTGGTGACACGTGTAGCTGACGAATACTAATCGATCGAGGACTTAACTATATGTTTTATATGTCTTTCGTTCTTATCTAGTTTTGAAGGTATGCAAAGCAAGGAAGATCGATCATGGAAGGAAGATCGACTAAGACCGTCACGTCCTGTGACAACGTCGATCTGACCCGCGTCCTGTGAATTTCGATCTAAACAAGCCATACGAATTATATTTTAAAAAAAACGCTTGCTTTTTTACCTAAAGATCAATATAATATATCTTGTCCTTGAAATTTGAATAACTGTTTGGTGGTAATGGCGGAGAGGTCACACCTGTTCCCATGCCGAACACAGAAGTTAAGTTCTCCAGCGCCGATGGTAGTTGGGGCATTGCCCCTGCGAGAGTAGGACGCCGCCAAGCAGTATTAATATCGGAGGATTAGCTCAGCTGGGAGAGCACTTGCCTTACAAGCAAGGGGTCGCAGGTTCGAGCCCTGCATCCTCCACCATTATTTGCCGGCCTAGCTCAATTGGTAGAGCAACTGACTTGTAATCAGTAGGTTGGGGGTTCAAGTCCTCTGGCCGGCACCACTATTGTTATATGATAGTGAGCCATTAGCTCAGTTGGTAGAGCATCTGACTTTTAATCAGAGGGTCGGAGGTTCGAATCCTCCATGGCTCATTAAATAAGTTATGGTACTGGATTCTCACCTACGGTTCCCCTTGTCTTTGATTAAATACAAAGCGGAGACAAGGACTAGCCTTACGACGTCGGAATCCTCCATGGCTCATCTAAAAAATATTAGCGGGTGTGGCGGAATTGGCAGACGCGCTAGACTTAGGATCTAGTGTCTTTGACGTGGGGGTTCAAGTCCCTCCACCCGCATTTCAAGCGGAAGTAGTTCAGTGGTAGAACACCACCTTGCCAAGGTGGGGGTCGCGGGTTCGAATCCCGTCTTCCGCTCCAGTTTTATAAATTGCCATGCCGGGGTGGCGGAATTGGCAGACGCACAGGACTTAAAATCCTGCGGTAGGTAACTATCGTGCCGGTTCGAGTCCGGCCCTCGGCACCATTAAGCGCCCGTAGCTCAATTGGATAGAGCGTTTGACTACGGATCAAAAGGTTAGGGGTTCGACTCCTCTCGGGCGCGCCATAAATCGGGAAGTAGCTCAGCTTGGTAGAGCACATGGTTTGGGACCATGGGGTCGCAGGTTCAAATCCTGTCTTCCCGACCATCCTTTTGGGGCCTTAGCTCAGCTGGGAGAGCGCCTGCTTTGCACGCAGGAGGTCAGCGGTTCGATCCCGCTAGGCTCCACCATGATCTAAATTATTTGATCCTTGAAAACTGAACAAAACAACCAGTAATGTCAAGTAAGAAAAAGCTAGTTTTTCATTCGAGCAAGATGAAACGATCTTCGATTAAGTATGCAACGTTCTGTTGCAACATCGAAGTCAGC
>NZ_JAMQKB010000058.1 GCF_028416575.1 Terrihalobacillus insolitus | reverse complement strand
CAGCACTGAAGAGTAAAAAATTTTTCGAGATAATTTGATAAAATACCAACCCTAAATATGCTAAAAATGGTAAAATTGAGTGTAATAAATGCTGATAAATGGCGTATTTTAGGGGGGAATGAAAATTGGCAACGCGAAAGGAAAAAAGAGACCAGGAAACAGAGGTAAATTATTTTATCGAGTTTGCAAAAATCAAGAAACACTATTTTAATGAATTATTTGTGAAGCTAAATCAAGTGAAAGATCCGAGACACCAAAGTTATATCTATTATCAATGCGATGTTATTCTTTTGATGATGATTCTTAAGAATGCGTGTGATTTAAAGAGTATGCGCGGGATGACAAGCAATTTTAATAAAGAGGAATGTATTAAAAATATCCAAAAGGTTATCGGCTTGAAGGAATTAGAAGAACTTCCACATTACGATACCATCAACAATTTCCTAGAGAGATTAGAGCCAGGTGAATTAGAAGCTATTAGAACATACATGATTCAGGAACTGTTAAACAAACGATGCTTGGAACGTTACCGGATTAACGGGAAATATTGGGGAGTCATCATTGATGGGACTGGACTATTTAGTTTCTCGGAAAAACATTGCGATCACTGTTTGAAACGGGAATATAAAAACGAAGAAACAGATGAGAAACGAACGGTATACATGCATCATGTGCTGGAAGCGAAACTCGTTGTGGGAGATATGGTGTTGAGTATCGGCTCGGAGTTTATCGAAAATGAGTCTGAGGATGTACCTAAACAGGATTGTGAGTTGAACGCTTTTCACCGATTGGCGAAAAAACTCAAAGATACCTATAAAAGACTGCCAATCTGCATTCTTGGAGACAGTCTTTATGCCTGCGAAAGTGTGTTCAAACGTTGCGATTCCTATAAGTGGGTATTCATGATGCGATTTAAAGAAGGACGGATTAGGAGTGTCGCAAATGAATTTCAGACCATTAAATCAATTAAGAGCGATACAAATGGTCCCCTTTTTTGGGTGAATGACATCTCCTATCAGGAAAGATCCCTGAATGTCTTGGAAGGAACCCTTGAGAACGAAGAAGGAAAGGATAAATCCTTTTTATTCATCACCAACATCAAGCTAACAAAACGAAATGCAAAAAAAATGGTTGGCGTCGGACGAAGTCGTTGGAAGATAGAGAATCAAGGGTTCAATCGCCAGAAAAACATTCGCTATCACATCGAACATGCTGGAAGTCTTGATCATCAAGCAATGAAGAATCACTACCTCTTGACCCAGATTACCGATATCCTTATGCAACTATATGAAAACGGGGCGAAGATATTTAAGAAGTTGAAAAAAACAGCAAAAGAAATATCCTCGGACCTGTTAGAAGCGTTTCGCACACGAATTTTAACAGGCGAGGATATAGCTACAATGGTAAAACCCATTCAAGTAAGGTTTACCTAATAAATTTATTTTAACAGAGGTGGTGATAAATAAAAAGAAGCAAATGAGTTATCCACAATTTTTATAACAAATAATAGAAATTCGGCACTTATACACAAAAATAAAAGAAAAACCTAATGGTAAAATTTAACATATGTGGATAAGTGGTTTTTCGATATTAAACAACTTTAAAGATAAATTTACTCTTCAGAGCTG
>NZ_JAMQKB010000057.1 GCF_028416575.1 Terrihalobacillus insolitus | reverse complement strand
TAGAGCAGCGGTATTATGTCAAGGTAAATATTAATAAACCTTGCTGCTTTGAAGGCGTTGTTACTTAAAAAAGGCAATACTGAACTAAGCCCACCCTAATTGGATTACAATTATTAACATTATAACCAATTAATAGATGGATAGATTCAACTTAGTAAAAAGTTAGCTATTTTTATGTTGAATCCCTCCTTCCTGGTGGTAAATTTGGTTGTTCTTCAGCAGGTAAAAGATCAACCGCACTAGTTTACGAGCTGTAAGCGCAAGGGCACGTTTCTCGGCAAATTGTTTCGGCTCCGCTAGCTTTTTGGCATAATACTGTGCGTAAACAGGGTCGTGCACCCGAACACTGTTTGCTGCCTCCACGAGGTAGTATTTGAGATAGCGGTTGCCGGATTGAATCAGCCGTGTTCGTTTGGCAGTAAAATCACCGGATTGGTTTTGGTTCCAGGCCAACCCGCCGAATTTAGCCAACTGTTGCTGGTGTTTAAATTCCGCAATATTGACTTCCGCTAGGATTCCGGAGGCGAATATAGGGCCAATCCCGGGAACGGTTTCCAGCGTTTGAGGGATCGTTTCCAAATGGTCTACAATCGCCTTTTTCAACACTTTCAGTTGTTCCTGTACTGTCCGGATGACACGAATACTGGAAGCCATCGCCAGATTAACAGAGTCTGCCATCGAGTCTGGCAAACGATAGGAAGAACGCGCTGCCTTTTTTAACGAACGGGCAACAGCTTCCGGATCATCAAAGCGATTTTTGCCGTGAAGCACAAGGAAGTCAATTAGCTTGTCCACAGGCATGCCGGCCAAGTCTTCAACGGATTCGAATTCCTCCATGACGGCTAGGGAGGTGGCTCCCAACTTGTTGCGTTTGAAGGGACCAGTAATCGAATAGTCACTGAACTTCAAATACAAGTTGGTCATGAGGAAATTGCTTTCCCGTGTTAAATCCTGCATCAGATGGTAGCGCGTACGTGTCAGCCGTTGTAAGGCCATTTGTGGCTCGCTCCATGTAAAAGGATGCGGAAGGTTTCCGGCACGAAGCTTGGCCGCAATGTACCAGGCATCTGCCTGATCATTTTTGGGAGCGTCCAGATAATTTGATTTCTTGAATTGTTTGATAAGACTGGGATTAAAGACATAGACATTTTTTTCTGGAACTCCAAAATCGAGATGACGGCACAGGTACATGGCAGCGTGAGTTGAGTAACTTCCGGTGTGCTCTAGTCCAAACAGAAGTTGCTCGTATCCGTGCTTTTTCACAAGCTTGGTAATACGGTCTTGTAACTCCTTGATGCCGGGACGATTGTTGGTAATGGTAAATCGGCTAAGCGGTCGTTTCGCTTCGTCCCGGGTTAAGCAACAGATGACGTTGCTCTTACTGCTTACATCAATTCCGACGAACAAGGGTGAAGTCATCGTGATCACCTCCTTTGTTTAAGGGTTGTAGCGCCTACGATGCTGAGATGTCCCTGGAAAACCTATGAACGACAGCCTTGCGAGCTATTGGAATACACCGGGGGCTGACAGTGCACGTGCCTCCCTCTGCTTTGCAGGAGGGTCAACCAGCCGGGAAACAGTCAGCGTGTAGGTCTATAACATAGGGCCAGGGGAACACTCTAAATTCGGAAGACACCCAAGTTTTGGGGCAACAGGAGGAATCGGAACATTCCCTTGGTAGGACACTAC
>NZ_JAMQKB010000056.1 GCF_028416575.1 Terrihalobacillus insolitus | reverse complement strand
TGCGACCTCGGTGATGTTGCATTTTTTCTTCCCGTAATACACGGTAGTACGTGGATTCGGATGCAAGGTATATGCCTTTGTCCGCCAGTTTCGGGACAATTTGTGTCGGTGGTAAATCAGCGTAGGCCTCTTGGTTGACGACCGTGAGTATTTCTTCTCTTTCTGCTTCGGACAACTTATTTTTCGGTACGGGACGCTCTACAAGTGGGCGTTGATCAACTTTTACTCCATATTCTGCTACCCAACGTTCGTACGTTCGAACGCTAATGTTGAGTTCCTCGCATGCCTTTGTTAATCGAGCGCCGTTTTGATTTGCTTCTTGTATGAGTTCAATGGCGAATACGCGATTTGAAGGGCTAATCATTCTCCCTCGTCGTCCCCCCAAATCGCTTGGGCCTTTTTTCGCAACAGTAATAAAGCGGCAGCTTCTGCCAGTGCCTTATCTTTCTTCTGTAGCTCTTTTTCTAGCTGTTTGCCACGTTTCTGTTCTTCCTTCAATACACCATTTAACTGCTTGGATGGATTCAATGCTTGTCCATTTGCTTGAAGACAGGAATCTTTCCATGCTTCAATTTGTTCCCGATAGAGACCTTTCTTACGGCAATAGGATCCAAGCTCTGCCTCATTCATCGAGAATGTCTCCATCACGACTAAAAACTTATCTTCGCTACTCCATTTGTCACTTGTTTGTCCATTACCAGGTGTCGCCGCACCATCTGTTCGAGCTTCTTTTCGCCATTTGTACAATGTCACTTCTGAAATGCCTTCTTCTTTCGCAATATGAGCCACGGCTTCATTGTGTGGTAGCATCATCCGTTTCGTAATAGCCGTTTTGCGTTCTTGCGTATATCGTATTCCATTTTTCTTTGTCATATCGAACCAACCTCCGTGTCATTTACTTAAACTATAACATCTAAGCGGGTACGACAACTATCCTAACAGAGGGGGATCACAGGGTGCTAAAACAATAAACGTAAAACATTAGAGTCAAATGGTGTCTCATTAATACCTAAAATCACAGGGTGCTAAAACGGTTCTTTTCAATTTAATATTACTAATATGGTCTCATTAATACCTAAAATCACAGGGTGCTAAAACTGTATTCCGCATCCCAATTTTCTTTATACTGTCTCATTAATACCTAAAATCACAGGGTGCTAAAACAAACCTCTTCTCTTATTGTTTCTTGTAATGTCTCATTAATACCTAAAATCACAGGGTGCTAAAACTTCGCCAACTTTAATCATAGGTTCATATGTCTCATTAATACCTAAAATCACAGGGTGCTAAAACCCAGAGTTCAATGTCTCCAAAACAAAAATGGTCTCATTAATACCTAAAATCACAGGGTGCTAAAACTATAGACATAAATACCTGTGTCCACGTCATGTCTCATTAATACCTAAAATCACAGGGTGCTAAAACTGGTCATACCGTTATTACCAAAAATAATAAGTCTCATTAATACCTAAAATCACAGGGTGCTAAAACACAGATCGTTAAGTGCTACTACGTTGACATGTCTCATTAATACCTAAAATCACAGGGTGCTAAAACACAGATCGTTAAGTGCTACTACGTTGACATGTCTCATTAATACCTAAAATCACAGGGTGCTAAAACGCACTTTGATTGTCATCCTCGCATCCTCTTGTCTCATTAATACCTAAAATCACAGGGTGCTAAAACATCACGTTTTACCGCCGCCCTTCCTGGTCTGTCTCATTAATACCTAAAATCACAGGGTGCTAAAACAAATCATAACTACACTCGACAAGATAACCAGTCTCATTAATACCTAAAATCACAGGGTGCTAAAACCTATACCCACATGCAGCAGGAGTTCTATTTTGTCCGCAGTCTGGTTCAGTGTCGGTTCAAATGCCAGTGGCAATGACGTGGCTGCCCATTGTTAGGCACACACAATGCCACTGGCTATAAACAATAGTCAATATGTTGTCGGGATTTTACGATAAAC
>NZ_JAMQKB010000055.1 GCF_028416575.1 Terrihalobacillus insolitus | reverse complement strand
CCCGAGTTTGGCGTTAAATTTTTCCAATTGCAGTCGTATCAAGGGTTAGAGGCATGTAGAAAAAAGCTTGTTGTCACTACATGCTCTTTTTTAGTTTTTCCACTATTTTTTTAATGCTTGTTTGCTTGATTTCCTTTGTTGCATCCAGCCATTCTGTAATTTGACGTTGTTCTTTTGTCATTTCCGTGGCAGTTATCGACTTTCCTTTTTGATCTTTAAGTCCAACTTCGTTCAGTTGACAACTTTCCAATTTTTGAAGTGCATTGCTCGCCGTCATATCCTGATTCGATTTCTGCATAAGTAATTCGATAGTGTTTCTTAATAAATAGGCCAGCACACATACACTGACATGCGCTTTCACTCTTTCAGGCCTTGTTAGATAAACAGGGCGAAGTGCCAGTTGAGATTTCATCTCTCGAAAAGCTTCTTCAATTTTATTTTTCGCACGATATTTGAAAACCACTTCTTCTTTGTCCAGAGATGTTTCGTTGGTAATAAAGCAGGTAATCCCATCACGTTTTCGCACTTCTTTTTCCTTTTCTGGATCCACTTCAGCGCAAACACGAAAACTGTGTACAGTGCGGGTTTTTCCATCTTTTTTAAGTACTTCAAGTTCAATCGGAATAACCGATACATTCATGAAGGCTTTTAGTTTTTTCTTGGAAAGCATCTTCTGTACTTTTCTTACAGTCGTTTCCGCCTTACGTGACTTTTTAGCCTCGGACAGAGTTGCATTTTCAGCTTCCATCCAAGTAAATGCTTGTTTTATTCTATTTTCTCGTGATTCGATATCCTCATAAAAACGCGAAACCTCAAATGAAAATATATACCGGCGCTTTCCCTCTTTTTCTTCTCGAATAAAGAAGCGTTTGTTTTCAATTGGTTCAAAGTTTTGTAACGTCAGTCGTTGCTTGTAATTATCTGGTGTAACAGCTTTTGGCATTACCCGCTCAAATAATGGATGACAAGCCATTTCATTTTTATCCATGGCCGATAAATAGGTCATTTTTTTATCTTCCAACAGATCCAAATGATCTTTGGAAACCATACCGCGGTCAAATACCATGTGGCAGGTTTTTAGGGAAAATCGCTCTTTTAATTCCTCAATCAACCAAGGTAAGGTAGTGATATCCTGTGTATTTCCATCAAGCACTTTCCAATAAAACGGTGAGCCTTCAGGAGTCACTAATAAGGCAATGACAACTTGTTCCCGATCTTGTCTATGATCACGAGAATATCCAAATTTGGAAATCACACATTTACTACCTTCCATATAGGTAGAGGTGATATCATAGAACATCGCTTCCCCTATGGATTGATCAAGGCTGGCCAACTGATTATAAATGTGTGTCTGTAGATCCGTTTCATGAGCGTTCAGATGATCAAGCTCCCGATAAATAGCAAAATTATCAGGAAGGATGTCATCATCATAAAGACTTGGCAATACTGTTGAGTGCATCCAATCCACAACATTAATTTTACTCAACGGTTTGATACAACGATTTAATACAAGTGCTTCGGCAAGTATGGAATTAGAGAAAAAACGATGCAATTCAAGTTTCTTCCACAAAGTGTGCAGCACCATAACCGGAAGATAGAGCCAATGCTTTGTCACTACGACATCACTGCTTTTGGCCAAAACCAGATCAGAATCCTGTTGCGACTTAATGATCAGCCGCATTCGATTTGCGTCCTCATCGGAAAGTGCTCCAAGATTTTGGACCACGCGGTGCTTTGGTTTGCCGTCTTTATCGCGATAAGAAGTAACAATTTTATAGTAATTATAGACTTTTTCGCTTCTACGAATGGTAACTTTTTTCAGGAACATGGTAGCCCTCCCATGGATATAATTGGGACTACCATGAGTATACACCAAATACCCTATATATCAAGGGTTAATCATATTATTTTAACAATTTTGTTAGGACTACAAAAATCACAATAACTCTTTAAACCCTTGACAATAAAGGGATTGGAAATTTATGTCACCAAACTCGGG
>NZ_JAMQKB010000054.1 GCF_028416575.1 Terrihalobacillus insolitus | reverse complement strand
TCCCGCCAAAACCTCAGATTTTCGCCGAATAAGGGCCTGTGAGTCCGCTAAAAATTCTATGCGGACTGAGAGGCCGTTATTTGCAGAAAAATAGCCGTTTTCCTTGGTTTAGCGGACTCACAGGACGTTATTTGCTACAATAGGGCTATTTATGGTTGGCTTTTTGGCAATTAACGGCCTCTCAGTCCGCTAATCCCGCCAAAACCTCGAATTTTTGCTGAATAAGGGCCTGTGTGTCAGCTAAAGCAATAAAAACGATGAATCTCACCAAAAATAAAAGCAGACTCGAATTCAACTGAGTCTGCTTGCTGCATATTATTTTACTTCTTTGCCCTGAACAGAGCTTGCTACATCAATCATTTCTTCTCTTGTTAGGTCTTCACTCGCTAAATAGAAGTTGGTTCCATTATAGTTCCACTCAATCGAATTTGAAGTGATTGCACCAACCGTGAATCCTAGGTTAATTGGCTCCCCTTTTACAGTAGTAGGTGCACTAGCTGGATATGATTCCACTCTTTCTTGCATTAATGTGAAATTCTTTTCACCTTCATAAGATAGAATAACGCGTTTTCCGTCTTCTAACTCTACTTCCTTCGTTTCAACGAGCTCAGCATTTAACTCATTCATAGGATAAAGAACGCTAAAATTAGTTGGCTGATCCTCTGCCATTGTCGGAACACCTGTTACTCCGCTAGTCATATTTTTTTCAATTTGAAAATCATCTTTTGCAAATTCAGGATTTAATTTAAATTTAGAAAAGTTTACTTCCACCAATGAATTCTTCTCTTTATCTAATACCTTCACTTTAACTGGAGTATAGGTTTTTTTGTCAAAATAGATCTCTTGGAATGGCAGGTTATTGTTGTTTTGATAGTTCGTTTTTGTTTCAAATACATAATATTTCTCCGTTGACTTAAATGTCGCTTCACTATCATTTTTAATGTCTTTTACTAACGACTGGTAAAGATATGGTTGGCTCGTATTATCAGGCCAATCACTTTTAAATTTAAAGCTTTTGTTTAGTGCGGGTGTTAAAACAAATACACCATCATCGTTACGCAAAATAACTTGATTTCCTTTTTCGTCGTTGTCATTCTTTAATAAAACCCGATAATAATTTTTCTTTTTATGCCAAATATCGATGTTATACGTTTGGCTTTTTTCTCCAGTTTTTAGATTCATGCTTGCCTGTGCTTTATAGCCTTCCATATTTTCGAGCTTACTATCTAGCTCTTTAACAACCTCTTCTTTTGATTGTTCTCCACAGGCTGATAAAACAACGACTAACAAGGCAAGGATACATAGGCCTAAATATTTTCTCATGATCACAACTCCTTTGTCTCGTTTCAATGGACAAAGGGAACGTGAAAACACCGCTTTACAATGAAAATGTACGAAAGATAGTAGCTAATAGGTCATACTGGAAATGATAGTTCCTCACTAATAGATCTGCCGCTTTTCCATGGATGAAGCAACCATTAGACAATGCTTGCGGAATCATTTCATTTTGCATTAGCATGACAAGGAGAATACCAGAAAGAACTTTCTCACTACCACCCTTTGCAAAATCCGCTTTACCAGTTACGCGCACCCACTGATCAACCATTGGATCTGTAATAATGGGGTATGCTTCCATTTAAACGAAATAAATGTAGTATTCCATCGAAATTGTCTCGATTAAGAAAAAGGCTTTTCCAACAATTTGTTGATCGGCGCATTCAAAATTGATGCCATTTCTCCTGGATGTGGAGTTAGAACATCGGGAAATTCCAACCAGGCATTTCTTTAGAATCTCCAACAATGAATCCTTTTCCTTGATTTCCTTTGTGGGAGTATTGGTTTGATTGTTTCGATTACAGATCGATACGACTCTCGTAGCTGTCCAGTTATTCCAATACCGAGCATCGCGTCAATGATGTCAGCTTCTAGCAGCATCCTTCTCGTCCAGTCACTTCCTTGAAGTACTTAAACCTGTCCACCCTATGAAGGTAAAGCTGTTTGTGGTACGACGCTTCTCCTTTACCTTTTTCATCTGGTACCAATTGCAAAACCTTCAGACAGTATTTCTGGTTCAATAACGACGAGCCACGACAAATCCGTCCCCGCCATTGTTGCCCCCTCCAACAAGAACAAGGACATTTTGATCTTCTTTCAAATGTTGTACAGCCTTATTAGCTACTGCTCTTCCAGAGTTCTCCATTAATATTCTTTCGTCGATCCCTCTTTCCTTAATGGTAAAACGTTCCATTTCGTACATTTCCTCCGCGGTGACAATGTGCACATCGCTCCCTCCTACCCGCACTAAAATATATGAGACAAACTATCCGAATATGCAGACTAGCCTTATTCAAAGTGGAATGTGCTATAATTATTAAGGAAAGAATTGTAGTTGGGACAAAAAAACAGAACATCTTTTCAGTTCTGTTTTTTTGTCCCAATTGCAATTTTTCCCATTGAACAATAGTCGCACTGTCACCTTTCAATCA
>NZ_JAMQKB010000053.1 GCF_028416575.1 Terrihalobacillus insolitus | reverse complement strand
GTTGCTTCGACAAATTGATCTGCTTCAGCATAAATGTCTGGTGCTTCATTAAGAATTTGCCACACCTTCGCAATCATCCACTCCGATGAAATTTTCCCACCATAACGTGGTAAAAAGGCTTCTCCTCTTTCTGATGCAATTCGGTTCAATTCATTTGCTTCTGCTTGGGCTGCATGGTGCTTCCAAAGCTTGACCCAGCTGTGTGGATTGTCTTTTAAAGCAGGATTAAAGCATAACGGTTCACCTGATTGATCAATAGGCAGCATCGTACATGCCGTAAAGTCGATTCCGATTCCGATAACATCTTCTGAATAAACGCCAGATTCTTTTATCACCGCAGGAACCGATTGTTTTAGCACCTCTAGGTAATCACCAGGATGCTGAAGGGCCCATTCAAAGCCTAATTCTATGTTTGATTCTGGTAGAGCTTGATCAATCACACCATGTGGGTATGGTGTAACATGGTCCGCCACTTCTCTCCCATTCTTTAAAGAAACAAGTACAGCTCTACCTGATTCTGTACCATAGTCAATTCCAATTGCATACTTTTCCCCCATTGTCGCTCTCCTCCCTACTTTTTCTGACCATAATATGCCTTTGAACCATGTTTGCGAAGGTAATGTTTATCTAAGAGTGCTTGATCCATTGAACAGGCATTTGGATTTAGCTGGTACGTGTGCAAAGCCATTTTAGCAACTTCTTCTAAAACTACCGCATTGTATACTGCCTCATTTGGATCCTTCCCCCATGTAAATGGTGCATGGCTATGGACTAATACACCTGGTATTTCTTGTGGATTCGTTTGGTTAAATGTCTCCACTATCACTTTGCCAGTTTCATGTTCGTATGCTCCCTGGATTTCATCTTTCGTCATTGAACGGGTACATGGCACTGTCCCGTAAAAATAGTCAGCATGTGTTGTACCTAAAGGGGGGATCCCTTTACCCGCTTGCGCCCAGCTTGTCGACCATGGTGCATGCGTGTGTACAATTCCGCCAATGTTTGTAAAGTTCTTATACAAAACGATATGTGTAGGTGTATCAGATGAGGGATTTAGATTCCCCTCTACCACTTTTCCGTTTAAATCTACAACTACCATATCGTCGCGTCTCAACTCATCGTATGACACGCCACTTGGTTTAATCACGATCAGCCCTTTTTCTCTATTGAATCCGCTTACATTACCCCAAGTAAAAGTCACCAACCCGTGTTTTGGAAGAGCCAGATTTGCTTCTAAGACCGATTGCTTTAATTCTTCTAACATTACTACACACCTTTCTATTTCAACACCTTGTACGTATAGGATATTTGTATATCTTTTATTTTAATACAATTTGTACGTACAATCAATATATGTTGGTTTATATTTCTTATGAATTAAAATAAAAAGACAGGCAACTGCTCCTGTCTTTTAGACCTTGTAATATGATCGTTCTGGATTAAAAAGTTCTTCTAGAAGTAATGCAATAGATCCTAACAATGTGGCGTCATCTTCATGAGTAGTTATTACAACTTCGGTCCGTTTGGTCTTTGGAGTCAAAGCACGGTGTTCGATTGCTTGTCGGATAGGCTCCAAGATAAATTCGTTAGCTCTAGAAACTCCACCACCCAGAATAATTTTTCTTGGATTCATAATGTGAATTAAGTTTGTTAACCCAATTCCTAACACTGTTCCCGTATCTTCTAATATATGTATAGAAGTTAGATCTCCTTCCTTTGCAGCACGATAAACCGTTTCTCCAGTTATTTTCCCAATATCATTCTCCACTAGATTTAACAAACTGCTATGTTGATGTTGATGTTCTTGTACTGCATGGATTGCACGCTTGGCAATTGATGGACCAGATACTATTGTTTGAAGACAACCACGATTCCCACATTGACAAACTTCACCGTATATATCAATCGTCATGTGACCAATTTCTCCAGCAATGTCATTTGCACCATGGTACAACTTGCCATCAATCACAACTCCTGCACCAACTCCTCGACCAATATTAACAGCTATCATACTATCAGATTTTTCTTTTTGACCAAACCATGCCTCACCTAATGCCATGGCTCTAGCATCATTTTCAATTTTAACGATGAGATCAAATTCTTTTTCGAGTACTACTTTTATTGGTATATCCGTTAAGCCTAAATTAGGTGCAAATAGGGATGTTCCAGTATCTATATCAACGACACCATGCATGGCAACCCCAATACCTATTACGTTATCTTTATTGTTAAGATTTGTTTGAAAAATAGCATGAATGCCGTCTTTTAAAATAGATAAGAATTCATTCTTTGTCACAGATGATAGCAATTCTCTAGAGGAGCGATCAATAATCTTTCCCGATAAATCTGAGAGTACATAGTCAACCGATTGAGACCCCGCATCAACACCAATTATGTAAAAAGCACTACTATTAATCACAAGCATCGTCGGTTTTCGACCACCTTGGGATTCACCAAGCGAACTCTCTTTAACTATTCCTTCATCAATCAATTCTTTCACAATGGTACTAACTGTTGGAGGGGTAAGCTTTGTATCTTTTGCTAATTGCGCTCTTGAAATCGGCCCGCTTGTTCTGATTTTATTTAATATCGCCGACTTGTTTAATGATTTCATCCATTTGAATGTACCTCGTTGCATATTTCCCCTCCTAATAGCACTGTCATGGTAGACTTTCTAAAAAATTTCCGAAAAGACTACCTTACTGGATATTCCCTTAGCGTTTGATTTAGATTAATTGTATCATGATTGATTAGGTTAATTTACTTATTATCCATTATCCTAATCAATATAATAGAAAAAACACCCCATAACAACCGCAAAAATAAGACTTGCTTCGTGAAATGGAATGTTTTTCTTAGTTACTCCGATTGATTTCTTAATGATTTTAATCGCTTCATGACATCATTTTCGCCGCGGCCAAAGTAGTCATGTAATGTTGAATATTCTTTGTATAATTTTTCGTACACGGCAACATTTTCAGGAATTGGTGTAACCACTTCATCTT
>NZ_JAMQKB010000052.1 GCF_028416575.1 Terrihalobacillus insolitus | reverse complement strand
GTCAAAAGGTTATGTATAGTAAATGATAATGTAAAGTAAGCTCTTTGTTTGCTGTCAGATTGTGATAATATCTTAGAGTCACTTTACATTATCATTTTGACCCTACTTGTTGAAGTTCTTTAGCCAAGTCAATAAGTTATCATTTTCTTGCCACTTTGGTTCCTCTGATGGTGTTACATCAACGTATGCCTTCTCTATAGCTTCTCTTTTTTGTTTTGAGTCTACTTTGGCGTAAATTTCTGTTACCTGTACAGAACTGTGACCAAGAATATCTCTTATATATACAAGGTTTACACCGGCTTGAAGTAGATGCATAGCTTTCGTATGTCTAAGACAATGACAGGTAAACACTTCTGGAATCAATGTTTTATCTTCTTCTCGTGCTAAATTCTTATATTTTGCTAATATATAGTTCACTCCAGCTCTAGTCAGATTCTCCTTCCTTTTGTTGAAAAACAGAGGATATAAATTCGAAGAATTTCCGAAAAGACCTTGTTCTTCCATATATCTCCTTAGAACCTGTACAGCTGGTTCCATTAAAGGTACAATCCTGGCTTTGTTTCCTTTTCCAATTAGTTTTATTGTATATGGTTTCTCAAATCTAACCATTGATGGCGTTAAGTCTATTATTTCCTGTACTCTAGCCCCTGTTTCATACATTAGTGTTAATAGCGCTAAATCACGGCGTCCAGTGATGGTATCTAAATTTGGCATTTTTAACAGTAACTTTATCCCATCAGGGGTTAGATAGTTTATAGTTTTCTTTTTGTTCCTTTTGACAGGAATAGAAAGGATTTTCTGCCATTCCAATAGATTGTCTGGATTCTCATATTGGAGATATTTAAAAAAAGAGTGAAGTGCTGCTAATCGCACATTCCTTGTTGATGTGCTACATCTACGCACCCTTTCAGTCCAATCCAAATATTCCACCACTAAATCTTTTGTTATCTTATTCAAGGTTAAAACATCTGTGGGGATCTCTTTTTCATCGTTTAAGAAGCGCAGAAAAATAATAAACGTATCCCTGTAGGATGCTATGGTGTTTTGACTTGCTCCAACTTCTCCTGGGAGAAACTTTGTGAGAAACCCTGTAAGATAATATGAAAAATCAGTAGGTTTCATTTTGCTTCACCTCCGGAAACAAGTATGAACACAGTTTGTTTACATCTTCAATTAACTCCGGGTACATATCCGAGGTTAATCTGACATACTTATCAGTTGCTTCCAATGAATTGTGCCCCAAGTATTTAGAAAGAATGGGAAGAGAATAGTATAGATCCAGTCCCTTACGGGACATTTCCGCCAATGAATGCACACTGAATGAATGTCTAAGATCATGTACTCGTGGTCCCAAACCCTTACCACCATGAGAAATACCAGCTTCCCATAGAATTTTACGGAACCACCTATATACTGTATCCGAAGCGTACCTATCACCATTCTTCTGTATAAAAAAGTAATCATCGGATTCATTTACTGATAAATGAATCATTTTCTTATATTGCTTACCGATAGTTATTAAAGAATCGGAAAGAGGAAGTATTCGGTCACTCCCATTTTTCGTTTCCCGTACAATAATATAACCTTCTTCAAGATTCACATCCTTATTTTTAAGTGATAATGCTTCATTTATCCTTAATCCACAGCCGTAAATAAGACGAAAAACTACAGGTAGTATAAATTTCATATTAGATGTATTATCCTTTACTCTTATTGTGTCACATGCGGTAAAGAATGATTTTAGCCTTTTTTCCGAAAAAATATATGGTGTAAAAGTTGATTGATATTTTTTAGGCAATCTTGGAATGTAAGACTGATATCCCAATTGATTCAGATAGATGCAAAAGTTACGGATATCATTAACTCTCTTATATCTAGTAACCTCAGATTCGTTCGAACGTATTTCTATCCATTTGTCCGCCAATTCCCTTGTCAAACCAACTGAATTTGCATCATTTTTGATTGTAAAGTCATCAAACGTTTTAAAGTTGGAGGTGCTGCTTAGGGCGTAGCCCATATTTCTTTTGAAAGCTATATATTGATCTATTAGATAAGCATTAATGCCTGATAATTCCATTTCAATACACCTCCTGGTAATAAGGTGATTGGATTTTTGGTACTTCCAAGGCGCATTGACGAAGAGATTTCAGATCAATTCTGAGATAAGTTTTTGTACTCTCCGTATTTGAATGTCCAAGCACTTCTGAAATAACTGGAACTGGTGTCTTTTGTTCCAGAAGTATTCCTGCAAGACTGTGCCGCAAGGCATGCGGACCATGTTTCTTTTGATCGGCATTCTTGATGCCTGCCCGTTTTAAATAAAAGGAAACAATACTATGAAGAGTTGGTTCTTCAAGCTTGTCATATGGTTGAGCAGCACGTAAAAATATATATGGAAGATCTGATGAAGGTCTTCCATATTTAAGGTAATCAATAATTACATTTCCAATTTCAGCTAAAAGAGGGAGTTCAATTTTTTCTTTAGTTTTCCGTTGAATAAGGTGTATTGTATTGGTTTCCCAATATATATTTTCAAATTTTAATCCACAAATATCCGAGGCTCTCAATCCAAGCCTGGCCGCTAATAGTATCATTGCTATATCTCTTTTACCTTTTGGACTACTTCTATCAACGGCATTCAATAATCGTTCTATTTCTTCTTTTGTATAGGTTGTTGGAAGGCGTGCTTCTTTTTTGTAACTGCTTTTAGGAACAAGATACGTTAAATCATAATCTAGATACTTATTATCAAATAAATACCTAAGAAAGCAACGTATAGAACTTAGCGTACAGTGTATTGTCGATTTGGAGGAAAAGCCAAGGGTGTTGATAAAACCTAGAATTTGTTGTTTGCCAAGGTCGGAAAGAACCAAAATGCTATTCGAATTAAGATAGGTCAAAAATCTATGGAGGTATAATTTGTTGCTAGTTATAGTGTCTTCCGACATCCCTTGCGCTTTTCTGTAGGATAGAAAAGATTGCATAAGGTTTCCTATTTCTCCTTCAAAGTTATAATCCTTTCGAACGGATCGGAACCTTATCATACCAGTAGTTTGATATTCAGTAAGTACATTAGCACTCCGTATTGTGTCCTTTTCTTTCTTGCTAAGATCACTATAGGACATTTCGTTCAATACGCTTGTTATGAACGCATCACACACCTTCGCATTAAAGAATTTCATTCGATGCTCTTCCATGAATTGCTTTAGAAGTTTCCATCCATTTTGATAAACCCTAATTCTCACTTTGTGATATGAAAGACCGTCAAAATAAGCCTCCACTTCCGAAGTAATTTCACAAAGCGTTTGTTTCTTTTCACTCTTCATTAGAAAGACCTCCCGATATTATATTAGGCAGCTGCCTATCTATAATATCGGGTGATAATGTAAAGTAAGTCAACAAAATTCTTCGAATTTCACCTGAATATATTGACTTACTTTACATTATCATTTACTATACATAACCTTTTGAC
>NZ_JAMQKB010000051.1 GCF_028416575.1 Terrihalobacillus insolitus | reverse complement strand
GAGACACTTTTGCCAAACTTTAGAGCTTGTGACATACCTTTCATATCTAAATCTTCAATCACAACAGCGTCAAAGGTAGATACTAACTCCTTTGATTTATGGTGAAGAAAATTCTTGCGTTGATTGGCAACTTTCTCTTGAGTTTTAGCTACTCGAATACGTTGTTTATTCCAATTTGAAGAGCCTTTCTTTTTACGGGAAAGTTTACGTTGTTCTTTTGCTAATTCCTCAAGCATTTGTCGATAAAACTTAGGGTAATTGGCTTTCTCACCCTCGCTATCGACAAACAACCCATCCATCGCAAAATCTAATCCAACTACTTTTTTAATTTCTTTGCTTTCAATCTCCTTCTCGTACTCTGTAAGAATAGAAATATAGTATTTTCCCGATGCAGACATAGATAGGGTACAAGATTTGATTTTGTACTCTGAAGGAATTGCTCGATGTTGCTTTATTTTAACCATTTTCAATTTAGGTAATTTGATATGACCATCCAACAACTGAATGTTTCCATTGACAACATTTGTTGTGTAGCTTTGCTTGTGCCGTTTGCTTTTGAATTTCGGAAACTTAGCAACACCTCTGAAAAAGGCTTTATATGCCTTATCTAAATTTAATTGTGCATTTGCCAACGCTAATGAGTCCACTTCTTTTAGCCATTCATATTCTTTCTTGTATTTGGCAGGAGTAGGGTGTTTGACCTTATTTAATGCATCTTTATCATCTTTTAGGCTTTCATACGTTGCTTTTCGTTCTGATAACATTTTGTTATAGTGCGTGTTCAAAAAGTCGCCGAATTAGAAGCAAGCAGGTCGAGGCGGCGTAGTTTTGAGGAGCGCAGTGTAGACATAACCTACATGAGCACAAGGAAAGCTTCCTCGATTATACATCGCACGAAGGAAAAGCGGGCTTCTTTTCCAAGGACCGGAAAAACAAGCCAACGAAGAGATGCACAGCTTATCATTTGGTGACTTTTTGAACATCCTCTTATAGACAAAGCGAACACAGCCAAAGGTTTTACGTATCACTAATGCCTGTTCTTCCGTTGGATATAATCGAAACTTATACGCCTTATTGTGTTTAGCCATATCAAATCACCTCACTTTATCCCTTGATTTTCAATATACGTTTTCACCACTTCAATAGATGAACCGCCAGTCGTCAACAAACAAAAGCTTCTTGACCAAAACATTTCTTTCCATAACTTTTTGCGAACATGGGGAAAATCCTTCTTGATAAGTCTTGAACTGGAACTTTTATAGGCATTGATGAATTTCGATAATTCACTGTTGGGTTGTGCTTTGAACAAAATATGAACATGGTCAATATCGTGGTTCCATTCGACCAATGTAATATTGTATTTTTCACTCAAAGATATAAATTTATCTTTAGCATAGTCTGAAATGGGATCATCCATCACTTTCCTTCGATACTTCACGACTAACACAAGATGGTAATACATCAAGAACACTGAATGGTTATTACTGTCTAGCTTCATTGTTATATCAGTTCTTTTAATTTATAATACTGATTATACCATATTTAGAAGAAAGAATAAGCCTTTGGGCTATCGCCCAACTGAAATTCATCTCCCCCTTACCGTTGGGCTACGCCCTTTACACGCTTGAAGAGGGAGACTTCTTTCGGAGGTACGTTAAACTAGAAGACTTTACTCCACTTTTTGAGGTGATTTTTACTCATATCCAAATAAAAATCACTTTTTACAACCATATTCCACATGATTAATCGAATTTATAATTGTTTGGAAATCATTCAGCCAAGAAGCTTTTTCTATACTATAATCCGAAAATCGTAATTAAGAAAGTTTTTTACGCTTTATAAAAAAAAGACCATTTCGTTATTTTACTAACGAAATGGTCTTGATAAGTTATGTAAATGGTGGAGCCTAGCGGGATCGAACCGCTGACCTCCTGCGTGCAAAGCAGGCGCTCTCCCAGCTGAGCTAAGGCCCCTAAATGGAGCAGAAGTCGGCACCTTGACAAAGGGAACCGTAAGTGAGAATCCAGTACCCATAAAGTATTTAGATGAGCCATGGAGGATTCCGACGCCGTTAGGCTAGTCCTTGTCTCCGCTTTATGTTTTTAATCAAGACAAGGGGAACCGTAGGTGAGAATCCAATACCCATAAAGTATTTAGATGAGCCATGGAGGATTCCGACGCCGTTAGGCTAGTCCTTGTCTCCGCTTTGTGATTTCAATCAAGACAAGGGGAACCGTAGGTGAGAATCCAATACCCATAAAGTATTTAGATGAGCCATGGAGGATTCCGACGCCGTTAGGCTAGTCCTTGTCTCCGCTTTGTGATTTCAATCAAGACAAGGGGAACCGTAGGTGAGAATCCAGTACCCATAAAGTATTTAGATGAGCCATGGAGGATTCCGACGCCGTTAGGCTAGTCCTTGTCTCCGCTTTATGTTTTTAATCAAGACAAGGGGAACCGTAGGTGAGAATCCAGTACCCATAAAGTATTTAGATGAGCCATGGAGGATTCGAACCTCCGACCCTCTGATTAAAAGTCAGATGCTCTACCAGCTGAGCTAATGGCTCTTAGAAATTGGCTGGGCCAGCTGGATTCGAACCAGCGCATGACGGTACCAAAAACCGTTGCCTTACCGCTTGGCTATGGCCCAACAGAAACAGTGTTATAGAACATGCGTTTCACTTAGTTAATCGTTAATGATGGAGGGGGCAGGATTCGAACCTGCGAACCCGGTAGGAGCGGATTTACAGTCCGCCGCGTTTAGCCTCTTCGCTACCCCTCCGACAAGATAAAAAATGGTGCCGGCCAGAGGACTTGAACCCCCAACCTACTGATTACAAGTCAGTTGCTCTACCAATTGAGCTAGGCCGGCAAATAATGGTGGAGGATGCAGGGCTCGAACCTGCGACCCCTTGCTTGTAAGGCAAGTGCTCTCCCAGCTGAGCTAATCCTCCAATGCACTGAACTTTCCTTAAAGTGGTGACCCGTACGGGATTCGAACCCGTGTTACCGCCGTGAAAGGGCGGTGTCTTAACCACTTGACCAACGGGCCAACTAATAACAGAGCTTCCAGCCGGACTTGAACCGGCGACCTCTTCCTTACCATGGAAGCGCTCTACCGACTGAGCTATGGAAGCAATTGGCTCCACCGGTAGGATTCGAACCTACGACCGATCGGTTAACAGCCGATTGCTCTACCACTGAGCTACGGTGGAATAAATCTCAAAAGGAGAATATTGACTATCTTTTGCTTCCTAATGTGCTTACTATTTCATTTTCCATATAATATGTAGCTTGGCGGTGTCCTACTCTCGCAGGGGCAATGCCCCAACTACCATCGGCGCTGGAGAGCTTAACTTCTGTGTTCGGCATGGGAACAGGTGTGACCTCTCCGCCATTACCACCAAACAGTTATTCAAATTTCAAGTACTACATTGTTTTGTGTACTTTCAAAACTAGATAAGAACGAAAGACATATAAAACATATAGTTAAGTCCTCGATCGATTAGTATTCGTCAGCTACACGTGTCACCACGCTTCCACCTCGAACCTATCAACCTCATCGTCTCTGAGGG
>NZ_JAMQKB010000050.1 GCF_028416575.1 Terrihalobacillus insolitus | reverse complement strand
TTAAATTTTATCAGAACAAATGTTCTAAGTCAAGAAATTTCATCTCCTTCGGTGGGGCGATTCATCCCCCACTTATTATTGGTGTTACCCACCTTCACATAATGGAAGTGGGGGTCTTCTCGCCCGTGAAAAGATAAATCACTAGTATTTAGATTTCCAAAATATAAAAAGATGTAATAAAATTGAAAAAAGAAACGGGAATATTGGAATACATAAAAAATAGGGTATCAATTCCAATTCCATATCCGATTTATCAGTCTTTCGAAGAATTAGAAGTAGGAAAAGTTTTTTCTGGATATAGCTTAATTCAAGGATCTCCTTTATGGAGAGATAGCCTTGAACGAATTGAGAAAGGGGATTTGGTACAAGGAATAGCATCACAACTTGTTACATTTCTTAAAGAACTTCATTCTATTCCAAAAGAAAAAGCAGATGTGTTTCTACAACTAGAAGATAATGATCCTCGCGAAGAAATGGCTGAACTATATCAAAAAATAGAAAACAAGCTTTTTCCTTTTATTAGAAAGGAAGCTCAAGACGAAATAATTAATTCGTTTGAAACCTTCCTCGTTAGTGATACATATAACTTAAAAACAATGCTTATACACGGTGATTTTGGGGCATCCAATATCATATGGCAACCAGATACTTGTAAAGTTTCGGGGATAATTGATTTCGGGGGTTCAGGTTTAGGAGACCCAGCATATGACTTCGCAGGGATATTATCTAGTTACGGCGAAGCTTTTTTTAATATGTGTATGGATTTATACCCGAATGGTAAGCAAATCTCTAAGCGAGTAAAATTTTATAAAAGTACATTTGCATTAATGGAAGCTTTGCATGGGATTGAAAATGATGATATTCAAGCTTTCGAAAATGGTATTAAGGATTACAGATAGTATTTTTTGAAAACTCTTGACGGGTTAATGGAATGACGGTTATTACATAATAAAAAATTGGGAGAAGGAATATGCATTATAATATAGAAATCTTGTTGGAGAATAGTGAGAAGTTTTCAACTTTTTTGCACACAAAAATTAAGGAATTTAATAATGAGCATTCATTACACCATAGAGAAGTAAGAAAAAATGATGCTGTACAGCCCATAAATATTATTGTGTCAGATAATAAAGAACAATGGATTGGTGGTATTAGTGCAGAAGTTTACTGGGATTGGGTAGAAATTAACGATTTTTGGTTTAGTGAAGAACATAGAGGTAAAGGTTTAGGTGGGGTACTACTTGATAATACTGAAAAAGTCGCCAAAGAGAAGGGCGCAAAAAAGGCATTATTAACTACTTTTGAATTTCAAGCTCGTTCTTTTTATGAAATGAAAGGATACCAAGTTGTGGGTGAAATTAAAGACTATCCCCCAGGTAGTAGTTATTATACTATGGTAAAATCTCTAACTTAAGGAGCTTGTTATTTAGGCAAAAATAATAGATTTTACTAAGAAACTTTTGACAATACGATTTAGTTTTAAGGAGTGAAAAAGATGAAAGCAATAACAGTGAAACAGCCAGGTGGAGTTGATCAGTTGCAGATGGTGGATCAACCGAAGCCTTCTGTTATGTCTGATGAATTATTGATAAAAGTATGCTATGCAGGCGTGAATCGGACGGACATTCTCAGTCGCCAGCGAGGCCCATCCTACCTCGCTAACCCGGTGCTCGGAATTGAGGTTGCAGGAGTCGTGGAAGAAGTGGGTTCGGATTCGGGAGTGGAAGTTGGCACGCGTGTTATGGGGTTAGTGAATGGCGGAGGTTATGCAGAATATGCGGTCATGCCCGCAGACCGTGCAATGGTGGTTCCAGATAATCTATCGTTGGAAGAAGCAGCAGCCATTCCAGAGGTATTTTTAACCGCCTATCAAACGTTGTTTTGGCTTGGAGAGTTGGGAGAGAAGGAATCCGTTTTGATTCATGCCGGGGGAAGCGGAGTCGGAACAGCAGCCATTCAGCTCTCTAAGCAGTTGGTCGACGCAAAGGTATTAACAACTGCGGGATCAGAGAGGAAACTTGTGTTCTGCAGGAGTCTTGGTGCAGATGTGACGATTAATTATAAGGAACAAGCTTTTGATCAGGAAGTGTTGAAGGCTACTGAGAATAAGGGAGTTGATGTCATTTTAGATTTTGTCGGCGCCTCGTACTTTAAGAGAAATATGGCAAGTGTTGCGTTGGATGGACGCTGGATTTTAATTGGATTACTAGGTGGCGCCGAGGTTGAGAAGCTAAATCTAATGGAAATCATGCAAAAGAGAGTACAGTTAAAGGGAACTCTGCTCACTCCACGAACAGATGATTATAAAGCGTTGCTAACAAACGAGTTTGCCGAAGCTACCTTACCTTTATTCAAGGCCGGTAAGCTGAAACCGATTGTTGATCAAGTGTTTGATCTAAAAAATGTTGGTGAAGCCCATTTACATATGGAGAACAACAAGAATATTGGGAAGATATTGCTGAAGATCGATTCAGTCAGTGGAAGTTGATGAATGGATGATAATTTGTAAGGAGACATAAGATCTCCATGTCATAATACAATAAATGAAGTGAAACCCTCGGGGAGAGTGTGTCCCGAGGATTTTTTTAATTGCTAAGTGGAGATGATTGAAGTGCAAATGAGTAAACGCTCAACCCAGGCATAACAAGTAGCACTGATCTAACTAACTGGGCACGTTATTAACCCCCACAAAGGATATACAGTCCCAACTTTGTAAAAACTATAGTCGGTCAAAAGTGCATGTTTTGAGCTTGCCAGTTTATTTACATAATCACACTAATCCCTTCCAGTCCAGTTTTGCACAATTTGTTGTGAGTTATTTGGTCTTATTTTTGTGCAAGGAGGCACCACATAATCTTGCGAATGTATTGCTTTTGTAAATACAGCTTCATATAATAACAATATGGAAGGAGTGATTGGTAATGGCTAAAACAACAAATCTCTATGTAAGGCTTGAGCCTGAACTTAAAGAACAAGCAGAAGCCGTTTTGGGACAATTAGGTATTCCATTATCCAATGCAGTCAACATATTCTTGAAACAGGTTGTAATGCAGAGAGGAATTCCTTTTGATGTTAAGATTCCTGCCACAAAACCTGTAGGAGCTTCCAGTTTAACAGAAGAAGAGTTGGATGCCGAGTTGAAAAAAGGATATGTGGATTACGTGCAAGAAGATACAAAACCTGCTATGAAGGTTTTTTCGGACATCCGTCGAGATTACGGCGTATGAAATATAAAGTAGTATTGACGAACTAGCTTTTGGAACTGTTTTTCCACACCATCAAGCAGGCTGCGCCATGGGTTTAAGGTGCGAAACTTAAGTTATAGTATAGGATGTATAATAATGTATATAATCAATACAAAGTGGGTGATGTTATGGTAGAGGGTACGGACAAATATAATGAGTCGTTACGTCTTTCTTATAACCATGCAACCAGAATGTTTATGCATTTAAAAAATGTAGTAGATAATTTCACAAATTTGAAAAATCCAGAGGACATTACGATTGAAGTGTACCGTGATTCAATAGTTAAAAAATATGAAATGTTAGAAGATATACTGTGGAAATTACTTTCGAAATACTTTAAATCAACAGGGTTAAATTTAACGTACTTCCGAAAGAAGTCTCCCTCTTCAAGCGTGTAAAGGGCGTAGCCCAACGGTAAGGGGGAGATGAATTTCGGTTGGGCGATAGCCCAAAAGTTAGACAGTAATAACCATTCAGTGTTCTTGATGTATTACCATCTTGTGTTAGTCGTGAAGTATCGAAGGAAAGTGATGGATGATCCCATTTCAGACTATGCTAAAGATAAATTTATATCTTTGA
>NZ_JAMQKB010000004.1:96175-201176 GCF_028416575.1 Terrihalobacillus insolitus | reverse complement strand
ACAAAAAAGAATTCGAATGGCTAAAAGAAGTGGACTCCTTGGCATTAGCGAACGCTCAACTGAACTTAGATAAGGCATATAAAGCCTTTTTCAAAGGTAACGCTAAGTTTCCAAAATTCAAAAGTAAACGACATAAACAAAGTTACACAACAAATCTCGTCAATGGAAATATTGAATTGTTCGATGGTCATATCAAATTACCTAAACTGAAAAAGGTTAAAATCAAACAACACAGAGAAATACCTTTGGAATGCAAAATGAAATCCTGTACCCTATCTATGACTGCATCAGGAAAATACTATATTTCTATTCTTACAGAGTGTGAGAAGGAGATCGAAGCTAAAGAAATTCAAGACGTTGTAGGGTTAGACTTTGCGATGGATGGGTTGTTTGTCGATAGCGAGGGTGAGAAAGCCAATTACCCCAAGTATTATCGACAAATGCTTGAGAAATTAGCAAAAGAACAACGTAAACTTTCCCGTAAAAAGAAAGGCTCTTCCAATTGGAATAAACAACGAATTCGAGTAGCTAAAATTCAAGAGAAAGTAGCCAATCAACGTAAGAACTTTCTTCACCATAAATCAACGGAGTTAGTGTCTAACTTTGATGCTATTGTAATTGAGGATTTAGACATGAAAGGAATGTCACAAGCACTTAAATTCGGCAAAAGCATAGCTGATAATGGGTGGGGAATGTTCACTTCTTTCTTACAGTACAAACTAAAAGGACAAGGGAAACAACTTGTCAAAATAGACAAATGGTTTCCATCTACTAAAACTTGCTCGAATTGTGGAAATACTCAACCAATGCCTATGAATATTAGGATGTATGTTTGTTTATGTGGACTAAATCTTGATAGAGATTACAATTCAGCACTAAACATCAAAAAAGAAGGCATTCGCTTATTAGCAACTGCCTAAAGACAATATGAACTCTTGGAACAAGAGGGTTAGCTTGGTCAATTTTGTCAGCTACCAAAAGTGGCGATTACCCAAGAAGCCCCACTTCAAGCAACCCGCAAGGGTGGTAAGTGGTGGGAGTAGTTCACTATACCCTACTGTAGCCATTTTGTTTATTTTTGAACATCCTCTACAATCAAATTTTCTTTTACATTGATTCTACATTTGCTTTGTTCATTTTTAAAAATATCTTTGTAATGACCCATGCAAACAAGTAAATTCCCAGATATCCAATTAAAAGGTGGAAGTAGCTAACACCATCTCCTAATTCAAACAAACCAATACTTGTTAAAAATGGTTTTATTGCAAATGAATAAATAATAGCTAACAGTATTGAATATAGGTGGAAATTCTTATTATGGTTTAGAGTCCACTGGTAAATTAACATAAATGATACAGGTACTAAAGAGGCATCTAAAGAAAAACTGGAGGGCAATACAGCAAGGATCTGATATGGATAATTCCACCAGCCATTTTGAACACCTACAATATCCGTATAGGCAAACCATGCGTGAACATTGAAGCCATAGAAACCAAGATGGAACATCCTTCTCCTATCAATTGTATAATACAGCACAACTAATGGTAACAAAAGCATGAATAAGACGATCCAAAATTGCCATGTATCAATGTTAGAATATACTTGCCAATATTCCATTTGATCTTGTGTTAAACGTTCTTGAAGCATATTAACTTCCTCAAAAAGCTTTCGCTGTTCTTCACTCAATAGAAACATCCTCTCTTATTTTACTTTTCATAATTTTCACCTAAAGCCTATTACCTATTCTAATTAAAGGTGGATTTCGTACGAAAAACAGGAGTCGTTCATTGAACGGCTCCTGTTTTACTGACATCCTGTTAATTGACGCCAAATGCTTTGATCTATTGTAACTGATTCGTTTGATAGGTGCTGGTAGGTTGCTGGGACTGTTGACTTTGTGCCGACGTATTACCCATACTTGAAGCAAAAGGAATCGCTTGTTGCATTATTTTGCCTATGCCTTGTCCTCTTGTCATGCTATAATAAGCTGCTGCGCCAACACCAACAGATGCTAATAGTGGTACCCACATTCCTTGTTTATTGTCCATGACTTTTCCCCCTTTTTTTGTCTTACCTTCTTACTTTCTCCGATCACAATAAATCCATGTAGAAAATTAATCGGACAATCCTGTGAATAAAGGGAGATTCTACATGATCAATGCATTTGAGTATAGATAAACTTCTTTATGTTAAACTAAAAGTAAATGGCAGCAAACTTACTTATTTCATTAAAAAAAGGCACCAATATAGTGCCCTTTTCAACTACGGTTATATGCAATTCGGGAGATGACCCAAGATGTATCTATTTTTTCAAAAGTAACATTCATTTTCAATATCCCGTGTAATTCACTTTTGTGTAAAGAATCCAACTCATATGTTTCATCATTTATTTTTGTAATTTGATATGGGTTATTTTTGTCAAATTTAGGTTGTCCATCCATTGGAACCAAATAAACGCCCTCGTCACCTTGATTTATTCCATCTTTCCACACCGTCTTTGTTGCTTCCTCAGACATAAAATCAGAGAATATGTCATAAAACTGCTCTTTCGTTTCAATTGACTTCATCTTATAACCTACGTACTCCTTTGAAAATTGCTGATAGTTCACTTTTGGTTCCACACGTTGCATCATATTATTATACTTTTCTAGCAGGTTCAAAAATATAGTTTCCACAACATTCTCTGCTTTTTGATCAATCGGTTGATCTATGGAAGTCAAAAGAGGAGCCATCGCATCGGACTGTGAAATGTCTGAGTCAAGATTTACGACGTTCTCAGCGGCAGATACTGTATTAGAAGCCCTATTATTCCCACCTTCTTCCTTCAACCCACAACCAGAAATGAACAAAACGGTTAAAATAAAAGTAACAAACATAGATGATTTCAAGATTAACACCCTTTCCTCTCCATCTATTAAAATAGACGTATTTATACACTTAAATGTTTCAATTTCATTACAATATTATTACTTCTTTATATACATTATGCCCAATGGATTGGATTATATTCTGGTAATCTAGTACTATTTTGTTTTTTATAGCTTTTTTACCTTTTCATTTATAGTATTCCTTAAAAATACAACGCGTTAAACATAATTCAAAAACTTATAGAGTCTTAAGCGTTCATTAGATTCATTTCTTATTTTTCCCTCTATTTAGATTACTGCGTATACAAGCTTAGCTTTCCTTTCATAGAACATTATTAGACTTTGTGGAAGGGAGGATTGTAGATAATCATCGCAATTTTTAGGTTGTCGCTTTAGAAATAGAGGAGGGATTTTTTTTGAAATTGAATCGAATAGAAGGACAACATCCTTCGTTAGCCTTTAATACTGCAGATCATTTAAAATCTGTTAAAAAGAGCCACTCGTATCACTCATTCAATGAACCGAAAAAGTCTAGTAAAAATACAATTCATATGCACCTAGAAGATAAAATCAATCAATCAGACGGTCATCATTCCTTTGAAGTCATTATCCAACTAAATGATGAACTAAAAAAAGATAAACAGAAGCTACAAAAGGCTCTTGGGAGTGCCATTACAGTAAGCCATGTTTTCACCCATATTGATGCGATAGCAGCAACTTTAACAGCAAATCAAATAATTAAACTAAGTCAGCATCCCCAAGTTTACTCAATTGAAGAAAATATTCGGATCGATATAAATCTAGACACAGCAAATAAATGGTTTGGAACAGAAGCAGCACGTGAGGATTTTAACCTTACTGGATCAGGCGTTACAATTGCTATCGTAGACACTGGTATTGATAACGATCATTTAGACTTAGATGAAAATAAAGTAATTGGCTGGAAAGATTTTGTTAATAGGAATGACTCACCTTACGACGATCAGGGACACGGTACCCATGTAGCAAGTATAGCTGCAGGAACTGGGGATGCCAATTATCGTTATAAGGGGGTTGCACCAGAAGCAAAACTGGTTGGTATTAAAGTATTAGATGCAAATGGGTCAGGATCGATCACGCAAATTATTCAAGGGATGGAGTGGCTAATCGATCATAAGGATCAATATGGTGTGCAAATTGCGAATCTAAGTTTCGGCTCAAGTGGTAGTTCAGATGGTACTGATGCGTTATCTCAAATTGTAAATGCTGCAGTCGATCGGGGCATCGCTGTTACAGTAGCAGCTGGAAACCAAGGACCCGAGAAATATACGATTGGATCACCAGGTGCGGCACAAAAAGCAATCACAGTCGGTTCCATGGCGGACGTCGGAGAAAGAGGATTTTTCCAAAACGATTTTTCATCACGGGGTCCCACTGAAGATGAGCGAAGAAAACCAGATATTTCTGGACCAGGGTATCGCATTACAGCTGCACAAGCGAATTCGTATAACGACTACGCGACATACAGCGGAACAAGTATGGCAACCCCATTCATAGCGGGGACGATTGCATTAATGCTTGAGTCAAACCCTTCATTAAGTCCTGAAGAAATTAAAAATAATGTACTTGAAAGTTCAGAGGACTGGGGCAAGGAAAGCAAAGATATTGATTACGGTGCAGGAAGATTACAAGCGTATAAAGCTATAATGAATGCAGGAAATCAAAGAGAAAATCTCCCAGCAACCCCTAATCACACTCAAATAAATGGACGCTTACAATCAACAAGAGATCGAGATCTTTATCAATATCGTGTTGAATCACTCGATTATCCAGTTTCACTGACATTAATTTTAGATAATGAAACGAGTGATTTTGACCTTTATGTGTACGATTCAAATGGCTATTTAGTTGACTATTCCTATACAACAGAGAGGCAGGAAAATGTATCATTCGTACCAAAGAGTATTGATGACTACGTTGTAGAAATATACAGCTATCGAGGGAAAGGCGCTTACTATTTAGACATTAGTGGTGGATAACAATTATGTAGAAAGCCCAGTTTCTCTGTCTTAAACAGAGAAACTGGGTGCTACCCCAAAAACGTTTCTTGAGCTCTGGGAATTCTTCCTGAAGTAATCTGGATGATCTTCCTTTTAGATATTGCAATATTTTACTCGGAGCCACGCTTGGTGGGCATGATAACAATAAATGAATGTGATCCTTCCCAACACTACCCTGTAATATTGTGATCCCTTTGGCTTCACAACCTTGCCTAATTAGTTCTCTTACTCTTATTGCCATTTGACCTCGTAATACCTTATATCTATACTTTGTTACCCAAATCACGTGATACTTGATGTCATGTACTGTATGGCTACTTTTCCTATATCCGTCCATAATTTCACCTCACACCTTAAATATGGACGAATAAAGATAAGGCTAAAAGCTGATACCGTCTAAAGACGGTGGAGTTAGACCTCGCATTTGTAAATTAAAATGGTCATGGTGCCTCCTCTTTATCATAATTTTTTAAAACAGAAACTGCTTGCCTTATTTTATTATCTATTTTTCTGAAACGTTCTTTGTTATTATTAGCTTCTAAATCGTGATAAAATATTAAGATATTCTTTACTTGGTATTGACCATGTAAAATTAACTCCAGATCTGCAGTTTTTTGTTCGAACTGTCTGATACCTTCTTCTAATGAACCCTCGGATGGAAAAACATAAATATACAACCTTCCTGAAGAAGTACTATAAGTAGTCGGTTCTATTCCATTTAATTTTTCTTGAAAAATACTATCACCTGAATTATTTTCTTGTGATATTAATTCTAATTGAATTCCCTGTTCTTTAATTGACGATATTACTGTATCTAATTTTAGCCCTTCAATTTTAATTTCGTCTGAAGACTCTGTACAACCAATTAAAAGTAAAGATACAACTATGAGAAAAATTGTTAACTTGAAAAACTTCATAAAAATATCCTCCCTCAATAAAGTTTTATTTTTCCCAGATGATACTTACGTATTATAAAAATATAATCTAATAGTTGATACCTTTAAAATTTGAATACATTCAATTTTTACATAGTAGTACCATCCTATCTTCCAAACTGGATTGGTTTGGAAAAATGTATAACCGTGATTATTTAGTTTTTTACATCACTAATAATCACTCACCCCCCATATATACATTCCTTCGTCTTGCATACCCATTAAGTTGATTTTTCTGATATGCTCCTTTGCTGGATTATAATTCTCGTAATGCCCCATTGTTCATTGTTTCAACAACATATTCACATGAATTTTCTATGTCTCTTTTTGTATATTTTGATACCAAATCAATTATTCTTTGAGAGCTGTGATACTATTGTAAAAAAATAGTGTCTTTCCAAATTCAATGCCTAAATCACCCTGTGCGTGTACAATATCAATGCCTATGACTAATGCTTGTGATGTAATTAACGTTATTTTGCGTATTCATTTAAGTCCTCGATGGTATTTTCAATTTCGATGTCAACGCGCATTGACAATTTCGTTCATTACAGGGATGCTACTTATTATTAGTAGTTAGTTGACTAAAAATATTATAAATCTTAACTGTAAATTGCACTTAAATCAATTTAATTGTAAGAGTAAAATTATAAAATAATCAATTTTTTGAATTTTATAATTTTATAGTTTTATAGTTTATACTTACCATATTACTAAATGTACAAGGAGGTATAAATTATGACTAAACTGAAAATTCCATTTATGATGCTAGTGGCTATAATATTGTCATTAGTATTTTTCCCACCACTCAACGTGGATGCTTATGTGTACTGGGACAATAACGCTAAACTTGAAAAAGGAGTCTATAATCAAGAATATTGGCTTAATGCTGACACATTTGATGGAAAAGACTATAGCTCGTTGGTAAGAACTGCTGTTAGTGATTGGAATTATTCCGTTAATTCCACATCTTCAGATTCTACTGATGTATATTTTACTAAGACTTCTTATCGTGGTTATTCTAATATTGAGTTCTATGTGGATAATTATGGAAGTAATATAGGTTGGAATGGAAATGCTGATTTTTATTCTGGTAGTACTGGTTTAATAAACGGTGGCAATGCTCCTGATGAAGACTATCTTTGGGCGCGTTGCAGATTGAATGATTCAACTCTATATAATGATGAAAATTCTGATATTCGTGCAACTATTAGACATGAAATGGGACATGCGTTAGGTCTAGCTCATTCTAGCTTTAAAAGTAATATTATGTATAAAAACAGGGACAGAACCACAAAAGTAGTTTCAGATAATGATGCCAATGGCGTAAGATATTTATATTAAAAGAAAGGATAAAATAAAAATGACAAGGGAAAAAATATTTGGAATATCTTTAATAACAATGGTGTTGGTCATTACTCTTTTTATTTTTAATAATGCAGAAACCATTGATAATAAAACCGTAACACCTAACACAGAAACTAAAAAAGAAGCTTCAGAAGTGCAAACTATAGAAGCAACAGCTGAATTAACTAATTATTTTGCAACTCTAGAAGATCTTTTAAGTAAAGCTGATTTAGTGGTAGAGGGAAGAGTTAAATCACAGGAAACAATTGTGCATGGTGAAATGCCTTTCACTATTTCAGAAGTAAAAGTTAAATCTAATTTGCTAGAAGGAAAAACAAAAGATACGATTAAAGTTATTGAAACGGGTGGTGTTTACTCTCCAATTGGTAGAGACGGAAAAAAACTTCCTAAAGTTAATATGAAATTGAATGGAGTAGATACATTAAAAATTAACGAACATGTACTTCTCTTTCTAGAAGAATTTGATGGCCCTCAATTAGAAGGTGGATATGTTCCGGTAGGAGCGTATCAAGGAAAATTCAAAGTAAAAGACGGAACTACTTTAGAACAGATTACTGATGTAGAAAATCAACTATCCCCAGAAGAAATGAAACAAATAAAAACTATTGGTAAACTTAAAGAAAAAATAAAATAAACTAATTTCTGGACCAGGGTATCGCATTACAGCTGCACAAGCGAATTCGTATAACGACTACGTGACATACAGCGGAACAAGTATGGCAACCCCATTCATAGCGGGGACGATTGCATTAATGCTTGAGTCAAACCCTTCATTAAGTCCTGAAGAAATTAAAAATAATGTACTTGAAAGTTCAGAGGACTGGGGCAAGGAAAGCAAAGATATTGATTACGGTGCAGGAAGATTACAAGCGTATAAAGCTATAATGAATGCAGGAAATCAAAGAGGAAATCTCCCAGCAACCCCTAATCACACTCAAATAAATGGACGCTTACAATCAACAAGAGATCGAGATCTTTATCAATATCGTGTTGAATCACTCGATTATCCAGTTTCACTGACATTAATTTTAGATAATGAAACGAGTGATTTTGACCTTTATGTGTACGATTCAAATGGCTATTTAGTTGACTATTCCTATACAACAGAGAGGCAGGAAAATGTATCATTCGTACCAAAGAGTATTGATGACTACGTTGTAGAAATATACAGCTATCGAGGGAAAGGCGCTTACTATTTAGACATTAGTGGTGGATAACAATTATTTAGAAAGCCCAGTTTCTCTGTCTTAAACAGAGAAACTGGGCTTTTCCTTATCCCTAAATGTCTCTGGGGCTACTTCTTAAACTCCATTTTCCAGCTAAAGTATGCATGATCTGGATTTTTTTCATATCTCAAATAAGCATTGAACTTCTTTCCCTTTTTGCTTGTTAGTCCTTTTACAAAAGCAACTTTGTTTGATAACAGTGCTTTGACCATCGTTTTCGTTGGTTTTTTTCTCATTGTTGCTAAAAATTTATCGTTTTTCCATATTATAAATTTACAGCCGCTTTTCCAATTACTACAGCCAAATCCTTTATACCCTTCTATAACGTTCCCTCCACAAATAGGACATTTACCTAACACTTCGTTTGATTTACTTTCCGATTCCACTTTGTTTATTACAGTATCTGCTTCGCCTTTTATCTTCTCTACTGACGTTCTAGTAAAATGAAAAATAAAACTTAAAAATGAATCCTTTGTAACCTGATCTTTTTCCATATCAAACAGAGATTTTTCGAGCCTTCCAGTAAATTCAAGATCAAATAAGTCGGTAATTGGGAAAGTTTCAACTAACTTTACACCTAGCTCTGTGCACAAGAGATTTTTTTGTTGGCTTGTAATATACCCGATATCCTTTAATTTTTTGATCGTTTCTGCTCTTGTTGCTGGTGTCCCAATACTAAAGCCCGCTAATATCTCGTCCATGTCTTCCTCATTCTCATCCTGTTTCAAATGTTTTCCACACGTTTCCATTACTCGAAGTAAGGTTTTCTCTGTATGATGCTTTGGAGGTTTCGTTACGTGAGAGGATATTTTTGAATCAACGACCTGGACAGGGTCTTGTTTATGAACAAGTGGTAGAATAACGTCTTTTGTTTTCATTTTCTCTACCTTTTTCCATCCTTCGACAAGCTGCACTTTACCTTTTGTTTGGAAAAAGCCTTGAACATCTTGATCATCTAATTTTGTAACTAGAACAGTCTCTTCATTTTCTGCTACTGGCATGAACTGCATAATAAACCGGTTTTTAATTGCATTATAGACGAGCTCTTGATCAGGTGTTAATCGGCTTGGTTTCACATATGTTGGAATAATAGCACTATGACTTTCCACCTTGGCATTATTAAACACTCTTTTCAACTTTTTAAACACAATTTCGTCCTTATACGGAAGATCCTCTGAAAGCACTTTTAATACTTTTGCTGTTTTTCCAACTATGCTCTCATCTAAAGCCGTACTAGCCGTTCTTGGGTATGTGATGAATTTCTTTTCATAAAGGGTTTGTGCTACCTTTAACACCTTATCTGATGTCCATCCCTTATATTTATTCGTGATATATCCTTGTAAGTTAGAAAGGTTAAACAAAAAAGGTGGGAATTCTTTTTTTTGTTCTACTTGTTTTTCCAAAATGGTTGCTGATTTATTATCGATTGCAAGTTTTATGGAATCTAGCGTATCCTTCGTCTTAAATTTTTCCTGTTTGTTTTGAAAATAGGTTCCCTCATATGTTTGGTGATCTCTCGTTTGAAAAGTTGCTGCCAATTTAAAGTAGTCTTCTGGTACAAACTGTTTTATTTCTTTGTCCCTGTCATAGATGATCTTTAGGGTTGGCAGAAGAACTCTGCCAATGTTGAGTGCCTTCCCCTTACCTGTTTGAAATTTCAGTGTTGCAACAGAGGTAAGGTTAATGCCGATCACCCAATCGGCCCATTGTCTACTCATACCTGCATCCTGAAGGGGTTTCATTTCCTGATTAGACTTCCTATTTTTAATTCCCTGTAGTACCTCATCTGGTGTCCACTCATTGAGTAGTAAGCGATAGACTGGTTTTTTAGGATTTATTTGATTGATGATACTATCCCCTATTAGTTGTCCTTCACGATCATAGTCACAAGCGGAAATAATTTGAACCACATCTTTTCTTTTCATCAAAAAGGCAATCGTTTTTAATTGCTTTTGTGCACCATAGTCTGCATTGTCTCTGTTCTTTGGATCACTTTTTACTTTGTATTGAAAATCAGTAGGAATAAAAGGAAAATGATCCATCTTCCATCTTGCCATTTTCGCGTCATAATCCTTTGCATCGTAAAGCTGTAACAGATGACCAAACGCCCAAGTAATAAGGTAGCCATTTCCTTCAAAGTAGCCATCCTTCTTTTCTTTTATTTTCAATGCATCTGCAATATTTTTTGCAACAGAAGGTTTTTCTGCTAGTATGACTTTCATTGTCTTCACCATTCCTAAAAGAACATTTTTTCTATTAGTCTGTGTCTATTATATCATAGATTCCTCGACTAATCGAACATTAGTTCTTTTTGATTTAAAAATTAAATTAGAGCATCTAAGCTTGTTGAACCGCTCTTTCCCAGATCATGTGAACGCACGTTACAAGGTTGGTAATACCATCCAATGTAGAGGATAATTAGTGTGATACATCATCCTGTTAAGACATCTTCATTCGGAAACCTTATTTGTTTCTTTTTAGGTTGTGCTAAAGAAAAGACAAGTGTCAATGGGCCAATTTTACCTAAAAACATGATGAAAATGATCACAATTTTCCCGACAAAAGTTAAAGAGAAGGTTAATCCCATCGATAATCCAACAGTTCCAAAGGCAGAAATAACTTCAAAAGTTGCTACTAAAAATGTGGTATTCTCTGTAATATTTATTATAAGGATTGCTATTATAATGAATAACATACCAATGCTAGATATTGCTAGAGAGCGATACACAATTGTGTTGGAAAGGGATCTATTTGAAATTACCACCTCTGATTGTCCTTTAAGAAAGGATATAACCCCAAAGACTATTACCATAAAAGTTGTTAGTTTAATTCCACCACCTGTAGAGGCACTACCTGCCCCTATAAACATCAAAATGATAATAAAAAATGCTGTAGATTCATTGAGACTCGTAATATCTATGGTGTTAAACCCCGCAGTCCTAGGAACCACCCCTTGAAAATATGAGGCCCAGAGTTTATTCGGTAGTGTTAATTCTCCCAAGGTATTAGGATTATCGTATTCTAAAACAAAAACGAAAAACATTGCTACAATGCTAGTTATAAATGTACCAAACAGCATCATTTTCGAATGAAGACTTAACTGTTTAAAGTTATGTTTTTTCCAAACATCCATAAGTACAGTAAATCCAATACCTCCAACTATAAATAAGAGGCTAATACTAATATTAATAATGGGGTCTCCTACATATTGCGTTAAACTATCTGACCAAAGTGCGAATCCTGCATTATTAAAGGCTGAGACGGAATGAAAGAGACTGTAATAAAGCCCTTTTTCCCATCCATATATAGGCACCCATCTAGTCGCTAACAACAAGAGACCTAGTAATTCAATGATCAAGGAAAAAACAAATAAATTTTTAACTAATTTGACCACTCCACCCAGAGAGGTTTGATTAAGAGCTTGCTGAATGACAATACGTTCTTTTAAACCAATTTTTCTCCCTAACATAATATAGATGAGAACGGCAAAAGACATAATCCCTAACCCGCCAAGTTGAATCAATGATAATATTACTACTTCCCCAAATACGGTAAAGGTTTGGGGGGTATCTACAACAATTAAACCTGTTACAGTCATGGCCGATGTGGCAGTAAATACAGAATCAATCCAACTTATTGATTCTGTAGTAGCCTGTGGTAATTTTAGAAATACTGATCCTAACAATATACAAGCAAGAAAGACTAAAATTAATAGTTGATAAGGAGATAAGTTAATACTTTTTCGACTCCATTTCATTTTGTTATACCCCCTTTTCAACGAAGAGATGCACAACTTATCAATTTGGTGATTTTTGAACATCCTCTATAATCAAATAAATTTCCGTATGTAGACTAATATCTGTTGTTTTCCTTTTCTTTAAAAGATCATAGTCATCTATACACCTTCAACCTCTAGCCGATTAAGATCACTATTTTCCCCCATCAATATTAAAATGTCACCTTCTACAATTTTCTCATTTGGTGATGGGAGCATTATCAAATGGTGTTCATTTTTCTTAACAGCAATAATATTGCAATTGTACTCCTCATATATATGTATATCATTGATGTTCTTACCGGCAATCTTATCACTAGCAACCACCTCAACAATACTATGATTTTTTGACAACTCTATATAATCAACAATTTTGTCAGAAACGATATGATGCGCAATTCGCTTTGCCATATCCCGTTCTGGATGAATGATTCTATCGGCTCCAATCCGTTCTAACACTTTTTGATGATTTTCATTGCGGGCTTTGACCCAAATTTGCTTCATTCCCATTTCTTTTAATAATAGAGTAGCCAAGATACTGGATTCCAAATCATCCCCTAAACTAATAATTGCGCAATCAAAGTTTCGAATACCAAGTGAATTAAGAGAACCCTCATCAATGGCATCAACTACTACAGCATGGCTTGCAATAGATGCATACTCTTGTACCAGCTCTCTGTTTTTATCTATTGCTAGAACCTCTATCCCAGTATCCGTTAACTCTTTACATAAGCTCCCCCCGAATCTACCTAATCCTATAATGACAAATTCTTTTTTTTCTGTTTTCACCCTTTAACTTCCTTTCAACTTTTCACTTGGTTTTTATCAGTATGAACAGTAAAAAAAATAAATATAATGCGATCTCCTAATCTTTATGTTGTGACAACATTCCGATGTATGACTTTCCATTCCTAAAAGGACATTTTTCTATTAGTGCGTGTCTATCCTATCAATATCCATTCGAATAGTTAATTAGCGCATTCTACCAGTAAGTCGGTCACCATGTCAGTCACCAAGGATTCTTGATATCCCGCTCTGCCACTCTTTTTCATTTCTTCTCTAACTGCTACCAATTCAGAAGTATCAATGGAACTAAGCTTGTTGAGCCGCTCTTCATTAATGAAGACGTCTGTTACGGCTTTTCGATACGAAGTAATGTCCATCCTCCATAGCTTGACGTGCTCAGGGTATCGACCTAACAGCCGAGTGGCCATCCCTAGACCTTCAGGATCAAAGTCACCTGCATAATGGAGCATACAGCCGCTCTTAACCAAACGATCCATTAACCATAAAGCGGCAAGCTTAAATTGACCATGCGTACAAATCAAAGGAGCATTTGGAACCTGGTCCAAAATACTTGAGTACACTCCAGAATTTTCAACGATCCACACACACTTGCCTCTAGCTGGGTACGCTCTTTCAAGCGGAATTAACTCCCTAAGTGGCATGTTTAACACACTGGATGATTTTGAAGCAGCCGCCCACATAGGGTGAATCCCGTTACTTGTTTCGCCGATAATGTTAACGCACGTTACAAAGTTGGTAATGTCATCACGCAATAGCTTGAATTCCAGTAGCAAATCATTAATTGCTTCACTATCTGTAGGCACCGTTACCTGAACACCGAGCGTTCGATTTCGATCGACAGCTAGCACATGTATCAATAGTTTTCCAAGTGTTGTGTTTCGGTCAAACGCATGTGGATTTCCTGCAATCCGTTGGCTGTATATCGGAAGCCGTTCATAGTTATCCTTCAGCCCACAAATTCCTGCGTGGAGTTGCTTTACTGCATGGATAAACATCTGTTCATCATCGTCTATTAGTCGATAAATCCAATACGTGTCAGCTGTTTTTTGTTGCAAATGCGCAAACCAAAAAGAAAGGAATGGATGATCCTCTTTTAAACGATCCAACAACATAAATAATTTCTTGTTTTTTTGTTCTTTCGCTTCCTTATTTGAAATGAAAGGTTTTTTAAAATAGGCTTCTAGCAATTCCTTTAATCCAATCCCCTCAAACCTTGTACGTTGCAGTTGTTGTTCAAACTGTTCAAGCGAAACTTTCCCTTTGTCCCGAAGTTCATCTGAGGACACACCAAAAAAACGAGCAACAGCACTTAACTCCTTGTCTTTAAAATCGGCAACCTTTACCGTACCACCAATCCGGCCGAGCGATTCATATTTCTTTTTAAACAAAGAAAAAAGACGGTGATAACCTGAGTCATCACCAAAATAAGCAAGAGCTTCTTTCAACATAATACCGAACCTACCTTCTCTATACGGGAACATCCGTTGCTTTTGATTCCTCTGGCAATTCAAAGTCGATACGATTGCCATCCCAATGATAGCGAATCACACTAACATAATCGGCATTTTTAGGGCGGATGAGCTCACAGATTGCTAGCTCAGAAATCGTATCATAGTCGCCCCACAATACTTGAGAATTCATAATATAGTCAAAGCCCAGATGCTCGACAACCTCAAACATTTCCCGAATATTATTTTCATCGACTCCAGCAAATGCCTCATCAAGTGAAATGATATGTGGTGCCGCATCGTCTGCTTCCTGGTACCGTGAATAACAAGCTGTAAAGAGTGGTATATACATGGCCATTGCTTTTTCCCCACCACTAAACTTGTAAAACGCATTGTTTGTCAGCTCACGCTTTGGCTCGCCTTCTCTACGATAGGATAAGACAAACGAAAACCACTTCCGATAGTCCAACACCTCTTTTAAAACTTGTAACAACGTGTGTACTTCGTATTGATTTCCCATGATTTCCTTTGCCTTAGCAATTTTAGACCGGAAATGAATCGTAATTCTCTCCAAATCCTCTTCTTTTAACAGCTTTGCATCCTGTTTTAACAGACGAACTAAATCAACTGTATCCATTTCTTCATCGGAATCAGCAGTGCGAGGCTTCCACTTAATTGAAAACGACAAGCCTGACGATGTATCCCTCGATTCCATCAAGCCGTTCATTTTCTCTGCCCATTGCTCAGCACGGCGGATTCTGCTGCGAAGTTTCGTACCAACAGACTTAAACAAAATTTCCTCATATAAAGCTTGATCCTGTTCATCTAATAGGCTCTCTTGGCGTGTTTGCTCGCTTTCCACCTCTTGTTGAACCGTGTACGGGCTCACTTTCTTTCCTTGATAATCCAATTCGATTACTCTGCGACTCACCTTCTGTTTCCATTGTTCGATAAAAGGTGCTTGGTTGTCATCGGTCACCGTTTCCATCCAACTTGGAACGGCTGAGGGTGCTTCAAACATCCTCATTCTGTATTCCATTAAATCGCTTTGCTGTTTGTAAAATTCTTGTGTTACTTGTCCAGCAATTTGGCTGCTATCTTTATTCTTTAGCAAATCACCGTATTCTTTCATGACATCACGAGCTCTTGAAGATATATCAAGATCTGACTCATCATTTATCACAAAACGGTAGTGTAACTCCTTTTCAAAAGAGTCATGCCATACTTGGCGCATATTTCTCCAAAAATCTAATTGGTGCTGCTGTTCCTCTAAGTTCGTTTGACCATGTGTCAAATCGGATTCTTTTTTAGGTAAGGACGTTTCCTTCTCCTTTAAATCCTGCCCAATCGATTCCAGCATTTGTTGTACCTCAGAAATTTGCCTTCGGATATCGAGAGCGCCCTCCTTTTCAAGTTGCATTTCGATCTGTTCAAGGTTTTTCTTTGTCTGACTGGCACGATCATGGACAACATTTAGCTCACCTTGAATTTCGTTTACTTCTTCAACTATATCCTGTAATCTTGCACCAATATCCTGCATACGTTGGAGGGCATTGACATATTTGATGTGTGCTGCCTCAAGAGCATATAAATCTTTTTCGTATCGCTTCATTGTTTCTTTTGCTTGCCAGTATGCCTCACGAGACATTTCTATTGAAAATGGTCGTGTTTGTTCTTCTATCGAACGTTTTACTTGTTGATAATCATCATAAATCATCTTGGTTTGCTCCGACAATTGCTGAATATGTTCATTGTGTTGTTCAATCGTTACCCGTAATTTTTCTATATGTCGAAAGCTTTCCCGTAAATCATCATCGATCGGAAATTGAGCCAAATCATTTTTAGCAAGCTTAATTGCTTCCTCAAGTGAGTCGATTACTGTTTGCACCCGCTCTTTTTCAACGATTAAATCCTGCAATTCAGCTTCGATTTTTGCGATTTGCTCCAGACGATAGCGTTTCCTTGCATTTCTTCCAATAAAACGGACGTCCTCTACTGGGATTGCATGGCCTTTTATTAGTCCCATTTGATACTGTCCACTTTCACTTATTGAAAAAGTAGACGTCTCATCATCTGCTATCATAATGCTTTGCAATACTTCGTCCACAAGACTAGCAGGTACCTGTCCATCCAATTCCAAATCTGGTTTTAAATAGTCGGCAAGTGTATGTGCCATCATGTTCGGATTTGGAACGAGCAAGCGGTCATGCTGAATCGAGATGGTTTCAGGTGTAATCAGTGCATCTAATAACCTACTATCAATAATTGCTGCCTCTAATCTTTTACGGATATCTGGTGAGACATGGTCTTGAAATTCAACTGCTGCATAAAAAGGAACAAACGCCGCACCAGTCTCTAACAGTTGCTGACGCGCTTCCTTTGTAGCAGGATCCATGTCAGGCTCGGGATCCTTTTTCGTCTTCCATTCTGCCAACTGCTTTTCTTGTGATTCCATTTGTTCTTTAAGCTGATCTAACTGGAATCGCTGATGCGAAATGTGCTGTCGTTGATCCTGTTCAAACTGCATTGTCACATTGCGAAATGGTGTTACTACCGATTCATAGCTTGTCGGTTCGTATAACGAATGGATCGCACGGGCCGCCTCTTGCAAAACATCATCCTTTACCGTTAACCATTCCGAACCCTCTACCCAGGCAAAAATCTCATTAATTTTCTTTTCTTTATCCTCTTCCAGTAAGCGACTCCATTGTTGTTTTTCATGTGTTGCGTCGTCTAGCTTTTTGTTCTCACTTGCTAGCTCTTTATCTTTTTCTTGATACTTTGCCTTTAATGCATCAAACTTTTGAAAATCAAGATCGATCTGTTCAAGGATTTTAACATACTGCTGTGTTTCTTTTCTCCAAATGGAAAAGTCAAAATTCGTTTCATGGTGTCGCTGAAAATCCTGTTCATTTAGTGTGTGCTGTTGAAAAGAGGACTCTTCGGCATCATTACGCATATCAAGCAGTTGATCCTCTAGTGTCTCCTTTTCATTATCTATCTTTTCCTCTAACGTACCTTTTTCCTCTAATAACGCATATTCCTTCCGGCGTCGCTGTTCGAGCTGAGCATCCTTTTTCTCTTTTTCCAAATCCAGTTGATGCAGCTTGGCTTGTTCTTCCTTTTTCTCCGATTCTAAATTCCACACTTTATGGGATTGCAGTCGTTCCTTTTGTTTTTCGTATGTCCATTTATTTTGAGTTAACTCACGAATTTCACCTTGAAGTTTGGCAATCGTCGTTTTAAGGTCGTTTTGATTTGTAACGATTTCTTGATGCCTTTGTTCAGCCTTTTTTACACGTTTGTCCGCTTGGAGAAGTTCATTCGCTTGATCCGCTAACAACCGTTGATTGTACGTATGGTACACACGATTCAACTGCTCAACTGCATGCAGTTCACGCTCTAGCTGTTCAATCTGCTGCTTGGTCTGATCCATTTGTTCAATTGTGTCTGAAAGGTGGCGTAGGTCGTCATCTGATAATGGAGGTAACGCCGCTTCAAGTATTTCGTAAATAACGGTTGGTTTAAAATCCTTAGAAAGCTTTGGACTACGGAGCTGGATTAACAGCTTGATCAAATCATCATAGGCATCCAATGATTCAAATCCAAACAAATACTTGTTTACCATTTTCATATAATCTGTCTGCGTTTGAACGACATGGCCACCCTCGCCGATTGCATTTTCAAGCTCGATACGTGACCGAGGAATTCGCTGTTTTTCTCCTAGGTTCTGTTCATTTTTATATAGCTCAAAATCGTGTCCAATCCTGCGATTATCCGTTATCACAAAGCCCCAGAATTTCATTTGTTTATTGCGTTTTGCTTGAAGCCCAATTCCGATCGTCAAATATTGCTCGGTTTGTGCCCGTTTAAATTCCATAAAAATGTAGCCAGTACGCTCATCACGATTCACAATTTCCTTTTCCCCAAGTAGATAATCTTCCATTCTTCTTGCTTTCGAACCAAAGGGATCTAAACGATCAGGTGACTTTTTTCCATCAAGGAGAACAGGTAACAAACTTTGCATCGTTACTGATTTTCCAGAACCATTACTTCCTCTTAGTAGTAGTTTACCATCCGCAAAGGAAAATATTTCATCATCGTAATACCAGAAATTGAGTAATCCTGCCCGATTCATTTTCCATTTATCAGCTTTCATCATTTGCCATCCTCCTCCAAAACATAATCAGTTGGATAATGTCCAGATACTCTGCCTAGCGCAGATTTAATTACAAGCATCCCCGTGTCGGGTTCCACCACTACAAGTTCCCACTCTTTCAAAAGCTGTAATAGCTCTTCCGATACACGTTTACTGGTCAAGTCACGATATTGCTTGCTCCAGCCATGACCATATTGATCCTTCAATCTCGTTATTAACTGAATAAAATCGGCACTCGTCATTTTAATCTCACCTAATACATTACGGTCGTATTGATTCATCGTGTCACGAAGAAAACGAGCAAAATGAAGCGCAATGTCCATTATTGCTTTTTGATCAGGAAAAAGTGTATATAGTTGTTTTCGCTCTTCCATAACGAGAAAAGCCGCATTTTTGAACACTTCAAGACGAAGCGGGGTGTGCTCTTCCAAGTCATCGCGCATCCGATTTCGGTACTTTCGAATGTATGCAAAATCTGGATCATCCTCGGTTTCCCTGTGTACCACAGGAGAAAACATTAGCTTACGATACACCCTTTTTCGTCTAGTATCTGCCTCGTGTCGTTTCCACTCAGTATCCAATATTTCTCTCGTTGTTTGATACATAAACAAATCATCTGGATATGATCGCATAAAATAACGAGCATATACCGTTACTTCATATAGTACTTCTTGCTCATCATTTGCCACAAACATATCAATGTCTCCGTCGACGTTCTTAATGATGTGCAGCTCGACCATCTTTTTTAACGCTCGAACAAGAGATTTACGTTGCTTGTAATTTGTCCAATCAAGCGGAAACTCGCCAGGATACATTTCCATTATTTCCTCGGCAATATTCGAAAGCAAAAACTGTTCGTCGACAGAACGCCTTTCTGTAAAAGCAAGTCCACAACAAAATATCGCGTAGTCCATTGGATCAGCAAAATCCTGAATTCCCATCCAAGGCTTAGGATCGACTGGGATTTTTTCTAGTTTGATAAAGTGTTGATGCACAATTAAGTCAAACCCAAATTTCTCAGAAACATAGCGCTTTAATCTATTTTCACGTTCACGTATAAGCTGATACATTGCTGGATCTTCTGAACGAAGCACCCAAAACTGCTCAAACAACACACTAAGTGCATCCTGTGTTTTTTCATCAAAGGTTGTTTGTTCCATTACTGCCTCACCTCTTCTTCGAGGAATTGGAATGTTGCTTTCGGCATATCAAGCACGCCATCCTCAGCGTGAAGTATAACTCTGTCTTTCTCTAACTCCACCTTCACTTTTCTGCCAAGTTCTGTTTTAATGGTTCGATCTTTTCTCGCCATCGCCTTTCCGATCCATGACAAAAGAAGCTTTCTGACATGTGCCTCTATCACGGGTAACTGTTCCACCTTAATTTCATTCTCAACGATGTATTGCTCAATCAGTTTCTTTTCTCTTCGCTTTTCTTCTAAGTGTTTTTGCATCATTTTTTCCTTTTTGACCTGATTACTTTGGATTGCGCCAGCTCGTGTTTTCTCTTTATATTTGATAATTCGCGGCTTTGTTTGATGTTCCATTGGTTGTTCATCCCATACGTCAACATAAATATCATCTGTCGGTATATGATCAATAAAAAAGTGTCTCGTATGGAATACACCAAACGCTACGGAAGAGAGCTCGTGTGCCTCATCAACCGACTCCATACTGTCGAACCATTTAGCTAAATGCAAGTAATCTTTTTTTCTGCTGCGAAAGTGCTGATGGCGCTCGCCTAAACGTTGTACCACCCTTGTAATCCGTCGAATCGTCTCATTTGTCCGTTGTTGCAGCATCTCATATTCACTCTCACCATGTTCATTACCGAGAAACCATGCCATTAGGCTCATCCATGTACCGTCCAAGTCTTCTAGTGGATCTTCTTTGATCTCTTCAAACCGAAACGTCTGGCCTTGATGACGGATCACTTTTTCAAAAAATAGCTGTCGCTGTTCTTTCGTAATCCCTAATAATAAATCTTGAATCTGAAGCGCAGTCCCTTGCAATGCAATGATAAAGTCACGTAGATATGTTGTAAATTGATCTTTATATACGAGAAAAGCTTCCGTCTGCATTCGCTCTTCTACTTCTTCACTATTAATATAGGCCATATAATCCGCCGTATTTTTAATGATTTGACGGAAATATGTCGTTACATCTTCCCATATTTGTGCACATTCCTCGTCTGATTCACTGCTATCTGGTTGGATCGTTTCCTCTATTTTTAATAAAGATTGGTACAAACGCTCAAACTGTGTCCTTTCAAGTGAACCACCAAAATTTTCTCCAATACGCTCAAGACCCACTAGCATACGCTCGAATTCTACCGTATAGGGGGTGCATTGATATCGAAATCGCCTTTTTTTAAATTCTTCAATCGTTTTAGATTTACCGAGTTCTTGTCGAGCAATAACATTGCCCCATTTTTCAAGTGCATCGAGATCCTGATGTAAGGCATCCTCGGTGTACTCTTGAAACGCATCAAATTGACGCAAATAGTCATAAATTTCTTCTGAAAATAAGAACTCTCGCATTCTCTCATGCTGTATATAGAAATAACGTAAAATTGCTCGATAGCTCCACGCCTTCTCAGCCGTAAGATAAGTTGCTTCTTTTACGCGCTTAAACACATTGCTTCAACTCCCCATGCCTGTGGTGGTCACCACTCGAAATATGACGAATGATCTGAGGCCATTTTCTACTATTGTATCGGTTATATGTATAATAGTCTATTTAATAGGAAGAGAAATTTTTGGTATTGGGAGAGCCAGTCGTTCTACTCATTGAATCAGGCTGAAGAGCGAACTCGTTTCAGCAAGCTGAAACATCGGGGAATCAGATGGAGTCTCGACTCCACCTGATTGGAAATTCCCACCTACGCTTCGCTTAGAGGTGGGGGTCTAAAACCCTAAAACCATTTAAAAATTAACTAGGTAATTACACACTATATAGCTAGGCATCCTATCTTTAAATGAGCAATTTTTTTGTCAAAAATGATCATCATGTGCTCTAATTGGTCTAGCAGGAGGTGAAAAGATTGACCGTATCGATAAAAGTTTATTCAGATTATGTCTGTCCTTTTTGCTTTATAGCAGAAAAGCCGCTGCAGGAAGCAATCAAAGGGAAAGACGTCCAGATAGAGTGGATGCCATTTGAACTACGGCCCTATCCAAACGAAACATTAAAGCCAGAAGGTGAATATTTACAGAACACCTGGCAAACATCCGTTTATCCACTTGCTAAAAAGTTTGAGGTCGATATCGTGCTACCAAACGTTTCGCCACAACCTTATACACATTTAGCATTTGAAGGATTCCAGTTTGCCAAAGAAAACGGTAAAGCCGAAGCATACAATCACCGAATGTTCCAAGCATTTTTTCAGGAACATCAGAATATTGGTGACATTGAAATTCTAACGAATCTTGCTGGTGAGATTGGTTTAGATAAAGAAAAATATAGAAGCGTATTGGAAGAAAGAAAATATAAACAGGCGCATCAAGCAGTACTTGAACATGCCGCTAACGAAGCAAACATTACCGCTGTTCCTACCATGATTATTGGGGATCAAACATTGAGAGGATTACACGACGCCCCCGACATAGCCAAAGTAATTGACGAGGAACAAAGCAAACAGCCGACAATTTCCTTTGAACAAGGGATGGCTTGCGGCCCTGATGGATGCTTTTAACGAGGAGGACATAAAATGACAAAAAAAATTACTGTATTCTCAGACTTTTTATGACCATTTTGCTTTATCGGGAAAATCCCGCTTGACCAGGTGGCCAAGGAACACGATGTGGAAGTTGAATGGAAAGCTTTTGAATTAAGGCCAGAGGGTGTAGAACTCCCACCTAAACCGCCAGGATACATGGAACAGGCAAAGGCTAATGTTGCACGAATGTCCGAGCAATATGGCATTGAGATGAAATGGAACGAGCAAAGCAAACATTCTCGCCACGCACTAGAGGGAGCAAAGTTTGCGGAACAGCATGGCCTAGGAAATGAGTATCACGATGCGATGTTCCGTGCACATTTCCAACAAGATAAAGCGATCAATGATATCGATACGTTAGTCGAAATTGCAGGAAAAATCGGGCTAGATCAAGCCTCATTCCGTGATGCACTTGAAACTCGACGTTACCAACAAAGAGTAATCGAGGACACAGAAGAAGCACAGCAAATTGGCGTAACAGGAATCCCGTGCTACATTGCCGGAAACAAAGGCGTCATGGGTGCTCAAACGTATGAATCACTGGTGCAATTAATAGAAGAAGCGTAAAAAAGCTGAGAAGCCTGATTTCCATGGTTTAGCGGACTCACAGGCCCTTATTTTCAGTAAACGACACGATTTCTATGGTTTAGCGGACTCACAGGCCGTTATTCGTTCTAAATGGACTGTTTTTGGCTGGCTTTTTGGCAATTAACGGCCTCTCAGTCCGCGAAACACACCAATACCACGGTTTTTTGCCAAATAACGGCCTCTCTGTCCGCTTAAAACTCTAGGCGGACTGAGAGGCTCTTATTTTCAGTAAACGACACGATTTCCATGGTTAAGCGGACTCACAGGCCGTTATTTGCTCTAAACAGGCTGTTTTTGGCTGGCTTTTTGGCAATTAACGGCCTCTCAGTCCGCGAAACACACCAATACCACGGTTTTTTGCCAAATAACGGCCTCTCTGTCCGCTAAAAACTCTAGGCGGACTGAGAGGCCCTTATTTTCAGTAAACGACACGATTTCTATGGTTTAGCGGACTCACAGGCCGTTATTTGCTCTAAACAGGCTGTTTTTGGCTGGCTTTTTGGCAATTAACGGCCTCTCAGTCCCCTAAAAACTCTAGGCGGACTGAGAGGCTCTTATTTTCAGTAAACGACACGATTTCCATGGTTTAGCGGACTCACAGGCCGTTATTTGCTCTAAACAGGCTGTTTTTGGCTGGCTTTTTGGCAATTAACGGCCTCTCAGTCCGCGAAACCCACCAATACCACGGTTTTTTGCCAAATAACGGCCTCTCAGTCCGCTTAAAACTCTAGGCGGACTGAGAGGCCCTTATTTTCAGTAAAAAGCATGTTTTCCATGGTTTAGCGGACTCACATACCTCAGAAACTTAACCGAACCTTACGAAAGTTAAACATTATACCACGTTGGCAACAATATTTAGATACTCAATAACTCTCTGATCTCATCTTCTGTAATACTTGATAGCATTGTTTCTCCTGGTTGGATTACTTTTTCAATAAGCTCCTTTTTCCTTTGTTGGAGCTGATAAATTTTTTCCTCAATCGTTCCTTTTGTGAGAAGCCTGATCACCTGAACGACATTCTTTTGCCCCATTCGGTGGGCCCTACCAGCAGCTTGATCTTCTACAGCTGGATTCCACCACAAGTCATACAAGATAACTGTGTCAGCTCCTGTTAAGTTGAGCCCAGTGCCACCAGCCTTTAACGAAATGAGAAAAATATCGTTTTCGCCTTCGTTGAATCGATTCACCATATCCACACGATCCTTAGAAGGTGTGCTCCCATCAATATAAAAGAAACTTACCCCAGCCTTCGTCAGCTCATCACGAATAATATGAAGCATGCTTGTAAATTGAGAAAAAATTAACATCCGTTTCTGATTTTCTCGTGCATTGCCAACAATCTCGATCAACTGCTCCAACTTTCCTGATGACCCCTCATAATTATCAATAAACAATGATGGATGGCAACATAATTGGCGCAGTCGTGTCAATCCAGCCAAAATTTTAATACGGCTCTTATTTAATCCCTCACCTTGTAATGATTCCTTCGTCTCTGCCTGAATTCTCTCCAAATAACCCATGTATAACTCTTTCTGTTCCTTCTTAAGATCAGACACATGAGTAGTCTCAATTTTGTCCGGAAGCTCGGTTAATACATCCTTCTTCAAACGCCTCAAAATAAATGGACGTACCATTTTAGAAATTTTTTCATCCGACATCTTTCGAAAAATAGGCTGACTCGGGAAAAAACCAGGCATTATCACCTGAAAAATGGCCCACAATTCATCTAGAGAATTTTCAATTGGTGTTCCACTTAGTGCAAATCGTTTGTGAGCGCGAATACTACGAACCGCTTTTGATGTTTTCGTAACGATATTTTTAATTGCCTGTGCCTCGTCTAGAAAAAGAGAATGGAATTGGATCTCTTTGTAATAATCAATGTCCTGCCGTAGCAGTGGATAGGATGTAACCAACACATCTGGCATCACTTCTTTCGTAAGCAATGCCTGGCGTTCAGTTGGAGTTCCAATGATCACTTCCACTTCAAGGCTAGAAGCGAATCTTTCTATCTCTGATTTCCAGTTATATACAAGAGACGCTGGCGCTACGACTAATGATGTTCTACTTTTTTGTGAATCTTTTTGCTCTGACAATAAATAAGCAATACTTTGTAACGTTTTTCCTAGACCCATGTCGTCAGCAAGAATTCCTCCTAACGAGTAGTGTGCTAGTGTCTTGAACCATTGAAATCCAATTTCTTGATAATCCCGCAATTCAGCATGTAGATCTGCTGGTAAATCAAAATCGAGCTCGTCTGGATTTTTTAAATTTTGAATAAGCTTGCGGAACTGTTTTCCGATACGAACCTTATGCTTATCAGCTTCACCGATCATTTCATCTAATTGAAGCGCTCGGTAAACAGGGAGCTGAAGCATACCATTCTGTAGCTCTGACTTGTCCATGTTCAAATCAGAATACAGCTGTTGAATGTTTTGCATTTGTTCATTTCCTTCAATCGATACGAATGCTCCACTTGGTAAACGATAATACTTTTTCTTTTCAATAACAGACTGCAAAATGTTCTGGATATGCTCTTGCCCAATGTCCTTCATGTCAAAACTAACCTCTAACAGACTGCCATCACTATTGAAGTCAAACGTAGTAGAAGGTGTATTTTTTTCAGGTAACAGAAGCGCTTTTACTGCATTTGTCAGAAAAATGGATGCTTTATCCTCGAGTAATGCTAGTGTATGGTATAGGAAGTAATAAATCTCCTCTTCTCCCTCTACATACAGCTTTTTCCCGTTGTATTTCAAGGAACCATTTTCAATTGCATACATAATTTCCTGTTCCTTTTTTGCGTCACGGATGATCAACCCATTTGATTCATCTACATCGGCTGAATTCGCTTGGAATGGATTCATAATAACATCCCCATAATGATATTCGACGTCAACCAATAACGTTTCTTCAGTACGATCCACCAATATTTTAGCTTCTAAAGGATACTGCCTTATCTGATTAGCTACCTGTTCAGATATATTAAGATTGCCGATTTTTTTCATTTCTGGAACGACTATAGATAAAAATGTCTCCATTTGTTCGGTTGCAATTGTCAAAAAATTATTTTCGTTAAATGGGGATCTTGTCGGTAATAAACCAGTATATAGATCTGAGATAATTTTTTGCTGACTAAGAGATAATTTATAAAGAAATTGATGCTTCAGCACGAAACCATAAAGGTCGAAAAACCTCACACTCGTTAGTTCCGATATGTTTAAACGAAAGCCTTCTTGACTTCCTTTATCTAATTGAAACGTTAATGGAGTTTGACCTTCTAACACTTGAATTTGAGGATACACTTCCCCCTGGCACTCAAAGGTGAATGTTGTACTTTGTAATTTGGCTAGCAGTTCATCCACTATCATAGGTGGAATCGTAATAACTCGTTCATCTCTTCGATAAGAATAATAAGGGTCTCTGTATGCTACCTCATTTTTCGTCACATCGATCAATAATTGAATAACTTCATTGTCTTCTTTCGTAAATACATGTTCTGTTGGATCATACGTAAACATTTTCGTAAAAAAGTGATTTCTTCGCATTTCAACATCCGTCAAAAATTCTTTTAAATTTTTAATGACATATGTTCGCTTAAGCCCTACCTTCACTTCAATTGTCCATAGGTTAGAATCAGAATAAGATGTAAATGCTGGCGTTTTAATGAAAAATTCCACTTGTAACGGCTGCTTACCAATGTGATCCACGTTATATGCTTCTATTTGTTGAAAATTGGAAAAAGTCTCAATAAAATGGGTAATCACTTGCTGTTCTCTCGTCTTCTGTATCCCCGACGGAAAGTGAGGGTAATCCCCTTTTTGTTCTTTTGCAATTTCAAGTAAACACGCAACGACATGCTTACATTGCGAAAAAGTTTCATATGCCATACAACTACACCCGTAGTCGATTCGATTTTTCCCAATTGTAACATTGACATGATAGATTTCTGTTCCCATCACTTTTGCAAACCAACTATCACCGTTTTGAAGATAATAAAGGCCTTTCACTCGACCTTGATTAAAATAAGTAAGACCGCGCCGATAGACTGTACTTGAGAATAATTCTTTTATTTCATCTTTAAAAATGAGTAAACCTTTCATTCCACATCCACTTTCCTTGTCCATTAATTTTACTATTATACCAACAACGAAATTTTCGTATACATATATTTAATCAACTAAACTAAGTTTACCAGAAAATAGAGTTTAGGATAAAGTTAAATAACACTTATTTCACATAAAAAGTAGAACAGATCAGGTATACGTATCTTTCATAACGCATACAAATGATAGAAACAATTCTACCAAACACGAATGGAGGTGTTGTCAATGACTGAGCCAGAATACCTGCTCACCTATAATGCTAGCAGTTATGAATGGTTCCATACCGAAGTAGAAATGATAGGCTTTATAAAAGAACATAACATCCAATCTTATGAAGCATTGTATATTCCAGAAGCTATCGAAATAGATGTGGAACAAGAGTTGAAGGAGTGAAATACAATGAGCGAGGCCAGCCATATAGCAGTGGACTCGTTTTACACTAACAAAACGAGTCCACGTTTATTTTTTTCCTGAACATACTACAAGTGCGTGTTCAACAGGTTGCTAAATGAGAAGCAAGCCACGAAGAGATGCCTCGCTTATTATTTGAGCACCCTCTACAAAATTTTCTCAAGAAATCCTTTTGCTCGTTCCGTCTTTGGCTGATCGAAAAATTGCTCCGGGTTGCCTTCTTCAATCAACATACCATGATCAAGGAACAAAACGCGGTCCGCTACCTCTTTAGCGAATCCCATTTCATGGGTGACAACAGCCATCGTCATACCAGACTTCGCCAAGTCCTTCATCACATCCAGTACTTCTTTTACCATTTCAGGGTCAAGCGCAGATGTCGGTTCATCAAACAGCATAAGCTCTGGTTCCATCGCAAGCGCGCGCGCAATTGCAACGCGCTGCTTTTGTCCACCCGAAAGACTACTCGGAAAAGCAGTCTCTTTATCGGTTAGACCCACCTTAGCTAATAGATCTCTTGCTTTGCTCTGTGCAACTTGTTTGCTTTCCCCTTTTACTTTGAGTGGAGCATACGTCAAATTTTCCAGTACCGTCATATGAGGGAAAAGATAAAAATGTTGAAATACCATTCCAATTTGCTCACGGATTTTCATGATGTTTGTTTTAGGGTCCGTTATATTTTGATTGTGTACCAACACAGATCCTTTTGTCGGCTTTTCTAATAGATTCAAGCAACGAAGGAATGTAGATTTTCCAGATCCTGAAGGTCCGATAATAGAAACAACCTCACCTTTACTAATATCTGTTGTAATATCCTTTAACACTTCGTTATTTCCAAAACTTTTGTGCAGGTTTTTGACCTTAATCACTGTATCTCAGCCTCCGTTCGACAAGCCTGCCGATGATCGTTAGCCCCATTACCAATAAATAGTAGATGACACCAACAAACAGCAACGGTTCAAAGTTTCGGTATAGATCCGCCCCTACAACCGTCGCCCTACGCATTAAGTCCAAATATCCAATCGTCGATACGAGCGCGGATTCTTTCGTTAATGTAATAAACTCATTCATCAATGCAGGTAAAATGTTTTTCATAGCCTGTGGTAAAATTATGTCCTTCATCATTTGATTGTAAGGAACACCAAGAGCCTGTGCAGCTTCTGTTTGTCCCTTATCCACCGCTTGAATTCCAGCTCGAATGATCTCTGAAACATAGGCAGACGAATTAAGTCCAAAAGCAAGAATGGAAGATAAAAATGGAGAAATATCATAACCCACTAATTCTGGTACAGCATAATAAATTATCATTAGTTGTAGTATCAACGGTGTTCCGCGAAAAACCGAGGTATAGGCATCCGCAAGCCAGCCTATTACTTTGACATGACTAATTTTGCATAATGCTAAAAGTGTACCTAATACAAACCCAAATATAATTGCAAAAATAACAAATTTTAATGTTACCCATATTCCTTCTAACATAAAAGGAATATAAGGCACGATTTGGCCAAAATCCAAATTCATGCCTTACACCTCATTTCTACTATTTTTCTATACTATACCATTTTTCATATTCAAAACATAGTATCCTAAAATGAAACAGTTCGTGATGCTCTTTCTTCAAAACATATTCAGTAAAATTCAATTACGGTTGTTTCCAAATTTTTCTTTATTATGCTTTTTATGTTTATTCTTCTTCCTCTAACCATTTATCCTTCAATTCTTGCAGCTTGCCGTTTTCCTCAGCTTCCTTAAGGATCGCATTTACCTCATCAACCAGTTCGCTCCCTTTCGGAAAAGCAACGGCCATACCAGGAGAACTAGATGTTGGATCATCAAAACCAAATAAATCTTGTTCTTTAATATATCCTTTTGCAACGGCTTTGTCCATGTATGCAACATCAATTCTATTTGACTTTAACTCTTGAATGAGAACTTGTCCACTATCAACCGTCTTCATTTCAAAATCAACAATGTCTTCTTGAATCTTTTCCGCACCCTCTTGTTGAATCGTGCCTAATTGCACACCTACCGTTTTACCTTCTAAGTCTTCTACTTTTTCAATCCCAGCATCCTTTAAGGTAACAAACATTTCTCCAGAACGATTATACGTTGTCGAGAAGTCAACATTTTTTTGACGCTTTTCAGTTGCAGACATTCCAGCAAGAACCATATCGACACGATCGTTCTGCAAGGCTCCAATCAAACCGTCAAATTTCATATCTTGAATATTTAGTTCATAACCTAATTCGTCCGCGATATAATTCGCTAAATCTATGTCAAATCCAATAAATTCGCCATCTTTATTTCTTGACTCAAACGGCGCAAAATCGGCAGAAGTTGCCATTTCAAGCACCTTCTTCTCAGTAGATTCACCATCGTTGTTATCACCATTTGTTCCTTCGTTTTTTTCAGATGTTCCACATGCGGCTAAAAGAAGCGAAAGCATAGCAATGAGTGCAAATAAAATATTCTTCTTCATTATTGTAATTCCTCCATTTGTTTTGATTGTCAAAACGTATATTTATTCATGTAAATGAATTTTAACAAATTTATCACACTTTGGGAAGCATTTATTTTTAAAACAGACAAATTTCGACTTTTCTGAAACTATGCTTATTGAGTCGCATTTTTCAGAAGTGATCATTTTATAAAAAACCTTGGTTGACGACATATTTATTTTTATGCAAGATACCAATTAACACATGCGGTCTTTCTCTTGATTCCACAATGCAGGAAATCAATGTATACCCATTTTTCCATTATCAGCTAATCTATCAGAATAAATACCTTTTTTTATTTAATTTGATTTAATTAACCATACATCGACAGTAAAAATCCATATAGTAGTATCGATGCTAGCATCAATCAAATGAGTGATAGTAGATAGTCACGTGAAGCATTAGAACTGCTTAAAAAAATGGAGGTGAATCCTAAAAAGCATGTATTGAATTATTTCATGCCAAATGATCAATAAAGGAGACGATTTAAATAGCAAAAGGACTTGACGCTTCTAGTCCCGTTTCGAGCAATACTGCTCAATGCATGGCAAACGAAGGATATGATTTCTTATGTCGTTACTATGCACCATCAGGGGAAGATAAATTATTAAGCAAAAGCGAAGCACAAGATATCTCAAATGCTGGTATGGACGTTGTCACCGTCTGGGAATGGGGGAATACTTCTGCTAGTCATTTCACTTACAACAATGGACTTGATGATGGACGTTCAGCTGTATCAAGAGCTCTTGAAGTTGGGCAACCATTTGACACTGCTATCTATTTTGCTGTTGATTACCCTGCATCAATGGAGGATATATCAAGCATTAAGGATTACTTTTCAGGTGTTCAAGATGCAATGAATGAGTCTCGGCATTACAATGGTGGAGGTTGGGTGCCTGGTGTATATGGCTCTTATATGGTTGTAAGGGAGATGGATAATGCAGGTATACTCTATAAATGGCAGACCTATACATGGAGTAGTGGAAAAGTATATGACTATAACAACATTTACCAATATTCAAACGGTCAAACAGTCTGCGGGCATAGTGTCGACTATGATTCATCTTCTCGCGGTACGGGCGGTTTTCGTATTTAAAAACTTTTATGAACGATTGTAAAAGTTTTTAACACCTTTTGGAACATCTTTCTTTTTTACTATAGTCCAAACATTATAAGAAATATCTATCGATGAAGTTTGACCCAAATTATTAACTGCCAGTAACGTATTTTGCTTAGAGTCTTCTGCAAAAATAGGTAGAACACTGTTATTCTTTATTTGATAACCCTTAAAATTGTTCACTGAAACATATCCAGGTTTGGATCCTGTTGTAGCATAATAAATCAAATCCTCTTTATCCCAATTAATGTTATCATCCATTGAGGCAACACGTTCGCCCTCTGCCACATATTTCTCCGAAAAGTATTGCCAATCCTCTTTGTTAGTAAAAATAAGTAGGTTAGTGGGAACTTCCTGATTCTTTTGATAAACCAAAAAACCGTTAAAATAATTTTTGTACGAAATATCGGTTTCATTGGTTTCCTCAGATGACTGTACACAACTTGTAACCGTAGATAAAATAAGAAGAGAGGTAATAACCATTACAAATTTTCTCATTTCTACAAGTCTTTGTGCCAAAATTAATTTTTCAGTTTCATCTTTCGTTGATTACACAACATGAAATTGACTCCTAATCTAGGAATCGAGGAAAAGTCAATATTAATTATAACATAAATGAAAACTGAGGAAATCATATTGGGAATGTGTTTCTGAACGTGAGAGATTGGGATGAGGAGATTGTCCCTTTTGTTCTGCATAATACCTGAAATTAAAGTAACAATATAAATAGCATTTGTTTATAAAAACTATTGGAGGTTACATAAATGTCAGAAAAATTACAGCAACAATTACAACAAGCGAGTCAACAGATACAACAAGCTAACGAAACGATTATTCAGTCGCAGGGTACAAATCCCCAGCTTATCCAACAGGCACAGCAACAATTACAGAAAGTTGAACGAGAATTGGAAAATACCCGGAAACAATCAGGCAAAGAAGCTACAGAAAACCCACAGTATCAGCAAGCTTCTGAACAGCTACACAATGTTCGTCAACATATACAGGAAATTGAAGATCATACCCACGATAATTATAAATAATGTTGGATAGCTCCATTGGACAAGGAGACAGGCTAGGAGTCTGTCCCTCCGTCGCATTTTTGAAAGAGAACCCCTTAAATCAAGGGGTTCTTCTCTTATTTATTCCTATTAAATTCTTCCATTATTTCATCAAAAGTTGCTTTTTCTTGAATGATATCAAATCCCGTTGACGCGAGTGCTAGTGCCCCTTGAGCGAGAATTTTATGAGAGTTGTTTGTTATCGTCGTATCAGCAAATTCTTTCGTGTGTGCAATTAATCCTGGGGAATCCAACCCAATATAAGGGTGAATCGCTGGTACTACTTGACTAACATTTCCCATGTCAATTGAGCCTAGTGAATCCTTTGCTTTGTTCACCTTTTCAACACCCGAAGCTAAAATATTTTTGGTGAATAATTTTGATAATGTTTCGTTTGTTCTCATATCGTCGTAACTCAGCTCATAATTACTAATGTGTACTTCAGCACCAGTCATTGCAGAAGCGCCTCGCGCAATATTTTTCACCTTTTCAACCACTTCATTTAAATAGGTTCTGCTTTTTGCCCGAACATAGAACTGTGCCACAGCTTTATCTGGGACAACATTTGCGGCTTCTCCACCTTCAGTAATAACTCCATGGATTCTTACGTCAGAAGTCACATGCTGACGCAAAGCGTTAATCCCATTAAATAACTGTAAGACTCCATCAAGCGCATTGATTCCTTTTTCGGGAGCCGCTGCGGCATGACTTGTCCGGCCACGAAAGTCAAACTGAATCGCATCCATTGCCAGTGATTCTCCACTTTCAGATGAAACGTCTGCAGGGTGTAAAATCATGGCAACATCAATATCATCAAATACCCCCTGTTCTGCCATAGGTACCTTGGCGCCATTGGTTTCCTCAGCTGGTGTCCCTAACACAACAACGCGTCCACCAATTTCATTAATCACTTTACTTAACACAACACCCGCACCAACACCCATTGTACCAATCATATTGTGGCCACAGCCATGCCCCACTCCTGGGAGTGCATCGTATTCGGCCAAATACGCAATCGTTGGACCTTCTTTATTACTATTATAAACAGCCTTAAAAGCAGTCGACCGCTCCACGACTCCTGTTTCAACTTTGAATTTATGCTCTTTCAAAAAATCTACTAACAATTGCATGGAATTGAATTCTTGATCACCAATTTCTGGATGATGGTACAAATAATCACTCATCTCCCAAAGTTTCGATTGAATCGATTGTATATGGTTTTGTAAGTCTGCTTTCATCATTATATCCTCCTGCATTATCTTTCTATAGTTGCTCTAGTAACTACAAATATAAACGAATGTCAGTATTTATACAAATACATACGCTGATTTTATTCGTCTGTTTGCATATTAATACAAAATCTTCCTTCTCTGACGTTGTTTTTTTCGTTTTACTTTAGGCGTGACATAACCTCTTTCAAAAATTCTACCACTTGAGATGTTTAATTTATCCATTAAGCCATGTATATTCTTAACGTGTTGCTCCTCCATTGCCTTTAAAAGTAAATCAACTACTACCTTAGCATCCTCTAAAGCGTGATGGTGGGAGAATGAAATATTTTTAAAATCAGCCAAATTGTCAAGCTTATAATTACGTAATTCTGGCCATAATTCCTTCGAAAGCGCAACAGAGCACAGATAGTCAAGTTCAGGATAGGTTAATCCAAAACGATCCAATGTATACCGAAGCACACTCATATCAAAACTAGCATTATGCGCGATAACTATATTGTTTTCTAAATATTTATGTAGGCTTGGCCATAATTCATCAAATGTTGGTGCGTCGATAACGTCATTTTCCGTAATTCCATGTACATAGGTATTATACGAATCGAAATTCATTAATGGGTTGATTAAACTATAGAACTCATCAAGTATTATATTTTCATTTACAACCACAATACCAACAGCACAAGGGCTTTCCCTAGTTCTATTGGCCGTTTCAAAGTCGATAGACACTAGATTCATCTGACTGCTCCTCCATAAGTAGTTTTCTCTATATCCTTCCGTGCCGATCCTTTATCCTGCCCCTTTAGGGTAGGAATTCTATGCCAAATGCCTACTAGCAAGGACAAGTCCACAAACTGGCTTTTAGCAACTCTTTAAGAATCCTTTAATTGAGGATGTTCAAAAAGTCACCAAATGATAAGCAGGGCATCTGCTTGCCCACGACGGGCTGATCCAGCGTTTGACACAGGACGTGTCAGACGTTAGCCGGACTTCGTTGGCTTGCTAAGGTCTACTAATTCGATTGTACTTGCTTTTTCTGAAACAGACACAACTGTGAACAAAGACGTAAAGGCAGACATCATAGCATCGATAAACTCTTCCTCTATATTATTATTCGGTGGATTTTGATCTTTATACGTAGCTACTACACTCCTTTCATTGTCCAAAACCTCATTAAACATGAAGTCAAAATGGTAATCATTTTCCTGTTCACCATCAAAAATAGTTGTTTTCTTATCCTTTCCGACCATCCCTAGTAAGTTAGCAGCTGTTAATAATCTATCTTTTTCTGCAGATTTTAATATGTTTGAGTTTAATTTGACACCAGTTCTTCTGTACTTTTTATATTCTGCTAAATTGCTCATTCTGGATCTCATCCCTTTAAATAGTCAAAATTCTATCTCATTAATAAATATACCATTTTTCCCGATTTTCATAAAACGCTATTATATGATTACAGCTTGAGAATGTTTAAAACAACACTTAATCGGAAATGGACTAGTGTAAGCAAAAAACATGAATCATAGCGTAGGATGACACGATAAGTTAGATCTTTAACTTTTTAAAATCTCAAAGGAGGCTAACTATTTTTTATCTATCATCAGTAATTGAAAAGTTGAACATTCAAGCTACAGATGGTGAGTTAGGTGGAGTAAGAGATCTTTATTTTGATGACCAGTATTGGACTGTACGATATTTAGTAGTAGATACAAGAAAATGGCTGCCGGGGAAAAAAGTATTGTTGTCACCAATTTCTTTCGACCATGTAGATATGGAGAATAATACGGTCAATGTGTTCGCAACTAAAGAAACGGTTAAAAATGCGCCACACCAACTTGATGATGCGCCCGTTTCAAAACAGACTGAACAACACTTAGCCAATTATTATGGCTGGCCCACTTACTGGTCTGGACTTGGACTAGGGGCTTGGGGCGGATATGATAATCCATATGCGTTTGGTGATGCGTATAATAATGGTTTAATTCAAAACAACGTAAGTGCTGATGATTTAGGAGATGATCATTTAAGAAGTACTAATCATATAAAAGGTGACTTTACAGGATATCGGATAGAAGCTTTGGATGGTGAAATAGGGCATGTATCAGATTTCGCTATTGATGAGACGAATTGGAAAATAGAATATTTAGTAGTAGAAACTAGAAACTGGTTACTAGGTGAGTTCGTATTAATAGCAACTGGCTGGGTGAAGGAAATCAATTGGGAAGATAAAAAAGTATTAATTAATCTTACGAAAGAACAAGTAAAACAAGGTGCAGAGCTTGATCCTGATTCAAATAGGCCTATTATTAGACATGATGAAGAACAGGTATATGCCAGTACCCGTAAACAAAATATTGAATAGTAAACTAGATTAATTAATGGGGGCTTGACGAATAAACTCAAGAAGAATTCGTCAAGCCCTTTTGTACATGCATTTGATTTATAAAACGAAATGCATAAGGAATGGATTAAAACGATCAAATTCTTGGACTTAATTCAAACCATTACAATGCTTTTACCATGCCACCATCCACAACAAAAGACTGACCAGTAACGTATGAATTGGCTTGTGAGCTTAAAAAAACGACCATATTAGCGAATTCTGCAGGCTTCCCGTATCGACCTATTGGATCAACGGTACCGTTTTTTTAAACGACCTCTGTAATTAACTGTTTTATCGAATCAGGTTTCGTTATGTCACAGACTACATATTCAACATGCTCATTTCCAGTGTTTTGTTGTATTTCCAGTTTTGTTTTTTCCAATTCTTTTTCATTTCGGCTCGTAATAAAAACGTGTGCCACTTCCACAGCAAATTGCATCGCTGTTGCTTTTCCTAATCCTTTGCTCGATGCCATAACAATTACTGATTTATTTTGCAAACCTAAATCCATTTTTATTCCTCCCATATTTATGTAAAATTTAAATGCACCATGTATTATCATCTAAACCTAGCTTAACATAGCTAGGCACCACCTTAACAAAAGATGTATTAGTTTTAGTTTTCATCGTTTTTTAGTAGAATGAATTATCGAATTTAATTTTCTATATATGAATTCATGGCGCAAAAACCTTTCATAATACAAATCAGAAAGTAGGTGTTTTATTGGAAAATCAATCTCTTACCTCCCTCATGTTCGTTGTAGGTATAGCTTTTTTTATCCCAATTATACTTCAAAGATTTAAATTGACATTTGTCCCAGTTGTTATTGCCGAAATAATAGCTGGTTTGATTATAGGAGAAAGTGGATTTAATATCATTTCTGAAGATCCGTTACTTGAGTTATTATCACTGTTAGGATTTATCTTCCTAATGTTCATTAGCGGGTTAGAAATAGATTTTAGTGCTTTTCAGAAAAACAACAAAAAGGCAAAAGATTCGCCAAGCCCTGTTATGATTGCATTAGGTATATTTGCTTTAATTATGACGATATCGTTTGGGCTTTCCTATATTCTGGTGGGCTTAGATTTAATTAAAGAGCCATTTTTGATGACATTAATTATATCAACGGTCTCTTTAGGAATTGTCGTACCAGTCATCAAGGAAAAAAATTTAACAGAGGGTTTGTTGGGGCAAATCATTTTACTCATTACGGTCATAGCTGATTTTTCAACCATGATCTTTTTAACGGTTTATGCTATGTTTCGGGATGAGGAGGGACAGAGGGTATTTTTACTATTCGTTCTTTTCTTGGCAGTGTTTCTTGCTTACCGAGTCATCCATAGATATTTTCAATTCGAATGGTTCGACAATCTACTTAAAGGAACAGTGCAACTTGGTACTCGTGGCGTATTTGCACTCATTTTATTTTTTGTTGCCCTATCTGAAACAATCGGTGCAGAGAATATTCTTGGTGCTTTCCTTGCTGGAACGATTATCTCTTTCCTATCACCTAAAAAAGAGTTTATCCATCAATTAGATTCATTTGGGTTTGGTTTTCTCATCCCAATCTTTTTCGTAATGGTCGGGGTTCAACTAAACATTTGGGAATTGTTCGTTGATTCAAAGATTTTGTTGTTAATGCCGCTTTTGTTAGTGTTTATGTACATTGCTAAAATAATCCCTACTCTAATCTTAAAAAAATGGTATTCGTGGAAAGAAACACTTAGCATAGGCATATTGGTAACGTCAAAACTCAGCCTAGTCATTGCTGCGTCATCCATTGCTCTTGAGTTAGGAGTGATTAATGATGTATTGAATGGTGCTATTATACTAGTATCCATATTAACTTGTTTGATTTCTCCCATTACCTTTTCAAAAATGTTTCCTGTGACAAAGTCCAAGACTAAGAAATTGAAAATATCTATTGTTGGGGCTACTCAGGCAACGATGTTAGTAGCTAGAGATAAAATGGAAGAAAAATCAATTGTTCGGCTGTACAGCACAAAAATACAGAAAGAGGAAAGTGAGCATTCATTTCCGATCATATATGTTGACGAGCTATCAATTGAGTACCTTGAAAAGAAAGATGCTTTTCGGGCAGACAAAATCGTGTTCGCCACCGATGAGGATTCAACCAATATTTCACTTGGCCAACATGCTTTGAAACAGTCCATAGATACAGTTGTGATTAAAGTTGAAAACCAAGCATTACACCAAAGGTTAACGGAAGAGGGCTTTGCCGTTTATTCTACTTTATACTCAACCCGAACATTTTTAAAAGCATTAATTGATAATCCAGGGCTTCTTCAACTAATAACGAAACATAATAATACGATTAAAGAAATTGTGGTTAATCATGCTAATTATGATCAGACACCGCTCACAGAACTACCATTTCTAGGGGAGTCTCTTATTCTTCAAATTTATCGTTATGGCCAAGTCATTATACCCCATGGAGATACAACGCTCCATGAGGGCGACAAACTACTTGCTAGTGGAAGAGAAGAAGATCTCAGAGAAATTGAACTGGCATTATCCTAACTTTGTGTCAGGGTGAATTGGAATAACATAAGCTTATATCTGGAAAATAAGGAGGCTCAACTTGAAGAGTAAAGGGTTCGGTTGATGAGGAGATAACATCAATTCACGACCTAATTCACATTATTATTAGTGCGTGTTCAAAAAGTCGCCGAATTAGAAGCAAGCAGGTCGAGGAGGCGCAGTTTTGAGGAGCACAGTGTAGACATAACCTACATGAGCACAAGGAAAGCTTCCTCGATTATACATCGCACGAAGGAAAAGCGGGCTTCTTTTCCAAGGACCGGAAAAACAAGCCAACGAAGAGATGCGCCGCTTATCATTTGATGACTTTTTGAACACCTCTAAAATAAATTTCTGCACACTTGAAGCACTCGTTCAAGATCATACTTATGTATTGCTCCTAGATGGCGTTTCAATTCTGAACCATGCACAGAAGTAATTTTTGAGGTACGAGCAACAGATGGTTTCAATAACCCAGCTTCTTCCCAATACTCCAAAACAACATCAAATTGATTTCTAGCTCTTTGGCTTGTAACTGGAGCAATAATAACATCTACATCCAACGCTAAATCATTACCAACAATAATAACAGGGCGCTGCTTTGTTTGACGAGTTTCTTTAAAAAGGACATTCGCCAGCCAGACATCACCCTGTTTCATCTTATTGCTCATTATATATATCATCCTCTTCATTATCCCACCAGGAATAATTTTCGTTTAATAAAATAACATCACTAGTCATATATTTTTCTTTAATTTTATCGAGGACCTTTTGTCTATCCTTTTCATTTAACAGGTCAATCTCCTTAATAATTTTATCTGGAAGAGACATATCATACACCTCCATTAAGTTATACCATTATTATAACTTATAATCGCGCCGGCATAAATGTTCAATAAAAAGTACTTCAAAATTAAAAATACTTACTATAAAAATAACGTCTTAATTTTCCACTGAGATGAGAGTAAATCCTTGTTGTTTCACTCTTTTGATGACCAAGAAGACTTGAATTACTTCAAGGGGAGCGCCGTTATCTATCATGTGTGTTGCAAAACTGTGACGTAATTGATGAGGATGAATTGTTTTTTTGATTCCAGCACGATTAGAAATACGTCTAACAACATATCTCAAGGAATCTACACTCATACGTCTTTTAGGTTTACGCTCTGTGACAAATAAACAGGTTTCATCATCGTCACGTTCATCTAAATATCTTTTCAGCCAAATTGCACAGCGTACATTAAAATACACTTCCCTTTCCTTATCACCTTTACGTGCACAATTACCGATTTTCCTGCAAAATTAATATCGTCTTGGTTTAATTTCGCAACTTCTCCGATTCGGCAGCCCGTCGAATAAAAAAATTCAAACAAAGCATTCTTCATCAATGTATTGCATCCTTCACGAAGATGCTCAATTTCATGTTCAGAAAGAAACTTTGGAATTCGCTTCCCTAACTTAGGTTCTTTTAATTTTGCAGCAGGATTTTTTAAGATAAAGCCTTCTTCGTGCGCCCACTTAAACAATGACTTAATGAATCGTACACGATGACCTAGGCTGGAAGGTTTTAAATGTTCTCCAGATTTGCCTAGGTATTGTTTCAAATTTTCCGTTGTAACATCTACCATTCTAATATTACCGAAATAACGCAAAAGTTTACATTGAAAGTCATACATCTTCAAGGTAAGGGGAGAAAGCCTTCAATTCTTTATCAAAACAGTATTTTTCTCATGCTTCAGTCAACAACAACACTTTTTCACGCTCCCATACTATGAATCAATTAAATTGATCCCAGTATGGTCTGCTTATACAGCCTTTATTCAACAATCGAAATGTATAATAAAATACAGCCCTAGAGTAATCGAGAAAACACAAATAAGGTGCCTATTCTTTTTAGAGATAAGCGCCCGTTTGATTAAGATCGTTTCCCCAAGACTTTTCAATCAATTCTTTAAGAAATACCCCTTCACAATTCTTTAGCTTTGAATCTTATAATGTCATAATCTCTTATATTCTTTGTAACCTCCATATTTCCAATAGGTCTTATTTCCATTACTTATCAAATTTGCCCTTTTTGGTATTTGTACTAATAAATGAATGAGATTAAGTATATCGACTGAAGAAGCCATAGAATTAACTAATATTAAGATTTTAAAAGTAGGTGTTAAGATTCCAAAAAGACTAAGTATGATTGGCAGGAAAACTGAAATTATAACAAAAGGAGAGATTGTAACTAGTATATATCTTGATTTTGAAATCTTTTCTTCAGTTATAACATAGCCACCAAATAAAGTAAGCCCAATAAATGTCTTTTTGGATTTAATAAAATTGGGGATAAACACCAAGTGAATTAGTTCGTGTATAACTATAAGTAAAAATAGCCAAATAATCACAACCAGATTGATTGTTATTGATAGGGAATCAGAGGTCAGATCAAGACCAAATTTATTCAATGAAACAGACGAGAAAATATCTATCACACCTACAGTAATAAATGTATTTAAAACCATAAACGGAATTGATAAAAGCACAGCCGTCCCAACACTTTTAGGCTCCTTTATTGGAATCCAATCATTTTCAAGTAGCTTTAAGTGTGTTTTGTTATCAGTCTTTGGCATCCCGTTTCGTATTTTCATTAAATCACCTCTCGTATTTGTTAATATTTTTGCCGATTATAGTTAATCCATTTCATATTCAACAAAATACAGCCCTTCGAGACAAACGCTGAGCCTTATTCCATTAGCGCGCCCGTTGATTGAACAAGTTTGATCAACTAATATCATCTGATACCTTATTTAAATTTACCTTCATATCGTACGATGTTCCATTTATACCTACTTTCACAAACCCATGTCCTTCATACAAACGAAAAGCAGGATTATCGGGATCAACACTTAATGATAGAGAAGTGAAACCAGAATTTTTGGCTTGTTTCATCATTTCCTCAAGAAGTAAAGTTCCTATTTTTGGCACAACTTTTCTTAAGCAATCGCGCCCGTTTGTTTAACATTTATGAATCGCCGAAAATTTAACTTTATCCTGCTAATCTATGATACAATAAAAAACAATAGACTGGCTTCGCATGAGGGGTTTGGTAGCACTGTCGATCTGCCGTTAGTCTTCGTTGGGAGACTTCCCAGGGAGGGAGGTGCTTGCCAATGGACATTGTTAGTGCGTTAACGCTGATGATATCCTTTGGGATGTTGGTGGCGTTTATTATGTCTGACAAAAACCATAAAAAATAACCCCTCACATGCGTTCGCTGTGCGCCGAGGGATTATTTTTCCTTGTGCTGCCTAGCCCCTCTTGTTGGGGTTCGGTCTATTGGCCGCTCCATGTAACAGCATGGGCGGCCTTTATTATTTTATGAACCTTCTACATATATTATACCACGATCGATATGAATGTACACATCTTAATTTCCATTTTGTAATTATGGTAATTTCTTTATTCTATAAATGCGCCCGATTGCGGTTCAGAATGAATTAGTCCGCTTTAATCATCGTAATAAATTCTGCAGAATCAGTAGCGAATTTGTCTTTCATTACAAAACCAAGATTTTTGTATAAGTGAACGGCTCTCTTATTAAATGTTGCGACGGATAGTCGTATGGGGACTCCTTCATTTTGCTCTTTTATATGATTCATAATAAAAGAGCAAAAATCATAACCGTATCCTTTCCCCACATAAACAGGGTTCATTCCAATCCCCATATCTATGGACTTTTCATTATAAACACCATATTGATATCCAATTGGGATGCGAGCCGACTCTCCAGTGCAAAAGAAGCCAAACACTTTTCCTTTTTCATCAATCAAGACCTTATAAGAATCGTCAAGTCTCTCTTTAATTCCTTCTTCGCTCATCTCACCATTATAAAAATCAAAAGGCTTTTCATATTTCCAACCTAAAGTTTGTTTGGCCAATTTTTCATCCATATTCCTAACCTTTAAATTCATAATTCCCCTCATTCCCCATACATCCCTATTGTAGTTTATATAACGCTTACAATTATTCCATTAAATGGTCCGCTTCATAAAGAAAATCATACCTGACTTGCGCCCGTTTGTTTAATAAGGGGAATTATTACTTTTCCAATCTTCAGCTAACATTCCGTAAACAATGTGGTCAACATAATGGTCATATAACCATTCAGCTTGTCTAATACAACCTTCATTAACAAACCCCAATCTTTCAGGAATTGACCTACTCCTTTTATTTTCCACAGCAGCACTAATATCAACCTTATTAAGCTCCAACGCATTAAAAGCATAATCCGTTAGTGCTCTCGCTACCCTTACCATAATACCATTACCTTGATAAACCTTTCCTAACCAATAACCTATATATGCTATTTTATTAGCCCAATCAATTTCGTTATAACTCGCCGTACCAACAATTTCTCCTTTAAAGAGAATAAAAGTTGTTATGCTTTTATTTTCTGCATAACTTTTTAAGCAAGATTTAATAAACCCTTTTGTATCTTCAACGCTTGTTGTCATATCTAACCAAGGAAGCCATTCACGAAGATATTCTCTGGAATTATCAGTTAGTTCAAAAACTCTTTCTGCATCCTTTAATTCAACTAGCTTTAGTGATATTTCTTCATCAATTTTATATACAAACATTTTTCTTCCCCCAATATTACGGAGTAGCTGTCTTTTGTTAAATCTGTTTATCGCTGTTCTAGACGCTTAATTCTTTCATCTAAATCCGGATGCGATGAAAAAAGCTTCATCATCCCGCCTTTTCCGTTAATTTTCATAGTCTGAATGGCTGCATCATCTGTAAGGTCATTCACTTTGGCTCGATCGGCGTATGTTTTCAAAGAACGCAGTGCATGGGCCATTTTATCGCGTCCTGCTAGATCAGCGCCTCCTCGATCAGCATGATATTCACGATAACGCGAGTATGCACTTACAACAAGACTTCCAAGAATTGAAAACAAAATTTGGAAAATAATAATTGCCGCAAAACGAACAATCATTTGCATTTCAGAACGCACTAAGCGCGATACGAGGATCGCTGCGATTCTTGAGAAAAAGACGACAAACGTGTTGACGACACCTTGCAACAATGTCATGGTGACCATATCACCATTCGACACGTGTGCTACCTCATGGGCAATGACACCTTCAACAGCATTATCATCCATCGAGTTCAATAATCCTGCTGAAACCGCAACGAGTGACCTTTTTTTCGAAGGACCTGTGGCAAATGCATTGACCTCGGCAGACGGATAAATACCAACCTGTGGCATATGGACTAGTCCAGCAGCACGGGAAAGACGGTGAACCTTCTCTACCACAGCACGTTCATATGCTGTCAATTGACCATTCGGATCCAACACTTTGACCTTCATCATCTTCTTTGCAACCCAACGTGAGATGGCCAGCGAGAAGAATGACCCTATGAACCCTACGAGTATACTGAATACCATTAACGAACCATAATTAATCCCTAACCCAGGACCACCATTCTCAAACGAACCGCTGATTCCTGTATACGTTGTAATTAGTGTCCAGGCGATGACAATTGTCGTCATGACTAGAATATTTGTTAAAATAAAAAGAAATAATCGTTTACCCATTATTGCTACACCTCCGATTACATAATCTCACATTTATATTTTATCATGGTTCTTGTCTTCTGCATAAATATACTTACTGTTTTTCGGGTTTAGGGTAGTCGTACCCTTTCGTATCCACTACAACAGACTTCATCTTTTGATCTTCCAATGGCTTGTCCGACTCATCTCGTTGTGTGGATACGATTTCGTCCACTACTTCCATACCTTCTAGCACTTTTCCAAATGCAGCATACTCTCCATCAAGACTTGGATAGTCTGTAACCATAATGAAAAATTGTGATCCTGCTGAATTTGGGTCCTGAGCTCGAGCCATAGATATAACGCCTCGTTCGTGCTTCAGGTTATTTTCAAAACCGTTCGAACTGAATTCTCCTGCTATAGAATAGCCCGGTCCACCAGTCCCATTCCCCTCTGGATCTCCACCTTGAATCATAAAATCTGGGATTACTCGGTGAAAAATGACTCCATCATAAAATCCTTCTTCTATTAATGAAATAAAGTTTGCAACTGTATTTGGAGCAGTAGTAGGATACAGTTCAAGCGTAATTTCTTTGTCATTTTCCATGGTAATTGTAACAATTGGATTTTCTTCTACATCAGCTGGGTAAGCCGTTTTCTCTACACTTTTTTCACTAGTTTTATCTTTTTGTTGTTCCCCTGTTTCTTCCGTTGCTTGTCCATCATTTGACTGTCCATTTTCAGACTGCGCTCCACATCCTGCTACAACAAATAGTAGTAGGATTGCTGAAAAAATGAATACTTTATTTTTTGATATCATGTTTTTCATAGGTAACCCTCCAGATTCTGAACACTACTTTTTTAAGTGAATAAATGTATTATAGCATGTATTCAAACGAAGAAGTAAACTACATTTCGTTCAAAACTAATGGCTTTCTTCACACAATCAGCCCCTTAAGCCTAGGCTTAAGGGGCCTTAACTCAATTGCATTAATGTTAGCAACTTCCACCGATTCCTGGAAGTGCTTTGATTTCAATACCGTGTGGAGCATCTCCTACTTTCACTTTTTCTGTAATTGCTAACTCTTCCATATTTAAAACGGCAACTTCTCCACTACCGTTCAAAGTAATATATGCTTTGGTTTGTTTTCGATTAAATGATATATGTTTTGCTCCAGGTAAATCTTCAATCGTTTTAATGACCTTATTCGTTTGAAGGTCGATCACGGAAACCGCATTTTCTTCCATACTTGTTACAACGAGTTGGGTTTCATCTTCGTTAATAACGAGATCTGTTGTCCCTTTTGGAACTTGAAATGTTTGTATTTCATCTCCATTATTCACATCGTAAATTTCAACACTGCCACTAGATGCAAGGTAAAGTTTGCTTCCATCCTTATTGGTTTGCATAACTCTTGGGGTTTCACCAGTTTCCAATGCACTTATAACTTCATTTGTTTCTGTGTCAACGATATACACTTTATTATTTTCATGGTCACTTACAAATAGCTTGTTATTCGCAAGCGTTAAATAGTTCGTTTTGGCACCATTGCCAAGGTCAATTTTTTCTTCTACTTTTCCCTCTTTTGTATTAACAACATCGACAAACTGATCAGCGACTGTTGATACATATAATTGTTCATTGTTTGGGGCAATTGCAAGACCATGTGGGAGTGGACCCACTTCCACCTCATTTGTGATTTCAAGTGTTTGTGTGTCGATGAACTGGATCGTCCCACTCGTTTGATTCGCTACATAGGCGTTTCGCATTGTACTGTCAAAAATGACGTTTGTCGGTTTTTCTGACGTTTTGATTTCCGCAACGACCTCGCTTGTCGGAATATCAATAATTGAAATAAGATTCTCTTCCTCACTCGGTACATAAAATTGAACGTTTGTCAGTTTCCCAGCTTCGTTAACTTTTTGGTTATCTGCTGATTGTGACGCATTTTCTTCACTTAGTTGCATTGCACATCCAGTCAACAAAACTGAAAATATAAATAAAGCCGTTATTTTTAATAAAAACATAGATTTCATGATGAAGACCCTCCACTTATAGTGTGTGTTCAAAAAGCCGACAAATCAGAAGCCAGCAGATCGAGGCGGTGCAGTTTTGAGTAACGGAACGCCAAACGCTAGCCGAGCCCGTCGTGGGCAAGCTGATGCGTCGCTTATCATTTGGTGACTTTTTGAAAAACCTCATATACGGGTATATAATTAAGAAATTAATCCATTGTAAACAGGTAGGATTAATGTTACTATATATGGTGTCATAAATCAACTAACAATAGGGGGAACCGAATTGAAAATAAAATTTATAGGCTTCATGATCGTTTTTAGTTTCATAGGATTCATTCTTGCTGGATGCTCAAGTACTAGCGAAAGTGATACTACATCGGCTGACAAGGATAATGGTGAGCAAGAATCAAGCAGTGAACAAGCGGCTTATCCAAACGATGATTTGCTTGTTGACATCGAATGGGTCAAGGAAAATCTTGATAATGAAAATGTGCGTTTTGTGGATATGCGTGGTGATGATTATGAAGGTGGTCACATCCCTGGTGCAGTAAGTGCAACATGGCAAGATGTGAACGATCCAAACAATCCTGTAGAAGGCTTTCTTTTACCTGCCGATCCGTTTAGTAGTTTCATACAGGAACTTGGGATCAATGAAGATACAACTGTTGTTGCTTATGATGCTGGAAATAGTATGAGCGCAGCAAGACTTTTTTATGCATTAGAGTATTATGGTAAAGAAAATGTGAAAATATTAAATGGCGGATTTACCGCTTGGCTTAATGCTGGAGAAGAAGTATCTACGGAAGCACCAACAATTGAAAAAGGGAATTTCATTGCTGAAGCTCAAAAGCAACTTGTCTCAACCAAAGAAGAAGTAGAAAGTAAGATTGATAAAGAGGATACCGTTCTTTTAGATGTACGTTCTCCCGAGGAGTACAGTGGTGACGATGTCCGTGCTGATCGAGGTGGTCACATTCCAAATGCAATTAACTTAGAATGGACGACGGCAATGACAGAAAAAGACGGTGTTCCTGTATTTAAATCTTCGGAGGAATTGGCAAATCAATTTGAAGAAACAGGCGTCGCACAAGATAAAACGATTGTGCCTTACTGTCAAACGAATGCACGTGGAGCACATACGTATTTCGTTCTTCGTCTAATGGGGTATGATCAGGTGAAGCCTTACGAAGGTTCATGGGCTGAATGGGGAAATGACCCTAACACCCCGATTGAATCATAATTTTCTACAAACAGGTGATCTTATGGGATATAAAAAGGAAGGAATTTCACAAATTGAATATGATGAATTGGTGAGGATTGTACAACAGGGTGAAAATTCCCCAATACTCCTCGATGTAAGAGAAGTCGAGGAATACACAGATGGACACATTCCTGGTATTCCTCTTCTTCCGATGGGAGAAATCGTTGATGTAATCGATCAATTCGAACGTGATGAGGAATATATATTTGTGTGTCGAAGTGGTAGACGTAGCCATGAGGTGGCGAAATTTTTTAAATCAAACGGGTTTGATAAAGTTAGGAATTATGCTGGTGGGATGCTCGAATGGAAAAGTGAGATCAAAACTGGCGAAGAAAACATTGTTAAAGACTTAAGAGAACTTTATAAAAAGGGAGCGGATTGAAATGGGTATGACTCAAGAAGAACTTGAAGTATTGGAGCCGGATCATGTTATAGATGCGATCGGTGAAGTTTGTCCGCATACGTTAAATATGGCGCTTGCTGGTTTGAAAAAGGCAAAGATAGGTGAAGTCGTTATGGAGGTAACAGATCATTCGATTGCGACGAAAACAATCCCAGCTGCAATGAAAATGAACAAATACGGAGAAGTACTCGGTATTATCTCCAAAAAAGGTGAATATAAAATTTATTTGAAAAAAAATTAACTGAATTGAAGGTGACGAGATGGGCTTTACACCTGAATTCTTTCTTTATGCTGCCATCTTTGGCTTGACTTATGGAATATTACTGCAAAAAGCGGACTTTTGCTTTGTAGCATCAGTCCGTGACTTTATCAGTGTAAAGGATTCGCGTGTCGGTAAGGGTGTATTAATTCTTGTTGCAACCGTGCTATTAGGTTGGGGTACCGTTTTAACATTAGGGCTTGCTTCTATAGAGCAAGTGTGGACAACACCAATTGGCTGGTCCAATCTTATTGGTGGGATCCTATTCGGAGTTGGTATGACTATTGCAGGGAGCTGTGCATCGGGAACGTTATATAGAAGTGGAATGGGTTATATCCATTTTTGGATCGTGCTGGCAAGTATGATTGTTGGTAACCTTCTGTTTTCATTTATTTACAATCCTTGGGCGGAAGATTACTATTTCAAACCGCTATTAGTTACGGATCAAGGATATAGTCTGTTTCAATTGAATTTACCATATTTATTTTTACCGCTTTTAATTGTAGGACTCATGATATTTATCGCCATCCGTCAATTTGGCATAAAAGGGTTTTTTCAAGGTTTTAAGGAATCATTTGCTGATTTTAAAGGTAACCCATTTAAGAAGGAGCACTGGGATATCCGCCTTGTTGCTGCCTTGTTTGGCATAACGGCTACCGTACAATTTGTGATGATGTCATCGATTAGCTTGACAGGTCCAGAGACTCGGATCGGTGGTGTTGCGCTTTCATTAATTTTTGGTGATCAATTTGTTTACAACAATGTTTATTTAAATCAAATGTTTGCTGGATTTCCTGTAATTGGCTTGGGGCCTGAGGAAACACTTGTGATCTTCATTATCGTCGGGGCCTTTTTGTCCGCAATTTTAAGCGGGCAATTCAGAATCCGTAAACCAAAGGCAGCACGTATGCCTTATGCAATAGGTGGCGGTTTGATCATGGGTGTTTCATCCAGAATGGCACCTGGCTGCAACATTGCTAATATTGTTGGAGCTAGTGGACTTTCAGTAAGTAGCATTATTGTTATTATCGGGATGGTCATAGGTGTAGTTATTGTTACTGCTTTTGTCTTTAAAATGCCGCTTCTTCTGTTCCAAAAAATGGATATGGATATGGAATTCGAAATGGAAAGTTAAAGAGAACACCTGCGTGTTCTCTTTTTTAATGTTCAAAACTGTCTGTGATGAAACTTGTTATTATCTCTAGTATTAACCCAGTGGCACTTTAGTGCGTTTAAAAGCAATTTATGCTATCGTAGTAATAGTACATATAGCGTAAAAGGTCGTACAGGAGGGATTTAGTCGTGTTAAACGATTATCAAAATCAAAATGCAAAGCTAAAACTATTTACTCTAAATTCAAACCCTGCACTTGCAGAGGAAATTGCGTCTAATATGGGATTGGAACTTGGAGAGTGTACTGTTCAAACGTTTAGTGATGGAGAGATACAAATCAACATCGAAGAAAGCGTCAGAGGTTGTGAGGTTTTTGTTATTCAATCGACCAGCGAACCAGTTAATCAAAATATCATGGAGCTATTAATCATGATTGATGCACTTAAACGAGCGTCTGCAGGGACAATTAACGTCGTCATTCCTTATTATGGCTATGCTCGTCAAGATCGAAAAGCCCGTTCAAGAGAACCGATTACAGCTAAACTGATCGCTGGTTTGATTCAATCAGCTGGAGCATCTAGAGTGATTTCATTGGATTTACACGCAACTCAGATTCAAGGATTTTTCAATATACCAGTTGACCAGTTAGTTGGCATTCCAATTCTGTCCGATTACCTTAGTCAAAAGAATTTAGATGATGTCGTTGTTGTAGCTCCAGATCACGGTAGTGTTAAATGGGCTCGTCAATTGGCAGATCGACTAAAAGCACCTATTGCGATCATTGATAAACGCAATCCAACCAAGAATTTTGCTAGAGAAATAAATGTTGTTGGTCATATCAAAGGAAAGACTGCTATTCTAATCGATGATATTATCGATACTGGAACAAGGGTGACCACTGGAACACACGCATTAATTGAAAATGGCGCAAAAGAAGTGTATGCATGCTGTACACATCCTGTATTATCTGGAATGGCAATCGAAAAACTCCAAAGCTCACAGCTAAAAGAATTAATTGTTACAAATAGTATTCCTCTCACAGAGGAGAAAAGAATAGATAAGATCACCCAACTAACGGTTGCACCACTATTAAGTGATGCGATTAATCGCGTGTTCGAACAGAAATCTGTTAGTGTATTGTTTGATTAACTTGAACACCTCCTTCATCCTGGGAGGTGTTCTTTTTAAATAAAAATCATCCACAAACCTGTTAGCGCGTTAAGTAGTCACTAGTTCACGTTGTTTTTCTTATAAAAGCAACCTTAAGATAATCTCCTTGTTTAAACTGCTTCATGGTTTTGAAATCTTCAGGAAGTGTGAACTCCTCGATAATCTTGTAGTTCCCTTTTGATTCTTTAAAGGCTTTGTCGATGAATCCTTTAAACTTGTCCATACCAAACCCTCCGAAATTAGTAGAAGCGACTATTAAGCCTTCGTCGTCTGTAATAGCAATTGTATCTTTAAGCAAGCTTACATAATCCTTGGCAGCACTAAATGTATGCTTCTTCGATCTAGCGAAGCTTGGGGGGTCTAGGACAACTATATCAAAGGTAATCTTCTTTTTAACTGCATATTTGAAATAATGAAAGACATCCATTACTCGAATTTCCTGCTCTTTCTCATCTATACCGTTTACATGAAATTGCTCTACCGTTTTGGGAAAACTACGATTGGCGAGATCTACGCTTGTTGTTTTCTTTGCTCCTCCTAACGCGGCAAACACGGAAAAAGCGCCCGTATAAGAGAATGTGTTTAGCACTGTTTTTCCTTGTGCATACTTGTCTCTAATTGTTTTTCTTACCTCTCTTTGATCCAAAAATATACCAGTCATCGGACCCTCATTCAAATATACGGCAAAGTTCACACCATTTTCTTTAACAATAATCGGAAATTCTCCTCGTTCTCCTGCTACAAAATCATCTTCTTCCATATATTTACCACCAACATCAAACCGTTTTTTCTGATAAACACCTTTAAAATCAACTAGATTCTTTAACGATTGGATAATCAAGTCCTTAAATTTATAAATACCCTGACTATACCAGTTTAGCAAGTAAAAACCGTCATAATAATCAATTGTCAAACCACCGATGCCGTCTCCCTCACCATTAAAAACGCGAAAAGCAGTAGTATTGTAATCCTGGTAAAATGAACGCCGTTGATTAAGCGCAAAGCTCATTTTGCTATCAAAAAACTGTTGATCAATTGGTTGACTTTTTTTTTGCGTTAGCACCCAACCATAGCCTTTATTTTGTTTACCATAATAACCCCTACCAAGAAAGTTATCCTTTTCGTCAACTAAGTTAATTATCGTTCCTTCACTTTTTAAAACTTCGATATTTAAAATTGCTTCTTCAAATAAATGAGGGAAACCAGCTTTGAATTTGTTAGCAAACTTATCTTTTATTTTTAAACGAATCTCGTTCTTCATTTTTTTCATCCTATCTATCTTCTGCTATTTGACTAACTTTAACTTTGCTCCCTAATTTGTTTAATTATGCAGTTTGATTCTCTTATGTTTCCACATGATGTATCGATAACGAATCGTACAACCAATACAATAACCCATTAGTGCAACACCCGCTGCTACAATGACCATCATGCTAAACAAATATCCTAGAACAGAGAAATTGAAATAGAACAAGATGAGAGAGAGCCCCAAGCAAATCGTGGCGATCCATTGGTTAAACATTTGCTGGTCTTTATCCTCTTGGACATATTGATCCAATGGCTTGGATAAAAGCTTTTTTCCTAACTGGATAATCGGATTTATTCTTGTCATTAGCGTATAAGTTCCAATGAGAAATGGGAGCAAAAGAATGGACTTATCAATAAAAAGTGCTAATACTACTGTTATAACGATAAATGATTGATTCACCTGTACAAGTGGTTTTGGAATTGTCATGTTTATTCCCCTTCCTATATCCCTATTATACAGAGTAATTTACTCGGAATAAACAATTTTGTTTTGTAACTTTATCCTAATTTCAGTTTGTTTTTAAGATTCCTAGGGCTTGAGATGAAGAAACACAAGTTAAAAAAGGCTCTCTTCTAAGAACTCCATGTCTAACGATTAACATAATATTGCTTTTTCATTTAACAGTTTCAACTCTCTTTGGTTTCATGACCTTATGTTCAGTTCACTCGGCCAGTTTCCGTTTGAAATGTTCGCTTATTTGTTGACTTTAACATAAGAAGGATCATCCTTGAACAGGATAATCCTTCTTATTCTCATTCTATTCTAACTCTGGCGTTCGATGTATAACTTGTTCGGTACATGCAGGACAAACATCTAAAATATCGTAAGGATGCACTGCTTCTTCTACTTCTTCCACACGGCCACATACCTCACAAATTCTGGCCACTGTTTTGCCCTCCTTCTACTACTTCAGCTTCATATCCCATGTCAATGATGGCTTGCTGAAAGTCTTGTAAGGATCCAGCTTTTTCATCGTAAGAAATGATAGCCTCTTTTGTTTGTGCGTTCATTTTAACGTTACGCACACCCCAAACATCGAGTAAAGCTTCACTGATCTTTTGTTCGTCTTGCTTAGGCAGGTTTGGAATAGCAAGCTTGTGTATAATCATTGTTTCACCTTCCTCATTAGTGGGTTTTTTTATTATTTAAACCTTCCCCCATACCATTTAAAAAATGGGCCATCGTGTTTAAAGACGTTTTTACGTTGGGATCCCTCATTGACTTCAACATACCCCAAGCGCCCATCTGCTCATTTGTTTCTATGCTTTCCGAGGCTTTCTGTAATCCTTGGGTTAATCCGCCAAACACTGTTTTTAATTGATCTGGATCTAACGACGCAAGTAACTCGATACTGTTCATTCCATTTCTCATAATGTTATGCATCCCAGGCTGGTTTATTTGTTCCATTGCAAGAACACCAACCTTTTCCCTTGTTCTTAATAAGCCTTTTACCATATCAAGGACTCCTGATTGATGAAGCTCTTGAAGGATGATCAAACTATCTTGAATTGCTTCACGATTGTCTGCAATCTGTTTCATAATTGCAGCAATATCTTCAGCGCGTTCCTCTTCCACATTGCTTTCTTTTTTCTCAATTTGCGTAGTCGCTTTTGCCATTTATGAGCCCCTCACTTTCAAGTGTTTCAGGAACGGGAATGAAATCTGGTCTATTCCATTTCTTTTCAATTTCCACTCCAATATGTGGCTGCGGATTACCAAAGCGGAAATTATTGGACGGTAAAGGAGATTCACCAAATTGTTCGAGTAGCTCCATTTTTACTTGAGCCTCTTTATAATTAGGTGTATGTGTGTCTTTATCATAATAGCTGCTTGTCAATTTATTTACCGCTTTTTCATTATCCACAGTATTCATCGGCAAGTACAATTCCTTCCCTGTTACCCTTTCTGTTACGAGTACCCGAATCTTCACTTTTCCATAGGGAGAAGTTAACCGAACAAGCGCACCTGTTTCAATATTCCGCTCTTCAGCTAACTCTTTCGATACTTCTAACCATGGACCAGGAACGATACGATGAATCCCTTCTGATCGATCTGTCATGTTCCCTTCATGGAATTGTTCCAATAATCTCCCGTTGTTTAAGTGCAGATCAAACTCTTCACCGAACTCCTGTGGTGGTGTCCAATCAACTGGGAATAGTCGAGCTTTTCCATCCAAAAACTTAAACTTATCTGTATATAATAAAGGGGTACTCTCCCCGCTCGGTTTCACTGGCCAAATTTGACTGTCCCATCCTTCCAAGTGTTCATAGCTAACACCAGCAAAGATTGGCGCCAGTTTGGATACCTCTTCCATAATGTCAGATGGATGTGTGTAGTTCCAATTCGCACCCAGCTTATTTGCAAAGTCACGGAAAATTTCCCAGTCAGGCTTACAGTCTCCTAATGGCTCAAATACTTGATGGAATCGTTGAATTCTTCTTTCTGTGTTGGTAAACGTTCCTTCTTTTTCAAGACTTGGTGCTGCTGGTAAGACAACATCTGCATATTGTGCTGTTTTAGAAAAGAAAATGTCCTGAACGACAAAAAATTCTAGTTTTTCAAATGCTTCATGAACGTAATTAATATTCGAATCGACTAACCCCATTTCTTCACCGAATAAATACATGCCTTTCACACGTTCATCTGTAATTGCTTCGACTATTTGATGATTGTTTAGTCCTGGATGTTTGGGAATTTTCGTACCCCATGCTTGTTCATAACGAGAACGAACTTCATCGTTTTCTACTGGCTCGTATCCTGGCAACCAATTCGGCATTGTACCAAAGTCACTTGCCCCTTGGACATTGTTATGTCCCCGAAGTGGAAATCCTCCAGCACCAGGTTTTCCAAAGTTACCTGTGACTAAAAGGAGATTGCAAATTGCGGTACTCGTATCCGTACCTCCAAGGTGTTGGGTCACTCCCATTGCCCATAAAATGCAAGTTCCTTTTGACTCATGTATCATTTCGGCCACTTTGATTAATGTATCTTTAGACAACCCTGACATTTCCTCTGCATAATCAAGTGTGAATTTTTCTAGTGATTCTTTGAATTTCTCTACATTATTGACACGCTCCATTAAGAACGTTTTGTCCTCCCATCCTTTGTCGAGAATATATTTAGTGACGGCAGATAGCCAGACAAGATCGGAACCTGGCTTTGGATGGATGTGCAGATCCGCTCGATCAGCCAGTTCATTTTTTCTTAAATCGGCAACAAGTAGTTTTTGATCACGTAATTTTTGCGCGCGTTTTACTCTAGTAGCTAACACTGGATGCGATTCAGAAGGGTTTGCCCCAACCACAACTACTAGATCAGCACTTGCGATATCTTCAATCGTTCCAGAATCCCCGCCAATACCTACTGTCCGCATTAATCCAGCAGATGCTGGTGTTTGACAATATCGTGAGCAGTTGTCAATGTTATTCGTTTCAAAAATAGACCGAGCAAGCTTTTGAAACAAATAATTTTCCTCGTTTGAACATTTTGAAGAAGAAATAAACCCAAGAGCGTCTGCTCCTTCCTTTTCTTTAATAGCTTGAAATTTTTCAGCCATTAAGCTTAATGCTTCATCCCAGGTAGCTTCGTAAAATGTATCTCCTTTTCGGATAAGTGGTTTTGTCAAACGTTCTTCGCTATTCACAAAATCCCATCCGAATTTCCCTTTTATACAGGTGGAGATCCCATTAACAGGGGCGTTTTCTTGTGGTTGGACCTTAAGAATTTCTCTTCCCTTCGTCCACACTTCAAAGCTACATCCTACACCACAGTATGTACAAACGGTTTTCGTTTTTTGGATGCGATCTTCTCGCATCGTTGCTTCAACATTGGAAATGGTAAATATTTCGTTATAGCCTGGTTCCACCTCTTTTGTTAGGTCGATCATAGGTTCTAGAATATTTTTAGGCATACCTGTCATATAACCTGCTTCACCGAGCATTGATTTTTCCATTAATGCATTACAAGGACAGACCGACACACAGTGGCCACACGATACACAAGACGATTGATCAATCGGTACATCGTTATCCCAAATGACTCGTGGTTCCTCTCTGTCCCAATCAATGCTTAGTACTTCACTTACTTGGAGATCTTGACATGCCTCCACACAAAGTCCACACAAAATACATTGGTCTGGTTCATAACGATAAAAAGGGTGTGTATTATCTGGTGGATAGGGCTTTGGTTTAAATTCATATTTTTGATGGTCTAGTTCTAAGTATTCAGCTGTATTATGTACGACACAATTCCCATTGTTATTATCACATACAGTACAATAAAGCTCATGATTTTTTAAAATACGTGACATGCCTTCTAATTGAGCTTCTTTGGCTATGTCAGAAACAGAATTAACTACCATATTGGGCTCGACTTCAGTCGCACATGCTCGCTTTAATTGTCCATTTACTTCGACATAACACGTATCACACGTTTGTATGACACCAATACCCAAATCTGGTTGTGATGAACAAATGCCAGGGATATACACGTTACTCTCTAGCGCAGCTTCTAGGATGGATTGCCCTTTCCTTGCTTGAATCTCACTCTCATTCACTTTGAGGGTAAAACCATTTTCCTCCATATGCTAACACTCAACTCCTCTTTTTCTGCTTTTGTCTTAATATGGACCATTAGGAGTAGTTGTATTACAATTTTTGTCCAAAAAATTCAAAATCAGGAGAAAGAAGGTTGAAGTGGAGAAGTTATAACTTTAGTTCAGGAAACTTATTATCATTTAAAAAGCAAAAAGTACCTTCATCGGCTTTATGAACCACTTTTTTCGCTCAAATGCGGGGGATTTGTCCTTCATCGGCTCTATGAACCTCTTTTCTTTGCTCAAATGCGGGGGATTTGCCCTTCATCAGCTCTATGAACCTCTTTTTTCGCTCGAATGCGGGGGATTTGTCCTTCATCAGCTCTATGAACCACTTTTTTCGCTCAAATGCGCGGGATTTGTCCTTCATCGGCTCTATGAACCTCTTTTCTTTGCTCAAATGCGCGGGATTTGTCCTTCATCGGCTTTTAATCAATCTGACAAGTTTATGCAAGCCTTGTAGAGAGGAGTTCTTTACACGATAAAGACTGGCTAATACCTTGAGAAGATGAAGCTAGATAGCGAAACGCCAAAGCTGTATACTTTCTTATCTGTTAAAAAAGCGTATCCACTTGCATGGATACGCTTTTTTAAGTTCAATATGTTTGAGTTGGCTTAGGTCGCTTTTTTAATCTGTTTGCTCCTTAGTTGTCCACATGCTGCATCGATATCTGTGCCGTGTTCTGTACGGACACCACACTTTATCCCGTTTGTTAACAATACTTCATAGAAACCAAGGATTGCTTCTTTTTCACTTCGATCGTATTGATTGTGTTCATCAACAGGATTATAAGGAATTAAGTTCACGTAGGATAGATGACGTTTATCACTTAAAAGTTTGACTAATTGTCTTGCCTCTTCTTTATGGTCGTTTACGTCTTTTAATAAAATATATTCAAATGTGATTCTACGGTTCGTTTTTTCTAAATAGTAATCGATTGCTGGCATTAATTTTTCTAGCGGGAATGCTTTGTTAATTTTCATAATACGGGTACGAAGCTCGTTATTTGGTGCATGCAAAGATACCGCTAAATTCACCTGCAAATCAATGTCTGCAAACTCATATATTTTGTGTGCTAGGCCACTTGTCGATACAGTGATGTGTCTTGCACCAATGGAAAGCCCTTTTTGATCATTGACGACACGTAAGAAATCTACCATGTTATTGAAATTGTCAAATGGCTCACCAATTCCCATTACAACAATATGGCTCACTCGTTCACCCTGCCCCACTTCATCTAAATGGTGTTGGACGTTCATAATTTGTTCGACAATTTCACCACTGGACAAATCTCGGCTTTTCGTTAATAAACCACTAGCACAAAACGTACATCCAATGTTGCAGCCTACCTGTGTTGTCACACAAACAGATAATCCGTAATTAAACCGCATTAAGACAGTTTCAATTAAATTTCCATCCTGTAACTTGAACAAAAATTTAATCGTACCATCCTTAGACTCCTGCTTTATATCCTCTGTCAATGTTTGGATATAAAAGTTTTCCTCTAGCAAGTTCAAACATTCCTGATTAAGGTTTGTCATACTAGAGAATGCTGTTACCCGTTTCTTATACAACCAATCCCAAATCTGCTTTGCCCTAAATTTCTGTTGCCCGCGCTCGATAAGCCAGGCAGTTAGTTGTTCTAATGTAAATCCGTAAATGGATGTTTTATTCATGATAACCCTCTTTTCAAAGCAATACCTACTTGTTCACTTTTCTATACTACTGAAAGTATCCGAAAGTAGCAACCCATTAAATGATGGGAATGATTTTTAGTGTAACATATAGAATAATAATGAAGGATAACTTCCTTCGTGTTTAGAGGGTGTTTCATTTAAAGTGCGTGTTCAAAAAGTCGGCAAATTAGAAGCAAGCAGGTCGAGGCGGCGTAGTTTTGAGTAGCGCAGCGTATGCTTTTAATACGTGAGCAACGGAAAAACAAGCCAACGAAGAAATGCGCCGCTTATCATTTGGTGACTTTTTGAACAACCTCTTAAAATAAAAAAATGCATACTTAGCAATAAGGAGCTATAACATGTTAAATAAAAGGACGTTCACACTAGCTACAAATAGGTTTCTTTTCTTTTCCCTCATTTTTTTGTCCATATTTACGTACACTTTTGCAAAGTTCGCAGATGAACTACTAGAAAAAGAACTATTTAAGTTCGACGTTATGGTGATGGATTGGGTACAAGCATGGATCAATCCTCAATTAACATGGATCATGAAATTTTTCACTTTCATTGGGTCGGTCAACACAATTATTTTTTTGGTGATCCTTTCTAGTATTTTGATGGTATGGCAAAAGAAAAAGTGGGAAGCTTTGTTTTTATTTTTTGCTAGTGCAGGTGGAGGGCTTTTTAACCAATTACTCAAGTGGATTTTTCAGCGACAAAGACCTAACGTTTTAAGATTAATTGATGTATCAGGGTACAGCTTTCCGAGTGGCCATGCAATGGGATCTATTATCTTTTTCGGTATGATTGGCTATTTTCTAATCCTTTTTGTTGAAAAGAAAAATATAAAGATTGGAATTGGCATACTGGCAGCTTTGGTAATTTTTATGATCGGTCTAAGCAGAGTTTATCTCGGGGTACATTATCCGAGTGATGTATTAGCTGGATTTGCTGCTGGTGGGGCATGGCTACTCGTTAGTTTGATTGGGTTACGGATTATTGTGGATCTTCGGAATGAAAAAAACAAATAGCTTGGGGAGACAAAAAATAGGCTGGATCACTTGATGTACTGCAAACACCTCCTCATCAAGGGGATGAGAGCGCGAACGAGGCCGGTAATTGATAGAGCTCGTCCTTAATGGTTCATTACTTTTATCCATTACAGTCACATATTTCCCTTTTATTTGATATAACTCTTTAAGTTCTCCATCAGTGTATAATTCTTTGGGTGAACATGTGGCTGTTTTTTGACCTTTTATAATTTGCTGAATTAATTTTTCTCCAATACTCTAACAAACTTGTCTATTCGTTTACTCTCTATATCCAAAATGCCACTTAAAATGTCTGGTATAAAGCAGGCTATTGTTACTCCAGTCTTTCTAAGTTAAACTTTAAACCATGTCGATTGAGTGCTAGACCTGCTGTTAAACCCATTCCTCTCAGAACTGACGCATGAAATTTTCGAGTCATGAGTGGTAAGGGTTAGAGAAATAATTAAATAAATTTTTTCGCAAAACAAGTCTGGACTTCTTTTTCAAGATATGGGACAATTGAGTGGGATACTCTAAGGAGGGGAACATGATGTCCATAGATTCTGAAAAAGATACTAGATTGTTATGCGGACGTATATTTACTCAAGCCGAACTTGATGACGTTAAAGAAACAATTGAATTGTTTCCGCAGCTTAGTTTTAATGAATTGGCCTTGACTATATGTGAAGGACTCGATTGGTTTACACCAAAAGGTAAATACAAAATTGCTTCAAGTAAAAGTCTTTTGAAGAAACTAGAAGCTGAAGGACAAATTGACCTTCCTGAGATACAATTCCGCACGAAACGTCGTAAGGAAGTAGTTCAACTAGGGTGGCAGACGGAGCCTGGGAATGTCATACAGGGAAGTGTATCCGATGTTACCCCTGTTCACTTGGAAATCGCAGCAACAAAAGAAAGTAGAAAGTTATGGAATGAGTATGTTGAGCGGTATCACAAATTGGGCTACAGACGGCCATTTGGGGCTTATCAACGTTATTTTATCACTGGATCAACTTCAGAAGGCTCTCGCTATCTAGGTGCACTGTTATTTTCCGCATCTGCTTGGGCATTAGCTGATCGAGATCAGTGGATTGGGTGGAATGAGACTGATCGGGCTCAGCGTCTCCACTTGATCGTCAATAATACACGATTTCTTATTTTCCCATGGGTTCGAATCAAGAATTTAGCGAGTCATGCTTTGGCATTGGTAGCCAAACAGATTCCTACAGATTGGTGGGAGCGATATGGCTATGCCCCAGTGCTTCTTGAAACCTTTGTAGATATGGAACATTATAAAGGCACATGTTACCAAGCTGCCAATTGGACGGAAGTCGGACAAACGGCTGGGCGGGGAAGAATGGATCGAAATAAACAATATCCCTCTACCCCAAAGCGCATTTATATGTACCCACTACGCTCAGACTTCCGAGACATTCTGTCCGCAAAAGGCGGTGTCGACTAATGAGCATCAATAACTCAGACATCGCCCTTAACCGTGCGGCACGAAAAAGAAAACAGCAGGAACTACGTGAGCGGAAGAAGCAGCAAGGAAAGAACTATCCACCAACCCAGACACTACCCAACCGCAAGTGCTCCTCAAAAACACCAGAAGAAGAACAACAAATGATTCAGTTGACAATAGAAGAAAAAATCAAAGTATACGGGCGGCTACTGCCAGGCCTACTAAAAAAATTGGGGAAAATACCTGATCCAAGGAGTCCAAAGAAAGTCAGGCATAAAATAACGGTGCTGATGATTTATGGTATTTTTATGTTTGTGTTCCAAATGACATCACGCCGAAAAACAAACCAAGGCATGACGGGACCGCAGCTACTGGAAAACTTGCGGGGCATTTACCCAGAACTAGAAGACATGCCACACCAAGATACGTTATGTCGTCTCCTAGAAAAAATAGAAGTTGAACAAATAAAAAAGACCTACGTTGGGTTGCTTAAGAAGTTGATACGTAATAAGATGTTCCAAGATTTGTTATACAACAAGCGTTATCTTGTTGCGGTTGATGGAACGCAAAAGTATACGATGAAGGAACAATGGGATGAGAAATACCTTCGCCGAAAAATCAAAGGAAGTGGCGGGGAGTATCAGTATTATGCATATGTATTGGAGGCTGTTCTCGTATTTTCTAATGGAATGGTATTACCCCTTGCGAGTGAGTTTTTAGAAAACAGCAAGGAACTGGAAGCCATTGAGAAGTACGAGGATTGGAAACAGGATTGTGAAATAAAGGCGTTTCACCGACTGACGAAGCAACTAAAAAAGCACTTCCCAAAACTGCCAATGACACTTTTATTGGATGGGCTGTACGCTAACGGTCCTGTCTTAGAGGCGTGCCGCAGAAACAAATGGCAATTTATGATTGTGTTCAAAGATAAATCTCTCCCATCGGTATGGAAGGACGTGAACGGTCTATTATCTTTGGATGCGAGTCGGGACTTCACCCATGTACAAATATGGAAAGGTCGGGATCAACACTTCCGCTGGGTCAATGATATCGAATATAACTACGGATTAAATGATTCAAAAGTCCAGACCGTGCATGTTGTCATTTGTGAAGAACGTTGGGAGGAGGTCAATAAAGAAGGGCAAATCGAGATGCAAGCCTCACGCTATGCCTGGATTTCGAGTACGCCTATAAATCAGAAAAATGTCCACGAGCGTTGCAATTTGTATGCTCGAAATCGTTGGTTACATGAGAATAATATTTTAAAAGAAAAACATCAAGGATATCAGTATGAACACATTTTTTCTTATGATTGGGATGCCATGAAGGGATATCATTATTTAATGCATATTGCCCGCCTGGTAAACGAAATGGCACTTCATATGGAATCACTACATGATCATGTAAAAGAAGTTGGTATTCAAGGCTTCATTACTAAGATTTATCGTGTCATGAGCGAAAGATCATTGGACACAGATAGGATTCGCAATCTGATTAAATCGAAATATCAGTTGCGGTTGGTTTGTGGATGAAAAAAACACCCGCCGATATTACAAATAAGCATGGCTGTCCTTTCCGTGGTTTATTGAATCACGATAGGCTGGCTACTTGTGTGTAAAAAAGGGTAAAAAATATGGGAGGAATGTGATGGATAAACTAAACTCCTAGCAATTTTTTCTTAAAAATTTAATTTCGTGGTCACGAAATTTTTTAAAAGTAATATGAGCACTTCGCGAGATTTTTAATATTTTTTATGCGTCAGCTCTGCATTCCTCTGTGATGTCTTGCATTCACTATCTGTTACGTTTATAATGATTTTAGAAGAAGTTAGTTTCACTTCAGAGTATATTGTGAACTAAAATTGCATAAAACTAAAGAGAAGGAATCTTTGAGGACGGAACAGGCAGCCGTCACCCAAAGTTAGGAGATGCAGGATTGCCACCCTGCCTTAGATTCCTTCGAAGACGAAAGGTCATGGATAAATTCCATGGCCTTTTTTGCTGTTATAGTTTTATAGACTCCTATCTTCTATCATTGTGAAAAGTAGGATTCTGATGATAATTCTGACTCGACCTTGATTATCTCTTGCACCCAACCATCTTGAAATATTCCTAGATGTTTATCAGAAATGGAATAGATTTACTCACTTGCGAAATATCCTACTGGCTCACCATTAAACAGATAAATATGAGTTCCATCTTGAGAATATGCCACAGGGGTTCCCATACGACTATAAAAATGGCCATTGGTCCATTATTTTTCCTCCTCTATTCTATGAGTTTTATTTAAAGATTCATCCTCAACATCTCCACCATCTAAATCGTAATTGAATATTGTCTCCACTACATTTTGAAACGTTTTAACAATATTTCATCTCATGTAAAGGGACATTACTTACTGCCCACCCAAGTAGAATGGCAATTAACACCTCGATCACAGGTTTGACCACCTTTTTCCACTTCTCAATTGTTTCTATATCTATATTAGCTTTTTCTATTCTAGCATCAACGACATTAACGACAACCACTAATTTCGTTGCAGTGTGGAAGTATTGAGGACGGGTGATATGAACTTCATCGTCTTTCTCTTCAACTTCTTCCTCTTTAGTCTGTTTAGTTTGGGATGTACTGGCTTAAGGGTTCAAAATCAATACCTTCGATGATAGAGGCCATAAACTTCATGTTGTTGCAATTGTGGTAAGGCACGTGAGGATAAAGTCTCTTGTATTTGATTGATGCTTTTAATAGGTTCAAACGGATCATGCAATCATATCTCCTTCTTTTTTTGAAAATGATTAAAAGTTTAATATTCTTTTAGAGCACCTCTTTCTTTATATCGTTGAACTTTGTTTTCTGACATAACAAATAGTGTCCTAGCAAACACAGTTCCTTTCGTTGTTATACGGACGGCTACCATGACGTGGTCATCCCCCTCTTGATAAACTTTAATGTATTGGATAGATCCGTTTGAGGGGTGCTTGGCTACGTATGTAGGAGAATGCAAAATATCTTCAAGGTGACAACCATATTGTTCAAAGTCATTGGGATGGTGTTTTTTCATGTGTTCAACATTGGTTGTCCCAACTAAAATGGGGGTATTGGGACTTACGTTTGTAAGCCCTAGTAAGTCAATAACTCGTTGGTTAATCATTCCAGCCTGCCGTATTTCGTTGTCCATTGATTTCCCCCACTCATTTCTTTTTTACAACTTTTTGTGTTTCCTCAACGGTACCCACCACTTTTTAATGATTTTGTACGCCTTTATCTTTTCTGCAAAAACATATCTTCGAATGGTCACTTCACTTTTTTCTATTATTTCGCAGCCCATGGAAGACCACCAACTTTTTCAGACCAAACACCAGTATCTTCAAAATAAAGTTTTCGTACAATGTTCTTCTCAAACTGTTCTACAAAACGACGGAAAACTGAATACTCCTTTTCCATTGCAATATGAATTCTTCCTCCATGACAAGGCTTCTCATACGTGATAACTGTCCAGCCACCTTCTGAATAGTCTGATCAGGCTCTTCTCCATCCAATAGTGAATATTCCAACCGAAATTCATGAATGGTTGCCCAAGTATGCTGTATGACCGATTTCATCCGAACCTTTTGATTGATAACAGAGAAAAACATCCGATTCAACACATGTGATTGCTCTTTTACTTCAATTAACAAATCCTCAAGAGCACCAATGGAAGGCTTGTCCATTTTCGCTTCCCTCCATATGATATATAGTAGTAAAAGAACATTATTGTTTCAAATCAAACAATTACTTTTGCAGTTGATTTATAACCAGTTTCAATACATCGTTCTGTAACATATCATTAGTCAATATTGTTTCTCCATCCACGCCAAGATAATCGTTTGGATTCCACCAAGCACGTAAAGAATCTTCTCCAAATTCCATCTTTTTCGAACTAGAGTTGTGACGATTGACTGTTTCCTCAAAGGATAAATCAAAATAATAAGTATATGTCTTTTGGTTATAGAACTGGATTAAGTAATTCAGCATTTCACCATAACGACTTTTATACAAGATTCCCTCTACAATAACAAATTCACATTTATATTTACCATATTCTGCAATTTGACGAATCAAATCAATTGAAAGGTTCCCTTCTCTATCGTCAACTTTCAACATTTCACGTCGTACGACATCTTGAGAAACCAATAGCGTTCCATGCCCCAAATGATTTTGAAGACTTTTCGCAGTCGTTGTTTTCCCACTCCCAGAGTTTCCTCGTATGATAATTAGCTTAGATTCCATATTCTCCTCCTACGCATCCTAATTGCCTTCTATTTATAATCTTCCATTGGTTATAACAACCATTTCTTACTTGATTCGATATAGAAATTAATTATTCCTTCTTCAACTCCTGCCACACAGTTAAATAAAACAATACTTTTTAGAAAATAGTATGAAAGTACAATGTTTTTAATTCAATCTCAATTGTTTAAGGTGGTAAGATTATACTAAAGAAAAAGAGCGGAATTTATGAAAAATTATGTTCGAATGGCTCTATAAACAAATGATCATGCAACTAAAGCTGAAGCTCAGGTGTTGGCAGTGATACTCTTCGATATGTCCTACTGCACTTCAACCTTTCTCTTAGTCTGTGGGCGTGAAAGATTACATGCTCTAGAACAATTCCGCATACTCTAACTTCACGATAATAGATGCTCGCATATTACAAGAAAACTATTGACATCCTCGTGATAACTTGTGATAATTACTTAGAAAAGTTTATACGGTTACCTTTAATTCAGTCCTGTGAGACTGGCAAGGTGGAACAGACGTGGTCTGTTTACAATAAAAATCAGTAGATTGAATCTCTTAATCTAGATTTTTATGTGTGCATAAAGCACCTTGCCTATAGTGGGCAAGGTGCTTTTTCATCTTCCATAGAAGGATAACCAAGCTTATACGATCTTCAACTATATTACAAAGTGCGTGTTCAAAAAGCAGACAAGTTAGAACCAAGCCAATTATGAGTTGCCCCACTTATGATTTGATGACTTTTTGAACAACATCATAAAGGAGAGAAAAAAATGGAACAAAGAGAAATACAAGTCAATGAACGATTACCTTTTTCACAAAGCTTACCTTTAGGCCTGCAGCACTTATTTGCAATGTTTGGATCTACGGTTTTAGTGCCCGTTATATTTGGTGTTGACCCAGCAACAATCCTATTAATGAATGGTATCGGTACATTGCTCTATATTTTCATTACTAAAGGTAAAATTCCAGCCTATCTCGGTTCAAGTTTTGCATTCATTTCTCCCGTACTTGCCGTATTAGGCAAATATTCAGGTGGAGATGGATATAGTTACGTGTTAGGCGGTTTTCTAGCTGTTGGTATTATATTGTGTATTGTTGGTTATATCGTAAGAATTGCTGGAACAAAATGGATAGATGTTATTTTCCCACCCGCAGCAATGGGCGCAATTGTTGCCGTTATCGGTCTTGAGTTAGTGCCTACCGCAGCACAAATGGCTGGGTGGATTGCACCTAGTGACGCTGGAGCAGAATGGGCTATGGATCCAAAAGTAGCAGCGGTTTCATTATTAACGTTAGCCATCACCATTATTTGTTGGGTAACACTTCGCGGATTCTTTAAGATTATCCCTATTTTAATCGGCATCATCGCTGGTTATGTTATTGCATATATGTTTGGATTAGTTGATTTTACGAAAGTGCAAGAAGCTGCCTGGATTTCTTTGCCGCAATACTATCAAATTAAATTTAACATGTCTGATATTTTAATGATTATTCCAGCAGCACTCGTTCTGGTTCCAGAACACATCGGGCACCTTTTTGTAACGAGTAATATTGTTAAGAAAGATTTAGCAAAAGACCCAGGTCTCGACCGCTCATTAGCAGGAAACGGGATATCAACCATCCTGTCCAGTTTAGTAGGAGCAACCCCAAACACAACATATGGTGAAAATATTGGAGTGTTGGCAATCACAAAAGTTTATTCTACATGGATCATAGGTATGGCCGCTGCAATCGCCATTTTCCTTTCCTTTTTTGGTAAACTGGCTGCCTTGATTTCTTCCATTCCAACACCAGTTATGGGTGGTATTTCTTTACTACTCTTTGGCATTATTGCTGCTAGCGGGATTCGCATGCTAGTAGAATCAAAAGTTGATTATAGTAACTCGCAGAATCTGATTTTAACATGTGTCGTTTTAGTTATCGGAATTAGTGGAGCCGCAGTACAAATTGGTACGGTTGAATTAAAAGGAATGGGGCTTGCAACGATTATCGCCATTCTGCTCGCTTTATTTTTTAAATTGCTTGATGTATTGAAGTTGTCGAATGAATAAGTAAAGAAAAAAAGTTCGTCATACTTTCAAGTCCTGTGGTGAGAGCTCAAACCAAAGGCTCCAAATAAGTTTTCACCATAGGATTTAGAACTTTCAATATACCCTTGCTTGATTTCTTATCTTGAAAAAACGAAAGGCTTACATAAAGAAGCAACGGTCTTCTTCCCTTCTATTCCTCTATTCTTTTAATCCCATAAAACAGCCTAAAAAATAGTTTATAACTTATCAAATATTAAAATAATTGTTATCTGAATTTTGAATAGTGATAATTTACAGAATATATTGAATTAAATGAGTATATCTGTTTTAATATAATCATCTTAGGGCTCTTAAGTTGATTATATCAAATTTCTTTAAATCTTTATTTTGGCAGCGCTTCCAACAAACCTTGAAGGGAGATAAAAAATGGAAGAAAGGAATGAATTAAAAAAGACATTGAAACCACACTGGGTATGGGCAATTGCTTTTGGTTCTGCAGTGGGATGGGGAGCTTTTGTTTTACCTGTTGATTGGATGGCAACAGCTGGTCCACTTGGAGTTATTATAGGATTTAGCATTGGTGCTCTTTTGATGATCATAATTGGGGTTAGTTATGGATATCTAATTGAAAAAATACCTGTATCTGGTGGAGAATTTGCATATGCCTATTATGGATTTGGACGCTATCACGCATACCTTTGCGGATGGTTTTTAACATTAGGTTATATGAGTATTGTCGCTCTTAATGCCTCAGCACTTGCGTTATTAGCCAAATTTGTTCTACCTAGTTTTGCCATGCAAGGTCTTATGTATAATATTGCTGGATGGGATGTATATTTCGGGGAGGTTTTGATCGCTACCATTGCACTGATTGCCTTTGCGTACTTAAATATACGTGGCACCAAATTATCTGGTTTTTCGCAATTCGTCTTTTGTATTACACTAATCGTCGGTGTTGTGCTATTAACAATATCTATGATTCTTCATCCTAGTAGTTCATTTACAAATATTCAGCCTTTCTTTAACCCTGGAGTAAGTGCTTTTGCAGCTATTATTGCAATCGTTGCTATTTCTCCTTGGGCTTACGTTGGATTCGATAATATTCCCCAAGCAGCAGAAGAATTTAATTTTTCTCCAAAAAAAGCATTTAAACTGATCGTAATCGCATTAATTTGTGCTGCTATCACCTATTCGTTAACCATTATCGCTACTGCTGTTGCAATGCCTTGGCAAACTCTTGTCAATCAAGAAACAATATGGGGAACAGGTGATGTAGTTAATAATGCCTATGGTATTGTTGGAGTTTTATTACTTTCACTATCGTTATGTATGGGGATTTTCACTGGTTTAAACGGTTTCTATGTATCTACAAGTAGGTTGTTGTTTGCAATGGGGAGAGCCAATATACTGCCGCGCGCATTCGCTAAACTACACCCAAAGTACGCAACTCCTTATGTAGGAATTATATTCACATGTATCATCACTTTATTTGCACCATTCTTTGGTCGACAAGCATTGTTATGGGTTGTAGATATGTCAGCTATCGGCGTAACTATTGCCTATTTCTATTGTTGTGCAGTGGCATACAAGCTATTCAGATGGTCGGAATCAACAGGAGACAGCGCATTACTTGTTTCACCTACTAAAAAATTCATTACCCTTTTAGGGGTCATCAGTAGTATAGGCTTTTTCCTATTACTCGTTGTACCTGGCTCGCCTGGATTTCTAGGGACACCTTCGTGGATTGCTCTTCTAGTATGGGTTGCACTCGGACTTATCTTTTACGCAGTTAAACGAAAAGAACTGGCTAGTATCCCTAAGGAAACACTTGATTACAATGTTTTTGGAAAGACCCTTGATAATAGTGGGCACACGGAAGAGAAAAAGAATGACTTTGCTAAAATCGACGCTTAATATGGCACTCAATCAACCTCTAATTGAGCAACAGTACCCTCCTTCTTAGCAGGGTACTTTCTTTTTTTATATAAATAAACCATTTTTTTGACGATTTTTGATATGACAAGCTTTTTGCAACTATAAAAATATCACTTTTTCAACATGATAAAATAAGCTATTCATATTATTTCTATGCTCACTTTCTGATTTTTACTTTTAGGCTGGCACAATGATTACATGATATAATTGAAATATAATTAAGGAGGCATCTGCCGTGGAAAAATTAGATTCTATTTTAAGCAAATTAGATGGTTTAGAGAAATGACAAAATGGTGTACTTTCCCAGCTCAATCGCTTGCAGAAAGGACAAGAGGAATTTGATAATAAACTAGTGAATTTGCAGTTGGGACAAGAGGAATTTGATAATAAGCTAGTGAATTTGCAGTTGGGACAAGAGGAATTTGATAATAAGCTAGTGAATTTGCAGTTGGGACAAGAGGAATTTGATAATAAGCTAGTGAATTTGCGGATGGGACAAGAGGAATTTGATAATAAGCTAGTGAATTTGCAGAAAGGACAAGAGGAATTTGATAATAAGCTAGTGAATTTGCAGTTGGGACAAGAGGAATTTGATAATAAGCTAGTGAATTTGCAGATAGGACAAGACAAATTACAACACGGACAAGACAAACTACAGCAAGGTCAAGACAAATTACAACAAGGTCAAACAGCCTTAAAGGATAACCTTATTAATGGACTAGGACCCTATTTTGAGGAAATCACAAAGCATATTGATGTGAAAACAGACGAATTAAGGATTACCTTGGAAGACCATGAACAAAGAATCAACACGCTCTCTGTACGTTCCATTATGCAAGAAAGCAGAAATAATCATCTAAAAAAAAGGTAGAAGCCTGCATCGAACATTATACTTTTATATATGCTGTCCCACGTCTATAAATCTTTAAGAGGTTTAAAAGCATGAGCTATGGTCTTGGATTAAATTTCACAAAACTGTAGGACTGCCAGATGGAAACCGTTAGACAATTTCTCGTACAACGGTAGTTTTACTATTTCAATAGATAATACAACAAAAAAACACACACGAGATCTAATATGAGAAACCTCGTGTGTTTTTCGATGCTATTTAATTGTTTGCACCTCTGAAGTCAACCCGTTACTCTTCAAATCGCTTTTTCGCGATCTTCCTAGTTCACCTTTTTAAACGATCGTAATTCTATTCTTTGCCCCAGTTTTCAAAATCTAGATGTTTATATTTAGGCAAGTGACGTGTTGGCATTTTTAATGCGTCTTTTCTAAATGGTGGAGCCAATTGAGTTCCGTCTACCTGGATGTCGATAACAGTTGGCTTATTGGATTTGATTGCTTCCGCGATTACTGGACCAACATCCTCTGGTTTATCTACTCGGTATCCTTGTGCCCCCATTGATCTGGCTACTTCAGCAAAATCAGGTGAATCAATGTCTGCACCGACAAAACGATTATTATAGTAATCTACTTGGTTCTTCTTCTCTGCACACCATGCGTTATTATTGAACACACAAGCGACGACTGGAATATTTTGTTCAACAGCTGTACTTACTTCGTGCAAGCTCATTCCCCATGCACCATCGCCGATAATTGCAACGGCTGGACTATTCGGATCACCCAATTTCGCTCCCAATGCAGCAGGATAAGCAAATCCCGTGTTTCCAAATGTGAGTGCTGCAATATGCTTACGTCCCTGGTTGAATTTCAGATATGCATTGGCTGTAGAAGAGACATTTCCAATATCTGTTGATATCATTGTTCCCTCTGGCACTGCTTTCATCAACTCTAGTAATGCACGACGAGGATTTATTGGGTTTCCATCTACCATGGCTAATGAGACGAGTTCCTCTTCCCATTTTTCCTTTACACTCGTAACTTCTTGAAGGCGATCTGTCTTTTGCTCAGGATTTGGTACTTGTTCTTTTAAGCGTTTTAAAAGTTCGGCACTTGCTGCCTTTGCATCGGCGATCAAGCCAACTTCAATTGGATGTGTACGCGCAATATTCCGCGGATTAATATCGACTTGAATGATTTTTGCTTTTTTCGGAAAATAATCAATGTCATAACAAGGTAGCGTACCGAACACGGATAACCTTGTGCCGATAGCGAGCACAACATCCGCTTTTTTCAACGTGTTCATAGCTGCTTTTGATCCCATATATCCAATTGGGCCTACCGCTAATGGATGATTATCTGGAAACGCATCATTATGCATATAGGAAACTGCCACAGGAGCCGTAAGAAGTTCAGCAATTCCTTTTACTTCTTCAATCCCGTCAGAATCCACTGTTCCTCGACCGGAAATAATTACTGGATATTCTGCGCTTTTTAGTAGTTCAACTGCATGATCTAACTGTGTAGTGTCGCCACTTCCGCGAGAATCTGTACGGTACTGATAAGGTTCCAAAATTTTATCTTCTAGTTCTCCGTAAAAGTAATCACGGGGGATATCAAACAATACTGGGCCACGTTCCGCATACGCAATTCGGAATGCTGTACGCAAACAGTCTGCTACACGGCTAACATGTGTCACTCGAACCGTTTCTTTCGTAATGTCCTCAAATACAGATACTTGATTACATTCTTGGAAACCATCCCACCCAACGGTTGGCGTACCTGCTGACGGTGAAATGACCACCATAGGAGTATGTGCTTGATTGGCTGCTGCCACTGAAGTTACCATATTTGTAATCCCAGGGCCATTTTGACCAACGACTACACCAGCTATTCCTGTCACACGCGTATAGGCATCTGCCATATGGGCTGTTGTTTGTTCATGACGTACTGGCAAGAAACGAATTCCAGCCGTTGGAAGTAAATCGAGCATATCCATAAATGCAGACCCTAAGATTCCATAAACTTCTTTTACTCCTTCTGCAACTAGTGTTTCTACGATCGCTTCGCTTGGTGTCATTTTGACCTTTTGACCTTTTACTTGCTTCACTTCTGTTTCTGTTTTTGCCATTTTAAATACCTCCTATAATTTATTCTAGTAAATCACGTACTCATCGATGTTCATCACTATAAGGAAAGTTTTGATTTCCAATTGTTCTTATGGTGTAAGAGTTGGTTCTTTTGATATGCATCTAATTGCATGTAGGAACACGTCAACTGTAGACTTCAACACGGCTTCCCTATGGTATACAATATAAAAATTTCTTGTAAAAAATATATCCTGAATCTGATAGGTCTTTATCAAACCTAATTGCAACTCCTTCTTTATTGCGCTTTTAGAAATAATAGAAAGACCTAATTCTGATTCGACCGCCGATTTCACAGCTTCCGTACTCCCTAGTTCAAGTACAACATTTAGATTGGATGGATTTAATCCGCTATTTATTAAATGTTGATTCATTACAGTACGAGTACCAGACCCTTTTTCTCGTAATACGAGTGGAAGAACTTTTAATTCTTCCAACGTAACCATCGTTTTTTCCTTTTCAAAATAGTGTGGTGTGGCTACTAAAACGAGTTCATCTTCTAGAAAAGGTTCCAGATATAGTTCAGGATCTTCTATTGGTGCCTCAATTAGGCCAAGATCCAAGACATGGTCTTTCACCTTTTGCAAAATTTGGGTTGTATTTGTAATATCCACACTCATTTTTATCAGAGGATACGCTTCTCTAAACGCACCCAAAATTTGAGGAAGAACGTTTTCTCCAATTGTTAAACTACATGCGATTTCAAGGTCACCATAAACGTGATCCGACATGCTGATAATTTCCTTTTCAGCCATTTCGCTTAATCGGATAATTTCTTTGGCGTATCGGTACAAAACTTGAGCAGCCTGTGTTAGTTGAACCTGCTTTGTAGTTCTTTCAAACAAAGTTGTATTTAGGTGTTCCTCGAGTGCTTTTACCTGGGATGTGATTGTTGGTTGGGATAGATACAGTAATTTAGCAGCTTCAGAAAAACTTTTTTTATCTGCAACTGTGATAAACGTTTTTAGCTTCTCATAGTTCATATTCACTCCCCTTCCTATGATGCTTCCTCCTGTTTACGATTTTTAACAGATTATTTTATTTCACATCATAGAATGCGGATTTTAGAGTGTTTACTAGAAACTCTAAATCTTCTTCAGTTGAGGATAAAGGTGGTGCAATAATTAGCACGTTGTTATATCCAGGCACGGTATCACCGTTTCGTCCGATTATTAGTCCATTTTGTTTACATTTGGCAATGATTGATGATATCCGTTTATCTGAAATTGGTGTTTTTGTTTGCTTATCCTCTACCATTTCAATGCCATAAAGGAATCCAACATTCCTGATTTCCCCTACATTTTCGTGTTCAATCAGTTCTTTTAGTTGACCCAAAATTGATTCACCAAGTTCATGCACTCGATTTACGATATTTTCTTTTTCAATTATTTCAATATTTTTTAAAGCTACCGCACATGACGCTGGATGGCCACCATAAGTGGAAACGTGTCGGAAATGACTATTTTCGCCGATTTCTTTAAATTTCGTATAGATTTCAGATTTAACTGCAGTTGCTCCTAATGGTAAGTAGCCACTTGTTAGTCCCTTTGCCATCGTTACAATATCTGGTTCTACATCTTCTGAGTGCATAAAACCAAACATTTTCCCTGTACGTCCAAATCCAGAAACAACCTCATCCATGATTAATAGAACATCATGCTTTCTACAAATCTCTGCAACTCGTGTTAAATATGCTTTAGACGGGACAATGACACCACCACCAGAAATAAATGGTTCCATAATAACGCCCGCAACAGTTTCTGCACCTTCCCAAGTGATCATCTGATCAAGCATTTCTGCTGTGATGAGATCACTTTCCTCTTTATTTCCACCGACAAGGCTGCGATAGCTATATGGTGGTGGTGTATGAAGAAATCCTGGTACACCTGGGTCATATTTTGCCCTACGATTTGCTTGGGCTGTGGCACTTAATGCCCCTAATGTTGTCCCATGATAGGCTCGGTATCTTGAAATGAATTTGTATTTACCAGGGTTGCCATTTTGATTGTGATATTGACGTGCAATCTTAAACGCACTTTCATTTGCCTCAGAGCCACTGTTTGAAAAGAAAGTTTTATACGAACCACCCAAAAGTTCGCTGATTTTTGCCGATAATTCAATAGCTGGGGTATGACTCATCGTCAGCGGAAAATAGGTTAACTTTTTCATCTGTTCAGCAGCTGCGTCAACAATTTCTTGACGGCCATGTCCTAAATTTAAACACCATAATCCTGATACACCATCTAAATATCTGTTTCCATCAACATCTGTAAACCATGAACCTTCACCAGATTCTGCAATGGTCGGTGTTTGGTTTTCCACATGACGATGCATTGCATGCCAAAGGTGATCTGTATCCTTTTTAGCCAAACTTTCTCTTTCAAGTTCTAAACTCACCGTACTCATCCTCCCTTGTATAGAAATCTTAAACTATCTATGATGAAGCAACAGCAACGTCCTTTAGTAAGGACTCCACTGACTCACACCCTAATCCTAAGGCTTTAGCCACTGCTGCGTGGGTGACATAGCCTTTCATCGTATTAAAGCCTTTAGCCAACGCCTTATTCTCGATTGCTGCTTGCTTATACCCTTTGTTTGCTAGTAATACTCCATATTGGTTCGTTACATTTGTTAACGCATATGTGGAAGTACGTGATACAGCTCCAGGAATATTTGCAACTGCATAATGAATGACACCATGTTTGACATATGTTGGATTATCATGTGTAGAAATTTGATTTGCGGTCTCAATTGATCCACCTTGGTCAATAGCTACATCCACAATCACGGAACCTTCTTCCATCGTTTTTACCATGTCTTCTACAACGAGTTGTGGCGCTTTGGCCCCAGGAATTAAGACGGCCCCGATTAGCAAATCTGCTTTTTTTACAGCCTCTGCAATATTGAATTGATTCGACATTACCGTATTGATTTGACCGTTAAACTGATTATCCAATTCTCTTAAACGGGTAGGGTTAATGTCTAGTAATGTTACATTCGCCCCTAATCCGATCGCCATCTTAGCAGCATTGGTTCCTACGATACCGCCACCAATGATAACAACATTTCCAGGCATGACACCTGGCACACCGCCTAAGAGGGTTCCTTTTCCACCTTTCGCTTTTTCCAGAAATTGCGCACCAATTTGAACAGACATTCTGCCAGCTACCTCACTCATTGGCGTTAATAGCGGAAGCGCACCATTGTCTAACTGAATGGTCTCATATGCAATCGATATCACCTTACTCTCTAATAGCGCTTCTGCAAGTTCCGTTTCTGCAGCAAGGTGCAAGTAGGTAAAAAGAATTAATCCTTCACGAAAGTATTGATATTCCTCTAACTGAGGTTCTTTAACTTTCATGACCATGTCAGCAGACCACACATCTTTTGGTGACATCATGATTTCAGCACCAGCATCCCGAAACTCCTGATCAGAAATCCCACTTCCAACTCCAGCACTCTTTTCTAGCCAAACTTCGTGACCTGCATCTTTAAATGCGGTTATCCCAGCGGGTGTGATCGCAACTCTATTTTCATTATTTTTCATTTCCTTGGGTATTCCTATAATCATTTCTCCTCACTCCTTTTTTATTTTAATAAGTTTGAAAAATCACTATAATGAAATCGTGACGTCATGTTGTTCGGACCAGTTAAAACAAAAGCTGACTAGCTATTTTTTCTTGATAAATTGATGGAAAATGAATACATATCGGAGCGATAAAATCCTTCCTGGTATTCAACAATATTTCCATCGTTATCATAGATCATCCGATTAATAATTAATGCACACGAAGTTGGCGATATCCCTAAATAATTTGCGTCTTTTTCTTGGAAATGCCCACTCGTTATGATTTGTTCTGCATCCGCAAACTTGATCCCTAGCTCTTCTTCAAGCAGATCATAAAGGGTTGCTTTATCTATGTCATATTTCACAAGTTTTTCGCCAATATCAACTGGGTAGTATTGGTTTTCGATCGCGATTGGTATATCGTCTGCATAACGAATTCTTTTAATGAAATAAGTAGTGTTGAGTCCAGTTAAGGTAGCGATCGAATCGGATGACTCAATAATCCCATGATCAACTAATTTCGCCCCAGGCTTCATACCCATCCCTTGAATGGTTTCCGTAGTACTACTTAAGGAACCTAACCAATCTTGAATTGGTTTAAATGAAATAAAAGTACCTTTACCATGTTTCTTTTCCAAAATACCTTCACGAACTAACTGGTTAATAGCCTCTCGCACTGTGCTTCGGCTAACCGAATACTGTTCCATTATTTCCCTTTCACTCGGAATTTTATCTTTGTATTCCCCCTCCAGAATTTTTTTCTCTAAATCTTCCTTTAGTTGAAAGTGAAGTGGAACAGGATTTTTGTAATTAAGTGACATGAGTGAAGACCCCCACTTCTTTTTTTGTAAGCATATTTAAATGATGGATAGACGAAGTTAGATTACCACTATTGGAATAGGGTTACATTTATTTCTTTAACATTAGTATAACTATATAACCTCTTATTTTTCAATATTTTCTGAACAAATTGATTATTGGAATAACTGATAAGTGAAATAGTTAAAATAAATAACAAAGATTGTCTTTGTCCCATTCACTTTGACAAAAAAGCCTCGAAAAAAATTCAATTAACTATTTGACATTTTAACGTAATGTGTTAGAATAAAAATTAGCTATTTTGTTCGATAAACACTTCAAGTTAACGCAACGTAAAGTTTTCGTTTTGAGGCAAGAGCAAGAATAGTAATACATGTGTGTGGAGAATCCACACTAGGAGGAAAAGTTAGATGGCACAAGGTACAGTAAAATGGTTTAACGCAGACAAAGGTTTTGGATTTATTGAAGTAGAAGGACAAGACGATGTATTCGTTCATTTCTCTGCTATCCAAGGCGAAGGCTTTAAAACACTTGAAGAAGGTCAAAGTGTAACATTTGATATTGAAGAAGGCAACCGTGGACCACAAGCTGCAAACGTTGAAAAGAACTAATTTCAACTAACATTTAAAAGGCGAATTCCTGAATAGGAATTCGCCTTTGTTGTTCATGTTTGCAATTATTGAATAGTGAAACACTGCCTATGTTCAAATAGTTACACTTAACTAATACAAATTTCCCCTTACTTTTATATCTGCTCATCCGCTGCGTTATTGTCTATCCTCTACTTCCCCAACTAGCATTCTCATCCATATGGACAAACGGCAAATTAGTATCAACCGCTCCCATAATTTGATCGAAAATAATATCCTCACCAGTCAGCCATTGCATAAAATCAAATTCATTTGGCTCTTGATCACCGCCGAGTACCATCCATGTTTTCATTTGTTGTGGAAAGTATGCGGAAGTATGAATCGTTCCTGCCCAGCTTCTATATTGTTTCGAAAAAACACCTTTATCTGTATCATTTAAAAGCCGAAAAGCTTCATAAGCATCTATCATGTCCTCTTGCTTTTTTTCGATTAATTCTTTTCGTCGAATAGAATCCAATAAGTGATTTCGATTTTCATTCTGCATGATTTCAAAGTGATTGGTACATACAGTAGATTGACGAACTTCCACTCCTCTAGGTGATGCCTCAACGATATATGTTTTGCCGCTCTTATCATAGACAATATAGCTAAATGAATGCCGATGCGGTATTTCTTTTAACATCGTAACTGCTTCCTCAACATTTGCACAGCTCTCTAACACGAGCCTCCCGATCATGCAGCATATAAATCCATCGCCCGGATGTTTACGATGCATAAAATTGTATCCCATTACCAATCCCATTTCATTCATACCATCTGATCGCCCTGTCACACGCTGACTTGGTCCAACCATGGCATAGCCCTGATCGGTTGGTTGATAAAAGACATAACGTCCTTCATATGTTTTTGGATGATAATCATAGTTTCGCAAAAGATAGTCAGCCCCAGTCAAAATGGAGCAACCAGAACGGACATAGTCTAATCGATAACCACCAAATTCCATTAAGACCCGTTCGATCGGCCACTCAAGCCCATCCTGAATGCCAATAAGTTCCTCCCAAACACCAGGCGCAAACCTAGATATAGCGTCTTTCGCTTCTTGTTCTTCGACTAAAAAGCGAGGTTTTCTCACCTTCCATTGTTTCTCCCTGTTCAAAACGGTAAGTGAATTTTTTAGCTGTTTTCCTTGCATGTAGCCAAAATCGTAATGTGTTCCACGAAATTGTATGATATTACTATATATTTGCTTCATTCCTTGTCCACCTTCATTGTTAGATCAATATATTTGCCATTGCCCATATGAAAAGGAAACTGATGACGAGTGTTATATTAGAAACCATCCCTGCAAACTTTGGGTTGTAACCAAACTCGATCGAATACGGTAAAACCGATGTAGCAACTGGAAGTATAAGTCCAATTAATAGTGTGTTTTTGATCATATCCTCAACAGGTAGGAATACGTAAAAAATCAGGCCTACACTCAACCCAACCACATAACGAATGGTTAGAAATTTTCTGATTAATCGTGCGTATGTTTCGTCAAAGGTAAAATTCAAGTAAATACCGAGTAATAACAAGGACATCGGCATGTTTGCATTAGAAATGATGGATGATGTTTGCAATACCAATTTCGGAAGCGAAAAGCCAAAAATATTTAATAAAAAAACAACCATGTAGGTCATTAATGGAATCGACTTTGCCATCGTACCAACTACATACTTTACATTCATTTTGACGTTATCTGCCGAGTAAAAGCCACCGATGATATATATTAAACCAAACACTATAAACGCATTCCCAACATCTAACATCCCAAAGTATTTGATCCCTTCATCTCCCCAAATCCCCTCTACTAGCGGATATGCAAAAAGACCAATATTAAAACCTGGGAGCATCATGCTAAGCATACCTTTTGTTGTTCTATTCTCTTTTCTAAAAAAGTACAAGCTCAAAAATGCAGCAAATATTCCATAAAAGATTCCGATTATGACTAGTAGAAATAGGGATATGTCTATTTCGATGTCGTGAAATGCAGTAATAATTAAAGCTGGAAGCGTAATATTAAAAATAATTCTAGCTAAACCTTCCCCATCATGTTCTTTTAATATATTCGTTCTTTTTAAAATATAGCCTAGTGTGATAATTAAAATAGAGTATAAAAACTGTTGATTCAAATCTGCCAAAAGAAACTTCTCCTTCATGGAAAATAACACGATCAAATATACCATAGAGGAGAAGAATGTGCACCTATTCCTGTTCAAAGAATACGGGAAGATGCAAGTCGCTGATGCACACCCAGTTGGACGCATTCACGTTACAAAAGGGATAGCATCTTAATGCCTTCCTAATTTATATGCACAATTTTATCCAATTACCAGATGGGTCTTGCGTCAAAATTGTTTCATTTTCCTGTGAAATTGTTGCACCAATTTGTCTGAGCTGTTCGATCGTTCTTTTTCTTTCTTCTTCACTAGGAAGGACAATACTGAATGAACGTAATCCAACACTATTTTCTGGTTGTTGTGGTGCACCTACTCCATTCCATGTATTTAATCCAATGTGATGATGGTAATTTCCTGTGGATACAAACAGTACTTGATCTCCGTACATGCTGTTAGCAATGTCAAAGCCAAGTCCAGCGGTATAAAATTCTTTTATTTCATCTAGCTCGGCAACGTGTAGGTGGATGTGCCCCATCACCGTATCTTTTGGTAAACCTTCCCACATTTTGCCCTCACCCTCAGCCAGCAGTCCTTCTGCGTCTAGAGGATCTGTTGTCATGATAACTTCACCGTTTTCCCACGACCACGTGTTGGATGGACGATCTATATAAATTTCGATTCCGTTCCCGTCTGGATCTGCCAAATAAATAGCTTCACTAACAAGGTGATCAGATGCCCCTTGTAACGGATATCCGTTTTGAATGAAATGCCGAAGCACGCTTCCTAAGTCAGAACGATTTGGAAGAAGTAATGCGTAGTGATATAATCCTGTCGTCTGGCGTTGTTTATCTAAGACATTTTCTGGTCGCTCAATTATTAATAGAGGTGTAAACCCATCTGCTGTTAAGACTACTTTGTGCTCTGATTGTTCTAGTACCTGAAGACCAATGAGTTCCTTATAAAATGTAAGGGATCTATCTAAATCTGCCACAATCAGGTGTACTAATCCGACATATGTGTGGGGGTGACGATGAAATTCCATTGCTAATTCCTCCTGTTTATATACAACACAATTTGTTATGATAATGGTATATTTATTGTAGAAAAAGGTAAAGTCAGAAGATTGCTATTCTTATTGTTCACACTTAAACCTAACAAAAAGGAGAACTTATGAAAAATAATTACAGGATACTATTTCTAGACATAGATGGAACGCTTGTCACACCTGATGATACGATTCAGCAATCAACGAAATCCGCTATTCGCCAAGTGCAAGACAAGGGCATCAAAGTATTTTTAGCAACTGGACGACCTCTTCATGAAATAAGGGAAATTGGCAAGGAATTAAACATAGATTCTTATATCGGATATAATGGTGCTTTTGCCATACATAAGGAGAAAGAAATTCTGAATGAACCTATGGATACAAGCACGATTGAGCATTTCATCGACATTGCTAACCAACAAGATAACGACCTTGTCTTCTATACAAATGGCAAAAATGTATTCACATCATTAGACAAACCAATGGTTAAAAAATTTATGCAAAAATTTAACTTACGAAAGAACGAGCTGTACACACCAACAAACGATTACAATGTGTTAGGTGTTACATTGATTGATTTAAAAGATGGGGATATTGATCATTACACAGTGAATGATCATATGTATTTTTCAGAGGTTAATATAAAGGGATTCCGAAACAATTATGATGTCATTCGAGAAACAGCAAACAAAGGATTTGCTGTTAAGGCCATTTTGGATAATTTATCTATTTCCCCAGAACATGCGATAGCTTTTGGCGATGGGATGAATGACAAGGAAATGCTACGTGTAGTTGGAGAGGGATTTGCAATGGGAAATGCCAATCCAAATCTTTTTGAGTATGCTAATCACACTACGACAGCCGTAACCGAATCAGGAATTTACAATGGGCTAAAATCGCTAGGATTAGTGGAATGAGAAAGAGAAGTGTTTAGGGGTTAGCGGATCTTGGAAATGCGGCTTACTGATCTATGGAGGCGTTGACTTACTATTGGCTGAACACCCCTTTTTGGTTCAGCCCTTGATACTTGCTTACACCTTTATCCTAAGATTTGGCTGCAACTATTAACAATAGCATCTTTTGTTTCTTTGTTCATTTCAATGCCAGCTGATTTCAATGCTAAAACAAATGCCCCTATAGAAGGTGAAGTAGATGGGTGGATGATCGTAATCTCACCTATCCTTTCCCTGACTTTTGATTCAAATTGGCCCTTAAAAAATTGGTCTGAAAATAACCCTCCACTTATAACGAGTGGTAAGTTACTAGTCTCACTAACACGTAGAGTAGTTTCCACTAAATGGACTAACTCAAGTATGGCATTGTCGATGATACAGGTTGCTACAGGATCCCCAGATTGTGCAGCTTTAAAGACTATTTTTGATGTATCTGCAATTCCTTCTTTTCTATTTTTCCAGCTGTAAACATTGGAAAGCAATTCTTCAGGACTTGAAAGGTTACATTTTTCTAATAGCAATTCCGTTAAAACCGTTTCATTACCTCTTTTGTCATGCTGCTTGAAAACGGCTGCCAACCCCTGTCGTCCAATATCGAATCCACTTCCTTCATCCCCAAGTAGATACCCCCAACCACCAACGCGAGTGATCTTACCCATTGATGTATAGGCATAAGCAATGGAACCAGTACCGGCAATTAAAACAAGACCTGGCTCTCCCCACGTCCCTGCTGCTAACGCCCCCATCACGTCAACTTGAACATGGATTTCAATAGAATGATCGATATGGGGACGAAGTGATTCAAAAAGACGCTGTTGGTCACTAGTACGACCGCATCCTGCCATAGAAAAATAGATTGTATTTATTAGACTTGGAGTTGTATCTGTTTTTGTTGTCACATCATGAATTAATCTAAGTAATAATTCTTTCACTTCATCCAACGGCTTCGTTTGAATATTACTCGACAGCCCTTGTACCGACCCATGGATCGTCCCAAAATTATCCCCAATCACACAAGTTGTTTTCGTTCCACCACCATCAATTCCGATAAACCTGTTCTGCATAGCACCACTGCCCCCCTATTTACCCAATCCAGAATAGCTAAATTTTATCATTTTGTTTTACCAATTATAAAATCAACTGCATTTTTTGTTTTTTCTAAATTACGCATCGTTTCGTCGTATTGTTCCGTAACGACACACATAAACAGAATATCGATCATGTGTAGTTGTGCTAGTCGAGAGGATGTCGCTCCGCTTCGGAATGTCGCCTCCTGTGATGCAGATATATAGAGAGGGATATCCGCAATTTCCGATACAGATGTTGAACCATAGCTAGTCAAGCTTATGGTAGTGGCACCTTTTTGTTTAGCGAGTTCCAGAATTTTGACGACTTCCATTGTTTCACCTGAAAATGAAATACCCATTACCACATCATTTGGTGTTACATTCGCAATATATGTTGCTGCAACATGTATATCCATGAAAGCCGAGGCTGGCTTGTTAATCCGGATAAACTTTTGCTGTGCATCCTGTGCAATAACGCCAGATGCACCCACTCCAAAAAAATGAATTTTTTCCGTTTTTAAAATAACATCCACTGTGTGTTCTAATGTTTGATAATTAATAATGTTTGCCGTTTCTGTAATCGCTTGGAGACTGTTATTTGTCATTTTATTTACAATCGATTCTCTCGATTCATTTGGCACTATATCTTGGTATCTTCCATTAAAAGAATTCGGAATATCACCCGCAATTCGCAGCTTTAACTCTTGGAAACCTTTTAATCCCAATGATTTACACAAACGAATAACTGCTGCACTACTCGTTGAACTGAGTTCTCCTAATTCGCTTGCTGTGCATCCAACCGCCGCTTTTGGATTACTAATAATAAATTCAGCGATTTTCCTTTCAGAAGGTGGGATATTTTGTAAAATTTCTTTTAACATAACAATTCCGCCTGATAAAGAAACTGCTATATGATTTGTCTCTTTCAAAAGTATCACCTATTTGCTATTAAATTTTGTTTGTTCTTCTTACGTAGTTCAAACGCTAGAAAACTAGAACACAAACAACTTCCTTTTTTACCCTTTTACTGCGCCTTCAATCATACCCTTTACAATTTTCCTTTGGAAGATTGCGTAAACGAGAAGAACTGGAATAATGGCAATTGAAAGTCCAGCAAATAATGCCCCCCATGCATTTGTGTATTGGGCTTCCTTATTCATTAAATCCATTGCGACACCAAGCGTATAACTTTCATCTGTCTGCAAGAAAATGAGTGCCATGAAATATTCATTCCAAAATGTAACGGCATTCATTATCGAAACGGTAATAATACCTGTCATTACAAGTGGTGTAATGATCTTAAAAAGAATGCCATATGGTGACATCCCATCCATTGCAGCTGATTCTTCCATTTCCTTTGGTATACTTCCCATGAAGCTTGTCAAAATGAAAATACTAAAAGGAATTTGTGTAACAGCATAAATCAGAGAAAGAGCCCATAGGTTATCAATCATGTTAAATTTTAAGAGTAGAAAAAATAAAGGAATCCAGCCAAGAACCATCGGAATCATCATTGCTGACAAATATACATTAAACAAGATCTTGCTTCCTTTAAATTTAAGTCGTTCTATTGCATACGAAGTTGGTAATGCAAAAACAAGACATAAAAACGTGCCAAGTACTGTTACAAATATACTGTTCATAAAACTTGAGCCAATATTAAATTCAGTCCAAGCTAATATAAAATTATCGAAGCTAAAGGACTTAGGAAGCGCCCAGGGTGAAGCAAATATTTCTCCATTTGATTTAAAAGCCCCGAGAAACATCCAGATGATAGGATATATTACGATTAACGCCCATATAAGAAGCGGTATGCGGATACCAGCTTTAAACAATAATTTTCCTAATTTCATGATTATCCTCCTTCCTAATATTCCACTTTTTCTCTTTTTAAGAAATACTGTAAGATCAATACCGTCAACAGAGAAAGGATCAAAATCATGACGCCGATCGTAGCTCCATATCCAAAATTATATTGTTTAAATGCCTGCTGATATAAATACGATCCCATAACCTGCGTGGCATTATTTGGCCCACCGCCAGTCATCACCTGTACGATAATGAACGATCCATTTAATGTAGTAATAACGATATACAAAATAGAAGTTTTAATTTGGGGCCAAACAAGAGGAACTGTAACCTTCCAAAATTGCTGCCATTCATTAGCACCATCAATATCGGCTGCCTCATATAAATTTTTCGGAACGTTCATGATGCCACCCATTAGCATAAGCATGAATAAACCAATCCCCGCCCATACAGATGGTAGTACTAGACTAGGAAGAGCCCATGTAAGGCTACCTAACCATGGTCTTGCCCACTCCTCTAGACCGATTAATGTCAGTCCTGAATTAATAATACCTAGATTTGGATTATAAATAAATTGCCACAAAATACCTATTATTACAACAGACATAATATTAGGAAAGAAAAAAACAATACGATAGAATGGTGCTTCTTTAATTTTAAGTTGAGTAAGAGCAACCGCAAAGAAGGTCGCCAAAATCATAATGCCTATCACTTTCGTTATAACTAAAAAGTAATCATGCCAAATCGTTTTTGGAATGATGGAATCGCTAAACAGCTGCTTATAATTTTCCAATCCAATAAACTTCTGATTCCCACTCATTCCAGACCATTCAAAAAATGATAAGTACAAGCCATTTAGTAAAGGGTAAACGGTAAAAATAGCAAACACAATAAATGTCGGGAGTAAACAAAATAGTAAGAATAACTGTTTTTGCCTTTTGGATTGAACCATGAGATCACCCTTTTCCTTTCAATATATCAATTTCTTCATGACGCTCTTTCTATCACCTGAATCCAGGTACAAAACTTAATTTTCATTAAGCCCTCACATATTTTTGTAGCAATTATACTCCGCTACAACTTCTCATAGGTTGAATAAAGAGGAATGTAAAGACAAATTGTCTTTACATTCCTTCTTGTTTATTTATTGTTTCGGTATTCTTCTGCTGCAGCTTCCATTGTTTCGGTAAACTCTTCTGCATCCATTTCTCCCAACATCAGTGAGACCAAAGCATTACCGAGTGGTGTTTCTAAATCAGCGCTCATTGGATATGGTTTTTGATATATCTTTACCTGATCTGAATTTATCATTTTATTGGCGTCTTTCAAATAAACAGGTACATTTTCGTTACTATCTAAGTCGACACCTTTCATATTCATCATTGCACCTGTTAATTCAGCAAATTTAGATGCATATTTTTTCTGGAATGCAAATTCAATAAATGCTTTTGCTGCCTCTGGATTTTTAGCTTCCTTTGCGATTGCTAATGGGCGTAAATCTGGCACGATCGCCATAGGCTCCCCAGCGTCATTCATCGGAGAAGGCACAAATCCGAATTGGAAATCGTCAGGTACATCATTTGCCATTTCATTTGGTAGCCAGAAGCCGACTGGAATATAGGCATTTTTACCAAGAATAAAGTTCATCTGTGACTGTGTATGGTTCAGTGCACCAAATCCTGGATCAATCAAACCTTCCTCTTGCATTGTTTGAACTTTTGTCATTACATCCAATACTGCATCACTCGACCAAGCTCCTTCATCACCTTTAATAACGGATGAAAGTAGCTCTTCTCCCCCTGCTGCAGCAAATGCTGGATACAATACGCCCCTTGAGAAGTAGTAAGGATATTGCCCAGTTGTGACAAACGGAGTTACATCCGTATTATTCTTAATCTCCTTCATAGAAGACATCCAACTTTCGAAATCTTTAGGTGCTTCAAAGCCTTCAGATTCAAACCATGCCTTATCATACCAAGTTCCCCAAGTATCAAACACGAGTGGCAAACTATATAAATTACCGTCATCAAACTTACTTGGCGGAACGATGAAACTATCAGCAAGTGGTGTTCCATCTGGTAGCTCTACTGATTCTACCCAATCACTAAGATCCATCAATTGTCCATCTTCCACCATTTGTGTTTCGCTTGATCCAGCACCATCAATATACACAACATCTGGTGGATTTCCAGAAATCCATCGTGTTTTCATTTCTTCGTTAATGTTTGGACCTGCTTGCTCTTTAATCTGTACATCTGGATATTTGGATGTAAACCCATCAATGACTTCCTTCCACCAAGCATCTCCATATCCACCGACAAAGTATTGAATTTCTAGTTCCCCTGAAATGCTGCCTTCTGTGTCTTTTTCGGCATCCCCTGTGCCCTCATCCGTTTCCCCAGTGTTTTCTTCTGTTTCATTTCCTTGTCCTTCATCAGATGAATCTGATGAACAACCAACTAGCAAACTCATAATAAACAGAATTGCTAGAATGGACATGAACCATTTTCGGTTTACTTTTCCCAATTAAAACACCCCTTTGATATTTTTATATAAATCCTATGCTATACCAATGGATGACATAGCATAGATATTCATCCATTGTATTTACTTTTTCTTGCATAATTCAATTGCAAATCTGACATTTCCAACACTTTTCTGAATTGCCTGACTAGCTTCTTCAAAAGAAACATCTGCAAGAAGCATGATAATTGCAGGCTTTACTTTTTGATTCGATTTTTTTAATATCTCTTCCGCTTTTTGGTATGTAGCTCCAGTAATTTCCATTACGATTTGTTTGGATCGCTCACGCAGCTTATGATTACTAGCTTGCACATCAACCATCAGATTTTCGTAAACTTTCCCCATTTTTACCATAGTAGCAGTTGAAATCATATTTAGGATCATTTTTTGAGCAGTTGCAGCCTTCATTCTTGTGGAACCAGTCAAAACCTCTGAACCTGTTATCACTTCTATCTTGAAATCTGCGTATCTACTTATAATCGAATTTCTATTACAAGCGAGTGAAACAGTAGTAGCGCCAATTTCCTGGGCAAATTTAAGTGCGCCTACCACGTATGGCGTTCTGCCACTGGCAGCGATCCCAATCACAACATCATTTTTATTTATACTTTTGCTTTTTAAATCACGCCTCCCTTCTTCTTCATCGTCTTCTGATGCTTCTACTGACGCTACAAATGCTTTTTCTCCACCAGCAATTATTGCTTGAACCATGTCTGGAGATGTCATAAACGTCGGGATACATTCTGAGGCGTCAAGAACACCGATTCGTCCACTAGTACCGGCCCCAATGTAAAAAAGTCTACCACCTTGTAAAAATGCCTTATGAACAAGGTCTACCACCTTCACAATATCAGGCAGCACTTTTTCAACTGCTAAAGCCACTTTCTTGTCTTCCTCATTGATCATTGTCACCATTTCGATTGTGGACATTTGATCCAGAGTCATACTGTTTCTATTCCTTTTTTCCGTTGTTAAATCAGTCAAATCATATGATACTTCTTCTGTCATTTCACAGCTCCTTTCTCGTTTGATGCCAAGTAAAACTGCTATAATTTTCTAAATTAAAATAAATAGTCCCTCTGTCTAATTCTTTGCCATGAACAAAATAAAAAATATTAGTCTAACAAAATAAGAAACCGCTTTCAAAATCATTATATTACTTTGAAATATTTTGTCAATAACTTATTTCATTATTTAACATTTAATTTCAAAAAACGAACCTGTTTCCGTATCATTTCCTATTTATAATTTATATTTATCTAGATGCTTTACTATCTGATTCTATGCTTAAAGTACTAGGCAAAAATAATTAGTTATATATCCTTTTTTACAAAAACAATGCGTCTTTAGATGTATAGACAACTATATATTTTGCTGTTACTCTCAAGTAGAATCAAAATAAAATTTTAAATAGGAGGTTTTAAATGCAAAAAAATAATTTAATAGTAGCCATCGTATCTGCTTTAACTGTGTCTATTGCTTTTCCTGGGATAAGTAGAGCTACCGGTGATCTTTCAAAGAACCAATCGCAGTCTTCGATTCAAGGTGAAAACGAACTTAGGAATAGCAACCAAACATTCTCCTGGGAAAACCCTGGCCCCTCATCCTCTGTTTTACATCCTGGTTCTGCTATGGCCGCGGGGTTGATAGCCTCACCACTACGAAAAATCGATTCAGTCGTGGAACAATCTATCAACGAAAAAGTAATGCCTGGAGCAGTTGTATTAATTGCCAGGCGTGGAACGATTGCCAAACAAGAAGCATACGGATACGCCGCTCGTTATACGAATGACCAATTTTCTGAAATGACTTCACCGATGACCATGCAAACAGATACCATCTTTGATCTTGCCTCTGTCAGCAAGCTTTTCACAACAACAGCAGCAATGATTTTGTATGAGGATAACGCATTTGAGTTGGATGACCCTGTTGCTAAATACATCCCTGAATTCGAACAAAATGGAAAAGAAAATGTTACGATTCGTCAACTTATGACACATACATCTGGATTCAAGCCATGGATTCCGCTTTATACCATGGGAGAAAATCGTGAAGAACGGTTGCAAATTGTCTTGTCCCAGCCTCTAGATAATGAACCGGGTGAAACATATTCCTATAGTGACCTTAATATGATTACACTTGGCATACTAGTAGAACGATTGTCTGGAAAACGACTTGATGCATTTGTAAAAGATACAATTACAGAACCACTTGATATGTCGGATACAATGTATAATCCCCCAGAAAACTTAAAGGGGCGGATTGCGGCAACCGAATATCAACCATGGACAGATAGGGGACTTGTTTGGGGAGAAGTGCATGATGAAAATGCATGGTCACTTGATGGCGTTGCTGGGCATGCAGGTGTATTTTCTACCGCAAAAGATCTGGCTATCTTTGCACAAATGATGTTGCAAGAAGGTAAATACGGCGGCACTCGCGTATTAGAGCCTGATACGGTCAAGCTTCTTGCAGAAAATCAAATCCCTCAGTTTCCTGACGACACACATGGCCTTGGCTGGGAACTTGATCAAGGATGGTATATGGACGCATTATCAGGTAGTGGGGCAATGGGACATACTGGATATACTGGCACCTCGATTGTTGTGAATCCTAACAATGCAACAATAGCAATCCTACTTACGAATCGTGTCCACCCAACACGTAATACCGTTTCGAGCAACGAAATTAGAAGAGAAGTAGCACAGTTGACTGCTGATGCAATTCCTGTAGCTATCCCTGATAAAGGAGATGCATGGTTCTCTGGTTATGGAAATAACAGAGATGCTACCCTAATTACAAATGTCAATCTAAATGAGGAAGCAACACTTACGTTTAATACTTGGTTCCGAACAGAACTAATAAATGATTATGGAGTAATCGAAGTCTCAGAGGATGGTACGAATTGGGAACCTATCGGTGATAAAATGACAGGAAATAGTGAGAAGTGGCTCATTAAAACCGTAAATTTACCGAAAAACACCACTTATATTCGCTTTAACTATCGAACAGATAATTTAATAAACGGTAGAGGATGGTATGTGAACAACATAAAACTAACTACCAAGAACGGAAACGAAATTCCAATTAAATGGGGAAGTGATTTTTGGATAGAAAGAGACTATTAGAGGATGTTCAAAATATTAAATCAGCCAGTTTAATCCATAACATTTCACTTAAAGGAGGGAAAAACGCATGCGAAAAAGCCGATTGTTTACTATGTTAATTGTCGCAACCGTATTTTTGTTAAGCCTTCCAATGTATGCGCTTGCAGGATGGGATGATCCTACAAAACCAGGCTGGAAAGACGGGGAAGCAAAAAGAGGTTGGATTCAGAGTAAAATCGAAAACATGACACTCGAAGAAAAAATCGGACAATTATTCATTGTTCATGTGTATGGTAAAAACCCGACAGATGAAAACTATGAAAATGTGAATATTAGTCAAAATCGAGGTGGTAAAAACTTCAAAGATGTCATCGAAAAATACAAAATCGGAGGCGTGATTTATTTTAATTGGACACAAAATATTGGTACTCCTCTTGATGCAACACAAGTAAATGATCTATCTAACGGATTACAAGACATTGCCATGGATCAGCGGATGCCAATCCCTTTATTTGTTTCAACAGATCAAGAAGGCGGAATTGTCCAAAGGGTAACGACTCCAGGTACAGTTTTTCCTGGTAACATGGCTCTTGGCGCAACACGGTCAACAGAATACGCTAGTAAATCTGCTGGAGTTTTAGGAACCGAATTAAAGAGCCTTGGTATTAACATGAACTTTGCTCCTGTTGCCGACGTCAACATGAACCCTGCCAACCCCGTGATTGGAGTTCGTTCCTTTGGTGAAGATCCACAGTTAGTTTCAGACATGACTGTTGCACAAGTTAACGCATACCAAGATCAAAATGTCAGTGCAACTGCAAAGCACTTCCCAGGACATGGCGATACAGATGTTGATTCACATTATGGACTACCACAAATCAATCATGACCTTGAAACATTAAATAATATTGATTTAAAGCCATTTAAGGCTGCTATCGATGCAGGAATTGATTCCATCATGACTGCCCATATCGTTGTTCCTGCTTTCGATAATTCTGGATTACCAGCAACACTCTCAAAACCAATACTTACCGGCGTGCTACGTGAGCAGCTTGGTTTTGATGGGTTGATTATTACAGACAGTCTAGGCATGTCAGGGGCGAATGTTATGGAGCCCGAACGTGTTCCAGTTGAGGCATTCAAAGCTGGGGCAGATATTTTATTAAACCCACCTGATGTGGACCTTGCTTATAATGCAATGCTAGAAGCAGTGAAAAATGGTGAAGTAAGTGAAAAAAGGCTAGATGAATCTGTATACCGTATTTTAAAGGTAAAAATGAAAAGAGGGCTTTTCGAAGATCCATTTACAGATGCTAGTGCCACCCAATCGATAGGTACAGAGGAAAATCTTGCGTTAGCACAGGAAATTGCAAATAAAAGTATTACACTCGTAAAAAATGAAAACAACGTCCTTCCAATTAACGACGAATCACAAAATTTACTAGTAACTGGACCATCAAGTGCGAAACCTACATTGTTGTCCGATCTATTAAACAATGAAGGGTTAAAGTCAACCTCTTACAAGACAAATACATGGCCAACGGACGCGCAAATTAATGCAGCAGTTGAACAATCCCAAGGCGCAGATAAAATCATCGTGACAACCTATTCAGCAAATACAAATAACTCTCAGCAAAAACTAGTTAATGCGTTATTGGATACAGGAAAACCTGTCATTGTTTCTGCAATTAGGAATCCATATGATCTAATGGTATTCCCTGAAGTGGACAGTTATTTGGCTACGTACGGTTACCAAGATGTCTCGATTGAAGCGCTATCACGAGTTGTAACAGGTGAAGTGAATCCATCTGGAAAGCTTCCTGTAACCATACCAAATCTATATGATTTTGGATATGGAAAAAGCTATTAATCTATGAAAAAAGGTTGGCTTACTTTCATTGTGAGTCAGCCTTTCACTAAAGAAACAACCAAATATTTCCAATCCAAATTTTCAGGAGGAGATTTACATGAAAAAAAAGTGGTACGTTTTAATCATGACAGCTATTTTATTATTTTCATCGCTTTCCGTAGCCCTAGCTGATCACAACCCTAATGCAAGCGAAAAGGATCAAAAGTCTAAATTCAAACTTGGTGTCGAAGTATTACTAGAGGACCAAATTGATCTCATAAAAGGAAAAAATGTTGGTCTTATTACAAACCCTACTGGCGTTGATCAAGATTTAAACAGTATTGTTGATCTGCTTGCAAATAATTCAGATGTAAATCTTGTTTCTTTATACGGGCCTGAACACGGCGTTCGTGGCAGCGCCCAAGCAGGTGACGACATTGATTTTTATACAGATGAAGAAACAGGGCTCCCAGTCTACAGTTTATATGGAGATACAAGAAAACCAACACCAGAAATGCTAGAGGGAGTAGACGTACTTCTGTTTGATATCCAAGATGTTGGCACGCGATTCTACACTTACATCTATACAATGGCTTATGCAATGGAAGCTGCCGCCGAAAATGATATTAAATTTGTTGTCCTAGATCGGCCAAATCCGATTGGTGGGGATAAAGTAGCAGGCCCTGTTCTTGATCCTGACTATTCCTCCTTTGTTGGTATGTACCCAATTCCATTACAACATGGTATGACGGTTGGTGAGATAGCAAAGCTATTTAACACAGAATATGCCATTGGTGCAGATCTATCCGTTGTGAAAATGGATGGTTGGGATCGTTCCATGGATTATACGGATACTTCTCTTGACTGGGTTCTTCCTTCCCCTAATATGCCAACGTTGGACACTGCCTATGTGTACCCGGGGGCCGCATGGATTGAAGGAACAAACGTTTCAGAAGGTCGTGGAACAACAAAACCATTCGAACTAATCGGTGCACCATTCATTAATAGTACAGAGCTTGCTGATGAGCTAAACGCACTCGATCTTCCAGGTGTTACCTTTAGATCGTCTTCCTTTACACCATTATCTTCAAAGTATAATGGAACACTGTCAAATGGAATTCAAATTCACTTAACAAATACGGAAGCCTATCAGCCGGTTAAAACAGGGCTTTCGATTGTAAAAACGATTTATGACCTTTATCCTGAGGACTTCAAATTCAGAGCCGAAAACAGTAACGGCGTATCGTTCTTTGACCTGCTTGTCGGAAATGGCTGGATTCGTGATGAAATTAAACGAGGTACGTCAATTGATGAAATTGAGAGCAAATGGCAGCCAGAACTAGACGAATTCAAGGAAATTAGGGAAGATTACTTACTATATGGAAAGGCATTAAACAACCAATCTAAAAATGAATAATCGTTTTGATCAACTGCATTTCTAGAAAGCTGACCGTCAACCATGGTCAGCTTTCTCTCCAATTAGCCACCTATATCCCTGAAATTCTGCAAAAATTAGGTTCCTAAACTGTTCCTTCCTCCAATCTCACTATTGATACCTAACAAAAACTGATACAACCTCAACAAAAAATAAATGGATCAACCGATATTTTCTATACTTTCCGTTTCTTTTTTGGTAGTCTGTAAAGTGGAATGAAACAGTAAGTTTTGACTGTTGAAGACGGTTAACACATTATCCAATTGGCAGCTTTTGTCATACACAAACTGATTACTTAAAAAGGTAAGGTGTCTATTTTATGAAAAAATTAGTCATACTCGGTGGTGGTTATGGTGGATTTAAAATACTCCAAAAATTATTGGATTCCGATTTATCACTGGATACACGTATTACGTTGGTAGATCGAAATCCGTACCATTCCTTGAAAACAGAATTTTATTCGATAGCAGCTGGAACAACATCTGACAAAGATGTACGCACGCAATTTCCAACATACGAACAAGTGGATTACGCATTTGGCGAGATTATTCAAATTGATACGGAAAATGAACAAATTTGGCTAAAGGATTCAAATGAGCCGATAACGTATGATTATTTGGTGATCGGTCTAGGATGTGAAGATAACTATCATGGAATCGAAGGAGCAAAAGAATACACACATAGCGTTCAAAGCATTGCAAAAGCAAGACATGCAAGTTTAGCCATTGGTAATTTAAGGGCGTATGGAAAAGTCGCTGTAGTGGGAGCAGGATTAAGTGGTATTGAAGTAGCTTCTGAAATAAGAGAAAGCAGACAAGACTTGAACATAAGGTTATTGGATCGAGGGGATCGTGTACTTAGTGCCTTTGATTCCAAAATTCAAGAGTATGTGGAGGACTGGTTTGCTGCCAATGATGTTGAAGTTTTGCACAACGCGAACGTTGATTATGTTGAAAAAGATGCAGTGTGTAACAATGGCGCATGCTTTCCAAACGATGTAACGATTTGGACTGCTGGAGTACGCCCACACTACTTAGTCAGATCATTACCATTTGAAAAAGATGAGCAAGATAAAATCAAACTGAACGACTATTATCAAGTTCCTGAGCAACCAAACGTCTATGTTGTAGGTGACAGCGCCTCTTCAAAACACTCGCCGAGCGCTCAACTGGCCATACAGCAAGCTGAGCAAATTGCTGAGGTACTCAACTCTGTATTAAATAATAAGGAACCAGAAATACCAAAAGAACTAAAACTAAAAGGTGCACTTGGCTCACTAGGGAAATCAGATGGCTTTGGTAATATGTTTAAGTTACCATTCACCGGATTCCTTCCCCGCTTAGCAAAATCTGGGGTTCTGTGGTTAAATAAACGTCATTAACAAGCGAACTCGTTTCAGCAAGCTGAAACATCGGGGAATCCCACCTACGCTTCGCTTATAGCGGTCTAAAACCCTAAAACCATTTAAAGATCAAAAACAAGAATAGAAAGACGATAGCCTGTATCCAGTAGTACAAAATGGATAACAGGCATTTTTTTATTTTCCTCAAAAGCATATCATATCACTTTAGTCTATATTTACCATCCAAATTTTTAGATACATGTAAATAAACTCCTAATTAAGAGGGAAAATAGTTGTAGAGGTCAAGTTGTGAAGAAAGGTGAATGGATTGAAACAAAAACTTTCCACATTAAATGAACAAGTGCACCTACCTCAAAGAAGGTGGATTTTTAGTAGCAATAGTTACGCAGGTAATGTTTTACATCGTACTAATCCTTGGATCGTAGTTTGGTGGTCTATGGCCTTTCCTGGTTTTGGACACCTCATCATCAACCATTATTTTTGGGGATTTTTACTTATTGCTTTTGAATACTTAGTCAATAATCTCGGTCATGTTAATGAAGCCATATATTATTCCATGATTGGAGAAATAACGAAATCAAAATCGATCTTACATGTCAATTGGACGTTTCTATACGTGCTTGTCTATGCATTTTCAATGTGGGACTGTTATAGAAGGTCTATTGAAAATAATAAGGTTTATGAACTTGCTAATAAAGAAAAAGGATACATCTCCACTTTCCAATTTTCGCCATTAGAAATTAACATATTAGAAAAGAAGGAACCCATTCTTGCCTGTATTTGGTCCAGTTTTGGCCCAGGCTTAGGCGAATTTTATTTGCATAAATTACCATATTTTCTTGTCAGTCTATCTTGGTGGCTGGTCGTCATTTTTTGTTCAAATATCTATGAGGGCGTTTTTCATTCTATGGTTGGAGAAATATCCGTAACCAAAGACATCGTACCTCCGCAATGGATTTTATTTATCCCATCCATTTACTGTTTCTCCATGTATTATTCGTACACGTTGGCTATTGAAAATAATAAATTATTTGAGAAAGAAAAAGCAATGTTTCTTGTTCAACGATACCAAGAAGGCGATTTAAATGAACTCTACAAGTGATGAAAGTGAAATTCTACACATCGTTTCTTCTTTTGAATATTCAACTAAACTGGAATTATTACTTTTGAAACTAGAGGAGAATGGCATTCCAAAAAAACATATTGTTGCAATCCCGTTAGACAAAAAAAGGGAACAAAAGAAAGGACTATTTGATACGATCCATCATTCAGATGGTGTTAGCGTTGTTGACCTTGGTTTTATATTGGGGATGATTTTAATGCTATTAGGGGTTATTTATGGATACATCTTACCTATTGGTCCGATATTCTTAGCATTTATTGGTTTATTACTAGGGTTTGGGATCGGTACTTTTACTAAGTATCTCTATCTAAAAAGAAAAAAAACCAATATAACAGAGAGCAAAACAGAGGTAATTCTTACGATTAAGTGTAATCAAGCTAACGTAGAAAGTATTCAAGACATTCTTTGGAATCATAATGCTTTAGGAATCGGTGTTAAGTTTCCCGATAATTAATAAAACTCGTCATAGGTGGTAAATATAGTGATATTCCCGTCACAAAGCGAACTCGTTTCAGCAAGCTGAAACATCGGGGAATCAGATGGAGTCTCGACTCCACCTGATTGGAAATTCCCACCTACGCTTCGCTTAGAGGTGGGGGTCTAAAACCTTAAAACCATTTAAAGATAAATTTTAGTAAAAATCAATCCATAGGGAATACTGTTATCAGTGGGCTTAATGAAATCCCAATCTGATTGAAAATGGATTGCGGAAGTTTAGATACAAAAATCAAAAGTGGAGGTTCGCGACATGAATAATTGGGAAAGCAACCTTTTTATTACCGACGGAACAATTGCAACGTATCAACAACGAGAAAATTTGCGTCAATTTAAATTAATTGCAGAACCCATTGCGCACAATATCCTACCCGAGATCACCCTTGATGCACTTGGTTACAATGGTTCTACACCAGGTCCAATGATTGTAGTGAAACAAGGTGAATGGGTAGAATTGGAAGTGGAAAATCGGACACAAGAGCCAACAAGCTTACACGTTCACGGACTAGCCAAGCCTAACACGCAAGATGGGCGGCCACCGATTGAACCAACTCCTAAAATTAACCCTGGCGAATCATACACCTATAAATTCCAAGCATGGCAAGCTGGTACTTTCTTTTACCACTCCACACAGAACTTTCAGGAGAATTTAGGTTTGGTGGGTGCTTTTATTGTACTTCCCAACAACTTGTACACACATCCAGTACTGTTGCCAGATCGCGATTACACAATGATCGTACAACAATGGGAAATTGAACAACCTGAATTAGGAAAGGTTTTTCCAGGGACATACAAGCCGATTAAATACGGTACAAAACCTAATTACTTTACGATAAACGGGAAATGTTTTCCAGAAACATCCCCTTTACACACTGCATTTGGGGAGAGATTAAGACTTCGTTTTATTAACAAATCAAGTTCTAGCCATTCCATGCATACACACGGACACGATTTTAACGTAGTAGAAGTGGACGGTTTTACAAGAACGGGAATGATGGACGATACGATTAGTTTAGCATCAGGGAAACGTATAGATGTAGAAGTAATCGCAAACAATCCTGGTAAGTGGCCAATTAATGGTACCAAAACTTTTCACGAATCCAACAATGGGCACACACCTGGTGGTATGATCACACAACTGATTTATCAAGAATAGTTAACTGACTATACATTATAAATAACTAAAGGAGCGATTATAACATGTTAAAAACGGTAGATGTAGGGCTTATGGCAAATCATTTAGCCGCACACAAAGGGATTATTAAAAAATTAGAGTTTTATGCAGCTTCAACTCAAAACAAGCAACTTTCAATGCTAATAGAGCAGCAAGCAGGCTTAATGAAAAACCATGTTACGACTATGAACAATTTGTTAAACCCAAATCAGATGAGTCAAGCTACTCTTCCACCGATACCGAAAGCTCAAGGTCAAAATCATGCAAATATGTCCGGATCCACTTCTATTGGATTGAAAGATCCAGACATTGCAATGGATGCTCACTTTACAGCGACTGCTATGGCAAATGATAATTTCACTTCTGCAATGAATATGAAAGACCCACAAGTCAAAAAAATTCATATTGAAATGGCATTACAACAGTCACATATTGCAGAGCAGCTTGAAATGATGGGAAACCAAAACGGATGGATGAGTCATCCAAGTGCAACGAGTATGGAACAAACGAATGCTCAACAACCAATGGGAGATAGTACGCACAACATGAATACAAACAAAGGGCAAATACCCGTTTATAACAATCAACAAAACGATAAACAGCAGTCACAAAATTTTCCACATTAATCTTTTGACCTAGACTTTATACAAAAATAGCACCACCCTCTACGATTTGGAGAGTGGTGCTGTGTTTATTTTTAACCTTTAAACAATCGGGCGTTTATTGCAACGATAACGGTACTTAATGACATGAGCACCGCACCTATTGCCGGACTTAATACGATACCTATTGGGTATAGAATACCTGCAGCAAGTGGGATCGTTACGATGTTATAGCCTGCAGCCCACCAAAGATTCTGAATCATTTTTTTGTAAGTGGAAGTCGATAGTTCTAAGATGGAGACAACATCTTCTGGATTACTTTTTACCAAAATGACATCCGCAGTTTCCATTGCCACATCTGTACCAGCACCTATAGCGATCCCTAGATCAGCATTGGCTAAGGCAGGTGCATCATTGACACCATCACCAGTCATCGCTATTTTCAATCCCTTACCTTTAATTTCTTTTACTTTTTCTGCCTTTTCATGTGGCAACACTTCTGCAACCACTTCATCTAAATTCAATTGTTTTGCTACCCATTGTGCCACCTTTTCGTTATCTCCAGTTAACATCATTGATTGCACATTCATTTCTTTCAGGCGTGCAATTGCTCGTTCCGCACTCTCCCTAACTTTGTCTGCAAGTGCAATCATACCTGCCAATTGATTATCTATTAGCACGAATACAACTGTTTTTCCTTGTTCAGATAATTCGTTAAATGCTTCCGTTTGAAAATTAATGTTCTGTTCTTTGATATAACCAGGGCTAACAATTAATATTTCCTTTCCGTCAACATTACCTTTTAATCCTTTTCCAGTCATTGATTCAAATTGTTCTGGTTCATGAAAAGATACATTTTGCTGTTTCGCTTCTTCTACAATCCCCCTTGCAATAGGGTGCTCGGATTGTGCTTCAAGGGAAGCAGCAACTTGTAATAGTTCCGTTTTGTCATAGCCATCCTCTGTAACAATCTCAGTTATTCCAAATTCACCTTCCGTCAATGTACCTGTCTTATCAAATACAATTGACTGTACTTTCCTAGCTTCCTCAAAATTAGCACGATTTCGAATCAACAACCCTTGTTTTGCTGACAGAGCTGTCGAACGTGCTACAACTAATGGAGCTGCTAAACCTAATGCGTGCGGACAGGCTATTACCATGACGGTAACCATTCGCTCTAATGCATAGGATAAAGGGTAGCCTAATGCTAACCAAATAACCAACGTTGCCAAACCAGCTGTTAGTGCTACATAGAATAACCATTTAGCAGCTCGATTTGATAGGTCTTGTGTTTTAGACCTAGACTCCTGTGCTTCTTTTACCATCGTCACGACTTGTGAAAGGTAACTTTCTTCGCCTGTTTTTTCTACTTGAATCGTTATGGAACCTTCTCCATTAATCGAGCCACCGATTACTTCATCCTCCACCTCTTTATCCACTGGTACTGATTCACCTGTCAACATTGATTCATTGACAGATGACTGACCCTTCACGATGCTGCCATCAACTGGGACTTTTTCACCTGGCTTTACAAGTACTTTGTTCCCGTGTTGCAAACTAGATACTTTAACATCCTTCACTTCTCCGCTATTATCATCTATTAAGTGTGCCTCAGATGGCATCATTTTCACTAACTCTTCAAGAGCATTAGACGCACCCATAACTGAGCGCATTTCAATCCAATGACCTAGTAGCATAATGTCAATTAATGTTGCAAGCTCCCAGAAAAAATTATTTCCAGACAGCCCAAACACCGTTAAACTACTATACACATAGGCAACAACGATCGCTAGTGCAATTAGTGTCATCATACCTGGGTTCTTTTGTTTTAATTCAGCAACTGAACCTGTCAAGAATGGCTTTCCACCATAGAAAAAAATAAAGGTCGCCAAAACAAATAGTACGTACATAACCCCTGGAAAGCTTAACTCATAATTTAAAAATGATTGAATCATCGGTGAAAAAATGAGAATAGGTAATGTTACTAGTAAAGAGATGTAAAATCTCTTTTTAAAATCAGCAATCATATGACCGTGATCGTGTCCTCCATGACCGTGATCGTGATTTTCGTGGTTGTGATCATTTCCTTCATGACCGTGACTGTGTCCTCCATGACCATGTTTGTGGTCAACGAGGTCGTGATCATGTCCTTCGTGCTCGTGGTGTTCATGCTCGCGATCGTGTCCTTCGCGCTCGTGGTGTTCATGATTATGGTCATTCTTATGTTCACCACTATGATTATGGTCGTGAGTTTGCTGGTGATCGTGATGATGTTGTTTCCTATTATTATTTGTTACATTTTCTTTTCCATGGCCATCCTCATGGTGATTATGCTTATTATCCATGTCCAAACCTCCTTAGAACCAGCACATTGCCTCTATGCATTACGGTTCATTTGTTTTATGCGTAAAGATTATTTCTTCTTACATCATTACTATACCCCAACATAGTATTACTAAACATATATTGATGCTTTTGATCATTACAAATTAATATTCAACATGTAGCCTACATTCGGAAACATTATTTTGATTTTTAATTTCTAACATTTCCTTTGTCCCCTTCACTCTTGTATAATGTAATTCGAGTGTCGAAAGAAAGAAGGGTTTCCATGACAGAACTTGTGAAAGAAAAAATTTGGACCAAAGATTTTGTCCTAATTTGTTCCGCGAACTTTTTTATTTTCCTAGGGTTTCAAATGACATTACCGACAATCCCTTTATTTGTACAAGAACTAGGTGGTAGTGACCAACTAATCGGAGTTATAACAGGAATTTTCACTTTTTCTGCATTATTATTTCGCCCATTTGTCGGGCATTTGTTAGAATCAAAAGGTAGGCAATTTACATACATGTTCGGACTTAGCCTTTTCGTTCTTTCAGTAGGATCCTATGCCTTTGTTGTCAGTATTGCATTCTTATTTATCATGCGTATTGTTCAAGGGATTGGCTGGGGATTTTCCACAACTGCAACTGGTACGATAGCAACAGATTTGATCCCGCCAAACCGCCGTGGGGAAGGAATGGGCTATTTTGGTCTATCTGGTAACTTAGCAATGGCATTTGGACCTGCTTTAGGTCTTACATTGACGGGGTACATGTCATTCACTATATTCTTTATTATTTGTGCTGCTTTAGGCATGGTAGCATTTCTTTTATCTTCGAGAATTCATTACAAGAACGTAGAAAAGCCAGAAAACCAATCGGTGACAGCTAGATTTGACATTTTTGAAAAAAGTGCTATCCAGCCTTCCATACTGCTATTTTTTATTACGGTGACCTTTGGTGGAATTGCGTCTTTCCTCCCCCTATATACCGAACAGAAAGGAATTGAAGGGATAGAACTTTATTTCTTGTTTTTCGCCTTATTCTTAATGCTTTCTAGAACATTTGCGGGTAGAATATATGATTCGAAAGGGCACATTGCCGTATTTCTTCCAGGTTCATTCATGATTTTTGGTGCGATGATCCTGTTAACATGGCTCCCAAATTCTTTCATATTATTCACAGCAGCTGCGTTATATGGTCTAGGCTTTGGAAGTGTACAACCAGCACTACAGGCATGGGCTGTGGATAAAGCATCTTCTCGCCGAAAAGGAATGGCAAATGCAACATTTTTCTCATTTTTTGATCTTGGCGTAGGTATTGGGGCGATCACATTTGGCCAAGTTGCTTTTTTATTTGGGTACAGTTTTATTTATCTACTATCCGCTGTTTCTGTTTCCATTTCACTGATTCTGTATGTAGGTTTGTTGGTTAGGGGAAGAAGAAAGGCGATATAGCTTTTTGTTTTCAAATTTAGAAAAATGGCTAAAAAATATACTTTCGCTTTCGCTGACTTTTTCAAAAAAGTGCCCCCTGAACCGTATATAGCTCATGGGGGACGATCATTTTTCTTATTGAAGGGCTGTTCAAAATTAATCATAGTAGGAATAGCCACGAAGACATGCTGTTTTTTTTAAAAACGTATCAGTATTTATCACTCACTCATCTGTATAAACGAAGGGGTGTTATCGTTTACTCAAATACCCTTATTTAAACCATCCCTTCTCCTTAAATCGAGAAATCGCTTCAATTCGGTTGCTTACACCGAGTTTATCAAGAATAATAGAAACGTAATTTCGAACAGTCCCATTCGTAAGAAAAAGCTCGCTCGCAATTTCCTTTGTGTTTTTCCCATCGGCAATTAATTTGATCACCTGCTCCTCTCGCTCAGTCAGCGGGCTTTCATTCTCATTCTCATAAGCAATATCGACTAACTCTGGTGCATACACGTGTCGTCCGTCCATAATCGTGCGAATCGAGTTTGCTAAATCTTCGATGGGACTATCTTTCAATAAATACCCGCTTATCTCCGCTTTTCTTGCCCGCTCAAAGTACCCCGCCCGTGCAAATGTTGTTAAAATAATTACTTTGCAAGGATGATCCTTCAATTCTTCAGCTGCATCAAGTCCACTTTTCAATGGCATCTCAATGTCCATGATGCAGATGTCGGGCTGGTGCTGGTTCACTAGTTCCAATGCTTCCTCCCCGTTCCTTGCTTTCCCGACAACTTTCATGTCATCTTCTAAATCAAGTAACGAGCCTAAAGCACCAAGTAACATACGTTGATCTTCAGCAATGACAATTCTTATCACACTTTAGCCCCCTTATTTGTTTGTTGAATAACATTTGGCACTCGTATAGTCAATGTCGTTCCATTTCCAGACTCAATTTCTAAGCTGCCATTCACAAATTCCAATCTTTCTCTCATCCCTTCTATGCCATGTCCCTGTGTAGAGTTCATTTCTTCAGTGATCCCTTTGCCATTATCTTGAACCTTAATACACAATTCATTAGGTACTTGCTTAATCCAAACATTGCAGGAAGTAGCCTGACTATGCTTGACTATATTGGTTACCGCTTCTTTCAAACACATACTTAGCACATTTTCAACCAATAATGGCGTATCGGTAAATTCTGGATTTCCATCTATACGAAGCTCTATATTCGCAGCCTTTAACATTTGCCGAACATGAATCATTTCTTCTTTCAGTTTTATTCCCCTCATATCAGAAACCATTTCCCTAACTTCTTTCAAGGCCATTCTTGCCGTTTGATGAATATCATTTATTTCCGCCTTTGCCGCATCTGGCTTTTTATCCACTAATTTACCAGCTAAATCGCTTTTCAATCCAATAAGGGAAAGCTTTTGCCCTAACGTATCATGTAAATCGCGTGCAATCCGCTGACGTTCTTCCATAATGATCAACCGAGAAATCTTCTTATTTGCATGCTCTAACTGAACTTCTAATTCTTCTCGCTTGATTCGGTTATACATCGTGAATGGTAGCAATAATACACCAATGATACTAATGACTATAAATGGAAGTTGCGAGTAAATCAATGCATTTTCTTTCATAAATACGATTGTAATTGCCCCGATTGTACTGAGAAGATGAATCCCATATAATATAGAAAATCCGATTTTATTTTGAATTTTCCCAATGAAAAATGCTAAAAAAAGCGCAAAGTATACATAGCCAAAAAGTAATGTCATGACAATACTTATCGTCATTTCTATGATGACCCATACATATACAGACCACCCCTTAGAAATAAAGGATAGACGGTACGAACCAAAAAAAAGTAAAATCATTAAAATACCGAAAACGATTTCCAAGGATGATGATGATCTGATAATAAAGTAAAAAGGCAGAATACAAAAGATAATCCATACGTAAGCACTAAGCCCCGTATTTTTTGGGATAATGTGATACCAATTTTGCATAGTGATCCCCTTTGGTTTATATTTAATGTTAAGTATACCAAAATGCACAAGAGATTTGATAATAGAATCCTCTTGTGCATTGCTTTGTTATTTTCTTATTGGCGTTCCTATTTTTCTTGAAGACTTGGCCTTCTGTTATTCAATTGCACTTTAGATTTTAACTTTGTATTACTTAAAAGTTCTTTGACCTCTTTAAAGCTAACGAATGTTCTGTTTTTCTCATCATATAGGCGAAAACGGATTGATTTTAAGCTAGATGCAAGCGTAATCGTTGTTGCTTGTTGTAATGGTGGCGTTGATTCATGTGCTTTTTCTAAATTATAATTTGGAACCCTTGGACTTAAATGGTGTACATGGTGGAAACCAATACTACCAGTCATCCATTGCATAATCTTTGGAAGTTTGTAATACGAACTTCCATCAACCGCTGCTTTCACATAATCCCACTCATCCTCATTTTCAAAATAAGAATCCTCAAATTGATGTTGAACATAAAATAACCAAATTCCGAGTGCCCCTGACACGAAAAGAATCGGGAGTTGCACCATTAAAAATGCTTGCCAACCAATTCCCCATATCAACATCGCATAGATGGCAGCAATTGAGAAGTTGATCAAGTAGGTGTTCAAGCGTTCTTTACGTTTTGCACCTTTTCGATTAAAACGATTTTCGATGAAAAAAAGGTAAATCGGACCTAATCCGAACATAACAATTGGGTTACGATAAAGGCGATAAGCTACCCTTTCCCATGCTGAAGCCGATACATATTCCTCAACCGTCATCACCCATATATCTCCTGTTCCACGTTTATCTAAATTACCACTTGTCGCGTGGTGAATCGAATGGCTTCGCTTCCACTTTTCAAAGGCAAAATGGGTAATAATCCCTGTAACCGTTCCAAGATATCTATTCGCTTTTTTGTTCTTGAAATAGGATTGATGCGTACAGTCGTGAAATATAATAAAGATTCGAACGACAAAACCTGCTGCTACAACTGTCAATCCGAGGGTTAACCAAATTGAGACAGACAAACTTTGATATGCTAAGAACCAAAGTAGAAAGAACGTCGGGATTGTATTGACCAACTGCATGATGCCCGATTTCGTATTAGAGCTTTCATATGGCTTGACGTTTTTTCTTAATTCCGCTTGTTTTTTTCTACTCATATTATCCTCCTCAAGCACTCATCTTATGCTTTCAATATTCTATAAGTATCTTCTGTTATTTATAGATTAAAGAAAAACATAAAGCAAAAGAAGTCATATACGTCATTTGATTAAGATGACAAATGTCATATCATTTGGTTGAAGGCAGTTGTCGATGACAATTAAAGCAAGACAAGGTATTGAATTAGCTTTTAACGGGGAAACAAAGGTCGTCCGTCCAGACGTAATGGAGGTAGCTGTCATTTCCATTCCTGAAGAAAATGGGGAGAAGTTCCTAATGCAATCATCGTATTACACCCAAATGCAAAGGTAACAGAAGAAGAAATTATAGCATATTGCCGATCTAATCTGGAGTACTTTAAAGTACTTTAAAGCACCAAAGGCCATTGAATTTGTAGAGTCATTACCAAAAAAAGCTACAGGTAAACTCCAAATATACCGCCTGAGGGAAATGTACTGGAAAGGACCGAAAAAGATAAATTAATAGATTAAAAGCAAACCGCGTTACAAATGGAACGTTCACTTGATAGTAGCAAAAAAATTCTATTAAGGAATGGGAGCTGCACTTCTGGTATATGTCCACATATCGCCTCTGAGTCCGCTAAAAATCCTATGCGGACTGAGAGGCCGTTATTTTCGGAAAAAGGCTTGATTTCCTTGCGTTAGCGGACTCACAGACCCTTATTTGCTATAAAACGGCTGTTTTCGGCTGGATTTTCAGCAATTAACGGCCTCTCAGTCCGCGAAACCTCCCAATACCACGGATTTTGGCCAAATAAGAGCCTCTGAGTCCGCTAAAAATCCTATGCGGACTGAGAGGCCGTTATTTTCGGAAAAAGGCTTGTTTCTCATGGTTAAGCGGACTCACAGGCCGTTATTTGCTATAAATGGGCTGTTTTTGGCTGGATTTTCAGCAATTAACGGCCTCTCAGTCCGCGAAACCTCCCAATACCACGGATTTTGGCCAAATAAGAGCCTCTGAGTCCGCTAAAAATCCTATGCGGACTGAGAGGCCGTTATTTTCGGAA
>NZ_JAMQKB010000004.1:0-96077 GCF_028416575.1 Terrihalobacillus insolitus | reverse complement strand
CAGGCCGTTATTTGCTATAAATGGGCTGTTTTTGGCTGGATTTTCAGCAATTAACGGCCTCTCAGTCCGCGAAACCTCCCAATACCACGGATTTTGGCCAAATAAGAGCCTCTGAGTCCGCTAAAAATTTCAATGCGGACTCAGAGGCCCTTATTTTCAGTAAAAAGCTTGATTTCCTTGCGTTAGCGGACTCACAGGCCGTTATTTGCTATAAAACGGCTGTTTTCGGCTGGATTTTCAGCAATTAACGGCAAGACGATAACCTTACCGTTGTGATCAAAAAAATGCTGTGGATTTTCAGCAGGTTTTGATTATCCAATTCATTTATAGTTATTTCGTAATATAGGATTGCCTATGTATTCTACCAGGGTGATCGTCTGGTAATACGCTACTCCCATGTTCAAACAATTTTTCCCTCAATGTTCCTTTTGCATATTCGGTTTTGTATATTCCACGACGCTGGAGTTCAGGGACAACTAAGTCAATAAACTCCTCTAAGCTAGCTGGTGTAACGAAATGAGCAAGGTTAAATCCATCTAATCCAGCCTCCTCAAATTGATATTGAATCGCATCCGCAACTTCCACAGGGTTACCGACTAACACATTGTTACTATTAATTGTTTCAAAACGATTGAGCACTTCTTTGACTGTCAGTTTTTTTGGTTGATCCTTTGTTAAGGATTTAGCACTTGTTTGTCCGTGCTCTGTATGCTTATATTCAAAATAGTCATCTTGGTCTGTATATTCACTTAAATCATAACCACTCCCGCCACCATATAAAGCTTTTGCAGCGTCTGGGCTCCACAATTTGTTGTACTCTGCGAATTTTAAGTCTGCTTCCTCAGTTGTTTCGGCTACAACGACATTTAAGAAAGAAAGTGCTTTTATATGGTCAGGATTCCGTCCCCATTTTTCAGCACGAGCCTTAATATCTTCAATATAATACCTAATTTTTTCAGGATTTGGCCCGCCAACAAACACACACTCTGCATGCTTTGCCGCAAACTCTCGCCCTTTTTCTGACGTACCAGCTTGATATATAACTGGTGTTCGCTGCAAAGAAGGTTCACTCAAATGAGGCCCCTCGACATTGAAATAAAAACCATTATGATTGATTTGATGAACTTTACCGGGATCTGTTAATGTTTTACTCACTACATCCTCAATAATCGCTCCATCTTCCCAACTGGACTCCCATAGCTTGTAGGATACCTCTAAAAACTCATCAGCCATATCGTACCGCTCATCATGTTTAACCATGTTATCAAGCCCAAAGTTCCGTGCAGCGTTCGGTAAATATGATGTAACTATGTTCCAAGCTATTCTCCCTTTGGTCAAATGATCTAATGTGGAAAAACGTCTTGCATTAGAAAAAGGGTGATCATAAGTTGTACTAACCGTAACTGCAAACGATAAGTTTTCCGTAACACTAGCCATTGCTGGAACAACGAACGCAGGGTCATTTAAAGGAATCTGCAACCCGTCACGAATCGCTGGGTCTTTACTTTGTTGATACACATCGTAGACACCCGCTACATCAGCGAAGAATGCAGCATCGAACAGACCTCGTTCCAGTAGTTTGGCCATGTCTATCCAATAATCTAAATCTTTGTAACGTCTCGTTCTTTGGTTGTCAGGGTGTTTCCAAAGCCCATGTGAGTTATGCATAGCACTTGTCATATCAAAGGCATTCAAAATAATTTGTTTTGTCATAGGATCCCTACCTTTTATCCTAATTTTTTTATTATTTCTACCTTGCCTACTCATTCATTAAACGTTCAAGAGTTTGCTTGAGATCTTTTACTGAAACATCAACAACCTCACCTTGACCGGCTGTATCTTTCTTATATGCCTCTTTTATTTCTGGGTCTTGAATTAAAGTTGCTACCTTTTTATATGTTTCATTTTCGACATCTTCTGCTCGAACAGCAAATACATTTACGTATGGTAACCCCTCTATACTAAGAGGATCATTCTCGTAAAGCACATTGTTTGGGTCAATACCTGCCCTTCCTGCAATACTATTGTATATTGCAGAGAGGGCAACATCCTCAAGAGCCCTTGGCGTTTGTTGAGCATTCATTGCGTTAATTTCCAACTTTTTAGGATTGTTCGTTACATCTTCCGTAGTCCCAAAGATGCCTACCCCATCCTTCAACTCTATTAATCCAGCTGATTCAAGTAAACTTAAATCTAATCCCATATTTGCGGGGTCATTAGAAATGGCAACACTTGCACCATTAGGGATCTCCGAAATTTCGTTATATTTTTCTGAATAAAGCCCCTTAGGACCAACGAAACTAGAGCCAATTGGAACAAGATTAGCATCTCTTTGAACATTATATTGACTTAAAAAGGCTAAGTGTTGGAAGGCATTTATATCTATTTCCCCATTAACTAAGGCATCATTTGGCAACTGCCAATCTACTAACTCAATTATTTCTAAATTAATCCCTTCAGATTTCGCCTTTTCTACTAACAAATCCCAAACAGGCCCATCCGCACTAGAAACACCTAATTTCACAAGCTTTTCATCATTTCCTTCTGCAGAGGAACTACATGCCGACAGAATTGTAAGAGCTAGGATCATACAAATGGAAAAAAATAATTGTTTTTTCACGAACGTCATCTCCTTAAAAATTTTTATCTTATCTGCGTAGAAAGAAACGAGATAAATAATTCCCTAAATATTGAGCACCCTGCGCTAATACAATCAAAATTACAATCGTAACAACCATTACCGAGGTATCAAAGCGTTGGTAACCATAGCTCATTGCAATAGCACCCAATCCGCCGCCCCCAACAGTACCAGCCATTGCTGAGAAATCGATTAGTGCCACTGTTATAAATGTGAGTCCTAAAATAAGGGGCCCTAATGCTTCAGGAATTAAAACAGTAAATATAATTTGCACTGGGTTAGCTCCCATCGCTTGGGCTGCTTCAATCACACCAGGTTGAATGGATACAAGGTTGCTTTCAACAACACGCGCAATTGCAAATGATGCAGCAATAGTCATTGGAAACACCGCCGCCATTGTTCCAATTGTTGTTCCCATTAGTGTACGTGTAAGTGGACTAACTGCAACTAGTAAAATAATGAACGGAATCGGCCTTATAACATTGACCAGTATATTTAAAATAGAGAATACAGTTTTATTTTCTAATATATTTCCTTCACGAGTAACGAAAAACATTAAACCAATACCAATTCCGATCATACTTGCTATTAACAGGGTTAGAATAACCATTATGATGGTTTCCCCAAGTGCTTCTACAATTTTAGGCCAAAACGTGGTCCAATCTACTTTCACTGCCTAATACCTCCTTAACTTCAACGATTTCTCTTAGTTCGTTTACAGCCTCTTTCACAATAGAATCCGTCCCAATTAATTCGACAATCAAATTTCCATACAGCTGATCCTGAAGCTCATGAATGCTACCATACATAATATTAAAATCCAGATTATATTTTTTGGCTATTTGAGATATTATCGGTTTACTTGATACGCCTCCAGTAAATATAAGCCTATATATATTTCCTGAGTGTTCCCTATGCAAACGGTCTAGCAATCTTGGTGATAGGTTGTCGTTTAGTACGGAACTGATAAAATTTCTCGTTGTCTTCGATTGTGGATTTGAAAAAATATCATATACGTTCCCTTGCTCTATTACTTTTCCATCTTCCATTACTGCAACTCGACTACATATACTTCGAATCACATGCATTTCATGTGTAATCAATAAAATGGTAATGTCGTATTCCTTGTTTACTTTTTTTAATAGATTCAAAATTTCTTCCGTAGTTTCTGGATCTAAAGCTGAAGTTGCCTCATCACAGATAAGGATATCTGGAGAGGTAGCGAGTGCTCTTGCAATCCCGACTCTTTGTTTTTGACCTCCTGATAGTTGCTCTGGGTATTTATTTACTTTATCCTCTAAGCCTACGAAACGCAGCAATTCTTCTACGCGTTCATCTCTCTTGTCTTTTGGCACTTTCGCTAGCTTTAAGGGGTACGCAATATTACCAGCAACATTGCGTGAAGATAAAAGATTAAAAGACTGAAAAATCATCCCGATTCGGCTTCTTAATTTTCTTAGTTCTGTTTGTGAAATAGTACTTATTTCTTTTTCATTTACAATGATTTTTCCAAATGTTGGACGCTCTAATAAATTAACTAGTCTTAGTAATGTACTTTTTCCGGCTCCACTAAAGCCAATAATTCCAAATATTTCTCCTTTATTAATCGTTAGTGAAACGTCCTTTACCGCATGAACCTCCTGTCCGTCTGAACCAAATGTTTTCGTTACTTTATCGAATTTGATCATGGTACTCCCCCTTTTTATTCCAATAGAAAAAGACATCTTCACTCGACCTTTTTAAAATCATCGGAATGAAAGATGCCTTTAGTTGTCTAATCAGCATGCTATTTTTTTGTTCTACTTTAAATTATTAAGAGCAGTAGTTTGTTTTTAGGTAATGAGAAACGTTTCATACAACTATTTGGATGCTACTGCATGAGTTATTGCGTATTGCTTCCCTGGATGATGACCTGGTAACTGACTTCCCTTCCCAAATAAGCTATCTCTTAAAGTATCACCTTCATATTCTTTTCTTACTAGACCTCTTTCTTGTAAGATCGGCACAACCAATTCAACAAAATCTTGAAATGTACCAGGAGTTATTGCATAGGCAATGTTGAACCCATCTACTCCAGCTTCTTCTACCCATTGTTCCATTGTATCCGCAACTTGTTCTGGACTTCCAACAGATAGTGCTCCCATACCACCTAGGCCAACAAAATCTTTTATTTCATCTACTGTCCATTGTTTTTCTGGATCAATTTTGGTGAAATTTTCGACTGCAGACTGGATCGCATCATTTTCTACATAGCGAAGACTTTCATCTGAACTGTATTCTGACAAGTCAATACCAGTCCATCCCCCAAATAGAGCTAGTGCACCTTCATGGCTGATATGGTTCTTGTAATCACTGTACTTCTCAAGTGCTTCTTCTTCTGTTTTACCCACAATAGGAGTAAACATGGTAAGAATTTTCACTTCCTCAGGTGCTCTTCCCGCACCTTCAGCCTCTGCACGTAGCTTTTTAACAGTTTCCTTTGCTACATTGATAGTTGGGACTCCAATAAAGATACACTCTGCATTCCTTCCAGCAAATGCTCGCCCTTTCTTAGACGCTCCTGCTTGGTAAATGACTGGTGTTCTTTGTGGTGATGGCTCACATAAATGTGCACCAGGTACTTTATAATATTTCCCATCATGGTTTATATCATGGACTTTACTTGGGTCTGTGAAAATGCCATTCTCTTTATCTAGTAAAACGGCATCATCTTCCCAGCTCCCTTCCCACAACTTGTAACAAACTTCTAGGTATTCTTGAGCAATATCATAGCGCTCATCATGTTTAATTTGGTCTTCCAATCCCATATTGACTGCTGCACTTTTCAAATAAGATGTAACGATATTCCAGCCAACACGACCGTTTGTTAAATGATCCAGCGTAGATATGCGTCGCGCAAATGTATATGGATGTTCATGAGTGACAGAAGCAGTTACGCCAAATCCTAAGTGGTTCGTCACAGCTGACATTAATGGTACAACTAGTGACGGATCGTTAACTGGTGATTGTGCACCTTGACGAACAGCTGCATCCCTAGATCCTTGATAAACATCATAGGTTCCTAATACATCCGCTAAAAATATAGCGTCAAATTTTCCTTTTTCCAAAATCTGTGCAAGTTCTATCCAATATTCACTGTCTTTATAACGATGTGATTGATCTTTTGGATGTGTCCAAAGCCCAGGTGATTGGTGTCCAGCACAGTTCATATCAAATGCATTTAAATACATTCTTTTCTTTGCCATAATAGAAAATCCCCTTTACAAATTGAATTATATATCCCTTATAAAACAGCATTTTTCTGTCTATTTACTGTTTCAACAAAGTAATAAAGCTGCTTCTTTAATCGGTCTAAAATTTCATTTTGAACGATTGGATTGTCTATCTGTCTTTTATCTATTTGACTGTCCAGTAAATAAACGCCCTTTAAATTTTGACCTTTTAATGTAGCTAATAAAGGCTTTAATGTGTACTCAATCGCCAATAAATGTGATGGACTACCACCTGTCATTAAAGGTAATACCGGTGTACCCTGTAACACATCTTGAGGTAATAAATCTAACAAAGCCTTCAACACTCCTGAGTAGGCTGCCTTATATACTGGTGATCCGACTACAACGCCCTTGGCCCCTTGAATTAGAGAGGCTACATTCTCAATAGCTGGATCGTTAAACTTACCGTAAAATAATGCCTCATGTGGAACATCTCTAATGGAAATATGCGTTACTATAAATCCTTCTTTTTTTAGTAATGATCCGATATATTTCAAAACTAAATCCGATCTAGAACTTTCAGATGGACTTCCAGACAATATAACTATTTCACTCATCACTCTCATCCTTTCTTGTTTATAACTTTGAAAATCCTCTAATACTATTTTCATTTTTAAGTAAATCCCCCCTTTTGTAATAGTAATAGTAATAGTTACAGAATCATCCTTCTGTTCTGGCTCAAAGGTTTTCATTACTTTTTCATGTGTCATTAGCAGTAGTTCTCAAACAAAAAAGCACCCTTATTCATAACGTCAACAAAAACGTTTTGAAATAAAGATGCCTTTAGTCGTCTAATCGGCAAATTGGTTATTCATTCTATTACGAAGTGCATTACTAATTATTCTTCGGTGATTTTGGTTCGTTTTTTTGTAACGTGAAACGCTTCTTTTCTGTCGCATCAATCTGTGTTATTTCACCGTTATGGACTGTGATTACAACGGATCCATACTCCAATCCTTTTAGAGTTGATAAAATATGTTTTACTTTTGTGTCATCAAGGTTCCCCATATAAAAATCCCCCTTGTTTTTATGCAGTGAAACGATTACCAGTAGGTGTGACTTAAGCAAGAATACACGCGGATAAACCGGATTCTTTTTCATTGCGCTTCTGGTTGACCAGAAAGCACATTTTTCATTTTGATCAAAATAAAAACCCTCTTCCGCATAAGAAGAGGGTAAAAGTAATCCGTTCACTTTTCTCTTCTTATCTTTTCAAGCATTATGCTTGCTGGAATTGGCACAGTACAAAAAATGTCTGTTGCCGAGGTTTCAATGGGCCAGTCCCTCCACCTCTCTGGATAAGAAAAAATCTACTATGAATTTGTACTTAATAATGTACATGGATTTCATTTATTTGTCAATTACCTTTTTTGAATTTTTTCATTTTTTTAACACCCGATTTAGTATTCCTCTCAAAATGCGGCAAAAAAGTGATAATGATAAGGCTAATAATGGCTAGAACTAATAGACTCCAGTAGACACTTTGAAGCGAAAGGGTTAGACCTTCTTGGATTAACTTCACCGTTTCTTCTCCAAGTATACGTCTGCTTTCAGGATCTAGAATTGAATTTGTCACATTGACATCAACTGAGATGTCTAACGCATCCGTTTTTTGATCTAGAAAAGCTTGCAATCTAGTATTCAAGATTGCACCCATAAGTGATGCACCAATCGTGTTACCTAAAATGCGCATAAACATGTTCGAGGCTGTTGCGACCCCGCGCACCTTCCACTCTACACTGCTTTGAATCGAAACAATAAATGTTGTCGTAGCAAATCCCATGCCACTTCCAATAAAAAAGGAACCAACCCCCGCCCATACAGGGCCAAGTTTAGGTGTGAGGGTAATAAAAAAGATAGAGCCAATGATTAAATTTATTCCACCAATGATTGCTGTTCTAAGATATCCAATCTTTATCATCAGCCTCCCAGCAATCGTGGAGGAAATAGGCCATCCAATCGACATCATCCCCAACGTAATACCTGCAACAATAGGGGAACGTTCCATGACACCTTGCACAAATGTTGGTAAAAAAGTGGAAACGCCAATCATAATAGCGCCTGTTGTTAAAGAACCAATATTTGCCACGGCAATAATACGATTTTTCCAGATCCCTAGTGGCATCATTGGTTCACTTGCTCTCGTTTCTTGCCAAAAGAAAAAGACAAAAGTAATCAAAAATAGAGCCATAAGACCCAAACTAGGTGAAGAAATCCAGCTCCACGAAACACCACCTTGGATAAGCAGGATCATTAGCGAACTTACAGAAATGAATAATAAACTAGATCCAAGATAATCAATGTTATGTTTCTTTTGTTCGATATCCTCGTGTAAATAGTTCACAATTCCAATAATAGCCAAAATACCAATCGGAACATTGATCCAAAACACCCATCCCCAGTACAAATATTGTACAAAAAGTGCCCCAAGCATTGGGCCAGCAACAGAAGAAATCCCCCAAACACTGGCTAAGTATCCTTGGATTTTCGCCCTTTCTTCCTTTGTATAAATATCGCCGACAATCGTTGTTGCGATTGGTTGGACAGCTCCTGCACCAATCCCTTGAATGGATCGAAATACGATGAGCATTGGCATCGTTTTTACAAAACCACACAGAATGGAACCAATTAAAAAAATAATGACCCCAATCGTAAAAATGGATTTTCTACCGAATAAATCAGCTAATTTCCCGTAGATCGGAATCGTCACGGCCTGCATTAATAAAAAAGCGGAAAATACCCATGTGAAAAGTGAGAAACCACCGACATCAGCTACAATACTTGGAGTTGCAGTCGAAACAATCGTAGCTTCAATTGCCGCCATAAACATTCCTAAGATAACTGCAGCCAACACCAGTGGGCGGTTTGTTTTTTTAGTTTCTAAACGAGTATGTACCATAAATACAAGGTCCTTTCATTTCTTCTAGAAATAGAATTTTACACTTTTAGATCTATCTCCTGCAACCGTTTAATTGATTAAAAAAACAAGAATTGCCAATCATATGTATATGCAATGTCTTTTCTTATACTTTAATCCGACCAAAAATCACTTTCTTAAAGTGTTAAAAGACTGGATAAAATCTATGTATATTCCACACTTACTAGAATTTCAAAAAACATAAAGTAGCTTGATTCACAAACAATAATTTTCGCTAAAGGGTGCTTAAATGAAACACGAACACATGGATTTTAATAAAATCCATGTGTTTCTATTCTAACATGTTATTTTCACAATATTTGCGGTTTTTTTACAGTTTGTCCAAAGTATTGAACTACTTATAATTTGATAGTAAACATTGTCATGGAGGATTGTTTTACTTTTGTTTCAAATGGGTAATAGTTGTCCCTGGATAATAAAATTGGAGAATCTCTTCATAGGTTTTTCCTTTTTCCCCCATAAAATGTGCTCCCCATTGGCTCATCCCTACACCGTGACCGTACCCTTTTCCTTTCATTGTGTATAATTCGTCATTCATTTCAAGTGATTCAATCAAATAACTTTTAAATCGGTTACCGCCAATCATAGGGCGAATCCGATCAAGTTTCACATCGTCCAATGCTAGTTGTTGAAATAAAACCGTTCCTTCTGGCAACCGTTGTAAAAATTCAATGGTAATAGAGCCTTTCACACTTCGCTTTGATTCCAATTGTTCTTTTGATAACTCAAAACGAGGAATAGAAAGAATTTTGATGTCGCCCATATACCCTTTTCTGTAAAGCGATTTTTTCATAGATGTGGTGATTTCCTCATCCTTTTCTTTTATTTCACCCCACCAATTCGGATGATCCCAGTTGATGTCATCCATTGAAACTTGTGTCTGATGTAAAGTGAATCTCCATGGATTAACGGGGTCATGGGGATCTTTTTTGATTGGAAAATAGGACATAGCTTTTCCTCCCCATACATGAGCATTATTCTCCGTGTATCCACCATTGCTTGCAGAATAGAAAGCATTGATCAGTTTATTTTGAAAGGTTATCACTTCTCCACTCGTTTCCTCTACTGCTATTGTGGCTTTATCACTCCATGAATATCCTTCGTAAACTTGGTCTTGTATTGTATCTTTTATTTCCTTATTTATGTGGGAAACAGCATACGTCCGTGCAGCCAATGCTTGAGCTTTTAGTGTTTCAATTCCCCAAGAAGGAAATACTTCAAATGGAACAACTCCTTTTAAGTAATCCTCTAGCGGTAATTGGTTAACTGGGCGTACGTACTTCTCCTCCTCTATACGAAATTCAACCGCTCCTAAATATGGTCGTTCATTTATATAAATGTTGTGCTCCTTATCATAACTTTTGGGGATAAGAATAAAAGGAGCTTGTATTTTCTGTTTATTCCCATCGCCTTCCAAAATAAATTTCCCTTTTTTAACCGATAACGTATAGTTCCCTCCTTTTTTTAGCGAAAATGTTGGATCAAGCGTTACATAATCTCCTTTAAGTTGAATATTCAAATCTGAAGTATCGCCAATATGATTCATCAACTTTACAGATACCATTTCTTCTGCCTCTAATGTAACTGGAAATAGGAAGGATACGACAAATACGAATAATAATAAATATCTCATACACTTTATATTTCCTAAGTGAAACACAATTATTCTGAACGCACTAATCGAAATTGACGAGTAGGCTATTTTGCCCTTTGAGAAATAGGCTATTTACTAAGTTACTAACAAGGCGGGTGTAACATACTTTAATAAAGAAAATGTATGAAGGAGTTGTAAAAATGCAATATAGAAGTGTACATCCCCAGTATTATAGTTCATTTCCGGCCCCTGACCCATTCGTAAATGGAACGGGGTATCCTCACTTAAGCAATCCAGAAACAGTAGGAACCGATCACCATTTTAGAAAAGAAACACAAATGAATCTGAATCCAAACGAAAAAACAGGTCATACGCACGGCCATAATGGCGCAACCACGTGTAACGATGAGCATGTTCACATGCATCCGGGAGTTACAAGTACCCCTATCGAGACAAAAGAAGGGCATATTCATAAAGTCTGGGGTAATACCACTTTTGACGATGGTCACATCCATTATTATGAAGCATACACTGGACCTCCCATTCCTTTGCCAAATGGCTATCACACCCATTATGCAGAGATTAAAACGACTGAGGCTGATGGACATATTCATATGATTAAAGGCTTTACAAAGCCATCACAAAGTTAATCTTTAAATGGTTTTAGGGTTTTAGACCCCCACCTCTAAACGAAGCGTAGGTGGGATTTTCCAATCAGGTGGAGTCGAGACTCCATCTGATTCCCCGATGTTTCAACTTGCTGAAACGAGTTCGTTTTTGTACTGTCATTTATAATATATACGCACAATTTCATAGAATGAATAGCTAAATCCATTAGTTAGTGGTAAAATTAAGGAATAGTATGTGATTTAATCGTTACTTCAGTAATTTGATTACTTTGTTTAGTACTTCCTTGTCCTTTGATGATACAGTCTTCGGTTTCTTTGGGGACACGACACTTACCTTTTCTTTTTGATTCTTTACCGTTACAATCTGTAAGTAAAAGGCAACTGATTCTCTGTCGCCATTTAAATATCCTCTTAAAATTTTCATTTTATTCGTTGAACCAGTCATTTTCCCATTATAGTCCCATTCTATTCCGTTCTCGTATCTCTTGTCCATTTTTTCTTTTAATGCTAAGGCTTCGGAAACAGCCTCTTTTGGAGTGCTAAAGAATGAATTTCTTCTATTCATTCCTGTCATCTTGAATCCATCTCCAGCTTTAGCTTGATATAAATTACTTGTCATAACGGTCATCCTTTCAATGTGGGCTTCACCCTCTGATGGCACGTTTTATGCACCTAAACTTAAAAGGGTATATTCCTCTACTAATAGTATACTCTTTATTACCAGATAATACCACCAAAACGGTGAAACGTGTTTATTAAATTGAAAACTTGGGTAGGAATAGAAACTATAGACCGGTTTGAAAAATTAATCTGAGCATTTCTTTATTCACCAAATCAAAGGAAAAGTGGGGTCCATAATGAAAAATAAAAATAAATTCCAACGCAAGCAAAAAGTTACCCTCAAATCAACCGGAGAAATAGTTACGATAAACGACTGGAGCTACGTTGAAAATATGAAGCGTTACTCCTATACAGTAGAAGAGTACCCGAACACATTTTATTTTGAAGAGGAATTGGAAGAATAGTTATAACATCAGGGAGAAAATCCACCCATTTGTTGTTCGCTATTTTAACTCTATTTGACAATGAATTTTTGGCTGTGCACAGAAACATTCATTTGATATTACTTCCTTTATTTGTTATAATGAATTGGTTTTAATTTTATTAAGGGGGAACTTTTTTTGTCAATCGAAATAGGCAGCAAGGTACAAGGTAAGGTAACAGGCATCACCAATTTTGGAGCATTCGTAGAGTTACCTGGAGGCACAACAGGTCTTGTGCACATTAGTGAAGTAGCGGATAGCTATGTAAAAGATGTGAATGACTATCTTACAGTAGGCGATCAAGTTGAAGTAAAAGTGATTAGTGAGAAGGATGGAAAAACTGCCTTGTCCATCAAAAAAGCGATAGATAAACCAGAAGGACAAAGCAATTCCTATTCCCAGCGTTCACCGCGCCAGGGAAGAGATGATCGGAACGCAAAGAAATTCCGCTCAAAAGGTAATTTCAAGCCAAAGGAAACTTTTGAAGATAAAATGGCTCAATTTTTAAAATCAAGTGAAGAAAATTTATATAACCTCAAACGTAACACCGAAACAAAACGGGGCGGCAGAGGCGGAAGACGCGGATAACCCACTGCAATTTTTAATATTTTATCCTAATAAGAGGTTGTTCAAAAAGTCACCAAATGATAAGCGGCGCATCTCTTCGTTGGCTTGTTTTTCCGTTACTCACGTATTAAAAGCATACGTTCCGTTACTCAAAACAGCGCCGCCTCGACCTGCTTGCTTCTAATTTGCCGACTTTTTGAACACACACTATAAGATATGGGCAAGCCTGATTACACCGGCTTGCCCTGTTTGCTATGGCTTTAAATGGGTTGATTTGTTAAAAATTACAACTCAAAAAATGCCAGATACCCTTTTGTGAACATCTAGACACAAATGGCACCTGACACTATAATGCTTTAATTTAGACCTTTTTCTAGTTTGGTTTCGTCCTTTTTGTGTTTGGTCATGATCTGTACAATAAGCAGTATAGCAAAAACACCAAATCCAATTAGGTCTGAATTTCCTTCTGGATAAATCAAAAGTATACCTGTAACCATAGTAATAATTCGCTCTATCCAATTAATCTTCCGGTACCAGTATCCAATCATACCCGCACCGATTGAAATCATACCGAGAAATGCTGTTATTAAAGAAAGTGTAATTTCTACAGTAGTCGCATTAATCATCAGTAGCTGTGGACTTAACACAAACATATACGGAATAATATAAGCAGCAATTGCCAATTTTGATGCATTAAAACCAGTCCGAATTGGTTCTCCACCCGAAATTCCGGTTGCAGCAAAGGCGGCAAGCGCAACTGGTGGTGTAATATCTGCTAGGATTCCAAAGTAAAACACAAACATGTGAGCTGCGAGTACAGGAATTGCAAATTGATATTGGTCATTTAAAGCAACAATAGCTGGTAATGCAATTGTTGATGTAATAATATAGTTTGCTGTTGTTGGTGAACCCATTCCAATGATTATGGAAGTGATCATTGTAAAAAACAATGTTAGCAACAACAGTGCTTGTGGTGAGCTTGTAATGGAACCTGCTATATCAACAAGACCGTTGCCCAATTTCAATCCCAAACCTGTTTTTGTTACAACACCCACAATTATACCTGCACTAGCTGTTGCAGCTGCTACACCCAATGCGGTACGTGCACCCGTTGTCAGTCCCTCCATTAATTTACTTAATGTGAATTTGTTATCCTTCAAAAACATATTCGTATCTTTTCGAAACAAACTAATCCCTATGGTAATGATAATTCCATATATAGCTGTTCTATCAATACTGTAACCCTGAAATAACATATATACTATCGCTAGTATCGGTAACAACAAGTATATTTTTTTTAGTGTTTCCTTTTTGTTCGGTATTTCTTCCTTTGACAACCCCATTAACCCTAATCTCTTAGCTTCAAAATGGGTCATGATCCAAATTCCCGTGAAGTATAAAATTGCTGGGATGACTGCTGCCTTAGCGATTTCCCAATAGCCAACACCTGCAAATTCAATCATCAAAAACGCAGCAGCACCCATAATTGGTGGCATGATTTGTCCACCTGTTGATGATGCGGCTTCTACACCACCTGCAAAGTTCCGACTATACCCCAGTCTCTTCATCATTGGGATCGTATAGGAACCAGTTGTAACAGTATTTGCAACCGAGCTTCCTGAAATTGTTCCGTTTAGTGCACTAGAGAAAATGGCAACTTTCGCAGGACCACCAATACGACGACCAGCAATTACAAGAGCCAAGTCATTAAAATACATACCTATTCCTGTTTGAATCAAAAAAGCCCCAAATAACAGGAACAGAAAGATATAGGTGGAAGATACTTGTAATGGTGTACCTAAAATACCTTGTGTTGTAAAAAACATCGCATCAATTAATTGTCCAAGACTAAGTCCTCGGTGTGCCAGCATACCAGGCATTTGTTGGCCAAATATCGCATAGAGAAGGAACACAGCGGATATAATTGTGATCGGAAGACCTACAGCTCGTCTTGCCGCCTCTAGGACTAATAGAATCGCTATACCCCCAATAACCATTTGTGCCCCATCAATTCCGCCAATTTGCTGAACTAAATCTTCATAAAAAAATGGCCAGTATCCTGAAACAACAATGGATAATAGTACGAGGATCCAATCATACCAAGCAACACTTCTTTTATTCCCTTTCCTTCTGGCTGGAAATAACAGAAAAATAAGTGACAACGCAAAGCCTAAGTGGACTGTTCGCTGTATATATGCGGTGTATACACCGAACGCACCAGTATAGAGTTGAAATAAAGAAAATGCAATCAAACCAATATACACTACCCATCCAGCAAAGCCTGTTAATCTTCTCGTACTGGATTCAATGTCATATTTTTCGAGCAGCTTCTGTTGCTCGTCTGCTAATAATTGGTCGTTTTCTTTGTTTTTACTCACTTATTTTCACTCCTTTCACATACTCCCATAGAGATATTTTTTCAACTAAAATCGTAAACCATGCCCCTGGTTCGAAATATTTATTAAACCAAACCATATTACCTTCTTCAGAGTTTTCTGCTCCCCATACTAGTCGATTTTTTGAAACCGTTTTTCCGTTCCGAATCTTCATAGAAGGAAAAATATTATTCAAATCTGTTATGTGATACTTTCCGTCTTTATATTCAAATGTTGCTCCTTCTTCAGCGTTGGAAGGCATTCCTATTCCAAATTTTTCGTAAACGATCTCATACTGCTCGATTGTTAGGTCATCTGTAACTCGATATTTTTCAACAACGTCCGTTAAATGAATAGAATGCGTGAAAATGACTTGGAAGGTTTCCCCTTTTTTGATTGGTAGGAACGCTTCCATGTTATCTGTGTTTTTTTCATAAAAAACCAACGCGGTTCGGGAGGGAACGAGCATTACGATGAGAATGATGAGTAGGACAAGCAGGGTGAGTAATACGACCTTTAACTTCATTGAAAATTCCACCAATTCATAGACATGATATAGAAAGCATATGTACTACATAAATAACCGGCAGCAATCACCTACAATAGGATCAACTGCCGGCCTTTCCATTCTATCATTTCGTTAATTGCTACCTAACTATTCCAATACTCCTACTTCTTTGAAGTATTTTTCTGCACCAGGATGCAAGTCAATACCAACACCATCTAAAGCAGATTCAGTAGTAATGTATTCACCTTTAGCGTGTGTAATTTTATCTGTATTTTCAAAGATCGCCTTTGTAATGTCATAAACAACGTCTTCAGATAAACTATCTGTTACAGCAATCATCGCTAAAACTGCAACTGTAGTTACATCTTCTTCAAGCCCATACGTACCAGCTTTGATCGTATCTTTTGCATAATATGGATATTGTTCAACAAGCGCATCAATTTTGTCTTGTTCAATTGGTACAATGCTTACATCTGTAGTCGCAGTTAAGCCTTCTACAGCGCCAGTTGGTGTACCAGATGTAATGAATGCTGCATCGATATTTCCGTCTTGGATTCCACCTGTAGATTCACCAAAATCAAGGTTTTGCGCATCTATATCATCCATAGTTATTCCATAAGCACTAAGGATTTGTTCTGCGTTAACATATGTTCCTGATCCAGGTGCTCCAACCGAAACGGTTTTACCTTTTAAATCTGCAACGGATTCAATTCCTGAATCTTTCGTTGTAACGATTTGAATTGTTTCGGGATAGAGTGACCCAATTGCTAATACATTATCAACGGGATTACCTTCAAAAGAATTGATACCTTCTATTGCATTTGCAGTTACGTCTGTTTGAACAAAAGCTAATTCAGCTTCTTCTGCTTGTAAGGCAGCAATATTATCTGCTGAGGCGTTTGATGAGATTGCATCTGTTTGAATGCCTGTTTCATCTGTTATAATACTAGCCATTTCGCCACCTAGTGGGTAATATGTACCGCTTGTTCCACCAGTCAACAGACTTAAAAATTCAGGAGCTTCTTCACCTTCACTAGCGCCTTCACCTTCAGATCCTGTATCATTTCCTGTGTCTGTATCTGTTTCGCCTTCACTGTTACCGCCACCACAAGCTGCTAGAAACATGGTTAACGATAGTAGCAAAAGAGTCATAAATAGAAACTTTTTCATAACTTATAATCCCCCTTATATTTTATTACTTATATCACATGTATTTTATACTTATTTTACTGTAACTGTCAATATATCATAAAAAACATGATGTGCAATATATGTAAAAAATACTAGTTGTTGCTACTTGCTTCTATCTTATGTTTTTTATCTCATATATCGTATTATCACATTCACCTTGGGAAGTATAAAAGCAGGAGGGATTATGATGACACAGCAATACTTATCTGTTGAAGAATTTAATCAGTTGTTACAGCAGTGGAATGGAAAAACAATTAAAATATCAAAACGTGAACTTGAGGATCATGATAATATGGTAATGGAATTAAACTCCATATCCTATTCAAAAGACACAAGACGGATCGATGATTATGAATCCATTCATACTTTAAAGTTAAATGGCCCTGGAAAAATTCAAACAGATGCAGATGGTTACCAACCTCTTCCATCTGATTTTTATGAAATACCACTTGAAGATACGACCATATACCAATATGATCAATCCCAGTTTTCCTTACTTACCGATAGAGGCACGTATACAATCGAAATTGCATTGGATGTGTGATTAATCCACTTAATACAATTAAGTATTCTCGGCTATTTTTGGTACGATAAACAAGCTAAAAAGAACCTGAGGAAACTCCATATCTCTTCAGGTTCCATAGCCATTTATTCGTTATGCCCCTATCCTATCTTTTGCTTCGTATCCATATACTTTTTCTCATGTCGGTTTCCTAATAGACGGAGCAAGAAAAATTGAGCAACGATCCCCAAAACCAATAGAACAATACTACTTCCAATTAAGGAATAAGATAAGTATAATACACCTGCAATCCCTGCTGGAACGAGTGCATATGGAATTTGTGTATTTACGTGAGCGATATGATCTGACTCCGCGAATATCGATGCCATGACGGTTGTATCAGATATAGGAGATACATGATCCCCGAATATTGCCCCAGCAAATACTGCACCGATAACGATTGGAACAAGATCCACGCCGCCAAACGTGTACGCTAGTGGAATTGCAATTGGTGTTAAAATGGACATCGTTCCCCATGAAGTACCTGTTGCAAATGAGATAAACATTCCGATGACAAAAACCAGGAATGGAAGAAGCGCTGCAGACATCCAGCTTTCTGTTGCAGCTACAACGAATTCAGCGGTTCCAAGTACTGACGTTACTGTTCCAATCGACCAAGCCAACACGATGATTACAAGCGCCGGAAGCATTGTCCTTATACCGCCAAGTAAGGTCTCTTCACATAATTTCATACCCATTCCCTGAATAAGTGCTAAAATAATACCTATTAACGTCATAGCAAACGCACCCCATGTTAGCGCAATGGAAACGTCAGTAGCTGCAAGTGCATCCATAACTGAGATCCCTGTAGCACCACCACCTGTATACCATAATCCCCATACACTCACTAAAATGAGTGTTGCCAATGGCAAGATAAAGTTCCAAACATTACCTTCTTTCTTATAAGGCTGCCCTAAATCTTGATCTATTTAAACTATAAACTATGTTTTTAAAAACTCTTAAATAAATTTTTTAGTTTTCTAACCTTATTGAGGTATCGTCAGTAATCTTTTCATCTGTTTTTACCCCTATACTTGATGTAACAATTACTGTAAAAATTATAGTGCAGCATATTAAAACATAACCAAGGGCTTTATACCCTTTTGTCTTACCTTTGATTGCAAGAAAAATACCAAAGGACAATATTAATAATAATATTAACCATATCATAAATGTTCACCCTCAGTCGTATTTCTGATGTTTTAATAAATTAATTAATTAATTATAAGATGTGTAATTATAACTTCCATCCGGATAACCGACTATTTGGGACCTTGGATACCAATTTTGTACATTGTAACTTGAAATATCATAACTGAATTTTCCTTGGACATCAGAATTATATCCACTAGAATAAGTATTTTGGACATTCCTAATTAAACCATCGTATGACCATCCTAAACCAGGGGTTGAAGGAATTACACTCGTTGTTCCACTTGTTACTGATGTTCCATTTGAATACCAAACTATATTGTGAGTAAATTTAGCTAATGTATTACCCCAAACCCCCTGAAACGTTAGTATATGGGAGACATTGTATGAATTGCTTAGTATTGAAATAGAGCTAATTTCATCTGTAACCTCCTCATTAACTGCCGTGAGAGAAACATATATGGCAGTTTGTAAATCTTTAGGTAGTTTTTTAATTTCTTTGGTCAATTCCCCTTTATCCACGTCTTTCTCTTGTAATTCTTGGATTTTATCTTTAGCCGGTTCTGCAAAATTTTTAACAGCATTTTTTTCGCTATCAGAGAATTGATCCCATGTTTTATTCGGATTTTTAGATTCGATTAAAGATTTAGAAAGTTGTTTTCCTGAATTTTCTGATTGAGCGGACACGCTTGGAACAATTAAAAAAGACAAAATACAAAGCAACAAAGCAGAAAATAACAAATGTTTAATAGTTTTTATAATCTATTAACCTCCTAGTAATATTATGCACCTAGTATAACATATGTTTTTTCAAAATAATAATAAATTATGAATATTTTAAGAAAATTAACATTATTTGAGCGTGTTCAAAAAATGTACCTTTTAAACGAATTTGAGTCAGGTCAAGGCTATCTTTAACCCCCCTAATTGGAAATTAAAGTAAATTATGTGGAACGTACCGTACTTTTCAAGTTAGGGGACAACTGTCCATATGAAGGGGCTGACCCCAATGTCACCCCCCCACTTCAAGGTACTCAATTAACATTTGATCCAAAGTTAGCGTGTTACCAAATCATTACCATTTGCATTGAACGAGCTTTTCCCCTATATCAGATAATACGCTTCAATAGGCGTCACTATGCAATATTGGTACAACAGCTATATAAATAAATTTGAACGATTAAAATGATGAAAAATAGGGTACTTGACACATTTTACTGTAACTATTAAAATTACAGTTAGTTGTTGATTGACTCTTAGCAATTTAGTATAAAAAATTAGTCCGATATAATATTTCGAAAAACTTAAAAAGGACCTTTATTGAGGGAGGACGGGTAATGAATAGTGATTTCACCCTTGCTGTTCACAGTTTAACATTACTTTCACTGTTACCAGAGCGTATGTCATCAAGTGATGCAATAGCGGAAAGTGCTTCTGTACATCCTGTTCGCATTCGTAAAATATTAAGTATTTTGCGTAAACATGGATTTATTCAATCAAAAGAAGGAACTGGTGGAGGATTTATATTTACATCTAATCCTAATGAAATTAATCTTTGGGAAATCTATAAGATTACATCTGCGGGAGCATTACAGCCCAAGTGTCCCGAAGTAAATACGGATTGTATCGTTGGGGCAAACATGAAAAGTGTATTATTCTCTGTTTTTTCTGATGCCGAAGAACACCTTGGGGACTTTTTATGCCGATACAACATTGAAGACGTTATGAATTTAGTAAAACAAAAACAAGAGCAAGCTCTTTAATTGACTAAGGGCTTGTTATAAATGTAATAGAGGATGTTCAAAAAGTCACCAAATGATAAGCTGCGCATCTCTTCGTTGGCTTGTTTTTCCGTTACTCACGTATTAAAAGCATACGCTCCGTTACTCAAAACAGCGCCGCCTTGACCTGCTTGCTTCTAATTTGTCGACTTTTTGAACACGTACTAATATAAAAAATTACAGTTCCGCTATAGCGAACGATCATGTAGGGCACACGTTACTTCTTCTCATTTCAATGAACATAATTGTGCGTTTATAAAGGTGGGATTTTTATGAAGGCAATTTCTTTTGGTGTGAAAACAGGTAATGGACACCAAGTCTCAACTAGAATAGATGAATACGGAATCGAAGGGCACCTGTCAAAAGATGAAATTATATACTCCCCTGCACACCCTGAGAATGCTACTTTCTATTTGAAGACAGGGTATGTACAGCTTGTCAATCAGGAAAAGTGTATCACTAGAGTTGTTGGTCCAGGAGAATTTTTTGGGGATCGTTCTATCTTTCATTCCAAAAAAGTTTATACACAAGCACTCTCAAATATCGAATATGTTCGAGTTGATGAACAAAGCTTTAGCCAGTTAATGTACAGCAATGTAAAACTAGCGACGGATATCATTACAAGCTTGTCCAAACATTCCATTTTTTTAAATGAAAAACAAAATCTATTCTCACTTATGAAAGAACTATATGCCCATATCAAAAAGGGAAATTCCGTAAAGCTCTTATTAATGAATTGGAAAAAGAATAAGGTGAGTTCTCCCTGTTGTAACTAATTAAATTGTACAGTGCCTAATTAGGTGACAATCAAATTAAAAGGTGGTGCACATTCATGGATAATAATAAGTTGAAGCTCGAGGTCGGCGATTGGGTTAAAGGAATCACAAGGAATGGGGAATTAATACATGGATATCTCGAAAAATTCCAATCCAATCATTCAAGAGTAGAATTAAAAGTCGTGGTCAGTGATAATGAACAAATCATAGGAAGTACGGTTCGATTAGAAAAAAAGGACGTTGTAAAGATTGAGAAGTCATTGAAATCCACAGAGAAACAGCTCGAAACCTTAATTGATTTGGCACTAGTAACTAGGGATCATACTTGGTTTATGGAATTATCGAAAGAATTAATTGAACGCAGAAAAAATGTGTCTTCATCTAACAAAAGAAATACCACTATAGATCATAATGATAAAACAAGAAGAAATAATAGAGTTTAAGCAGACTGTAAAAAATTGAAGGGATACGAGGTTCACTTCACATCGTCAGAAAACCGACGAAGTGGGTAAGTACCCCTTTTTCTCTCGTCATTTATGTAGTAATGAGCAAGCCATAACATACAAGATTGGTAATTTGTATGCTATGGCTTGTGTACTTTTCATTCTACTTGAAGTATCTCACAAGCACACATCACTGACGTTTTTTTGTTTTTTTATTATTATGTTTTTCAGTTGCTGTTAGTGGTTCATTTGCAAATTCATGATCAAATTTCCTAGGCATTCCCCTCCTTATAGCTTGTTCGTCGCTTATTCCACCATTTTCATTTTTCTTATTTTTACTCAATTGATTCACCTCCACACTAGATATTTTGTCTACATACGCATTCATTATCCAAGTTTTTAAGCTGCTTGTATCAAACAAATTGAAAATCAGAAATCACCACATTCATAATATAACTGCGCAATGTTCATTGAGGAGAAAAACTAGACGTTAAAAACAGACAGTGTATGTTAAAATTGTTGTAACACTAAATGGATTATTGATTGGGGAGTTATCATGGCAACGTCTACTAAACAAAACACAAATAAAAGTCCGTGGGGATGGCTTGCTGTAATTGGAGCTTTCTTACTAACCAAAGCGAAATGGCTATTCGTTATTTTAAAAATAGGAAAGTTCGCTACCTTAGCTTCGATGTTTATCTCACTTTGGGCATATGCTGTATTTTACGGGTGGAAATTTGCCATTGCGCTCGTATACTTAATATTTATCCACGAAATGGGGCATCTTGTTGCAGCCAAAATAAAAAAAATCCCGACGAGCCCTGCTATTTTCATTCCGTTTTTAGGAGCTGCAATTGGGATTGATCCTAAGAAAATAGACCATGCAAAAACTGAATTTTTTGTAGCTTATGGTGGCCCTTTAGCTGGTTTAATATCAATATTTCCAGCAATTGCTCTTTATCTGTTCACAAATGATCCATATTGGGTCCTTGTCGTTCAACTAGGAGCCCTTATTAATTTATTTAACTTATTTCCGGTTTCTCCACTCGACGGTGGACGGATTGTGAGTGTTCTGTCCACAAACATTTGGTTAATAGGGCTGTTCATTTTGATTCCGTTCCTTTTAATTTCACCAGATCCGATTCTTATTTTAATCTTTATTTTTGGGCTAGTAACATGGTGGAAACAATTTAAAGAACATACAAACATAGCAATCATGAAATACGAAGAAACAGTTTTAACTGAAATTAACAAAGACTTGCGGTTTTTCGTCCAAAACGAGTCAGACGCGTTAAATGATGTTGACCATCCAGGAAATCATCTCTCTGTCTTGTTTGTGAGATTAAATGACCGTAAAGATAAAGTAAACCAATTTCTTCTACGGAACTCAGGCTTTAAACTTCCAATTTTACAAGAGAAGAAACGGATAGAAATCAAAAAAGCCAAGGCAGAGGAAGTAATATTGAAGAATATTTTAAATGAAATGAGAATGAGAGAAGGCACATTAGAAGTAGATCCTCAATTTCATTTCATTATAACAAGCATAATAAATAAAAATGAAACGAAACAAACAGAAATTAGAAACGAAATAGAACGAGTGAAAACGTATTACCAAACATCGACAGGGACTAAAGTCAAATCTCTTATACTATACTTATCTTTAGCTATTGCACTAGCTTTCATGCTTGTTTACGCGATGAACATATTAGAGTCAAACCAGTTGTCGAATTTCTAACGGAAGTCTTTTAGAGGTTGTTTAAAATCACAACAATTTAAACGAGTACTTTTTTTGTCCGATCAACCCGTACCTTCATAAAATAGATGAATGAGATCAAGCATACTCGCCATATAATTTCATCATTCAAAACTTCTTGTATTTTTGCTTTATGTTTGGTACATTATAAATAATAATTGAATACTTTCTTATTTTAAATGTTTTTAAAGTAAGAATAGAGGTGCAGAAACCATCAGTACTTATGTAGAGGAGAATGAGCTCCAAAGAAACATAAGGAAAGGGGAATTTGCCGAAGTGGATGGAGACTCATCTCCTGAAGCTGGTTCTGTTATTTAATAAATTCAGGACTGTCATATAGGAAACTATATGGGGGGCTATTCTTTTGCTTAGAACGATTATACATGTTCTAAAAGCAACAGCGGTCTCTCGCTGTTGCTTTTTTGGTCCTCCACACCTTCGAAAAACCAAAATAACGAAAAGGGTGTGTGACGTAATGAATTTCGGTCAAGTGTTAACAGCTATGGTCACTCCATTCGATCAAAATGGAGAGCTTGATTTAGTAGCAACAAAAGGATTGGTTAATTATTTAATTGCTAACGGATCCGACGGTTTGGTGATTGCAGGAACAACAGGTGAATCCCCGACACTTTCACATGACGAAAAGCTACAGCTATTTCGATTTGTTGTACAAGAAGTGAACGGAAGAGTACCGGTCATTGCGGGAACTGGTTCGAATAATACAAAAGCCTCCATCGAGCTTACCAAAGAGGCGGAAGCTATAGGTGTCGATGCGATTATGCTCGTTACACCATATTATAATAAACCTTCACAAGAAGGTTTGTATCAACATTTCCAGACTATTGCAGAAAGTACGACACTTCCTATAATGCTTTATAATATTCCAGGACGAAGTGTCATTAATATGGAACCTGAAACGATCATCCGTCTTTCACAAATGGAAAACATTGTTTCTATTAAAGAAGCAAGTGGGGATTTAGATCGAGTAACAGAAATCATCAGCAAAACACCAAATGATTTCAGTTTGTATAGTGGGGAAGATAGTCAGACCTTACCTACACTAGCTGTTGGAGGCACAGGTATTGTTTCCGTTGCGTCTCATGTAATCGGCAATGAAATGCAGGAGATGGTTCATTGTTTCCGAAAAGGCGATGTTGCCAACGCTGCGGCAATTCATCAGTACATTTTCCCAATGATGAAAGCTCTATTTGCGGCTCCAAGCCCAACTCCTGTAAAAGAAGCACTTAACCGAATTGGCATACCAGTTGGAAGTGTGCGCTTGCCACTAATACCACTTAATGATGCAGAAAAAGCATCTCTAGAACGTGTCATCACTCAGTATGAAACAAAAAAAGAAGTAGTTGGATATTGATTAGAAGGGATAAGCCGATCGGCTTATCCCTTTGTATTTGGCGGGGAATTTTAGGTGTGTAGCTTTTCATTTGGTGACTTTTTTGAACACTAGTAAGTCTCAGCAATATACAAGGTCTTTCTTCATATGATGAAACATACTTATCAAACATACATGAATTATTTTTGCAATATTTACGATATTTAAATTATTGTGGTACGATTAGTACTGAAGAAAAGGGGGGTTGCTTCCAAAGCTACTTTCTTTAACAAAAGGAATAATCATTATTAAAGGAGGATTTCGAAATGGGGAAAACGAGAAAAATAGGGTTACTAACGCAAATTTTAATTGCCTTTGTCGCTGCAATCCTTGCTGGAATGGTGTTTGGACCTAGTATTGACATTGTTCAGCCGTTTGGCGATCTTTTTTTACGTCTTATTAAATTCATTATTGTACCATTAATCGTTACCTCCCTCATTGTAGGGGTTGCCAGCACTGGCAGCATGGAAACATTGGGAAGAATCGGTGGAAAAACAATCCTTTATTATTTAGGCACAACCTTCATTGCCGTTAGTATCGGTTTGATTGCAGGGTTATTGTTTACCCCTGGGGCAGGAGTTACGATTTCGTCTGCGGGTGAAGTTCCTGAAGCAACGGAAACAGGTGGTGTCATAAATGTTTTATTAAACATCATCCCGACTAACCCGCTTGAAAGCTTATCAAGCGGCAACATCTTGCAAATTATATTTTTCTCTATTTTCATCGGTGTAGGAATCACGATGGTTGGCAAAAAAGCCGAACCCGTATATCATTTCTTTGACGGGTTTGCCGAGATCATGTATAAAATAACCTGGCTTATCATGAAGCTTATTCCGATTGGTGTTTTCGGTTTATTAGCACCGATCATCGGGAATTATGGCCTTTCCGTGTTGCTGCCTTTAATTAAGCTGGTCTCGGTTGTTGCCATCGCTTGTATCGTCCACGCACTCGTGACCTACTCGATAGCCGTCAAAACGCTTGGAAAAATGAATCCATTAAAATTTTTCAAAGGCATTGCACCTGCAAGTCTTGTTGCATTCAGTACGCAAAGCAGCTCGGGGACGTTACCAGTTACGATCAAATGTACGGAAGACAGTTTGGGCGTTTCCAAAAAGATTTCTAGCTTTGTCTTACCTTTAGGCGCGACCATTAATATGGATGGTACATCACTTTATTTAAGTGTTGCTGCGCTTTTTACTGCACAAGCTTATGGAGTTCAATTATCCATTGGGCAAATGTTGATGATTCTACTGATTGCAACATTGGGTTCTATTGGAGCAGCCGGGGTACCTGGAGCAGGCTTGGTTATGCTAACAATGCTTTTGACTACGTTAAATTTACCTCTAGAGACAATTGCATTAATTGCCGGCGTCGACCGTTTCATGGATATGTTCCGGACCGCAGTGAATGTTACTGGAGACGCTTCAGCATCTGTAGTTGTGAACGCATCTGAAAATGAGAATCTAGAATCAGGTTTGGAAACCGCTTGAAAGATAGAGGGACAAAATTTTTGTCCCTCTGACCTTTTTTAGATATGCGAAAAGGCTCTTTTCTTTATGGCTGGACGTTATCTTGCTGGGCATTCAAGTTAATGAGTGCCCTTTCCATTTGATGCTGAGTTTCTTCCACACGTAGTTGAGCTTTAATTAATGGCTCACTAGAACCACCACTTCCATTGATCGCCTTACCACGCGCGTGCTGAATTTGGTTCTGTACCTCACGTAATTGCTGCTGAATGTGCTGTATTTCCTCGGTACTTGCATTATTTTTGGCTTGACGAGCTTGATCCTCTAATTTCCGAGAAACTTCAGCTAGTTGTTGTATTTCGTGTTCGTTTTGAATAGGCATAAAATTTATCCTCCTTGCATTTTATCTAAGCATATCATTTACAATATTCCATTAACCTACTCACTGTTTTAAAGAAGATGTTCAAAAAGTCACCAAATGATATGCTACGCATCTGTTCACTCGCTTGCCCATATCACCGCGTCAATGAAACATCAATATGCTATACTAGGAACAAAGAGGTAACAAATTGGAGGACAATGACACATGAGTTTAAACAAAATTTCTTTAATGGATGCATATATGATCGAAACACTTCGTATAGAGGGAATATCTGATAAACAAATACTTGCACAAGTGACAAAGGGGGATGTGACACCTTGGACGGAGCTAAATGCAACGTATGACTTTAGCAGGCTTGTTAAACTAGCACAACAAGATACGGAAGCTTTTCGTAACATTATCACAGAAGGTTATGCAATTAAGTTTGTAACGATTAAAGGGATAAAGAATCTATTGAAAATGAAATTTGATATAGAAATAGATGATTACGAAGTCGTGGAAAAGGGGATTACTAATTTAAAGGTAAATGAAAAACAAGAATCCCAGCTTAAGCAAATGCTATCGATGAACTGGAATATAAGTGAAACAGCATCAGCAGATAGCAATGGCTCAAGCAAGGAGATTAGTATTTTAGTAAGCTAACTTGGAACGAGACATTAATCTTTAAAGGGTTTTAGACTCCCACCTCTAAGCGAAGCGTAGGTGGGAATCTCCAATCAGGTGGATTCGCAACTCCATCTGATTCCCCGATGTGTCAGCTTGCTGAAACGAGTTCGCTTTATAGTTTTGTTTGTTTTACCTCCTGCTCTCGTTCTATAGGATAGAAACAAGCTACATAATGCTCATTTTGCCCTTTCTGTTTTAATGGAGGGGTATTCGTTTTGCAATCTTCACGAGCAAATTGGCACCTCGTGTGGAAAACACACCCAGATGGCGGGTCTGCTGGAGATGGTAATTCCCCACGTAAAACGATTCGTTGCCGTGTTCTTTCTTTCTCGGGATCAGGGAATGGAATAGCAGATAACAATGCATTCGTATAAGGGTGCTGTGCGTTTTTATAAAACGATAAACTGTCGGACATTTCCATAACCTTTCCTAAATACATGACTGCTACTTTGTCGGCTATGTGTTTGATCACAGATAAATCATGTGCGATAAATACATATGTTAAATTCAATTGCTTTTGTAGGTCTTCAAGCAAATTGATCACCTGCGCTTGCACGGATACGTCCAACGCACTAACTGGTTCGTCGCAGATAATTAATTTAGGCTCTAATGCGATGGCGCGTGCGATCCCTATTCGTTGACGTTGCCCCCCAGAAAATTCGTGCGGGAGTCTGTTATAGTGATCATCTGGTTTCAGACCAACAAGCTCCATTAATTCTTTCACACGATGCTCCAAATTATTTGTTGTTTTGTATGCTTTTAAAGGAGCGGCAATAGTGTCGCCAACCTTCATTCGTGGGTTCAGACTGGTAAATGGATCCTGGAAAACCATTTGAATATCGCGGCGTAACGCGCGCATTTGCTTTGCGCTATAATTTGGTAAACTTTCTCCTTCAAACAAAATATCTCCAGATGTTGGCTTTTGCAAACCGATGATTGTTCGTGCTAGTGTACTTTTTCCACAACCAGATTCCCCAACAATCCCAAGCGTTTCCCCCTTGTTAACTGATAAATCCACGCCATTAACTGCTTTAACGTGGCCCGTTGTTTTTTGAAAAATTCCTTCTTTAACTGGAAAGTGAACGTTAAGATCCCGAATTTGTAGTAACGGTTCAGACATTATGAATGGACTCCTTTCCGTTCAGCTATGATCAGCGCCTGCTTTGCTTCCTCAAATTGTTCGTTAGACAAAATACATGCCGCGCGATGATTGGATCCTCTTTCTGTTAAAGGCGGATCCATTTTTAAGCATTCTGGGGACACGAATGGGCAACGAGGATTAAATTTACATCCTTCAGGCGGATGGATTAAATCAGGTGGCTGCCCCTTAATAGTAAGCAGGCGTTCACTCTCGTCAATGTCCAAACGTGGTAACGAACGTAATAGTGACCATGTATATGGCATTGATGTCCGGTAAAATATATCATGCACACTGCCTTCCTCTACAATTCTGCCAGCGTACATGACTAATATTTTATCCGCGATATTAGCGACGACACCTAAATCGTGGGTAATGATAATAATGGCTGTACCATACTTTTTTTGTATATCTTTCATAAGTTCTAAGATCTGTGCCTGGATCGTCACGTCTAAAGCGGTTGTTGGTTCATCGGCAATCAACAATTTTGGTTTGCATGCCAGCGCAATCGCAATCAGTACACGTTGTCGCATCCCACCTGAAAATTGATGCGGATAATCGTTTATACGACGCTTCGGATCAGGAATACCAACATCTGTTAATAGCTCGATTACCTTTTTTTCAACATCTTGACGAGACATTTTTTTATCATGGGTACGGATTGCTTCTTTAATTTGATCACCAATATTAAAAACAGGGTTTAAACTGGACATTGGATCCTGAAAAATCATCGCGATATCGTTGCCTCGGATTTTTCGCAAATCCTTCTTTGTTCGTTTCAATACATTTTTGCCTTCAAATAAAATTTCTCCTTGAGGATAGAAAGCAGGTGGCTGTGGGTTCAGCTGCGTCAAAGACATCGCAAGCACACTTTTACCACTTCCAGACTCCCCAACTATTCCAATAGTTTTACCAGCCTCAACTGTGAAAGATACACCATCGACTGCTTTGACGATTCCGCTATCAGTATCTAAATGTACTTTTAAATCATTTACTTCTAGCAATTTAGCTTCCCCCATTAAGTGTGACATCTTGATTTCTTCGTCTTAAAAATCGTTTCTTCTTTCGGTTTGTGGAATGTGGATCAAACGCATCACGTATTCCATCACCTAGAATATTTAACGTAAGAACTGTAATAACGATCGCAATCCCAGGGAAGATCGAAAACCATGGAGCGATTGTGACATAGATCTGTGACTCCTGCAGCATGTTACCCCAAGTAGGTATTGATGGATTTACCCCAACACCTAAAAAGCTAAGTGCTGCTTCCGCTAATATCGCTTTAGCAAAAATGAATGTACCTTGCACAATAATCGGAGATAACACATTCGGCAACATGTAACGCAACAATATTACGATATCGCTAGCTCCTGTTGTTTTCGCAGCTTCAATATATTGCAAGTGATTGATTTGGAGCACGGCCGACCGAACGATTCTGGTCATGACAGGGAAAAAAGCAAATGTCAACGCAATGATAATGTTTGTAATGCTACCGCCCAATGCCGCAACTAAAGATAATGCCAAAAGTAAAGCCGGAAAAGCGAGCATCCCATCAATAATACGCATTAAGATAAAATCAGCTTTTTTATAATATCCCGAAACAAGGCCGACAATGGTCCCTAGTACAGTTGACACAAGAGAAACAACAACACCTACGAGTAGCGACACACGGGCAGCGACAATGGTTCGGCCGAAAAGGTCTCTTCCAAAGTCATCTGTCCCAAACCAGTACGTCTCAGAAGGACTGAGTAATCGTTGTGATGGATCAATATAGGCAGGAGATAACGGGAGCCATAACGATGCAGTAGTGGTTGCAAGGCTAATAAGCAATAACAAGCTTAGTGCAAGTATGTTTCGTTTTTTCTTAAACATAGTGAACGCTCCTCTAAGTTAATCATAACGAATTCTCGGGTCTAAGAATGCATAAAGTAAGTCAACCAATAGATTTATTAGTACATAAATAGCTGAAATAATTAAAACCACACCTTGAATCACTGGGTAATCACGACGATAAATAGAGTCGATCAAAAGCTGGCCGATTCCTGGGATCGTAAATAATGTTTCGATTATAACTGTTCCACCTAATAAACCAGCAACCGCTGTTCCGACTACTGTTGTTGTTGGTATTAATGCATTTGCGAATACGTGCTTCATTAACACGGTGCTTTCGCGAACCCCTTTGGCACGAACGGTTCGGGTGTAATCCTGATTGATTGACTCAAGCATTCCATCTCGTAGCATTCGGGCAATAAGACCAACTTCAACTGCCGCAAGAACGAATGCAGGTAAAATTAAATAGTAAAGCCAAGAAAACACTCCTTCTGCGATAGGAGCATAACCTGCAACAGGGAAAATTGGAAACGTAACCCCGAAAGCTAAAACGAGTAAAATCGCAAACCAAAATTCTGGAATCGATACACCGAGTAGCGATATCGTTAAAAATATTGGATCCAAAATGGTTTTTCGCATTGCGACAACAAATATTGCTATAGGGATTGAAATAACCAAAATAAAAATTAAAGATAAAAGCATTAAACTAAATGTGGGCCCAAAACGATCAAAAATAACTTGAGTAACTGGTTCAGATGAATATATCGATTGACCGAGATCCCCAGTTAGTATATTTTTAATCCAATCAAAAAACTGCACAACAATTGGTTTATCAAGACCTAATTGTTGTTCAAGCTGCTTAATGCTTTCCTGTGAACTATCTTCGCCTAAAATCAAATAGGCTGGATTCCCAGGTGTTAAGTGCACAAGCAAAAATACGATGACACTAACGATAAACATCACAGGAATGACGGAAATGAACCTACGAATCGTGTATTGCAGCAATTTACTTCCTCCTCCCCATTACTCAAATTAAAAACGGAAGTACGCCAGAAGAACTCTTCTAGCGAACTTCCGAAGATAGCTTAAGTTATTTATCACTCTTCCAAGTATTCCAGAAACGTTGGCCAATCCAGCTATCGTAATCTTTCACCTTTGTACTCTTGATATCGAGCGTTGACTCATTAGCAATTTTAACGAATGGTAATTCATCATAAACCGTTTGGTTCATTTCCCCTAGGATTTCTTTTCTTTCTGCGTCTGTTGTTACATTACTATATTGAGCAATGAGGTTTTCCCAACGTTCACTTTGATACCATCCACTACTTGACGTGTCTAGGCTAAGCATTCCCAATTCGTTTGGTGAGAAACGCGTAGACCATCCGATAACTACTAAATCCCAGTTGGCAGGATCTGCCCATTTTTCAAGATATGTTGCCCATTCGTATGGTACAAGCTCTACTTTAAATCCAACAGCTTCTAATTGTTGTTTTACTACTTCAGAAATATTTTTGTAATCATCATAGTTGTTTGCATACATAATTTTTATAGGCTTACCGTTATAATCGGACTGTTCCAACAAATCTTTTGCTTTGTTTGTGTTATATGCCAAATACATATCTGTACCTTTTTCTGAATATAATTTGGTTTGCTCTGGTACAAATAAGGCACCGTCAAATGAGTAAAACTTTTCATTTCCGTATGCTGCCTGTGCAATTGTTTTTTTATCAAGTGCATAGTTTAGTGCTTGGCGTACTTTTAGATCATCAAATGGTGCTTCTGATTTATCCGGTGTGATAATGGAGTAACCATTAATATATGTTACCGGATCAATAGTTGGTGTACTTTCAACTACTGTATATAAGTCTGGTGGAATAGATTGACCATAATCGTATAGATTTGTTTTCAACCCGTTCACCACAACTTGTGGGTCTTTTACAATTTTAAAATTTATTTGGTCAAAATAAGCTACTTTTTTACCAGTTAATCCGCCCCAGTCTTCTTCTGTACGAGCACTGTAGTCTTCAAATTTCGTTAAGACGATTTCGTTCCCGCGATCCCACTTTTCAAACTTGAATGGCCCGGTACCGATTAGTTGATCAGGTTTTAACGGTTGTTCACCCGCAGATTCAGCAATTTCAGCAGGGATGATCATCAGTGCTGATTTTGGTGCAGACATATCTACTAGAAGTGAGTTATATACTTCATTTAACTCGATTTCAATCGTTAGTTCTGTTGCTTTAACGGATTCAATGTATTGACTTGCAATTTTTCCAACAGAAGATACTTTTCTCCAACGATCGATGGACGCAGCAACATCTTCTGCTGTCACTGTTGATCCATCATGGAATTTAACTCCTTCACGAATTGAAATGGTATATACCGTACGATCATCATTCACTTCATAGCCTTCTGCGATCATTGGTTTCGTTTCGTAATTTTTATCTAATGCAAATAAAGTTTCAAAAATGTGCCAGCCGATATCTCTTGTAGAGCTAGCCCCTGTGTACATCCAGTCAATCGTATCAGGTTCTGCTGCAAATGCAACGTTCAGTGTACCCCCAGCTTGTGGATCTTCTATTGTTTGTTCTGTATCTGACTTTCCATTTTCAGTTCCACTAGTATCACTGTTTGAACAACCTATTAAAGTAATAAGTAGTAGAATACTAATGAAAGAAATTGCTAGTTTATATATCTTATTCAATTCCAAAATTAATTCCCCCTAGTGTGTGTACTTATATTATTAAACCTATTCGTTTAATCGGAATTTAGACAAAGCTATAATAAAGCCTTATTAATAAACCAAGACTAGATCTGTTTCGCATAAAAAAGCTCTTCTTTGAAGACAAGAAGAGGACAAAATGCGATTGATTGTTCCTCTTATCTCTTGAGCATTTTTATAATGCTCACAGGAATTAGCACAGTACTTTTTTGAAAAAGTCTGTTGCTCGGTTTCAATGGGCCAGTCCCTCCGCCTATCTTGATAAGAAACAATATTTAATTCTGTATTAATAAGGTACTAGGACTTTGAAAGTATGTCAACACATAAGTTTATCAAGGACAAAGGACTCGGATCCTCTCCCTATCACTCACTTACTATCCAAGCATTTTTGTAAAAACAACATTTCTTCAGAAAGCATCTTTATGCGCATTGATACTTCCTTGTCTATAATTTCATTTACATCATTAAACGCATCTTCATGGATGAAAATACTTGTTGTAGGTACCAATGCCTTCAAATAGGTTAAAATCGGTTTTAGTTGATACTCGGAGACAAGAAAATGTTTGTCAATTGCCCCATTTGTGACCATGCCAGTTACTTTACCCTTAAAAGCGTCTACTGGAAGGTGATCGAAAAGGTTTTTTAATGCGCCTGAAATGGATGCTTGAAAAATTGGAGTGCCGATAACAAGTAAGTCAGCAGACGTGACCTTATTTACCACATTCCAAGTATCCTCATTATAATATGCTAATGGATCACCATTCATAAATTCGACTTCGTAATCCCTTAAATCAAGTAATTCAGTTTCTATGTTAGAATCAAGATCTTTTGCCGCTGTTAAGACATTATGGACAGCAACATTTGTCTTCCATCCAACTAATGATCCTGATAATCCTAAAAGTTTCAATATTGTCCCTCCCTACTTAGTACCCCACTTTATTGTTTTCTCACTAACCCTAATATCCATGATAACTTATTGGAAGAGCAATTTCATGTAATTCAGAACCGTCATTTTTGTAAGAACAAAAGAACATAGTAAACTAACAAAAACAGATAAGCAATAAAAAACCTGAAATCCATTTTCAATTAAGAATGTCAGGTTTTTTATCTTCTATTGTGGTCATGCTAATGCACACTCAATCCCTACCATCAAGCATATTTAAATGTTCATATCGTTACCTGTTCCTTTACCAAATACCTAACATATTTATATATACAATCAATATTGTAATCGGTACAACCCATTTCATCAAAAAAACCCAAGCAGAATACCAATCTATGGATTTAGAAGTAGCAAGTTTAAACTCCTTCTCTACAAGTGATTTATCCATTCTATAAACGATAAACATGGCAATTAAGAAACTTCCAAGTGGTAGCATGATATTGCTAACGAGATAATCGGTTGCATCGAATACGGTTTTACCGAAAATGGTAAAATTACTTAGCGTACTCATCGACAGAGCGGCTGGAATCCCAGCAATAAACATGATACTACCAGAAACCCAGGATACTCTTTTTCTTGAACGTTCTTTGTTCTCAGTAAAAGCAGAAACAATAATTTCTAATAGGCTAAACGAAGAGGTTAAAGTTGCAAATAAGAACAAGAGCATGAATAAACTAAGGAACAATCCACCTAATGGAATCTCAGCGAATACGGTAGGTAAAATAACAAATAAGAGACCTGGTCCCTCTGTTGGCTCTAACCCAAATGCGAATACTGCTGGAAAGATTGCCAATCCCGCAAGCAATGATACAAAAATATTCATTAAAACAACAGAAGAAGCAGCATTAGGAATACTTACTTCTTTACCTAAGTAGGAACTGTATGTAACCATACAGGAAAACCCAACAGCTAATGCGAAAAACGATTGACCAAGTGCATACAGGACTCCCCCAGCTGTAATGCTAGAAAAATTCGGCTTTAAGAAAAAAGAAACTCCCTCCATAGCTCCTTCTAATGTCAAGGAACGAACAACGAGAACAATGAAGAAAATGAATAATAATGGCATCATGTACTTACTCGCTTTTTCAATTCCATTTTTGATTCCAAGAGATATAACCATGACATTAATAAGTAAGAATGTCGCCAATCCTGTTAAAGTTATGAATGGAGATGCTGTTATACTGCCAAAAAGGTCTGGATAGTTCGCACCTTCGCCAATGACCTGCCCAGTAATGGATAAAAAGGTATAGATTAACACCCATCCACCGACAACGCTGTAAAAAGATAGCAAGAGAAAAGAACCTAAAACCCCGAACTGCCCAACTATTTTCCACTTACTATTTGGCGCAAGTGTTTTATAAGCAGTAATCGCCTCTTTCTTTGCGCCTCGTCCAATAACAAACTCAGAAATAAGCATCGGAAGACCAATTAAAACAGTAAACAAGATAAAGATGAGGAAAAAAGCTGCTCCCCCATTCATGCCTGCTACATATGGGAATTTCCAAATTGCCCCTAGCCCAATTGCTGCACCTGCCGAAGCCATAATAAAGCCTAGTTTCGATGACCACTGCTCACGATTCATATTATCACTCTCCTCTAATTTTATTCGACAAAGCCTATGTGGTAACAGTATACAAAAGCTGTCTGGCCTACAACTCCGTCCGAATCTCCCAGAGTTCTGGGAAAAATCGGTGATCAAGCACTTTTTTTAAATAACTTACGCCCGAAGATCCGCCTGTGCCTGATTTAAAACCAATAATTCGTTCTACAGTCTTCATATGCCGGAACCTCCATTGCTGAAACCAATCTTCAATATCCACAAATTTTTCAGCAAGTTCATATAACTCCCAATACTTATCCACGTTTTGATACACTTTCATCCAGGCATTTTTGACGGACTCGTCTTCATTATATGGTATGGAAAAGTCTCTTTCCACGATTTCACTGCTAATAGGAAATCCAGCCCGTGCTAAAGCCTGAATAGCGACATCATATAATCCTGGCGCTCCGAAAGCCTCTTTTAATACAGCGTAAAGCTCTGAATTCTTTTGATAAATTTTTAAAATATGTGGTGTTTTATACCCGAGTGCAAATTCTATTAGTCGATATTGATACGATTGAAATCCAGATGCTTGCCCTAGCGCATCTCGAAATTCAATATACTCTGCTGGAGTGAGTGTAGATAAAACATCCCAGGCAGAAATAATTTGGTTTTGGATTTTTGAAACCCTAGCCAAACGCTTGAAAGCTGACGAAAAATCGTCCTGCCTAATACAATCTATCGCAGAATGTATTTCGTGTAAAATCAGCTTCATCCATAGCTCACTAACTTGATGAATAACAATAAATAACATTTCATCATGATGATCCGACAACCGATGTTGGGCGGACAGAATATCATCTAGTTTCAAATATTCTTCATATGTCATGTTTCTTGCAAAATCTGTCTGAATATTTCTTTCAGAATCATAAGCAAACTCCTTGTTATTTACCATGTTTTTCCTCCTTGCCTTTTATTTAATGATCGAATAACAGCTCGAACTGGACTACCATCTGCCCCTACTATTGGAAGAGGAAGTGCGATCAGTTCATAATCCCCCTGTTCAATATCATCAACCATAATATTTTCTAAAATGTGAATCCCATTTCGGTATAGCGCCTTATGGGCACTCATTTCCTTGCTATTAATTGGGTCAACTGAGGGAACATCCACCCCAACAAGGAAGATACCTTTTTCCTTTAAAAGATCAGCACCTTCTTCTGTTAAAAAAGGAATTTCTTCTGGAAATCGTTCAGGCTTATTTGGAATCGCTGTTTTCAGCAAAACCCTCTCTACCCCGTCAAGGTCAAATCGACTTAACACCTCTCTATCAATCTGTTTAAACTTCGAAACATCTATTAATCTAGCAGGCCCAATAAATACGTTTATATCCAGTTGGTGAATATTTTCCCCATTCTTTTCAAAATGAAATGGAGCATCAACGTGGGTCCCTGTATGCAAGCTTGAGGATATTCGACCAATATTAACAGAACCCGTTTGTTCTTTGGAAAATGACAATTCATAGGAAAACGGTGTATCTCCTGTCCAATGACCGATATTAGCATCCAAAGGCTGGGAAATATCTATATAATTATTAACGATTTTACTTTTACCTTTCATCACTCATGCCACCACTCCCCTTTTGTTATCGAACTCCTTGTACTCTTCTTCATCCATAATTGTTTTCAACGTTTGTATGGTCTTCCAAACTTCTTCAAACGTGTTGTAAAGGGCAACTGGTGCTAGGCGAATCCCATTAGGAGTCCGAAAATCAGGCACAATATGTTTTGCTTTTAAAGCCTTGCAAATTCTAGCCGCTTCTGGATGCTCCAAATAAATATGTCCACCACGTTTACTATCTTCTTCAGGATTACGAACGACAAATTCATACTCAATCAATTCATGATTAATTAGCTCTAACATATAACCCGTCAGTTCCAATGATTTTTCTCGAATACTTTCGATCCCAATTTCGTCAAAGATCTCCAAAGAACCAATCAATGGAGCCACACTTAAAACATGGGGAGTTCCCATTTGATATGCTCCAGCATGATTGGCCTGGGTTAAGTCGTGCTCCATATCAAACTGTTTATCCTTCCGTGAGCTAAACCATCCCGCAAGACCTGGCTCTTTTCCAAAATGTCGCTTATTTACATACAGTGCTCCAACCGACCCCGGTCCACCATTCAAATGTTTATATGTGCACCAAAAAGCAAAATCCACCTCCCATTTACTTAGTTGGTGTGGTATTGATCCTATAGAATGGCAAAGATCAAATCCAATTATAATTCCTCGTTTGTGTGCTTCTTCTGTCAACAGCTTCATATCAAGAATTTGTCCACTACGATATAATATACTTGATAAAACAATTACCAGTATATCATCCGTCATGGACTCAATAATGTCCGCTTCACTGAGTAGATGACCATCTCGACTGTTTACCGTGACCAAATGCTCATCAGGATCATAACACTTTAGCCTTATTTGACTTTTCAAAGCATAAATATCGCTTGGAAACGTAATGTTATCCGCTAAAATTTTCGTCCTCATTCCTTTAGGTTCATAAAAAGTTGAGATTAACTGATGAAGATTCGATGTCGTGGAGCCTGTGACAATTACTTCTTCAGGTGCTGCCCCAACTAAAGATGCCATTTTTCCCCCAAGGGACTCAGATAAATAAAACCACGGATACTCCCCTTCTATCCAGCCGTCTATCCCATATTTTTTCCACGAATCTAGTAACAACAGCATGGATTTTTCAGCCCTTTTCGATAAAAGACCAAGAGAATTCCCATCAAAATAAATGCTACCTTCCTTAACATAAAATTCAGCACGATAGGCATGAAGTTCATCTTCTTCATCCATTTGTATTGCAAATTCGCGTGAATACTTAGTAGGTTGATCGTTCATTTCTTAATCCTCCTAGATTTCTGAAAATTATAATTATTAACTACATTAATTATATGTTTTGGGTGACAATATGTCAATGACATAATATCAATGGTATACTATACAAAAATATACTTACCAATATCCATAAAATCCAGTAAAATAAAAACAGTCTTAGAGCATGTTCAAAAAGTCACCAAATGATAAGCGGCGACTTTTTGAACACACACTCTTATATCGTGAAAGGAATGAAAATATGTCTACAAAGGAACCCTCAACGAATAGACAACAACAAGCAATCCAAACGAAAAAAAAGCTTCTTAAAGCTGGACGTGAAGTCTTTCTTCAGTCTGGATTTCAAAAAACAACCATATCCCAAATTATTAAAACCGCAAATACTGGGTACGGAACAGCTTACGTATATTTTAAAAATAAAAACGACTTGTTCATTGAATTAATGGAAGAACTAATGATTAAATTTTACGAAATTGCGGAGAAGCCTTTCGAACCAACGACAAGAGAAAACGCCCACGAAATGATCGCAAATCAAGTAAATTTATTCCTCTCGTTGGCAGTGAAAGAACGGGAAATGATGCAAATTGTTAAGGAAGCAATCGGCGTATCAGAAGAGGTTAATCAAGAGTGGAAAAACATACAAGAGCGTTTCATTAAACGAATTGCACAGGACATCCATTATGCCCAATCTCAAAATCTAGCAAAACAAAATTTAGATCCCACCCTCGTTGCAAGAGGCTGGTTTTATTCCAATGAGATGTTCATGTGGGAATTAGTGGATAATGAAAGTCACCATTCGATGGATGAAATAATTCGCCATTTAACCATAATTTATACGAGTGGATTGTATTTTCAAAATCAGTTCTAAACATATTTCAACCGTCTGTTAATAATCTCCAAATCCAACTCTGAAAACCCTGTACAACACTCCATCTTATTGTGTCCTGATGGTTGGATGATTTTTATCATTGATCACTTTCAAAAATTCCTCTCATATCCAGGTTCTCCGCCAACGTCATCTGGTGGTATATCCTTCCCCCTCTAGGCAGATAGGATATTAGAATAGCTCATCAATACGGGATAGGAGGGGACAGGCTCCTTGTCCCAGTGGGGCAGTGAGCCTGAACTCCTGTCCTCTCATGTGCCGCAAAATGTTTGGTATGGAATGTTTGATGGTGCTGGTGGAGTGGTGTATTCGGCCTGTTCAGGCGTGTGCGCATAAGGAGTTGAAAGAACATCCAGAAATTGCTCCATCACGCTGTAATCTCCTTCTTCCACTGCAGCATCTAGTGCCTCTTCTACCCGATGGTTCCGCGGGATAACGGCAGGGTTGCTGTTTCGCATTAACTCATGAGAATCAGCTGTTGACGCTTGCTGTCTGTCTCGTCTTGTCTGCCAACGGTCCTTCCACTTGGTAAAGTCTGAGGTTCCAAATAAGACAAAATCTTCTGGCTCATTAAAAGTTAATGCGCGGAAAGTATTGGTATAGTCCGCACGATACTTTTTCATCATGCTGAGAAGGTCTTCCATAAGCGATTGGTCTTCTTTCTCTTCGTTAAATATCCCCAATTTTGCTCTCATTCCCTCAAGCCAATGAGAATGATACAAATCCATATACTTTGAAATTTCATCTTGGGCAATTTGAACAGCCCGATCCTGATCTTTATCAAGTAGTGGTAATAAACTCTCAGCAAAACGGACTAGATTCCACCCTCCAATAGTCGGTTGATTGCCATAGGCATAGCGGCCTTGTCTATCAATGGAACTGAAAACTGTTTCAGGATCATAAGTATCCATGAAGGCACAAGGACCATAATCAATGGTTTCCCCACTAATGGTCATATTATCCGTGTTCATCACCCCATGAACAAAACCTACCAGCTGCCACTGTGCAATCAGTGCAGCCTGCCGATTGATCACTTCCTTAAGAAGGGAAAGATATTGATTCTCATCTTCTTCAACATCTGGAAAGTGGCGCTTTATTGCATAATCAGCCAGGGCTTGAAGCTCCTCTTCTGTTCCCCATTTCGCAGCGTATTGAAAGGTACCAACACGCAAATGACTGGCAGCCACACGAGTCATTATTGCACCAGGAAGTTCGGTTTCACGAGTGATTGTTTCTCCAGTTGTCACCACAGCTAGACTACGGGTAGTAGGTATACCAAGTGCATGCATAGCTTCACTGATGATGTATTCCCTAAGCATTGGTCCAAGTGCTGCTCTACCGTCACCACCGCGGGAATATGGCGTCCTACCCGAACCCTTGAGCTGGATATCCACTCTCTTATCTTGACGAGTGACTTGTTCGCCAATTAGCATGGCCCGACCATCCCCTAAGATGGTAAAATGCCCGAATTGATGCCCAGCATATGCTTGCGCAAGAGGCATACCGCTATCAGGAGTCTGGTTGCCTGCAAGAACTGCTACACCCTCTTCACTTTTTAGCGCTTCGACGTTCAAATCTAGGGTTGTTGCCAAAGAATTATTCAGTACGACCAACTCCGGGGATCGTACAGGGTTTAAGCTAAGATTTGAAAAAAATAATTCTGGCAAACGAACATAACTGTTATCTAAGTTCCATCCTATCTTTGTACTTTCCTCTTTATTATTCATTGTATCACCTTTTTCTTACGACTACTGTTTATTATTTTCGTCAACCTACACTTATGACACTACATTACTCTTTTAGTGTCTACTGTAGCAAATTTAATATCCTCTCTCCACTAATGTCGTTCAATGTGACAAGGTGGCGGGACATAAGATCGTGTTTTCTGTCCTACTAAAAAAGAGGATGGCTCAATGGACACATAAAGCAAGAAAAACTCCCCTTAAAGGGGAGTTTTTTCGTTTACTACTTTACTCTGCAGGTTCCAGATCTTCAATGGAATCAATGTCCATATAAGATGGTACAACTAGCCCAATCTTGGCACCTGTTAAATTTTTCCCAAGATCTTCAAATTGACCTTCATACTCTTCATAGAAAGCAGCGTGAGTCTGAGGCATCCATGGAGCAAGAGAAGCATCTCCATCACCTTCTGCAATTGCTTGAAACATTACAGAGGGATCAACTGGAGTAAGTGTAACATCATAACCTTGTTGTTCTAATACTACTTTTGCAACATTTGCTGAAGAACGCTCTGTATCCCAAGGAGTTAATACTAACTCAATTGGAGTACCATCTACAGGCTCCACACCGTCCGTCCATTCTGCGACTGTTTCCTGGTTTTCATCGACCCATTGTTGAGCAGCTTTTTCAAAATCAATGTCCTGTGCGGCAAGCATGACTGATTCCATGTCAGCTGGTTCCCACTGGAATCTGTCAAGAATTGTATAAGCCTCAGGCATATCTTCTTTTAAACCTTTTCTTACGATAGTTGCAATGTATTCAACACCGCCGAAAACACCTTCTGGATCCTCTAAATATTTTAAATCATATTTTGCAAACATGTAGTGAGGTGACCACCCAGTTACGACAATTGGTTCCTCATTATCAATTGCATCCCCAAGTGCAGTTAACATTGCAGCTGTTGAAGAAGTTTCTTGTTCCCAGCCTGAAAGATTTTCATACTCAGTTAAAGCATTATCAGTTGCTTGCGTAATGCCAGCACCTGGTTCGATACCTGTGATCGTATACTCTATTTCTGAACTAACATTTGCAGTAGTCTCGGTCTGGTCATCACCACCATTATCCGCATTATTTGCAGTATCGTCTGTATCTTCTTGTCCACAGCCAGCTACTACAAGTGATAATGATAATCCAGCAACTATCCCTAACCTTTTCCATTTAAATTGAAACATGTTGAAAGACACCCCTCTTTTTGTATTATTACTAGTATTTTATTTCTATTATCTTTTTATAAAAACATTAAATTGATGCAATCATTCGTAGTTTTTATGTAAGAGTAAAATAGAAAAATTACATTTACTGCGTGTTCAAAAGTCAGTCGGTTAACAGTCTAATTTAGATGGTACATTTATTATATACAAAATTCAAACAGTGAAAACAGTAAAAATTGTTTATATGGTACGTACATTTTAACTCCATTAACTATTTATAAGGATTCCGTTTACTTCCTTTACTTTACTCTGTCTTACTGTATTTTTTAGAAAATCTTCTAATTTATTCAGAAAAATTGGGATTAGGGTAAAACATTGTCCACTAAATTTGAAAAACCCCTTAAAGATTAGGACGTTTCTAACTCAGACATTAGTCTTAGGATCCTGCACAGTTTTACATATGGTGCCTATTGAACCAACTCTATACATAAAAGCTAACCACATATTGTGATTAGCTTTATATATTGGATAAATAAAGTTCAATGAGTAAATGATACTATTTGAGATTAGTCGCAGTTTAATTAAACCAGTTGCCGTGTTTATGTGGGACTTCTAGTCGCTAATGAGATTCATTAGCCGATCTTTCGTGTAATGCCCTTGTACACCAGGTTTTATTATCAAATATTCTGCAATCTCTTTATTTGTTAAATCAAATGTCTCCTGGTAGCCTCGAATAAGCATTTTTAAATAGCTCTCAGACGGGATAGAAATCTCGTTATCTTTCATGTCACGGTAACTGGTAAAGGTAAAAATGGGATACCCTTCACAATCACCAGTATAAACGATGTTTCCATAAAACGACTCCTGCATCACAAAGGATTTATTTTTGATGACCTTTTCAAAGTCAATCTCGAAATCATCGATCCCGTTTTCCTGTCTGACGACATCGACAAACTGCTCCTTCGTGATTAAAAACATGCGACCGAGCGTTTCTTCTGATTCCGGTTCTGTTAGTCCGATAACCGCACCACCACCGCCCCAACGGCTGGAATATCCTGTGAAATAAAGTGGAAATTTAAATTTAACAGGTTGGGAATCCCTTGGTAATGTTTTATCCCGTGCTCCGACCTCACTTTCAGCAGAACCTGGTGGTCTTCCACCTAAAATATAGCAAAGAAACCGTTCTTCACATAAGTTGGAGCCATAACTGGCATACCATACATATTCTGTCTGATCTTCTGTCATTGCTTTCACCACCTTTTTGTTCCCATGTAAGCGCTACAAAAAAAGCAACTTCCTTATTTTTTACCGTAATTTGCCCTCGTAGTACCTTGTGATTTTGTTGAATTTAAGCGAATTCAAATACAAAGAATGCAACTAATTTCAGCCAATATGTAAGGTTTTCGGTTTTATAACCATACTAGCTGTTAGTCCCAACCGTATTATCGATCTTTTCTATGCAAGGAGGTTTTACTTCATCGGAAATCCCTGCCACATAACGCTTTCCATCCGTGCTCTTCTGAAATTCCTCTTTTGTCCGATCTAATATATTATCCCTATTCATCAACAGGTCATATGCTGATAACGCCATTGTTTGTGCTGCAAAATGCATGCCTTTGAAACCGATCGGTGAACCAAACGAAGCGGTTGCCTGCCATGAATGTAATTGTACTCCGACTGGCGCACATGTAGTCATAATGGACCCCACTGGCGTAATCCAGCTAACATCACCAACGTCCGTAGAACCTGGCATTGTTTTCCCGAGTGTTTGTTTATCATTTTGATAGGTAATCGGGAGAAGTTCACCTGTTGTTTTTTGAGCCATTTTTAATATATCAGGGTCAATTGTTTTCACTATTTCTTGAGCAAAATTTTGTTCTTCGTCAGTAAATTGTAAAGAGCCTGATTCTTGCATGTTTTCGTACATCAAGTCATTTATGGTTTCATTCGGCAACGTATTATAAGCAAATGCCTCCATTTCGGAATTTACTTCTGTTTCAGTCATTAATGCAGCACCTTGTGAAATTTTTTGGACTCTTCTAAGCATATCCTCCACTTGTTCTTTTGTAGCTGCCCTTAGATAATACCATACACTGGCATACTCAGGGACGATATTAGGAGCAAGACCACCATTTGTAATCACGTAATGAATTCGTGATCCTTCTGATACATGCTCTCGTAGATAGTTTGCACCTACATTCATCAGCTCAACTGCATCAAGTGCACTTCTCCCAGCATGTGGTGATGCAGCAGCATGTGCTGGGATACCCTTAAAGTTGAACTTAATAGATACCATTGATTGCATACTCATATTTGTGGCGGAATTTGATGTCCATGGGTGCCAGGTCAACGCACAATCTAAATCGTTAAATACACCTGATCTTGCCATAAATGTTTTACCTGACAGTACTTCTTCAGCTGGACAACCATAGTAGCGAATCGTACCGCTTAGATTTTCCTCTTCCATTACTTTTTTTAATGCAATAACTCCTTCTACACCAGCTGTTCCAAGTAAATTATGTCCACATCCATGACCAGGTCCGTTTGAAACAACTTGTTCTTGCACTGCACTAACTTTTTGCGAAAGTCCCGGCAATGCATCATATTCACCTAATATACCTATAATTGGTTTACCTGAGCCATATTCAGCAGTAAACGCTGTAGAAATCCCGCTGATGGGTGAATGAATCGTAAAACCTTCATCTTTTAACTTGGATACTTGTAAGTTGTAAGCAAAATCTTCTTCATACGCTAGTTGAGGATGTTCCCAAATCCATTTTGCCATATCCGTAAACTCTGACTGACGTTTTTCCATCCAGTGTAATATTTTCTGTTTATTCATTTCGTACACACCCCATTATAATTTTTGGTCGTCATAGGACACACCCTCCTTAGACATTGATTGTAATTTCTTAACTAAGTATGTCTATGAAACTATACTAGCATCAAAACTACTAATGTAGGTAAACGGCAGTTTTATGAACTAAACTTACGCTTCTTTCTTTTTATTTTTCATTTTCTCCAAAAGCATACAAACAACAACTGTTCCAAGGATTGATAAAAACGTTTGTAAAGAACGTGGTACAGGGCCAATATTGACAAATAATCCAAAGGCTATTCCAATAACTCCGAATAAAGGTTTCTTAATTGCAAATTGGGCAATTACTGCCCCGAATATTGCTGGGAGAACAAATCGGAAATTACTTACAACAGATTCTGGCATTAAAGATATAAAGTAAGAACCAGCAAGTATAGCGATTAAAAGCATGACAATATTAACGATAGAGGCTGTGGCTATGGCCAGTGAAGCGGTAATTTCGCCTTTTTTTGTTCCAGGTTCTGCGCCAACAACATTTTGAGCAATTGAGGCACATGGAAGGCACATATTTCCTATATTACCAGTTAAAAAGGCAAGGTATGTACCAGAAACACCTAATACCGGATAATAACTGATTGGTTCAAGTACCCACACAAACATGACAATGGATGCATAAGCAGCAAAACCTGAAATAATTGTACTCCAACCAGGATGAAAACCAAGAACAAATGAAAGATAAAGAGGTACCGCTAATGTTAAAACGATCACTGCCCAAATGGTCAAACGTCCCCAAAAATGGGATTTAATTTGAAATGTCTCAAAATCGATCATTGGTGTCGTTCCTATTTCTTTTGCCCCCGTAGTACCTTCACTAAGAGCTATATTTTTCCCTTCATTACTAATTGACATTGATCTTCCCCTACCTTTCTATTAAGATATGAAATATCCTACAAATAATCCTACAATGATAACCAATCCAAGTGACCATTCTTTTAACCAGCTCATCTTTAGCTTATTGGCAATCCATATAATGATTGGCATGACGATAAATGCAACAACTAATACAATAGACTCGTTAAAGCCTTTCACCATTTCACTTCCTCCAAGATAACCAAAGGCTCCCACCATCGCAGCAATCGAAATAGTATTTAAAGCGTTTACATTTTTAGTTTTAGCAGCTGCTTTTTCTTGTATTTTTCCTAGAGATTTTGTAAAGAGGGCTGTAAATAATAGCCACCCCATTCCACCAAGACACATAACCCAAACAGCAGTAGTAAACGCCTGGGCAGTAAAGTTAGCAGATCCTAAATCAGTTCCAGCTGCTTTTGCACCAATGCTGGCACCTACCGTTTCGATCGCAGCAGAACCGATAATCCCAATTCGCATTAATGTAACAGGATTTCCTATAAGTGTAATAAAAGAAATAGCTACAAAAACAATCGCTAAAGAAGGCCCCAAAGAGCTAAACGCTCCAGCTCTAATAGCAGCTTTCACATCTGTATTAGTCATTCCAACAGATGAACTTGCTTTCGTACATAGTTTGATAAAGACAATCCCTTGAAATATTACAATGCCAACAATAAGTAAAGCAAAAATCCAAAGCGGAAAACTATTTGCCGTTTGCAATACTTTTTCCAAGATTTGTTCCTCCTTTTTATAATGAATTGATAAAAAATGGCCTTGCACATATTTGCGCCCAGATTCTATCTGTGCTTGCTCAATAATTCCTCTGAAAATCTGCGAGGCATTTTTATGCTTTTCGCTATACCATTTACATCACCCCTAACCCTTTTAGGAAAACAAAAAAGCACAGAAAAAGGGAGTTAAATTCCCCCTTCTCTGTCCTTTTACCTGAGAGTTTTATGCTACTTAATGTAGGTTCCCCTTTGGTGGCATATTTGAATATGCGCTCTCCAGAGATGCGTCAAATTATGGTCCCTTTACCTGAGAGATTAATTCCATGGGTTGTTTTGGAACTTGCTCCTTCGGCGACTAATTTTCCGTACTCTCCCATAATTCTCATCCGCGAAAATATGAATTTATAGATTTTAGAATATTTCAACAACTAGCGAATGTCAAGTGTATTTTAAAATTTCATTTTCTAAATGAATCTCACAAAAATTTATAATTAAAATTACTACGGAAGTTTATTATTAATAATAAGTACATGGAATATTATTAGATATAACCCTTATTTATTAGTTTATTTTAAAAAAAACACAAATATTATGTTATGTTTTTTTTGCTAAAGTTTCAAAAAGGTATTGATTATTTCATGAGTTGAATGTATCATAAAATTCAGAAAATAACATCATTAATTGTAAGCGCTTCCTAAAAACAAAAAAGGTGGAGACAAAAAATGAGAAAAATACTTATGCTTATCAGTTTGGTTTTTGTTTTAGCTATCTTATCTTCTTGTGGAAATAGTGCGATAGAATCAAGCTTAAACTCTGAATCAGAATCAGATGAGTCAGGGGACGGTGACGGGCAAGAAACGATTAAAGTAGGGGCAATTCTTCCATTCTCTGGTGTTTATGCATCTCTTGGAAAAGATCTATTAAACGGCATGAAACTTTATTTCGATAGTATTGGTTGGGAAGTTTCAGGGAAAAAAATCGAATTAATCGAAGAAGATACAGAAGCTGATCCACAGGTTGCCTTAAGGCGTATCCGTAAGTTAATGGATCAAGATAATATTGATATTTTAACAGGCCCAGTAAGTACAGCTGTTGCTTATGCGGTCCGTAATGATGTTGACTCTAACAAATTGCCATTTCTTGTTTCTCATGCAGGCGGAAACGATCTAACTAGAGGAAAGCGTAGCGATTATATTTGGAGATCATCATTCTCTTCATGGCAAATTGGTAACTCAATGGGCGAATGGGCTTATGAAAACGTCGGGGATAAAATGTATATTGCTGCCGCTGATTATGCGTTTGGACGAGAGGTTTCAACCGCATTTAAGGAAGCGTATATTGCAGCAGGTGGTGAGATAGTCGGCAATGTTTATCCTCCTTTAGGTAATAACGATTATGCCTCTTATCTAACGACCATCGGGGGTGAAGAAGCAGACGGTGTATACTCCTTCTTTGCTGGAAGCGATGCCGTTCGTTTTGTACAACAATTCGAACAGTATGGATTAGATAAAGATTTTACTCTCGTTGGATCAGGATGGTTAGTATCAGAAAATTTGCGTAAATCTGTTGGAAGTGCAGCAGAAGGAATTCTAGCATCTACATTTTGGGATTATAGTCTAGAGACAGAGGAGAACCAAAACTTTATAAAGGCCTATGAAAAAGCATATGGAACCCGACCAACTATTGAATCTTTGGAAGGATATGATGCAGCAAGTATCATGGTGGAAGCAATTAAAGAATTAGATGGCGATGTGTCAGATTCAGATAAAGTAGTGGAGGCAATTTCCAATGTATCATTTACTAGCCCACGAGGCCCTATAAAGTTTGATAAGGAAACACATCAAATTATTCAAAATATGTATATCACAAAGACGCTGGCTGTAGAAGATAAAACTGAAAATAAAGTAATTTACAAAGTTGAGGAAGTTAAAGATCCAGGCAAATAAACATCAGGAAGGAGTATTAATGTGGAATTAATTGGAGCGCAACTTGTGAACGCTGTAGCATATGGCTTACTTTTATTCATTATTACATGTGGACTTACACTTGTTTTCGGAATACTAGGAGTTTTAAATCTAGCACACGGATCATTCTACATGTTTAGCGCATATATTGCTTATTCTATTACTGAAACATATACGCAAAGTTTTTGGCTAGCTTTATTTGTTGCTCCAATGGTTGTTGGTCTGATCGCATTGGTGGTGGAGATTACATTGCTCCGCCCAACCTATCACCTTGGGCAATTATCACAAGTTTTACTAACGTTCGGATTAGCCTATATATTCAATGATATTGCCCCAGTTATCTGGGGATCTGATGTACTTTCGATCAAAGTGCCATCGGTCTTATCAGGCTCTGTTACTATTTTCGAACAAAAATTTCCAGTTTACCGCTTTGCAGTTATTGGAATTGGCATAGCAATAGCAATCCTTTTATGGATGGTGCAAAACAAAACAAAATGGGGAGCAATAATCCGAGCTGGATTAAGCGATAAGGAAATGGTAAGTGCGCTAGGAATAAATATCAAATTAGTCTTTACATCTGTCTTTATAATAGGCGGGGTTTTAGCTGCATTTGGTGGAGTAGTTGCTGCCCCAATTTTAGGGATTTACCCCAGTATGGAATTTCAAACGCTAATTCTTGCGCTGGTCGTTCTCGTAATTGGAGGACTGGGTTCTGTTGCAGGTACGCTTGTAGCAAGTCTTCTAGTTGGGATAGTAGAAACGTTTAGCCGTTTTCTAGCACCTGAAATAAGCATGTTTCTGATTTTTGGACTTATGGCAGTTATTCTTGTGCTAAAACCAAATGGTTTATTAGGAAAGAAGGTGGTTTAAACGTGAAAACTATAGTATTTAAGCTAGTTACAGTATTTGTACTATTAGGCTTAGCTCCACTTGTTCTTTCTCTATTTCACCTGAATTTACTCTCTGAAATTCTGATCCTCGCGATCTTTGCCTTAAGTTTAAATATATTAGTAGGCTTTACTGGCCTTGTTTCATTAGGGCATGCCGCATTTTTTGGTATTGGTGCATATACGGCAGGTTTGGTTTCCTTAAATCTTTCTAACAACTTATTAGTGTCGATGGGGGCATCAATTATTGTGTCAATTATTACAGCAGCTATTATTGGAGCCTTTTGTATGAGAGTCAGTGGGTTCTACTTTCTTATGTTAACATTAGCGTTCTCGCAAATGATTTATTCATTTATCTATCAATCGACTAACATTACAGGAGGATCAAACGGCCTCTCTGGAATTCCCAATGCAGTTCTGTCGGGATTTGAGTTTTCCAATGCGGTTTACGTTTTCTATATAGTTTTACTTGTCTTTTTAGCCACTTATGCAATTTTGGGGATAATAGTTAAATCCCCTTTTGGTCAAGTATTAATTGGAATTCGCGAAAATGAATTAAGAGTTAAAGCTACGGGATATAATACCAGTGTTTACAAGTATGTAGCATTTGTCCTAGCTGGCGCATTCGGGGGTCTATCTGGTTCTCTGTATACTTATTTTAATGGATTTATTGCTCCAAGTGATGTGTATTGGACAATGTCAGGTAACGTTTTAATTATGGTTTTAATAGGTGGTTCAGGTACAATGCTAGGTCCGGTTTTGGGAGCCGCTTTATTCGTTATATTGGAAACAGTTGTTAGTTCATACACGGATTCATGGATGTTAATTGTAGGATCGGTCTTTATTATCTTTGTTATCTTCTTCCCTAAAGGAATCGTCGGAATTGGACAAAGTTTGATGCGCTTAGCAAAAAAAAGAAAGCTAAAGTATGATGCGAAAAGAAAGTCAAAGGCTGCCTAGTATAGATAATAGATAAGTAGGGGTGAATAGTTTGGTAGAAGATAAAATATTAACAATCAGCGGTATCGGTAAAAGCTTTGGCGGATTGACTATATTAAAAGATATTTCACTCGAGGTTGAAAAAGGTGAACGCATAGGTATTATTGGACCGAATGGAGCTGGGAAAACAACCTTTTTTAACTTGCTTGTTGGAGACATAAAGCCTACCCACGGAAAGATATTTCATTATAATAAAAACATAACAAAGCAGCCAAACTATTTACGGGCTCAAAACGGGATTGCCAGAACATTTCAAAAGAACAATCTATTGAACGAGTTATCCGTTTTAGAAAATTTGCTTCTCGTCTTACAAAGGAGGCAAGGGTATGGTCATAAGTGGTTTAACAGGAGGGAAGAGAAACAATATCCCGATTTATATCTTAAAGCTTATGAGCTTTTAGAAACATGGGGATTAAGCCATCGTCGAGAAGTAATTGTTAAAAGTTTGTCATACGGGGAACAGCGACAAATTGAAATTTTGTTAGGTATTGCATCTGATCCCTCTATCTTGTTACTTGATGAACCAACTGCAGGTATGTCTCAATCAGAAACTAACTATATTGTAAAATTGCTTTATGGACTGCCTAGAGAATTGACATTAATGGTTATTGAGCACGATTTGGATGTTGTTTTCGGCTTAGCAGATCGGATGGTTGTGTTAAATGATGGCGAGGTCTTAACGGTGGGTGAACCTGATACTGTAAGAAAAGATGAAAGAGTAAACAAAATATATATTGGAACTGGAGATGAAGACTAATGCTTGAAGTTCAAAATCTCCATACATACTATGGAGATAGCCATATACTTCATGGTGTAACATTGAGTGTACAAAAAGGATCGGTATCGATTCTGCTCGGACGCAATGGCATGGGGAAAACAACTACCCTTCATTCTATTATGGGAATTACACCATCCAAACAGGGGAAAATTTTAATAAACGGGAAAGAAATTCAGGGAGAACCTAACTATAAGGTATCCAAATCAGGAATTGGAATCGTTCCACAAGGCAGAAGAATTTTTGGGAATCTAACTGTTAAAGAAAATTTGCTGACAACTCACAGACCGTATAAAGACGGTTGGAATTTAAATGATATTTATGATATGTTCCCCCGCCTAAAAGAACGAGAATCCTCAATGGGCGGAAACCTTAGTGGAGGAGAACAGCAAATGCTCTCGATAGGCAGAGCCCTTATGACAAACCCTAAACTTCTTTTGTTGGATGAACCTTCAGAAGGTCTTTCTCCTTTAATGGTTCGAGAAGTAATTAAAATTATTATACATTTAAAAAATGAAGGGCTACCAATGCTAATAGTTGAACAAAACCTCGCAATGGCTACTTCTCTAGCCGATCATGTTTATGTTCTAAATAAAGGTAACATAGTGTTTGATGGCCCATCAGAGGAGTTTGACACTGCTACTAGAAACAAGTTTTTATCATTAAGTTCTTAATTCTCAGTAGTTTCGTATCCACCTAAATTGTTTTAAGAGGCTGTTTAAAAAGCCACCAAATGATAAGCCGAGCATCTGCTTTCCCACGACGAGCAGTTCCGGCGTTTGACACAGGACGTGACTTTCTTAATAACCTTCTAATTCACAGCTTTTTACACACGCACTTTAAGGATTCTTCCTGAAAATACACACAAAGAAGGGCAAAGACTAGAATAGCTTTGCCCTTCTTTGTGTGTATTTATCTGACAAACATCAAGCGTTTTTGTTCCCTTCATGAAGGGAGAAGAAATGATCCCCTAGGTCTCAATAATTATAGAATTCTTATAAAAGATACTTTTGAGGGATTAAAGTCCTCACTTCTTACCCACAGGAATAATAATGCCATTCGCTGTTTTTTTGTTTTTTTGATATTTTATTTAATCCTTCAAGCCGATACAAATGTCCAATAATTTCAGACATAACTAAAGAAAACTCACTATCATATTTGTGCTCGTAATATGTTTGAGCAACTTGTGCAGCTGTGCAAGGTTGTTTATTGCTTATGATCTTTCTTATCTTTTCTGATTTCGATTCTATACCATTTAGCCTTTTTTTGATAAGTTCTTTAGGATCTTCCACGATCTCCCCATGACCTGGGTAGGTAACGGTTAAAGCATAATCTTTACATTTTTTTAGAGACCTCTCGTACTGTTGCAGTGTTGATATCTTTTTCCCTAGTTCATCAGGCTCTATCAATGCATTACTTGATATATGCTGGATCAAGTGATCACCTCCAAGCAATATCCCACTTTCTGGATTAAGTAAGGCAATGTGGTCTGGCCAATGTCCAGGTGTTTCAATAACCTTAAATCCATATATTCTGTCTCCTTCTTTTAGTGGTAATATTTTGGCTTTTATCGCTTGATATTGATTTTGCTTTGCTTTTTTTTGCAATAATTTCACTTGTTTTTCTCCCATTTCCTTGCATCCCATCTCGGAATATAAAGACCGGAAAAAATCAATACGTTTATTCAAAAATGTTTCATTTCTTGCCAGGCGGTCAAGCGAACTTTGGTGGGCATAAACAGGTATCTCATGTAAAGATAGCACACGATTAACTATTCCAGTATGATCTTGATGACTGTGCGTTAAAATAATTCCATTTATATCGTTGAGTTTAAATCCATTCTCTTTTAATACATGATTAAAATAAAGCCAGCATTTCTCTGAATCTAGACCAGCATCTACTAGAAATAATTTATCTTGATTTTTCACAAGGTAAAAATTAAAAGATAATAAGGTACTAGAAGTTGGAACAATAATTGGATAAATGATAGGTGCTGTTGAATTTATGTTCATATCATCTCTCCCTCATTTAGTAGTTGTTGTGCTTTACCATAAATGCCTCTTTTTGTTCACACTCACAACAATACAAAACTAATTTTTACGGGAACAAAAGCGCAATCGCTCGGCGCTAGAACTAGACGTGACATACTAGCCGATCGTTATTCACGCGCAAATAATTTTACAATTCCCTATACTATTAAAAAACTTGATTTTCCACTTCAGTAAAGTGGAAAATCAAGGAAATTTATACGTTGTTTGTATCTGTTAACGATTGTTTTAGTTTAAATCTTTGAATTTTCCCTGTAGTGGTTTTGGGTAAACTTTCCATAAAGGTGATTTCACGTGGATATTTATGTTTTGCCAGTTTACCTCTAACATACTGAATTAATTCAGCTTCTTTGTCACTATTTCCGACAACTCCTTCTTTTAACACAACATAAGCTTTTGGCTTTTCTAAACCTTTTTCATTTTCATTTCCTTGCACTGCCACTTCCAAAACGTCAGTATGATCTATGAGAGCGCTTTCAATCTCGATAGGCGAAACCAAAATGCCTCCTACATTTAACATATCATCCGACCTGCCGACATACCAGTAATAGCCATCTTCATCTTTGTAATACTTATCACCAGTATGTAGCCATTCTCCGTTCAATTTCATTTTGTTTTGAACACTATTAGACCAGTATCCAGCAGTGATACTATCTCCCTTAATCAAAAGATCCCCTACTTCATTAGACTCAACTGGTTCAAACTTTTCATTTACGATCTTTGCTTCATAACCAGGTACCACTTTACCTGTACTTCCCGGTTTAAAGTTTTCTAACGTATTGGACAGATAAATATGAAGTACTTCGGTAGAGCCAATACCATCAAGAATGTTTATACTAAATTTCTCTTTCCATTTTTTAAAATAATGTGACGGAAGCTTTTCACCAGCAGAAACACAAACTCTTATGGAAGAAAGGTCATATTTCTTTTCAGAACGTTCCACATAATCAAGCATGGAACCATAAAGTGTCGGTACACCAAAAAATATAGTAGGTTTGTACCTTTCAATTGCTTCAAACACCTTTTCTGGAGTGGGTTTATCTTTCATTAGCACTGTACTAGCCCCCACACCTAAGGGAAAATACATTCCGTTACCCAAACCATAGGCAAAAAACAGTTTAGAAGCGGAAAGAGTTACATCGTCCTCAGTCATACGAAGTACTTTTTTTGCAAAGTTGGATAGAGCATGCTCCATACTTTTTTGTAAATGAATAGCTCCTTTTGGTTTTCCTGTGCTACCAGACGTATAAAGCCAAAATGCTGCATCATCTACTGTTGAGTAAAAAGTTTTTACATATTCTGATTTACCTTTTACAAAGTCTTTAAAATGAATAACATTATCATAGCTATAATTATGATCAGATACAACAATTACATGTCGTAAGTAGGCAAATTCACTTCTAAAATCTTTTATATTTTCCCAAAGATCATCATTAACTACAAGTACCTTTGCCCTACTATGATTTAAATAATATACATAATCCTTAGCAGTCCCTAAAGTATTGAGTGGAACTGGTATAGCTCCAATTTTCACAGAACCAAAAAACGAAATTATAAATTCTGGGCTATCATGCATGAGCAGCATTACCCTATTTTCATGTTCTACATTAATATCAGATAAAGCTTGAGCAAATTGATTTACTTCCTTGTTTAGTTCAGCATAACTAATTTGTTTGTTCTCGAAATAGATGGCAGTCTTCTCTCCGTAACCCTTTTCTATATTCCTATCTATAAATCTTAATGCAGCATTATACGGTGAATCTATTCCACTAACTGGATTAAAATGATCACTCATTGAAATTTACACACCCCTTTTTAAAGATTAAATTCACTTAAATCAACTGACTTAAATACTTGTGTAAGCGAGCGGTACTATTAGAGGTTGTTCAAAAAGTCACCAAATGATAGGCTACGCATCTGCTTGCCCATGACGGGCTGATCCACGTTTGACACGAACGTGGCGACATTAGTCCATCTTCTAATTCGACGACTTTTTGAACACGTACTATTAACGTCATCTCAATCTATGCTGCATATTAATATTTACTGTTACCTTCTTATTTGCCACTCCACTCAGGGCTACGTTTATCAAGAAATGCCTGTAATCCTTCTTGTGCATCGTCAGAACGGAATAATAGATTTTGTAGTTCGCCTTCATAACGGATCGCTACGTTTAACGGCATTTCTTTTCCGTTCATAATAGAAAGCTTGATATTCCCAGCTGCATAGGAAGCATTATTCGCAATTTTTTTCGCGTACGCTTGTGTTTGTTCACGGATTTCCGACTGAGGATATAAACGATCTACCAATTTAATGTCATAAGCCTCCTGCGGGCTGATTGTTTCACCAGTTACATTCATATCTAACGCTTTCGAATGGCCAACTTGACGTGCTAAACGTTGGGTGCCGCCTGTTCCTGCCAACACGCCTAGGGACACTTCTGGTAGACCAATTTTACCTGCTTCATCCCCAATAAAACGCAGGTCGCATGCTAGCGCCATTTCCAGTCCTCCACCGACCGTATGTCCTTCCAAGCAGGCAATCCAAATTTGTGGGGAACGTGCTATTTTATCCAAAGTTTCGTTACAGAACAGACAAAACTGGGTTTTAAACTTTGGATCGGAACTTTTTAAAAACTGCACGTTCGCTCCGACTGAAAAAAATTTAGGCATATCACTCATTAAGATAACTGCCTTAATATCTGGATCAAAACGGATATCATCAATCGCTGCATTTAGTTCTCTGTAGTAATCCAAATCATACGCGTTCGTCTTATTCACATGAATATGAACTTCTGCCACCCCTTCTGCCTTTTTCACCGTTAACATTTTGTTTTCTGTTGCAGTTGTTGCACTCATTTTTTTCCTCCTTGTCATTTTATCTATTTATTTGATTCATATTTCAACTAGATTCACATGCTTTAACTCTAGCAGTTTATAATTTAAAGTCCAAAAGGGTTTAAAGGACGTTCACCGGTATAAGAGACGACACTCTTCGTTTCCATATACAAGTCCAATGTTTCCAAACTTAATTCTCTTCCAAAACCTGACTGTTTGTAACCGCCAAATGGTGAACCTGGGAAAGCTGAAATATGGTTATTAACCATAACAATCCCTGCCTTTATTCCAGCAGCAACCCTTGTTGCCTTTGCATGATCTTTTGTCCAGACAGCGGATCCAAGTCCGAATTTCGTGTCATTTGCTAGCTTCAAGGCTTCTTTTTCATCTTTGAATTTCATTACAACTACAACTGGCCCAAACACTTCTTCCTGCGAGATACGCATATCATTCGTAACGCCACCTATGATTGTCGGTTCATACCAGAATCCATTATTATATTCTTCCCCTTCTGGCCGTTTTCCTCCAAAAAGAATTTCCCCACCTTCTTCTTTAGCTAATTGCACATAATCATCAATTACTTTTTCATGACTTTTAGAAATTACAGCACCCATATGTGTCTTTTCATTAAATGGATCCCCCACTTTTAACTTAGCTGCCTTATCCAAAAACTTTTCCATAAACTCATCATAAATGTCTTCCTGAACAAACAATCTAGATCTTGCCTCACAAGACTGACCTGAATTGTAAAATATACCAAATAACGACCCGTCCACCGCATTATCGATATCACAATCGTCAAATACTAGATTAGGAGACTTACCACCAAGTTCTAGTGTTACTCTTTTCAAAGTTTGAGATGCTCTGGACATGATGTCTTTCCCTGTCTCCGTTTCACCAGTGAATGCTACTTTATCTACATCTGGATGATCCGTTAAATAGGAACCTATATCAGCACCGCTTCCAGTTAGAACATTCACTACTCCGTCTGGCACTCCTGCCTCTTTACAAATATCTGCAAGCATATATGCGGTAATTGGTGTATAGCTGGCTGGTTTTAAAACAACTGTACATCCAGCAGCAAGAGCAGGAGCAACTTTCCAAGCAGCCATCATCAATGGATAGTTCCAAGGAATGATTTGTGCACATACACCAACTGGTTCTTTTAATGTATAATTAAAGAAACCATTTGGCATTGGATTTGTTTTTCCTCCAAATGAAGTTATCGCACCAGCATAATATTCAAAGTCCTGTATTGCCTGCATGATCTGTCCTTGTGCCGCAGCTACAGTTTTTCCAGTATTCAATACCTCTGCTTCGACAAGTTGTTCAAATTGCTTACGCATAAGTTCAGCAATTTTATTTAACAACCTTGCGCGTTTAGCTGCCGTTTGTCTAGGCCACTTACCACTCTCAAAAGCAGTTTTCGCCGCTTGAACTGCACTATCTGCATCATCTCTTGTACCTTTAGCAACAGATGTTAGTATTTCTCCTGTAGCCGGATTTACTACTTCAAATCTGTCACCGTTACTGCTATCTTTGTATTCACCATTAATAAATAATTGGTATTGCTCCTTTATTACTTCTGTACCACGTTTACCTTCTTTTGTAATTTCAGTCATCATAAAACCTCCTATAATTTTTCAACTATGGTTGCAATCCCCTGACCAACACCAATACACATGGTTGCTAGCCCATAGCGACAATCTCGTTTTTGCATCTCATGAATGAGTGTTGTCATAATTCTAGCTCCACTGCACCCTAATGGATGACCTAACGCAATAGCCCCTCCATTGACATTTACTTTTTCTATGTCAAATTTCAATTCCCTTATACAAGCGATGGACTGAGAAGCAAATGCTTCATTGATTTCAATTAGGTCTAAATCTTCTACCGTCAAATTCGCCTGTTTCAATGCTTTTTGAACAGCAGGAATCGGACCTAGTCCCATATAGGAAGGATGTACCCCTGCAACTGAAGCAGCAACAACACGAACCTTTGGCTTCATCCCCAGTTCCTCAGCTCTGTTATTATTCATAACTAGCAAGGCACTTGATCCATCATTAATTCCAGAAGAATTTCCTGCTGTAACCGTACCATTTTCCTTAAATACTGGTCTTAGTTTTGCTAATGTTTCCAGAGTACTATTAGGACGCAAATGTTCATCTGTATCAAAAAGTACCTCTTCTTTCTCTTGGAGAATGGAGATCGGGGCTATTTCTTCTGAAAAACGATTCTTCTCCACTGCCTTTTGCGCTTTCAGCTGACTGCTTAGCGCAAATTCATCTTGTTCTTCTCTTGAAATGTTATACTTTTCTGCTACATTTTCTGCAGTTTTCCCTAGGCTTATCGGCGGGTACGCTTCAGCTAACTTCTCATTCACGAGCCTCCACCCTATTGTTGTATCATACATAGTTTGGTTACCTCTCGCTCCTGATAAATGAGGCTTCGGCATGACATAAGGAGATCTTGTCATATTTTCAGTTCCGCCAGAAATATACATTTCTCCGATTCCTGCTTTTATAGCTGCAAACGCTTGATTTACTGCCTCCAAACCCGAACCGCATAAACGATTAACCGTTACCCCTGGAACAGTGTCAGGAAGTCCAGCCAGTAGTAACCCCATTCGGGCCACATTTCTGTTATCCTCCCCAGCTTGGTTTGCACAACCAAAATAAACGTCGTTCAGTAAGGAAGGATCTAGATCTTTCTTTCCTATTAATTCCTTTATTACATGTGCGGCCAGATCGTCTGGCCTAACTTGAGTTAGTGAACCATTGAATTTACCAATAGGGGTTCTGACCGCTTCAACAATTACTGCTTCATTCACTCACTTCACTCCCCCTTAAATGATTTTGATAATAATAAAATCCTTTTTGAGCTTTTTCACCAGTCCACCCTGCATATATTAATTTTTTTATTAATGAAGCAGGCCGATACCGCTCCTCTCCTAATTGATCAAATAAACCTTGTAAAATTGCATAAATGTCTTCGAGGCCAATTTTCTCCGCCCATTCTAACGGCCCATAAGGATAATTGGTTCCCTTTTTCATTGCTTCATCTATACTTGCTGCATCTGCAGTGTTTTCCATTAACGCAAAAGCAGCTTCATTGATGATCATAGCTAGGATTCTCGGAAAGACTAAACCCACTTCATCTTTTACGACTTCTGTAACGTTGCCAATCATCCGAAAAAATCCCTTTGATTCGTTTAGATGTGAAGGATTGGTTTGTAGTGCTGGAGCTATTTCTACAAGACCTGTCCTTTCTATCGTTGCAAACGTTCCAAAACCAACGATCCTCGAAGGATTTTGTGCCCAAGATGCTATTTCAGTAGTTGGAAGCCTTAGTACTGTTGAAAGGATTGTTGTTTCTGGATGTACCGCAGCTTCAATCTCTTGAATTGCTTTCTTCTTCTCTTCTCGATTGCTGTTTTCAGTTTCAATAATTACATCTGCATTTATTCCCTGACTTAAATCATTCCAAAAAACAGAAACACCTGAACGTTTACATTTTTCGTAGAGTACCTTTGCAATAGGGTTATGGCCAATAATGATAACCTGATTAATCCTACTCATAATCGTAAAACCCCTTGTTCGTTTTTCGTCCCAAAATACCTGCTTGAACCATTCTTTCCTGATACGAATTTGGCCTAAATCTACTTTCTCCAAAGAAACCTTGATAAACGGATTTGGTAGATGAAAAGTTAACATCGATACCAATCATATCCTGTAATTCAAAAGGGCCCATCTTAAAATTCCCTGCTTTTTTCATAATAGTGTCGATTTGTTCAGGTGACGCTATCTGATCTTTCATGATACGAATTGCCTCATTATAAAAAGGACGTGCTACCCGATTCACAATAAATCCAGGGGTATCTTCGCACAAAACAGGACTTTTATGTAACTGCTTTGCGAAATTCATAACTTGATCAATAACTTCTGGAGCAGTTTTTATCCCTTTTATGATTTCAATTAATGGCATAAGGGGAGCTGGATTGAAGAAGTGCATGCCAACAACACTTTCTGAGTGATTTAAACTACTTGCAATTTCTGTTACGGACAATGAAGAAGTATTAGTGGCTAATATTGCATCTTGTTGACAAATTCTCTCTACTTCCTTGAATATATTTTTCTTTAACTCTAGTTTTTCTGGTACAACTTCTATAATTAGATCACAATCCTGAAGATCTTTTATCTGTGATGAAAGTGTCAGATTTGCTTTACTTTTGCTCCACTGATCTGGAGTAAGACGTTCTTTTTCTTTTAACCGATCGAGTCTTTTAAAAATGGAGTTTTTGGCTTTCTCAAGAATATCTTCGTTTATGTCATACATGATTGTTGCAAAATCACTTTGCACTAGTAATTGTGCAATTCCTGATCCCATTGTGCCTGAACCAATGACGCCTATTTGTTTGATCTGCATAACGAATAGATCCCTCACTTATACCTTTAATTTTCTCTCCACCTAACATACTCGAAAATACTTTTACAATTATTACAGTAATATTGACTGACAAGTTGCGCGGTTCCAAATGGAGCTATTTTACTAACGTTTTTAGACGAACAGAATGAACACGTAACGATATTTTCGTTATTTTCCATAGCTGCACCACGATTAAGGAAAGCGGTATCATTTGCGTTTTTTATTGACATCTAAACCCTCCTCTTTTCAAAGTAATAGTTATATAGGTTTGCTATAAATCTATAAACGCATCATAATTACATTACGTTTTATTAACTTTCGTATATTATATATAATAAACCAACGCCGCTTTTAATGTCAATGAAAAATAGATATTTTTTTCTTTTGTATTATTTGTTGCATTTAATTTTACAATGAACCTTTATTGGATTTAGTTCCGTCCAAGTAATTTTTCACAACTTATCAATGTTATACTACAAAAAACCATTGTTCCACTTCCTAGAAGGAGTGGAACAATGGTTTTAAAACTTCGTAACAGTATTTTTTATAACCTCTATAACAGGAATAAAGTTCAAAATGACTTTAGTCTGTTATCATTAATGGTAGTCTAATAATCTGAAAAACCATCGGAGTTTTGAACACACACTATAGGGAATTCGCATACAAAATAGGAGTCGACTGTATTCGGGATATTTTACGCTCGTCAGCCAAATATTCTAAGTGTGCGAGCGTTTCTGAAATCGCAAACCGCCACTGATGGGCATTTAGTTGTCGTCCGGCAAAGAGTGCGTCGGCAATTTCAAACGTGGATTTACTAGTTGCTAAAGAAGATATTTTATCAAGTCGACTATAATGGTGGTGCATTAACTCTTCTATTCTTTCCGTAACATGATAAATAATATCCCCATGGCCAGGCCATACCTGTTCTACGGAATAATCCATTAATTTTTCTAATGAGTTAAAATAATCATGTAATGGATACTCACTTCCTCCAGGCCAAAGGCTAATATTAGGAGTAATAGGATCAAGTATCATATCACCAGCTATTAAGATCTTTTCTTCTTTTTGGTAAAAGCAAAGATGACCCTTACTGTGTCCAGGGGTTTGAATAATTTCCCATGTCCTATCATCCAACTTGCATTCTTTTTCTGTGATAGGATTTATATCCACAAAAGGTTGAACATGTTTGCTCATTTTTTGTAGATTTGTTTGAATTTCATCTCGAAGTTTAGCTGGTACACCATGGTCATAAATGAGTTTTTCAACATTTTCCTTCTGAACGCCATTATCTTTAAAAGCAAGTTGAAACATTTCCAAATCATCACTACTCATCCACACCCTAGCACCTGTCCTCTGCTGCATCCAACCTGCAAGGCCAGAATGATCGGGATGAAAATGTGTTAGGAAGATTGTATGGATCCGATTCGTATCAACTTGTAGTTCTTCAAATGTCTCTTCCCACGCTTCTACTGCTTTTTTGTAATGAAAACCAGTATCTATTAACGTGTAACCAAATTCATTTTCCATCAAGTAACAATATACATATTTCATAGGAAATGGCACAGGAATACCAACGCGGTAAACTTTATCATTCAAACGTTTTATATTCATATTCAACCTCCTTATATTGTTATAAGTGCATCCTCTATAGAAATCATTCACCTCTAAATTGTGGTTTTCTTTTCTCTTTAAAAGCCTCTAATGCTTCTATTCTATCTTTAGTAGGAATAATTCGTTCATATGCTTGGGATTCTATTTTTAAACCCGAATAAATATCCGTGTTTGAGCCATTATTCATGGCATATTTTGCTTGTGCTACAGCAAGAGGTGCGTTATTCATCATTTCGTATGCAAGCGCATTCACTTCTTCCCATAGTTTTTCCCTTGGAACAGATTTATTAACAGCTCCCATAAGAACCGCTTCTTGTGCTTTAACCTTTCTAGCAGTCAAAATCCATTCTTTTGCTTTTGAAATGCCAATCAATCTAGGAAGCCGCTGTGTACCGCCTGCCCCAGGAACAATAGCCCAGCTCACTTCAGGGAGGCCTAATGTAGCATCATCAACAGCGATCCGAAAATCGCATGCCAGAGCCAATTCGAAGCCCCCTCCTAGCGCATAGCCATTGATGGCTGCAATGGATGGTTGAGGCAGTTCTTCTAACGTAAGGAAAACATCTCTAATCTTGTTGACATTTCTTCTGACTTGCTTTTCTGTTAGTGTCCTTCTTTCTTTTAAATCTGCACCGGCACTGAATGCTTTTTCGCCTGCGCCAGTAACAATAACCACCCTCACTTCCTTATTTAGTTTTATATCGTCTAATGCTGTCTCTAATTCAGTAAGCACCTCATAGTTAAACGTATTTAATTGTTCCTGTCTATTAATGGTAAGACAAGCTATATTATTTTTTATTTCAAGCATTACATTTTCCATAATATCACCTTTCCGTTACCATAAATTCCGCATTAAAGGTATTAAAGTTTCAAAACGAGTGGATTTTTGATCACTAATATTAAGAATAATAGCTTAAATCAGACTTTGCGCCGCATTCATCAAGAAAAAACACTCTGAAAGGGATTAGTTGCGGTATGACGATCCAGTGTTATATCCCTATCAGGAGGGGATTGAAAGACAGACTCAAAAAAACGAACAGCAGGTAATGCCAATAATTGATGGATTTCCCCAAAAAGCTCGTAAGCCCTTGTTCCTGCCCAATAAGAAGGCACCAATTCCAATGGAAATCCTGGATCTCTGAATAAAAATTTCCTGTATTCATGCACGAGAGCTGTTCTTTCTATATAACATTGTTCATCTGTTAGAGTATTATTAAAAGCCTTTTCTCTCAATTCTTCTTGGATTGGAGTATATTTTTCAATAAATACATTGTACTGATCTGATACGTCTTTAAGATCCCACCCTTTATTAATAATGTGTTCGATAGAATGAGAGACTATATCAGAGGAGCTAAATAGTGTAATGTAATCCTCCAACTCATACGCATCAATCAAATTTATGATTTGCTTTTCGATCGGCTTCGGACTTATCCAAGTACTATTCGTAATAAGACCAAACCCCATCCAATTTAGTTCCGTTCTTATTTGATTTCTCAATTCTCGCTTTTCTTCTGGAAAGGAATAGGTCAATATTCTCCATTTTTTATCCCATACGTAATTACGGGGGCTATACACTCTTCGAACCCCATCCTTGATATTTCTTTTCCCTTCTTCCGTCAGTGAATAATAGCTTTTATTTTTAACTTTTCTAGCTTTTAAATAATTTTGTTTCACCATACGAAAAATTGCACCGCGGACAGAAGACTCCGATACTCCAAATCTATTCATTAATTGGATCAGGCTCCCGACCCACACTTCGTCCCCATAATGTTGGATATATTCACCATATAATGTAAACATTAGCGATCTAGGCTTCATGGTTTTTCACCGTCCGTTCTAAAGTTGTAAAACCATCTTATCACATCCTCTATTTTTTTCATAATTGATACTTATTTTTTTATGCATTTAATCTTGGTCCCTTTCCATCATCGACAGTATGTTTATTTTCACTAAGTATATTCCTTATATTTTCAGGAATTGGCACCGCCTTTATTTTGTCATGAGATTGTTTTACCCATCCTCTTAATTCATACCCATAGCCCATTCGCATGTCGTTTCTTTCAATTTCGTGGTTCAGTTTAATTGTCTTTCTGTTTATTTCTGCTACCTCTGTGTGAATGGTAATGATATCATCATATAGTAAGGCATTTTCAAAGGTACAACGTGCATCTAGAAGAGGCACTATAATGTTATACTCTTTTTCTAAATACGTAGGTGATAAGTTACAGTCTCGAAAAAACTGATGTCCGGCAATGTCAAACCATTTAAAAAAGTTAGGGTAATAAACAATACCTGCTTTATCGGTATCTCCCCAATTTATCCTTAAATTAATACTGTTCTTTCTCATTCATACACCCCTAACGCTAATTATTCCCTGTCCAAAATCCTTCTTTATCAATTGATCGAATCACATCTAATTCTTCTTTCAATGGAGGTTCTGTTTCTTTTAAGTATTTAGAATGTTTTAATTCCCAGCCCGTATTTTCATGAATCTCTTCGATCGATACTCCTGGATAAATTGAATATAGTTCCAACTCTTTCGTTTCCATGTTGGGTTTTAAAGTTCCAAGTGTTGTGATCAATGTTCCAATACCACCCCTTGGTAATCCCTGTTCTTCTCTCCAGTTTCCTCCATCTCCATATCCTGGCGTTGTAACATAATCGACTTTTTCTTTTAATCTTCTTTTTTCATGATTCATGATGACAAGAAGTCTCTTAGATAAAGCGGCAATATCCGCTGCTCCTCCACTCCCTGGCAACTTCACCTTTGGTTCCTCGATACCACCAATATAGGAAGTATTAATATTGCCAAATTTATCGATTTCCGCCCCCCCTAAAAACCCAGCATCTACATCTCCTTTCTGCATTAAATACATTAAATTATTGGTAGAGGTACACCACTGCGCTCCTTTTAGATTAGGGGTGTCCCCCATTGTAAAAAGCATATCTTCCACTGACGTGTCTCTGACAATGCCACAATCATAAAAACCGACAGCATTTGGGGCGTGTGTACGTTTGGCAACAGTGAAAGCTAGAATCGGAAGACGCGTTCCGACTTCAATCACTTCATGATCGGCAATTTCTCTTGCAGCGGCAACGACCATTAATTCAGAAGTTGTATAATTCAAAGCCACACATTCCTTTCATCCATTTATTTATCAGCATAATTTACTGGTGCAGCCAATTGCTTTTCCTTAATCTTAAGTTGTTCTAAGCGATTTCTGCCTAGTTTATCCAAGTACTGTTCATGATTGGACAGAGACAAAACCCAGTCATTGAGCCATTCCCCAAAGCCTTCCTCTGTCTTTGTCTCTTTATGGTACTGATGGAAAAATTCGTGATCTCTTTGATAAAAGCCTTGAAAAGGAGACGGATGATTAAATCCTGGACAGTGAACTACAGCTGTAACCTTGTAACTGGGAACAAGTACCCTGTTCGGATCACTAAGTATTACCTCCTTACTCACTATTTCTTCTGCTAATAAAATAACTTTTTTACTAGCCATTGCTGCCTCCATTGCGATTCCTGTATTCCCCCACAAATGGGAGTTACCATAAATGTCTGCCCGCTGTACGCCAATAATAGCTACATTAGGTGTTAATGCTGGAACATAGGCCAATTTCTCGTCTTGGTACGTATTTATTTCAATACGGGGATTACTTTTCAATAGATCTGTTCCTAAAAGAGATTTCGTAGGCAAAAATGGAACCCCCATCGCACCTGCTAATACGGAAAGTCCAATTGAAAAGTTACTATGATCTTCGACTTCAAGAGGATGGGGTATGCTTTTCTCAACTGCTCTACGGTAATTATTACCCAATCCACCACTGACATTACCGACCCATGCAATGATGACCTTTTTTACAACTCCAGCACCGATCATCATATCAACCATAATGTCTGATATTGTTCCAACCAGTGTTAAATGTTGCTTTTTTTGTCTTATTATTTCATGAGCAGCAGCAAAAGGAATAATCGGTTCATGACAAGCACCCATCACAACCGTATCTCCATCTTCAACCAATACTCTAATCGCTTCATTCAATGACATGTTTTTTTCCACGCTATATCACATCCTATGCATATTACTTTTATACCACACAATTTTGGCATAAATGAAATCTATCATCAGAAGTCCTCCTCACCTCTCTAATGAAATAAATTCCCGATAGACTTCTCTCTTCATACTTTTCCTTTACCACTCTCGCTTAGGAGAGTGTTTATTCGATCTTAACCTATAAATTAGTACTGTATTTTTAAAAATAGCGATATCGATTCAACGATACCGCTATCTAGTATTATTTATAATCTTTTATTTACCGCTGCTATAACCGTTACTTACCACTCCACTCAGGGCTACGTTTATCAAGAAATGCCTGTAATCCCTCTTGTGCATCGTCAGAACGGAATAATAGATTTTGCAGTTCGCCTTCATAACGGATCGCTGCGTTTAACGGCATTTCTTTTCCGTTCATAATAGAAAGCTTGATATTCCCAGCTGCATAGGAAGCATTATTCGCAATTTTTTTCGCGTACGCTTGTGTTTGTTCACGGATTTCCGACTGAGGATATAAACGATCTACCAATTTAATGTCATAAGCCTCCTGCGGGCTGATTGTTTCACCAGTTACATTCATATCCAACGCTTTTGAATGACCAACTTGGCGTGCTAAACGTTGAGTGCCACCTGTTCCTGCCAAAACACCTAAGGAAATTTCTGGTAAACCGATTTTACCCGCTTCTTCTCCCATGAAACGTAGGTCGCATGCTAATGCCATTTCAAGTCCTCCACCAACAGTATGCCCTTCCAAGCAGGCAATCCATATTTGTGGGGAACGCGCTATTTTATCCAATGTTTCGTTACAGAATAGGCAAAATTGTGTTTTAAATTTCGGATCAGAATTCTTCAGAAACTGAATGTTCGCTCCTGCAGAGAAAAATTTTGGCATATCACTCATTAAAATAGCTGCCTTGATATCTGGATCAAAACGGATATCATCAATCGCTGCATTTAATTCTCTATAGTAGTCCAAATCGTACGCATTCGTCTTGTTTACGTGAATATGGACTTCTGCCACTCCATCTGCCTTTTTCACCGTTAACATTTTATTTTCTGTTGTAGTTGCTGTCATACTTATTTCCTCCTTGTAAATTATAAAATTTAATATAGTTTCAATTGTTCATAAAGACAGAGCGTTCGTTACATATCATTACTTTATATAAGCAGTTGCTTGATCTGAGAAAACGCTTCCTATTTCTTCATTAAACAATTCTATAACATTAGTCTTATCACCTATAATTTCAAAATGTCTGATCTGGTCATCATTTTGCCAAGAAAGCAGCCAATCTTGCGCTTCTTTTTTAGCATTTTCGAAATCTTTTTGAAATTGAATAGGGATTCTTCCTTTATCGTTTGCGAGCTGTCTACACCAACTTCTTGCATAAATGATATTGTCCTGTTGCTCCTTCACCATTTTGGTTATCATTTTAGTAGAATAAGGAGAATCTGAGATTGCCCCTAATATAATTTTTGAAGTTACATTTGTTGTAAACAAGTTAGCAATTAACGATATCCAATTTTGTGTGTTAACAGTGTTAAAAAAAGCTTTACCAGTTTGTTCTTTAATTTCTGGTTTTTTTCCTTTTACTTTTCCATTTTTCAACTCATAAACCCAGTTATAGAGAATTCTAGCGTGGCCTAACTCAGATTGTGCTATCGCAACAGATGATAAAGTCGCTTCTAGATTTGGACCACTAATCCCGATTTCTACGAGATGATCCCCCATTACAAATTTGTTATCGGCAATTGTTTCTAACAATTCGATAAGTATGGTGTTTTCTAGGTCAGACATTCCTTTACTTCACCCCTTTCTGTGCGAACACTCCTTCTGGAACCTTTATTTTAATGATATGATCCCGGCGTACTACCTGCATCTCCGCCCAGTCCTGTTCATCATAAATTTTTTGAGCATAAACGGTTGCAATATCGTCATCAGGTGCCTTAAAAGACCCGATTTGTATAATACTTTCACCACGTTGAATTCTTGTAAATACATCGTAATCCTTCAGAGCCTGATAATTCATCACGCTCTCACTCCCCACCGCTTTAATTTACGCTTTCCTTCTTCAGTCATATTGTCCACTGTCCATGCAGGATCCCATACTATGTTTATTTCAACTGCATCCACATCCGCTTCATCTAGTAATCTATTACGGATATCACTTTCAATCCATTGCATACATGCACACCCAGTAGAAGTGTAAGTCATTTTCACATGTACAGTACTGCCTTCTTTTTCAATTTCATAAATCAGTCCCATGTCCACCACACTAATGGGAAACTCTGGATCCATTACTTCCCTTAATGCACCCCAATATTGATCCGTTGCGCTTTCTTTTAGCTGATGCATTATTAACGCTCCCCTCCATTTCTTAATTCTTCTAATTCCTTTGCACCTTTCTGAATTCTCTGAACAAATACAGCGTTTTCAGGACCGCGATTTTTAAAACGCTGAATTGCTCCTTCCCAAGTGTCGGGTTGGTCGTATAGCCATTTTCTATTTTCAATATCAAATTTACATGGAAATGGTACATCTATTTCAAATCTATCCTTTTCTTCATCATAATGAGCTGGAACCTTTAGTCCGATTGATTCACAAAATGGTACCGCTGTTGACATGAATTTTTGACGCAACTCATCGTTCGTTCTTCCTTTAAGTTTGTAATCAATTTGAGCTGAACGACTTTTTAAGTTGTCTGCAACTCCAAAAAATTCAAGAGCCATTAGAAACATCCAATCAACAGCATCCTGCACCTGCTTAGCTGTTTCTTCGTTTTTCATTCCGAGTTTCATGATCGTTTCACCATTTCTCAGATGAAATAGTTCCTCTTTATCTACCTTTACTAAAGCTCTTTTCCAAGGACCATAGGAAGTGTTTTCAAAAGCATCTCCCAACAGAGTATAACCTGCTCGATCAAATAGACCGTTAAATACACCTAACTCTATCCAGTTATTTAATTTAAAATCAAATGCAAAAGGATTTTTCCATCTGTGCGGCGCTCTTTCATATAATAGCTCACTTTTATCCTCTCCAAGATCCTCCAGTAATCGATATGCAATATGAGCATGCCCTATTTCATCTTGCATCACAGCAAGTGCCGTAATTTTTAAGTTCAAGCTGGGAGCTTTATTGTATACAGTCAGAAGTGGAGGCACACTTAACAACTCAGTATCTCCAACAATTGTCAAAGTCTGTTTTAAAGCTTTTTTGTATTCTCCATTCATGTCTTCAGGAAGTTCAACCATAAAACCTTTTTGAATCTTTTGCTGCAACAAATTTGTCTCACTCAACCTCTTCACCACCTCAATATGTTTTTTTAACTTCCGTTTATATTTCATACTATACATTGTAATTTTCTTATTGTCAACATTTTTTATTGCGTTTATTTTGTTATCGTTATTAAAAAGTGCGATTAATTTTTGCTGACTAGCCTTGGTTTTGCCTATTTCCTAACCATTTTATAAGTTAATCCTGTATAAAAGTTAATATTGATATTGACTTTAGTAACCGTTTCTTATATATTATTAAATAATAACGATAGTATTTAAAACGTAATGAGGAGGAAGTGTTTTGTATAGTGAAAAGAAAATTAGTGATATCACAATTATTGGAGGCGGCCCCACCGGTCTATTCGCTGCTTTTTATGGTGGCATGAGAAATGCTTCAGTCACGATCCTGGAAAGTCTACCACATTTAGGGGGACAACTTTCTGCTTTATATCCTGAGAAATATATTTATGATGTAGCTGGATTTCCTAAAGTGAAGGCACAGGATTTAGTTGATAATTTAATCGAACAAACATCTTATTTTGAGACAGATATTTTCTTGGAAAAAGTGGTTACAGATTTACAGGTGCGGAATAACGGAATAATAAAAATATCTACCAATGATGAAGAACAATTTACTAAATCAGTAATTATCACTGCAGGAAACGGAGCATTCAAACCTAAAAAGTTAGCGCTTTCAGATGCGGAGAGATTTGAAAACTCTAACCTCCATTATTTCGTTCATGATATGAATGCGTATAAAAACAAAAGAGTGCTCATATGTGGCGGTGGTGATTCAGCGGTCGATTGGGCATTAATGCTTGAACCAATTGCTAAAGAAGTAACCCTCGTTCACCGAAGAGATCGATTCCGAGCTCATGAACACAGTGTTTCTAAATTAAAAGCCTCCAATGTACAAATTAAAACGCCTTACACACCTAAGAAACTATTAAGCAATGAAAATCGTATTGAATCTGTTATTTTGGAGAAAGTGAAAGAAGAAGACACACAAGAAATAATCGATGTGGATGAGGTGTTGGTTAATTATGGATTCTCAGCATCATTGGGTCCTATAAAAGATTGGGGTCTTGAAATAGAAAAAAATTCAATTGTCGTTAACTCCCGAATGGAAACGAACATTCCTGGCGTATATGCTGCAGGTGATATATGTACTTTTGATGGCAAAGTAAAATTGATAGCAACTGGTTTTGGAGATGCTCCTACTGCTATAAACAATGCCATTGCATATATAAATCCAGGATCTAAGGTTCAGCCCAAACACAGCACAGCGATCTTCGCTTAATATAAGCAGGCTAAATTCATAAGTAAATAGAAGAACTATATTATAAATTTCAAACTTGAACTTTTCATCTCGGCAAAAGTCGAGAATCCATAATAATTAAAGGAGGATATTTTTCCATGGCTCTTGTTATTACCTCTCCATGTATAGGTGAAAAGTCCGGTGAATGTGTAGAAGTTTGTCCTGTCGATTGCATAGAAGAAGGGGAGGATATGTTTTATATCAACCCTGATGTATGTATTAATTGCAATGCTTGTGAATCCGTTTGTCCCGTAGGCGCAATATACGTTGACGATGAAGTGCCAGATGAAGAAAATGAATTCATTGAACTAAACCGTAAATTCTTTGAGTAAATCAACAAATAGAACAGGGTGATACCGATTGGTGGGACAAAGAACCAGCCTCACTCCCCTCGTCCACTTGATAAACTCAACAATTATGGTATAATTTAATCAAAATAAGAATAGTACTAAATCTAAATAGGCCACAGCTGGGAACTGTGGCCTATGGATAAGCGGTTCCCCCAGAGGGATCGGCTATCCTTAGTGGCATAGACCTCACCTAGTTAGCTTGACGGGTAAATAGGGAGGTCTATTTTCTATTGATCAAATTAACGATCAATGCGAATAATGCAATCAAAAATGTGCCAAAACCAATCAGCACCATGAAACTTTCATACATACTCATAGGCATCACCCCCTTTCAACGGGGCTAGCCGACCTCTCTAAAAGAACATTATCTTACTAGAGTATAACATAGATTTTATCACACAGGAACATATATTCTTATTTTCTACTGACGTTGCTATGTTCTCATCACTCCTGTGTTCCTCCTTTGCCTTTGTTACCCAACATAGTTTAGAATAAAATTAATCTGTTAACAAATTTTGGGAGGTTCAAAAATGGCAGCTTTAAAACGGACTATTACAGCTAATGATTTTATTCGATTAGAAATTTATAGTGACCCACAAACAACATCGAATGAGAACAACCTTGCTTTTGTATTAACTTTTCTTTTTGCGGAATTTAGAAACGACCTCATATACAATCGGAACAATAACCAGGGTCAAAATGGTTGAACTGGTGAGCCCGCCAATTACGGTGACACCTAGACCTTTTGAGATTAATCCTCCACCTTCAGCACCAATGGCTAACGGGATGAGCGCTCCAACCGTCGCTATTGCTGTCATAAGAATTGGACGTAAGCGAGTAGATCCAGCTTCCAGCAGCGCCTCTCTAGTAGATAGCCCTTCTTTTTCCTTGTGAATCACACGGTCAATTAACACGATCGCGTTTGTCACAACAATACCTATTAGCATCAATGCTCCAATCATGGCGGAGACACTTAGTGGTTCATTGGCTATCCATAGCGCAACCAATCCCCCAATAACCGTAAACGGTAAAGAGAAAAGGATGGCAAATGGTGCTAATGCTCCTCCAAAGGTAACGACTAAAACAAAGTAAACAATTGCGATAGCTGCAAGCATAGCTAAACCTAGTTGGGTAAAGGATTCATTGATTTGTTCAGTGACACCACCAAACTCTACTGTTGCACCACCAAGGTCGACACGATCCACATCATCGGCTACCTCATTGGATACGGCTGCAGCATCATTACTTAGTATGTCAGCTGAAAGGGATGCATACATTTCCCCTCCTCTTCGTGTAATCGTATCTGGTGATTTGCCTTCTTCTATATCCATAACATCTTCCACTTTGACAGAAGTGCCTAATGGAGTTTCAATTTCGATTTCCTTCATGTCATCAATACTGTTGTAGTCTTTTTCTTCTACTTCAACGTAAACATTAATGTCTTCTCCATCATTTTTTATAGTAGTTAATACTGGCGCTTCGCCTGTTCCTCTTAAATTCATGCCAATTTGTGCTGCAGTTAATCCATATTTACTTAATTTTTCTTGGTTCGCTACTAATGTGTATTGGTCATATGAATCGGACAAACTAGACTCAATATTATCTAAATCTTCTTTTCCTTCCATAATAGGGAGAATTTTATCAACAGCTGCTTGAATTTCTTCAGTGGAGTCACCATAGACAAATAATTCTAGGCCGCTTCCGCCTGTGCTAGTGAAATCAAGGGTTCCCCATTCTCCTTTGTCCGTATCTTTGTTCAATTGGTCGATCACAGTAGAGCTTTCTTCGCTAAAGTTCTCATAGTCATCATCATATTCGATAAAGAATAAAGCGGAGCTATTCCCTCCCATGCCCATCATCGACATCGATTCATTTCCACCACCAATGGAGTACTGATAAGTATTAACTCCATCGCGATTACTAAAAAATGCCTCTGCATCGTTTGCAACCTCTTGGACGTTTTCTTGCGTCTGTCCAGGTTCAGGACTATAGGTAGCGATAACCATTTTTTGCTCTTCTTCCGGTAAGAAGCTGACGCCGATTACTGGAATTAAGAATAGACTAGCAGCTAGTACTACGACTGCACCACCAAATGTGATGCCTTTATGATTAAGTGCCCATTTCAAAATACCTTTGTAAAAGTTTGCAAGCTTACCAGTTTTTTTACGATGTCCATCTGCAGTTGTTTTCCCCACTTCGTTCAATGACTTTCTAAATAAAGAGTGTGCTAGCATTGGCACGATTGTTACTGCTACTAGTAAAGATGCTAATAGGGCAAACACAACCGCTAAAGCAAATGGTAAAAACAGTTCCCCTACTTGTCCGCTAACCAAACCCAATGGTAGAAACACTGCAATTGTTACAATTGTTGACGAACAAATCGGAACAAACATCTCTCTTGTTGCTTCAAGTATTAAATCTTTTCCTTGAAGTTTTTCATTTGATAAAGACATTCGCCGGTAAATATTTTCGATAACCACAATTGAGTCATCAATAACACGACCAATTGCTACCGTCAAGGCACCTAATGTCATAATGTTTAACGTGATATCCATTTGATTCAATAATAAGATTGCCATCAATAAAGATAATGGAATCGAAATGATTGAGATAAAGGTTGTTTTCATACTTCTTAAGAATAGTAAAATGATGATAACAGCAAAAATCGCTCCAAAAATTGCTTTGTTAAGCATCGTATTAACGGAATCCTCAATCGGTTCCCCTTGATCAAAAGTTGAAGTTACCGTTAAACCTAGTTCTTCAAAGTTACTAATTTCATCTTTAACTCCATTCACTACATCTACGGTATTCGATTCTTGAGCTTTTACAATTTGAACACCAATGGAATCTTCACCATTTGTTTTTGAAATAGACTCTGACTCACTAGTTATTTCAATTGTAGCAAGATCTTTTAGAGCCACAGTTGGTAATTCCACCGAGTCTGCATTTTCTTGATTTACTTCTGAATCCGTCGGCATATCTTGGCCAGCTTGTTCATCTAGGCCAGTTTGCGAAGATTGCCCACCTTGTGGAGCTTGACCAGCCTGTGCACCCTGCCCATCTTGAGCCGCCTGATTCGTCTGTCCAGCTTGCTCTTGTTGAGCAGATGGAGACGGAGTGATAGGAATCTCAAGGTTCTTAAAATCCTCCACTGAAGCAACATTTCCATCAATAACCAGGTTTTTGACTTCATCGTCAAAATTCGTTAGCCCTAATGGAAAAGAAAGATTAGATCCTTGTATGATTTGTTTGATTGTATCCTCAGTTAATCCGTATTCTGTTAACGCATCTTGGTCAAACTTAACGTTAACTTCTTGAACTTGTTGACCTGATACTTGAACATCAGCAACTCCATCAATACCCTCTAAAACTGGGATGACATCATCCTCCACTTTTGCAGATAATTGTTCTAGGTTTTGATCTGAATTACTAATACTCAAAGACATAACTGGAAAAGCATTGATACTCAAACGTGAAACTACTGGTTCATTAGCACCTTCTGGTAAGTCTAAATCGTCTAAAGCATTTTGCACTTCATCTGATGCTTTATCCATGTCTTTATCATAATCAAACTCGACCTGCACAGACGAAGCACTCTCCAAGGAGTTAGAACTTACTAATTTCACACCATTTATATTTTGTACACGTTTTTCTATTTGTTCTGTTACTCCAGAAGCAACCTCATCCGGAGAAGCACCTGGATATGTGGTCATAACGGAAACATTAGGCATCGTAATATTTGGCATTGTTTCCTGTTTCATATTAAGTCCCGCATAAAGTCCTGCAACAGTTACCATAATGGTAAGAATCCATATGGCAAACTTGTTGTTCAGCGAGAAATTGATTATCTTCTTCACTTATTGACACTCCTTTTTTTGACTGACTGGTCATCACTTGTATAATATAACCGATTAGTCACTCTGATGCAATCCCTAATTGCTGGCTATTTGGTTCAGTCTAATTTAATCATTTATTTGATCTTCAGAAAAAATGTGCTATTCTAAAAGGGAATCATTAGTTTGGTAACAAGTCTATTTTAAAATGACTAAGTAGTCACCACATAAAGAGGTCGTGAAATAATGAATGAAAAGAAGGAAAAACTTATAAAAACTGCCATTAAGTTATTTGCCGAAAAGGGTTTTCACACTACTTCAATACAAGAAATTGCTGAAAAAAGTGAAGTGTCGAAAGGGGCATTTTATTTACACTTCCATTCTAAGGATGAGTTATTATTAGAAATTTTTAAGTATTATTATGAGATAATGAATGAAAAGATTTATAATGCGTTCTCACCTGAACGAAGCACTAAAGAAAATTTCTTTAGACAGATTGAGGTGCAACTCAGTGAAATACTAGAGCATTCCAGTTTTATTATTACGCAACTACGAGAACAAGCAATTACGCTAAATAAAGATTTAATAGATTTCATGCACTACAAAGAAGTAAAATTGCAAAAATGGTATGAAGGTGTTCTTATAGACATATATGGAGAAGAAATCAAACCTTACGTAATGGATCTCATTTTCATGTTTGAAGGTATTAAAAATAATTTCCTACAAATGCTGATCAAAGATATTATTGAAGTAGACACCCGTAGACTAGCAACATATCTCATTGAAAGATTAGATGATCTTGTCAAGCAGTTGTTGTCTAGGCAAGAGTCACCCCTGATTACGAAGGAACAAATTAAAAGTTCGTATGCAGACCTCGCTTCACCACAGGAGTATATTAAAAAAGAGGTAACGAAAGAATTAATTGAGATGCAAAATCTTATACATGATTTAAATTTAAGTGAAGATAGAGTATGTGAGCTACAAGGAGTGGCAGATTTTCTCTTGTCTGAAATGCAGAAGGCAGAGCCAAAGAAAATTGTGATTCAGGGCATGTTAGCCAATTTTAAGGGAATTTCGGAATTCGATAAGTACCGCAAGTGGATATCGCAAAAGTTAAACGTAAGATTGCTGTAAGACATCTATCACATCTAGATTTTTGTTGAATACTGCAAGATAAGAAAGATCTTAGAAGGAGCTTGGGGGCAGATCCCAAGCTCCTCCTCATGTGCCACAAAAGGTTTGGTAAGGGATGTTTGATAGTGCTGGCGGTGTAGTGTATTCGGTCTGGTCAGGCGTGTGAGCATAAGGGCTTGAAAGAACATCAAGAAGTCTCTTCATTACGCTGTGATTTCCCTTCATCCATTGCTGCTTCTAGTGATTCTGCCACTCGATAGTTCCGCGGTATAATGGCTGGGTTGCTGTTTCGCCAATTTATTGGCCTGTCCTCAGGTGGGACAGCAAGGTAAGTTTTTATGTCCCAGAATACAGACAATACCATCTCTTTTATGGTAAAGTACTTACGATAAAGTAATAACATTAAAAAGACCACAGTTGCAACTGTGGTCCACAGATAAACGATTCCCCCAGGGGGATCGGCTATTCATTGTGAATAGACCTCGCCAAGGTACTTTGTGGGTAAATAGGGAGGTCTATTTCTTATTGATCGAAGTAACGATTAATGGAACGAATGCTCCCTTGCATCATTGATATTTCAATCCACGCACCTATAAAAGATGCGACAGCGATTTTTGATCAAAAAACATAAAATAACATGTTATCAACCAAAAAAACACACTATTTTCTTTATTAATATAAAGAACACAACAAAACAATCACCATAATTTAGGGGGCTTTGACTAAATTTGGTGCGAATGTTGCTATATATTTATGCGCTTCATATTCGCACTAAAAAATCAAAGATCCCTCTAAATCATTTGTTCCAATGTGTTCAACCTTATTCTTATAATTATTTCCTAGCTAATAAAACCTAAGGCTGTCCAAATCTTCATCAATTATTTTAGCAAGTTCTATTTTTATAGACGAAAATTGAGTGGGCATCAACCACACATTCGAACACTGAGTTTTGAACTCTTTGAGCATAATTTTGACATACTTTGATACTTTTCGCAGTCTTTCTAAATCATCACATGCTCTTAACTCTATAATGATAGAAGACAGATGTTGTGAAATATCTTTAAATTGATCTACTGCTACTCGTAGTGGGTAATCTCTTGTCATTCTTTCTAATATCCATTTATTATTGTACACTTTACCAATAATAAAGTTACGTGCAATTTTGGCAGCCATAACCTCATCTTCTGATAGATGATACTGTTTCTTCCTCAAAACTACATTACACCTAGTTTCACCACTTAGTTTATTCTATGACTATGAAACGACCCAATTATTTTCGGATGGCCACCAACTTACCACGCCGCCTTACTTTACACTTCTGTATTTGGTCTGCATGTCGGAATACGGTTCTCTCGATTTTCCGCATCACCTTCAGACACTACCTCACAATAATGCCCTAGATTAGTCTTCACTAGTTGTAACAGCACTCTGGCGGGAGGACTTTCACCTCCGAGAAAACTTACCTTCCAGGATTTATACAGAGCCGTGTTTACACTAGGTAACATACTCCACTCCTTTAACAGTTAGTTCAACGCAATTATTACGCTAGGTGCGACTGCCCGTCGCAGTAGAGTAGGAGGAGGGATTTCGCCCTCCGACCTCTCGTCAAACCGTACGTGCAGATTTCCCGCATACGGCTTTCTCTTCGTCAGTTCCCCATCTCCAGGAGTGAGTGTTGTTCTTCCTTATTTCACTCGTGAATTAGGAACGATATGTGAGTAAGTCAACCATAGAGACTAAACCTGCCTGAGCCAATGCCTTGTTCGGTATGCGCCAATTGGATTCCATTGACCTTTTCTTCCGCATATACGCTCGCACCCTCATCCGAATCCATTCATCTAAACGTTTGAATTTACTCTTCACATTTCCTACCATGAAATAGTTAGAAAATCCTCGGATAACTTCGTTAAGTTTCTGAATCATTTCAATAAGACTTTTTCCTTGTTGTCTTCTTGATAGGTTTCTTATTTTTTCCTTATACTTTCTGATTCTATCCTCTGGAAGCACCATATAGTCTTTCCAAAAATCAAAACCCAGAAAGCGAAATCCTTCGTCAAAATGAACTATTTTTGTTTTGATAGGGTGCATGGTAAGTTGCAGTTTTTGTTCAAGTATCTGTTTGGCGACTTTATAGGCACGTTTTGCATTATTTTGGGTTTTACAAAAGATAATCGCATCATCTGCGAAACGAACAACCGGAAAACCTTCTTCATTCATCTCCCAATCAAATTCATCAAGGTAAATATTCGCTAATAGTGGCGAAATGACGCCACCTTGAGTGGAACTCATGTTCGTGTAATGGAACTGATCATCTTCCAATACACCTGCTTTTAACCACATTTCGATTAAATCAAGCACTTTTCCATCAGTAACTTTATCCTTGATTTTCTTCATGAGTAGCTCATGGGGAATATTATCAAAATAGGACTGAATATCTAAGTCAACCACATATTCATATCCGCTCTTTTTGGCACGTCTGACTATATCCAATGCTTGGTGTTGGGAATGTCCCTTTCGGAACCCATAACTGTGTGGATAAAAGTCTCGGTCAAAAAGCGGTTCAATCATCTGGCGAACTGCCTGCTGGACAATTCGGTCTCTGACTGTGGGTATGCCCAATGGTCGTTTCTTTCCATTATCTTTTGGTATATAATGTCGCAGCACTGGTTGAGGTTGGTAACGACCCTCTTTAAGCAACCGCTGAATCTCTAATAGGTTTTGATTGAGTTGTGTCTCAAACCATAGGATGGTTTCCCCATCCACTCCAGCACTTCCTTTGTTTGCCTTTACGGCATTCCATGCCTCATACAGGTTATCCATACGATACACTTTGTCGATAATGGAATAATATTTGCGTTGTGGTCTCATGATTATCACCACCTTCACGCTTACTCACTACATTGGTCTTATAATCGCTACAAGAGACGATTCCTTACACTTTCCATCATGTTGAAATGCGTGCTTAGGCTATCGCCAATCGCTTCTTTCCAATCATCATGTACTCAGGACGCCAGTCTACCTGTTTCCTTGCACGGTTCTCGTGTTCGGCAGCGCGTTCTTTTGGTAGACCTTTCTTATTTAAGACGATACGTCTCCCACTCACCATTATTCACAATGTTGACGAAGCAAGTTCCCTTCGCCTCCACCTCGCAACTTTTAGTCACGATATGGGTTGGATGACGCTATGCATCCACTCATCCAAGTTTTATCCTCCACACTGTCACCAGCTTTCAACGGCTCGGATTTCATCACTACTACGAAACCTTCCGCCACCTGCAGTACCATCGGTTCAGCTTTCCCCATTAGGGTTATACCTCCCCTACCTAATAATGTTTACCATTAGGAGTCTACAGTGCTTCCCCCAGTAATTACACATTCTTTTCCATCCATCCTGACCCTAATCACGTCGCTGTGTCCTATAGGTCGTTTCCCTTTATCTCGTTTACCTATAGGATATGCGCTTTGCATAAGTTTCCTCGTTTTTCGGGCGAGTCACCCATCATCGCCGCCACCTCTGGTTCACCTAATGTTCCAGGCTGGACTTTGCCTGCAGACCTTTCAGATTCCTCTTCGCAGAGGACACCCTGTCCATCCTGCCTTTAACAGGCGAGGATGTTGCTTTGGCTACGGTACTTCAAAGGGTAAAGTTGCCGTGTGGATTTGAACCACCTAGATTGTGCAACAGTGGGGCACACCAAAAATGAGAGAGATTATAACATCTCTCCCACTTGCCAATAAATATTACAGCGGCTGGTTTGCTTTTAGCTCACTATATTTATTCACTATATATTCTTGAGATTTATTCGCCTTTTTCCGTAAGTCAGCTAAATCAACATTCAAAAGCTTTCCGTTTCTCTTAACACCTTCACCTGCAACAAATACTGAATCAACATTACCTGTGTGAGCACATTGAGTAACTGCAGATACGGGATCATTTACAGGGAACATATTGACATCACTTGTACGGACAAAGATAAAGTCAGCCTCCTTCCCAGGAGTAAGCGTTCCTACTTTATGATCCAATTTTAAAGCTTTTGCACCAGCGTCTGTCGCAAATTCTAATACTTCCCTAGCAGAGAGGTGTAAATCATACGGCATCTCTTGCTTACTTAAAGTTTGATCATTCACTCTTGCACGTTCTGCTTGTAGAGCAGATTTCATTTGTGCAAACATATCTCCACCTGTAGTGGTCACCACATCAACGCCAAATGCTGGATTACCACCATTTTCCATGAACAATCCTGTTGCTGGATAACCATGACCCATGTTCATTTCAATTTCAGGTGTAATAGAAACAGAAGCCCCAGAATCAGCAATCAGCTTATACTCTTCATAGCTTAATGTATTTGCGTGAACAAAATTTAAGTCCGACCCTAAAAGTCCTGCTTGGTGTAATTTTTCAATAGAACGATCAACAGAACCCCAAGTTCCGAACCCTAAGTGCATAGAACAAATGACATCTAGCTCACGAGCCAACTTGATTTCATTAACTGCTGCATCCCATGCACTGAATTCCGGCCCTCTTATCGCTAATCCCATTGTCATTAGTTGATTGTCAGATGAAAAATATTGTTTTCTAATTCTTCTACTATCTTGTATTTCTAACAAACTATCTCTTGACCAATATTCCCCGTCACCTGGCACACCATGGGCAAATACTGAACGAATCCCTGAGTCTTGTAATCCACGTATCAATTCATCCGAATGATCAGGGGAAATGATCATTGACCAATCCAATATAGTTGTAACACCTGCATCTAACGCCTCTAGTGCACCAAGATAATTTGCAACATATCCATCTTCTGGTCTAGATAAACTACCAATATTTCCATAATAAATATTCTCTAAATATTTTGGTAACGACCAATCCGGACCAATATTCCTTACTAAAGATTCCCAAGTATGACGGTGACTATCAACAAATCCTGGCATCACAATCATGTCAGAAGCATCAACTATTTCACTATCAGTTGCTACTATGTTTGGTTTTATATCAAGGATCTTCTTTCCTTCTATTAAAATATCCGCTTTATGAAAATCACCAATATTCTTGTCCAATGTTAAAACCGTACCATTTTTCACTAATAACTTTTTACTCATTCATCTCTCTCCTTTTTCATATTTTTTATTGTAAATAATTACATGAAAAATCAGAAGTTTTATAAGTTAACATACCCTCCTTCATCATAAAATCTTGATGCTTGTTTGCAGTTATAAAGTTCTTAAAATCTATATATAAGTAGATACTAATTGTCACCCAGTCAGTCAGGGATGCGACTCTATATTCGAACTTAAATTATGTTCATTTAAAGCTATTGATTTCCATTTAATATCTACTGTATATTGCGTTTTTAGCATACAATATAAATCTGATATCAACGCATCTCTCCATTGAATAACATCGTATATAGAAAGCGCTTTCTTAACAGAGATTACTAATTGTACTTTTTCAAAATCTACTTGTACTTTATGTAACTTTATAGCACTAATTGCATTAAACTGAACGATATCTTTAACGCATTGAGGGGAAATGATTATTTTATTTTTTTGAAAATATATTGGCTTTACCAGAAGTATTGATTCATTTCGTTTTCCCAATTTAATGACCAATCTTCTAAACCATTTCCCATAAAAAGTACTATCGATTTTCAAAGGAAACACTGGAATCACATGATAATTTTTCGCTCTTCTTGCTCTAGCAATCCTAAGCTCTCTATTTGACTGATATTTTTCAATGGGAATCCATGATATATCAGGTTGTAAATCTAGTCTTTCTACAATTTTTCGGATCATCTTTCTGGATGTCCCGATAATTAAAATGGATCTGATGTCTGATTTTTGCAAGTATTGATATACCTCATTTCGTTGACGATCAGAAAAGAAGGTTGCGCGCTTAGTAGCAGCTATAAATGAATTTTCATTCTTAGCTGATTTTCCTGCTACTTTACGCTTATTTATAATTAATAAACCATCATCAATGATTGCATCAGCTTCGTAATCTTTTAATACTTGCATCGCCTTATGACTCTTTCCCGTCCCACTCTTTCCATAAAGACCATATATTTCCATGCCCGTGCTCCTAGGTCAAATACTAATATGAATCTTTGTATTACTTGAAATTCGGATATCTCTTTTCAACAAATGCTAAACAACCTTCATGAAAATCATCTGGATCAACAAAATCCCATGCCATATCATTTTTATATGAGGATGTATCTATCGCTTCTTTGACTGCATTTAATGAAGCTCTAGATTGTCTACCGATGTATTCTGCTAAACTGATGGTATATCGATCAAGTTCGGTACTTGAAACAACTTTATTCAATAGACCTAGTTTCTCAGACTTATCTGAATCATATATTTCATTGGTAAATACCATTTCTTTTGTATAGCTAGGTCCCACCAAACTGGCTATCCTTCTCACAAATGAAGGACTTAGTTTAATACCTAATCTTGAAACCGGAATCCCCATACTGACCAACGGTGTACCAACCCTTAAATCACATGCAAGTGAAAGTACAAAACCTGCCCCAATTGATGGGCCATCTAAAGCACCTATGACGGGGATCGGCAAGTTTTCATAAATAGAAATTGTTTCTTCCATACATTCAAAAGCTTCATTTGCCTCGGTAACACTCATTTGGCAAAATTCTTTTATATCAGAGCCCGCTGTAAAATTTCCAGAAATGCCTCTTAGAATTACCACTTTATTCTTGGGTCGCGATTGTATTTGTCGTCCAATTTCAGCAAGTTCTCCCCACATTCTTTTGGTAAGAGCATTCCGAGCGTCTGGACGATTTATTGTAACGATTGCAATCTTAGCTGTTTCTTGTAAACTTATTTTTCCATCTGGAGCTCTTTTAATCATAACCCGCATTATATCGCCTCTTTTTGAAATTAATAGATTTCCACCTTAAAAGGCATCTAACTTTACGTCTGCATCAATTATTAATTCAGGTTCTGTCAATGATTGTATTTCTTCAATTGTCGATCCTTTAGCAACTTCAACCAGCTTAAGGCCATTTATTGTAACTTCTATGACTGCTAAATCGGTTATAATATGATTCACTACCTGCTTTCCCGTTAACGGTAGTGTGCATTGTTTTAATATTTTAGAGAGGCCTTTTTTACTCACATGCTCCATAATAACCAGTACTCGTTTTGCACCATTTACTAAATCCATAGCACCACCCATCCCTTTTACGGACTTACCAGGAATCATCCAATTAGCTAAATCTCCATTTTCAGCAACTTCCATACCGCCTAATATGGCTAGATCAATATGCCCTCCTCTAATCATGGCAAATGATTCTGCACTATCAAAAAAGGCAGCACCTTCTATCGTTGTGACAGTCTCTTTTCCTGCATTGATTAAATCAGGGTCTATTTCTTTTTGATCTGGATAAGGACCGATTCCAAGTAATCCATTTTCAGATTGTAAAACTACTTTTTTATCATGAGGTATGTAGTTTGCAATTAATGTAGGCATCCCAATGCCTAAATTGACGTAACTACCATAGACAATTTCTTTTTCTGCTCGTTCTGCAATTTTTTGACGAGTCGCAATCTTATCTGATGACATCGTACCCCCCCCTAAACGTAAAATAAAATTAATTTTTGACTGTCCGTTTTTCTATTGGCTTCTCTTGCTTTCCAATGATTAGACTTTGTACATAGATACCTGGTGTATGAACCATATCTGGGTCTAAATCACCTGATTTTATCAATTCTTCCGTTTCGACGATTGTTACTTTTCCTGCTGATGCCATCATCGTATTAAAATTACGAGCTGTTTTATTAAATCTTAAATTACCCATTTCATCTGCTTTTGAAGCTCTTATTAAACTGAAGTCCGCTTCAAGGGATTCCTCATATAAATATTCTTTACCTTTGATCACTCGAGACTCTTTATGATCAGCAACCGGTGTGCCTACTCCTGCTGGTGTATAAAAAGCAGGTATTCCTGCACCACCAGCTCTTATTTTCTCAGCTAGTGTTCCTTGTGGAGTTAATACCACTTCTAATTCACCGGAAATAAGTTGTCGCTCAAACTCTTTGTTCCCACCAACATATGAACCAATCATCTTCTTTATTTGTTTATTTTTAAGAAGTAGACCTAAGCCAAAATCATCTACGCCACAGTTATTTGAGATAATAGTTAAATCTTTAACCCCTTTATCAACGAGTGCTAAAATAAGGTTTTCTGGAATTCCAACTAGTCCGAACCCTCCAACCATAATAGTAGCTCCATCATGTATATCTCGTACTGCATCTTCAAATGATTGAAAAATAGTTTTCATTACGACTTTCCTTTCATCAAACTCCATCGATTAATGAAGCGTTCACTGAGTCTTTGTTTTCAGATAAAACTTTACTTTGTTTTCTTGAACACCTAGATTGATTTCTCCGTCAAGACTTTTAATTTCACACCTTACAACATCACCTTCAGTTAAATAGTGACCATTCTCTCGTTGACCTTCATTTAGACGAGCAATTTTATCATCAAGCTTTGCGACAGGATTAGATAATTGATCAAAGTCTTCTGATGTTAATTTAAGCGCTACACCACCGGGGGTTCCTGTTAAAAGTAAGTCGCCAGGATAAAAACTCATAAAACCTGAAAGCTCTTTTAAACTTTCTTCTGGTTTATATAAAAGTTGTTGCGTAGATGCTGATTGTCTGACTTCACCATTAACGGTTAATGTTAATTCAAGGTTATGAAGATAAGAAGTATCTTCAGGTTCAATGAGGTAAAGGATAGGACCTACCGGGCAGAAGGAGCGATAACTTTTCGCTTTATACCACTGTCCTTCTGTGAATTGAACATCTCTGGCTGATACGTCATTCGCGATAACAAACCCAGCAACATATTCATGAAAATTATCTTTATCTACATTCACTTCTTCTGTAATTTCTTTTTTGATCACAAGTCCTAATTCAATTTCGTAATCTAGTAGATTTACATGAGATGGACTTAAGATATCATCGTTCGGACCTGAAATTGAGCTCGGTGCTTTTGTGAAAATCAAGTTGAATGGCGGTCGTTCTCCCTGCAATCCAGCTTCTTGTCTATGTGCACTATAGTTAGCACCCTGGCAGACAACTTGAGCTGGTGAAGTAACGGGACTTAACAGTTGTATTGCAGACAACGCGATCCCATTATTACTTCTAGATAAAGTATTTTTAGCTTCTTGGACTCCTTCTTCTAAAAAAGTTGCTAATGTACGATAATGGCCTGGAATTGGATATACTTGCTCACCTTTTACTACGCCCCACTTTGTATTCCCTTTGTCGCTATATCTGACTATACTGATTCCCATATAATTTCCCCCTCGTATAAGATAACGCTTTTATAACTAGTAATTTTTAATTAATAATATTATATGATTAATATATTCTTTATGTCAACTTAATATCCTGAATATTCCGAATCTAACTATCTTGTATGAACTTAACAAATGTTTTAATCACCGAGTCAAGAAAGTCAATTGTCGGCTGATCAACAAGTTGACCATTTTCGTCCAATTTATCTTGAACTCTTCCTATAAATACTTCATTACCTGGTAATACCTTTGCAGCAATTCCAGGAGAAGCAAAAATTTGTCTTAAATGCATCTGGCAGCGTACTGTCCCAAGCAGACCAGTTGACGCCCCTACTATTAGAGCAGGCTTTCCAATCATCACCCGATCCACGCGTGATAGCCAATCAATAGAATTTTTCAAAATGCCTGGAACAGAATGATTATACTCTGGTGTTACAATAAGTACAGCATCTGCTTCCTTTATTGTTTTTTTAAAATCTTTAACTACTGTAGGTTGATCTTCTTCAATAGTTTGATCAAAAAAAGGAAGCGCTTTTATACTTAAAAACTGCAAATTCATCTCTTCTTTATAACGATTTTTTATAAAATTAGCGACGTACTGATTATATGAATCTTTTCGAATGCTTCCTACCAATCCAACTACTTTCATTGTTTCGTGTCCTCCTTTGTCTCTTGAATGACATCTTGGAAGTTATTTAGTAGATTGGCTAAAGCTTCTGGCTGTTCCAACATAAGATAATGACCACAGTCATTCACAACTGAAACATCTGCATTTGGCTTGAGCTCTTTTACTTCCTTAGATACTTCCCTAGGTACCATTCGATCTTCATTTCCGTATACACACATTAACGGTACATCTATTTTTGTAAATTTTTCTTTACCCTCTTTATAGTCATCGCACGCCTTGAAATCTCTGTATGTTCGTTGAATAGATACGAGCTCAATTTCTTTTTTTTCTTCTTTTAATAGTTTCTGGTCAGTTCCTTTATGATATGAAGCATAAAATAGACCGTCAGGAAACACTTCTTGCTTTAAGCTTTCTAAAATTTTCGGATGCACAGGAAGGGTAAAATGGCTATTTATCAAAACTACTCCTTTAACATGTGGATTGGAACTAGCAACATCTACAGAAACAAGTCCACCCATGGAGTGACCTACGATAATCACATCATCATTTATCTGACTTTTAATATAGTCAGCAAGATCACTTATAGTAGATGTTGATTGATCTTGGATTTGATCTCGTCCTGGCAAATTAATATATTGATTTTCCTCATTATTTAGTTTCTTACGTAAAGACCTCCATTTGCTTGCAGTACCACCTGCACCATGGATAAATAAAAACGCTGGTTTTGACGCTTCACCCATATTTTCCTCTCCAATACTTTTTAATTTCTTTATATAATAATATAATATTATTAATTAAATATGTCAAAACATTTAGATTCCTTTAAGCATAAAATTATCTTAAAATTACTTTTAAATATTCTACATTCGCTTGAAATTAAATTTAAATCATGCCGCACCCATGTACGGAAGTACAAAAATTTTATCAGACATTATTTCCGCTAAAATAAATACTCAATATCAGTAAAACTACTAGATAAAATACTAGATAACGGAACCTGTGTCCGATAAGGTAGATTAAATGTATAATTTGTTAGGAACTGATGTCCTTTAGTAAGTTCGCTCTGATATTCCAGCCTACGGATTATTAACTTGGAGGAGAGATTTATATACAAAACTTTTATTTAAAAACAACAAAAAAGACCAGAATATCCTCTTGGCCTTAAAATGTATTTCTTATGTCATTCAATTAAGAGTCGGCATTTTCAATAAGTTGGCCCACTCGTAGAAGTAAATCATGCATTTTTTGATAAGCTAATCCACCATCACGGGCACACACTGCTTCCATTAAGGCCTTATGCCATTGAATGACTTCTGTATTAGATTCGGTATAAGTGTTATGATGTGTTTGTTTTAATGATTTAATGCTTGTCTGCCTACTTTGTAATAATGATGAATGTAATGTTTTTATTAAGCTAAGCATCAATTCATTGTGTGATGCAACCAAAATGCTATTATGAAATTCATAATCACATTTTGCCCATTCTGCGTCGTCTTCTAACGAATCTTCTAACCTCTTGAAACATTCACGAATACACTTCAGATCTTCATCTGTTGCATTCATAGCTGCTAATTTTACTGCAGCCGGTTCGATCGCTAGGCGCACTTCATTTAACTGTAGAAGCATTTCTCTAGTTACTCCTGAGTTTAATCCCCAGGATAACACATCTTGATCCCACCATTGCCATTCACTTCTGTCCTTGACCATCGTCCCTATTTTAGTTGATGATTCTATCAGTCTACGTGCAGATAATCCCTTCAAAACCTCTCGGACTACAGTACGGCTAACACCCTTCATTTCGCTTATAGCTTCAACTTTAGGTAATATATCTCCTGGTTTCAAATCACCCTGAACAATCTCCATTCCTAAATCGTGTAGCAATTGCTCACTTAAATTTCGAGGTGACATACGTATTCATTCCTTTCTACTACTGCATCTACCTTTTTTATATTAGAAGAATGTTTCACTTCTCAAATTAATTATTCCATACATTAAATAATATCATAGTATCATTTATGAAACTATAAGAATTTACATACTAAAAGTATAAGTTAAAGACACCTAGCATAAAATTTCGATATACATTTGAATTGACTAGACTTCCATTGATAATAAGGATTCATAAATTTATAAAAGCACCTTACCAATAGTAAGATGCTTTTATGTAGCAACACGTCAAAGGTCATGCTCAACTATTAAACTAATGCTTTTTCAAAATCCACTCCCCATAACGAAAGACATTCATCTGTACTCCATACTTTAGGCTTTTGTGGGAAGTCCTTATGCCAAGGGCGAGGTTCAAAAATGCCTAATTCTTTAATATAAATATCCGCATCTGTAAATAATTCGATTAAATTCCCTTCAGCATCTTCGTGATAGCATGCAATATTATGGCCTGCTCCATGTCTAGAAGGCCCCCATATAAGGTTCTTATTGTTTAATCTTAAGAAATCAAGCTTTTCTACTAGATGTGAGTAATTTCTCATTTCAAAGGCAATGTGATGCATGCCTTTGTGTTCTGAAGTAAAGAAATTCAGAACATGATGATCGTAGTTACAAGTCATAAATCCGAAGAAGCTTTCAATCCAATCGGTATTATGGAAACCTAGTTGTTTATAAAACTCCACTTGCTTCTTGGCATCTTTTACCCGTAATGATAAATGCCCCAATTTATTAGGAAGAATACCTTTTGTTTTAAAACCAGGATTTGTCATAGTCATCTCAGGGTATAAATGCACCTCATATCCTTCTGGGTCAGTAAATTGAAGATATTGATAAATACCAGGCTTTACATCTGTTTTTAATTCGGTTGTAATTCCAAAGTTTAAATTCAAGTATTCAGCTACTTCTTCTATTCCTAAGTCAGATTTATATTGTAACCCAAAACTACGAATTCCAGATTCATTGGAAGGTGTAAGAACGATATTGTGATGATCTGTAGAACTACTGAAATAAGCGCTTCCACCAGGGCCGTATTCAGTCAATGTAAACCCCATCGTATCTGAATAATAGGTAGACATTGCTCTCATATCTTTAGCATCAAACTCAACAAAGCCTAGTTTAAAAATATCAATCATGTTACTCTCCCCTTTATTACATTTATTTTCTTCATTAATAATATTATAATATTATTTAACTATTAATATGTCAAGCGCTTACATAATAAACTTATTTGAATTTTTATAATTAAAAGTTTAAATGTATAACTAAACTTTCGGTGCGACCGAGCATAGGTCGTGTAATTAAACAGGTGGATCACCCCCTATCAAGGGGCTAGCCGACCTTCCCTAACAGAACATTATCTTACTAGATTGTAACTATAGTTCCAACAAAAACAAACATATGTTTCTTTTTCGAATTCTTCGTTTTACTAAGGTAAATTAGCAAAAACAATCTTCTTTCACCATGCCTAGACACACTATTTAAGTCTATTCCCTTTCTTGTTTTCTCCTTCTACTGTTTGTTTCCAACCAACAGAACAAATAGTAGCAATGGGCTTCGTATGAGCTATATGCGGTTTAATGATAGATAGTTCCATAGGCCACACCCTTTTTATAATTTAAAACGACTTTTAATCATTTTTGCTACTTCGTCAGGACTTAGGTTGGTATTGTTTATCCTTAGATAGTTTTCCTTAATAATTTCTCCTTCATTTGTGTTCAATCTAAGGCTTTCCATCGTACTTAGTAATTCCTGTTCAGATTGCTTAATATTTCGTTTCGTCGGCTTTTGCTCAAGTCTATTAGATGTCTTATTGCGCTTAAGCCTCTCTTCTAAGTCAGCTTCCAACTCAACAAAATATAAATCAGCTCCCTGAGAATTGAAAATGTCACAGATTTTATCAACAAACTCCCAATCTTCTTTTTCGTCAAATGACCAAACAAATGTAAATATCATTCCATACTTGTCACTAGTTGAAAAAGATTTAAATATCTCCTCACGAAATAAATTTGACAATCTCCACATTTCGGGACTAAATCCAAAATGTGGTTCAAGTAAGTCAATCGTCATGTGATTGTGAAATAATGTTAAATCAGTGATTTTTGATAACTGTTGACCAACTGTCATTTTACCAACGGCTTGAGGTCCAAATAATAAAACGAACTTCATACATTCTCCTCCTGGCATTACTAGAATTGTTCTTGCTTCTAATTCAGCGATTTTTGAACACGTATTAATTTATAGTTTACAGTTTTTTATCCTACTCTGACAGTATGAATATAAACCCTCAAACATCAGTATTGACCAAACGAACACTATAATCTAAAATACTACTCAATTATATTGCAAATGAATATAATTAATCCTATACTAAACTTATAAACATATTCATTTATGGTTATTATGATCATATTTAACACAAAATAATATAGATTTAATTCTTTTTTTAATCAACCCAAACACAAATAAACATAATCATTTACACTTCTTTTGAGTATTTTATCATTTACAGTTAATGGAGGAAATTGAATGAGAAATTACGATTATATTTCACTAAAAAAATTACTGCTTCCTATGGAAACGGTAAGCCTAATATCAAAGATAAATGAATATAAAGGAAAACAAGAGCTATATAAGCAGCAAGCACCACAAGTTCTTAAAACTCTTAAAGACGTTGCTGTTATTCAATCAACAAAGGCATCTAACGCCATTGAGGGAATCATCATTACAGACAAACGATTAAAGGGGTTAATGGAAAATAAGACAAGTCCATTTGATAGATCTGAGGGAGAAATTGCAGGATATAGAGATGTTTTAAATCTAGTCCATGCTTCATTTGAGGGTATTCCAATTAATCCTAATGTCATTCTGCAACTGCATCGCCAACTATTCCATTATATTGCAACTGAAGGCGGCAAGTGGAAAAATGTAGATAACGTCATCAGTAAACATTTACCTGATGGAAAGAAATTTGTTCGTTTTGTTCCTGTATCCTCATCCGAAACTCCAGAGGCCATAGATTCACTCTGTCATGAACTAAATGAACGTATGAGTAAAGAAGATATTGAACCTCTCATATTGATTAGTTTATTTATATTAGACTTTTTATCAATACACCCTTTTAATGATGGAAATGGAAGAATGGCACGTATACTAACATTACTACTCTTATATAAATTTGGTTATGAAGTTGGTCGTTATATTAGTTTAGAAAAAATAATTGAAAATACAAAAGAAAGCTACTACGAAACATTACGTCTATCATCACAAGGATGGCATGAAAATGAAAATGAAAATGACATTTTCCCTTGGGTGAATTATATTTTAGGTACTTTTGTAGCAGCTTACAAGGAATTAGAGTCAAGAGTGGGTATTGTTCAAACAGGTAAAGGGAATAAAGCAGCTAGAATTAAGAAATATATCGAAAATAAAACCGGGTTCTTTACGAAAGAAGAAATTCGTAAAGCTTGTCCAGATGTGAGCGAATCAACGATAAACCGAGTTCTGAATGAGCTTAAAGATCAAAATCTTATAGAGCCGACTGGGTTGGGAAGAAACGCAAAATGGAAAAAGAATCATTAAATAGAGCTAATTGCGATGTCCCAAACCCCTTGTGTTTCAAGGGGGATTAAAGAGGGGAAAAAAATCCACCCAAAAAAAGAGGCTAAATAGGTTCAATTCCGCGTGGTTTGTGCTCCTTGGATCTTTTCACTGATGACTGTTAATGACGCATCAAATTCAAAGGTTTGACTAGTATGTCTCCATAAAAAGTACAAATCATAGCCTTATGAGTTTATTTCGCTGCATCAACAACCGCCGCAACCAATAATAAATTGTCTCTTCCTACATTTCAAACAAAATCAGCCCATCTACTTCCATTTTTACCTTGAATATGATTGAATGATGTATATGCCATCGTTTTCATCTCCTTTGGTCGGGATAGTAATTTTGGAAGTTCTATGATAGGTACTTCTATTTTACAATGAAAACGGTGGTCTTTTTTATGATTTGGAACTATTTACTATACTCGGCAACCGTAATTTAGAATTACTTTTTTCGTTATTTTTCTACTCGTGCAATGTCCCTAAGGAAGCACGAGCTCCGTCCCCACGCTTCCACACGCTTCCAGTCACCCGCACCTACCTGTTCTTCTGAATCCATTCGGAAACTAAAGCGGTTAGCTCCTCTTTTCCGGTTATATCATAAATGGATGTTGCGTTAACTTTAGGTAAGTACTGGAGAAAGATTCCGCAGCTTTCCGGACAAACGATGGGCTGGGCTTCACTACCAGGATAGACACAAACGACCTGGCCAATAGCATGGCGTTCGAAGTTATTTAGTTCCCGGATATACATGATCTTCCAGTATTCGTACATTTGTTCCATTGCGCGGGTTTGACCTTGCCTATGAAAAATATTATGAAATGGACTATATTTAACCTCAACAATAAAGGTGTTTTTATAGAACCAATTCCCATCTGACTTCTTATATAAGTCGATACGGATATCCGGTTTTCTTTTACCGCCCCCACTATAGAAATGGGTCTTTCTTTCGAGAGCTACATTAGCGTCAGGTTCAATGTCCTCATCATAGGTCAGATTAATGAGTGTATCATCCTTAACGAGCGATACCTTCGTCCCGTCCCTTAGACCGTCTTGGTAGAAGGTTCTTAACAGCTGTTCGGTTAGCGTTTCTTCCTCTGCATCATACCCAAGCTCCTGAAGAATAGTTAACATCCCAAAATATACATAGTATTCATAAAGGACATAAGTAGGCTTATAGACCGGAAGTACAGTAGAATCATTCCCCTTTACCTTATTAAGCGAATGGGACGCCCTCCATACTTGGTGAAACAGATGGTATCCTGGATGCTTTCCAACCATCAATCGCTTCGGTGGATCAAGGGTAACTGCCCTCCAAAAATTTGAATGAATTTTGCCAGTTAACGTTCTTTTAAAAAGCTCTACCTTTTTTAGTAGGTTACTCATTTGGTCTAGCTGTCCTTTTTGTTTTTGAAAGCTAATTTCCTTTCCAAAGATGGTACTACTGATCCTCTGTTTTTCACGCTCTGTGATTCGCTTTGCATTCTCTATTGTTTCCCGAGTGGCTTTCAGTTCTTCGAGTTCACTTTTCATTTTATCCAAATAGTTCAATTGATCCGTATAGATCTTTTTAAGAAAATGAATACCTTGCCCCATTTGCGAAAGGATATCATACGTTCTTATCTTCACTAACCGATTTATATCGAGATCAAAGGTGGAGTCATACAATTTGTTGAGATACTTTGTTCCTCTAAAAATACTTCCCTTATAGCTTGCTTCAAAGCGCAGGCTTTTGTTATCAAGACGTCTTGGCTGTTCACCAATTTGATACGATGGTTGAATGTCATGATAACCATTTTGTTCAATCATTTTAAGACTACTCAATAATTTAGTCTCGATACTCTCATACCACCTGAAATAGTGCCAATAACTGTGATTTTCAAAGTCCGATAGGTTCCCGTTCCCTAGGGCCTTTTTGTGATGGATATAATCTTGAGCTAAACCATTAAGATTTTGATTAATCACCTCATGGATATGTTCAAGCTGATTGCTGTCGACATTTTTCGGATCAATTTTAAAGCCGCCAAAATATACTCTGTTATTAAAATAAACTTCAAAGTGATAGGTCCCACATCTCCAAGGGTACTCTTCTCCTCGTCCATTTTGATAGAGAATATGAACCGGATTATTTCTCGATAAATGAAACGAATTTGTATTTTCCTCCGCCTCGTTTTCATTCATCTTATTCCATACAATTTTAATATCAAGGTCCTCACCTGTTCGAAGCTCAATCATAACATCTTTTAGTTCAGTGATAGGATAAATATATTGATGGATCATGTGTGACTTTGTGGTTAATCCGGTTACGTCTAGCACCTCTTGATGGAGACCTTGTCCAACAACGATCTTAAGTAAAAATGGTAGATGCTCTGTATTGTCAATTAAAAGGGGGATATTCCTTGTTTTAGTTAACGAATCCATAGATCATCAGCTCTTTCGCCTTATTTTTTAACGTGTCAATGGATTGGTCAAAATCGGACACTTTTTGCCCTACCTCAGATTTTAACAGCATCGTAATTGAGCCCTCGTTATAGTCGCCGTCAATCTGACTACCAACTAGGGGTTCAATATACGATTCAATACCGTTAATCTTTGTTAACACTCGTTGTTTAAGCTGTAGATCAAAGGCATCTCTCCGGTCAATCACTAATGTACCCGTTTCAGTTGCAGGGATGTTAGTAAGAAAATCAGCAATTCCCAAAGCTACACGGAAGGAAACACCCTTTTGGATGTCACTACTGCTCAGTAGATTGTGGAGCTCATCAAGCAGATGTATTTCTTCAACCGTCAAGTTTTTTAATCCTTTCTGGGTGTCTTTTGTTGCCCATTTCCGGTAGATGGTCGTGTAGACGTCTAGGGTCTCTAGCTTCCCTTTTTCCCCATGATCATATGCTAGTGATTCAGCAAAGGACATTTTATTAGGACTAATGACGTTCGATCGGTCTAACAATCGGTCCGAGAAGCTTTTTGTCGTCTCGTCGAAATTGACGGTGCCAACAAAGATCACATTATTTCCAATTTTGATTTTTGGCTTGTATTTTCCGTTAATACAGTGACTATTTTCGTTAAAAAGGGAGAGGAACCTTTTATCTTCATCAAGTTCTAAAAGGGAGATGAATGGGCTAAACCAATGCTCAACCTGTGATAGGTTCATTTCGTCAAAAATAACCATGTACATTCGCTCAGGATACTGCTCAGCCTCTAAAAGTAATTTAACTAACCCTGTTTCACTTTCATGGTATACCCCGGTCGTCGGATTTAAGTAGCCTAATATGTCGTTTGGTTCATGGTATGACGGCGAAACAGGAATCATCACAAGGTTTTTCCCGAATTCTAAGCCCATCGTTTCTCCGTACAGCTGCGCCAATTGTGATTTTCCAGTCCCTGACATCCCTCCAATAATTGTTAAGAGGTTCGTTTTCATACTTATATGGAACGAGCTTAAGTCAAGCTGTTTATAGAAAAGCCCTTTGATCTTTGCGTTTTCCTCTAATCTTTTAATAAACTCTATTTCTTCTTTGTTATGTTTGTATGTCATTTTTATACTAGAAGAGCTACTCATCGGTCTTTTCTTTATGCCGATCGGTTCTGCTAATTCGGTTGCAGCTATCTCATCAAGCTTTAAAACAGCCTCGACAACCTTTTCACTTAGACTACTATCAGATTCGTGCATTAAATCACGAAGCTCCATTATTTTCGAAATATCGATAAAATAAATATGACTATCAATGGTAGCGTCGACCATATTGTAAAATTTGTCATTTAATTCTTTATAGGTAACGTTAAAGGATACGTCCTGTGTATACGTCGTCGGATTTGGGCTTGTATTTAAATACACACTATAAATTGTACCTTCATAGAATAAAAACTCAGGCTGCTCAAAAATATGAGGATACATTCTTAAGGTAAAGGGACGGCCTTTATCAACGAGTTTTTTCTCGAAATCTTCCTTATTTTCATCTAGTCTTAACTCTGGCCCAGGGATAATTCCATATTCCTTTGCCGGTACAATGTCATCTTCAATTTTTAAAATTTCAACATATAGAAACTCTGGTCTTGCCGTCAAAGTAAATACGATTAATTTATTATGAAGCAGTTCTCTGACCTTATCCTTTTTTTCAAAATGGGGTAATCGATCATACTTAATATAGTCATTAAATTTCTTTAAATTGTTCTTACTTTGCGTACTGCCAGTAAATATTTTGTTAGGATAATAGAATTGAGCTGAAACTTCATCTGGAATTGGTGATAAACATTTTATATAGAATTGTATATCGTCTTGGAATTCATCTTTATATCGAACCGGCTCGTCCATGATCGTTAAGGAAAGCTCGTCTTCCTTGACCAACCGACCAACAAATACCGCATCACTTAGCTTTCTTTCAACTTCTGAGTTTAATCTATGTTTTAACCTCATATCTTAATTCTCCTTCCAAATAATAAGTGATTTTTCTTATGATATTTTCAATCCCGTTGCTCACTAATTTATAGGTGAATTGCTTACTTTTAACCCGAGTTTGGCGTTAAATTTTTCCAATTGCAGTCGTATCAAGGGTTAGAGGCATGTAGAAAAAAGCTTGTTGTCACTACATGCTCTTTTTTAGTTTTTCCACTATTTTTTTAATGCTTGTTTGCTT
>NZ_JAMQKB010000049.1 GCF_028416575.1 Terrihalobacillus insolitus | reverse complement strand
GCCATTTCTTTCGTGAGGCCTCCAGCTTTTGTTCCAAGTGGCGCCACCTTACCGCGAAGCTTTGTTTCCGTTAGGTCCTCTAACCAGGGGTCTAGCGCTTTAAAGAATTCCTTACTGGGATACCCATTCTGTTTATGCCAAATTGCTTTATAACCTGCTGTACAACTATTTCGTTGTAACGTATCGGTCAGTGCGGCGATAACCCAATCGGTTGCTTCGACAAATTGATCTGCTTCAGCATAAATGTCTGGTGCTTCATTAAGAATTTGCCACACCTTCGCAATCATCCACTCCGATGAAATTTTCCCACCATAACGTGGTAAAAAGGCTTCTCCTCGTTCTGCCGCAATTCGGTTCAATTCATTTGCTTCTGCTTGGGCTGCATGGTGCTTCCAAAGCTTGACCCAGCTGTGTGGATTGTCTTTTAAAGCAGGATTAAAGCATAACGGTTCACCTGATTGATCAATAGGCAACATCGTACATGCCGTAAAGTCGATTCCGATTCCGATAACATCTTCAGAGTAAACACCAGATGCTTTTATCACCGCAGGAACCGATTGTTTTAGCACCTCTAGGTAATCACCAGGATGCTGAAGGGCCCATTCAAAGCCTAATTCTATATTTGATTCTGGTAGAGCTTGATCAATCACACCATGTGGGTATGGTGTAACATGGTCCGCCACTTCTCTCCCATTCTTTAAAGAAACAAGTACAGCTCTACCTGATTCAGTACCATAGTCAATTCCAATTGCATACTTTTCCCCCATTGTCGCTCTCCTCCCTACTTTTTCTTGGATACATTATCTTCTCTTTAAATATGTTGCTCTATTGTACTAGCATTCTGTTAATAACTGTTCTCTTTCCCTAAAATAAGCAATGGTTTGATTTACTAGATGATCAAGTTTCGTTTGGTCGGGCACCGCATTCATTGCAGGATACGGATCCCCTCCAGGACCAAGTGGCTCTGGTGTAACAAACCTGCCTTCTTGATTAAAACCAATAAGATAAAGAGCCATTATAATTGTATCTATATCCATAAATCCATCACCCAACGCACCTCTGTTACTATCTGCTAGGTGAAGATTCACAAGCTGATTACCAGAATTTAAAATAGCATTTCCGATGTGTTCTTCTTCTGATTGCATATGATAAAGGTCTCCATTAATATGCTGTATTCCACTATGATTTATAGCTTTAATATAACGTTTTGCATCAGCTATCGTATGGATGAAACTAACTTCTGCTGCGCGTATCGGTTCAATTGCTGCTTTTATTTTTTTCTGTAAAAACACATCTCCTAAGCTTCGAAGCGTCGCCACACTTCGCTCAAATTCTGTATTATCATAAGCATTAGGACGCCCGACTGCACCAGGGACAACTAAAAGGTAGTCGCCCCCAATTTGTTCTGTGAAATTTAATTCCCTTTTTATATAACTAATAGCTGCTTGTCGCTTTGCTGGATGGTTGCTTGATAGATCATTTTCTGCTGAAAACATTCCGCAAACACCAGAAACTTTCATCTGGTATTTTTTCAAAACTTCTTTTGTTTTGTCAACGTTATATCCTAAATCTTCACCATAATGATTACCATGCAATTCTATAAATTCTAACCTGGCATCCTTTAATCGAATTACCGATTCTTCTAAAGGCTCTAATCCAAATCCCCAATTGCTCCAGGACAAATTCAATCTGGTTTTTAGTTTCTCAGGATGTTCAGATTTCAGTTTATTAAAAGCTTTTTTAATCTTTTCATCCACAACTTGATAATTTTGTTTTTTCACTTACACTCTTCCACCCTTCTTTATTCGTTATGAAAAAGGGTTGTCCCAAAGTATTTTTCAATACAATATGGACAACCCCTTTCTCATTATTAGATGTTGAAGTTATTAGAAATTAAAATCGCCTGCATTTTCTTTTGTAAAATCAGCTGGCGGCCCCATAATTACTGTTTTTCCATCTTCTTTTACAGTGATTTTTCCAACGTTTTCTATTTCTTGTCCGTCCGTTGGCATTTCTCCTTCTGCTAGCATCTTTCCAAGTACTACTGTTAAATAACCTAGTTTACCTGGATCCCATAATACAGCTGTATCTAGTGAACCGTCTTCAAGGTATGGCTTAGAATCTGTCGGAAGGGCAGACCCTACTACAGAAATTTGATCTTGCAATTCCTTTTCCTGAACAGCTTGTGCAGCTCCTAATGGTGCTGGAGTTGATACAGCTAAAATACCTTTTAGTTCTGGATAAGATTTAATTAGATCAAGTGTTTTTTGATAGGCGACCTGCTGTTTTTCATCTGTAGGTATTTTTTCCGTAACAATTTCAATTTCTGGATAGTTTTCCTCGAATTCCTTTTTAGCGGCATCTAACCAAAGGTTTAAGTTGGCAGCAGATAGACCACCAGTTAATAATGCAACTTCCCCTGATTCTGTACCCATAGCTTCTACAAGCTTTTGAGCCATGTGCCGTCCAAACTCTTCATCGTCCACTTGTTTAATAGAAAGTTCCACAAGATCTTTATTTGCTGGTGTATCCCAATCTGTTACATTTATTCCTTGTTCCTTAGCTTTCTTTAACACAGGGTCTACAGAAGCAGGATCATTTGGCGCTACCGAAATAACATCTACATTTTTAGAAATTAAATCCTCAAGTACTTTAACTTGTGCAGCCGCGTCTGCTTCGGTTGGCCCGGTATATTCGACATTAACACCTAGGTCTTCTCCAGCTTGAATAGCACCCTTCTCAGAAGCATTAAAGTAAGGAATACCAACAAGTTTTGGTACCACAGCTATTGTTAATTCTTCACTCGATTTTTCCTCTGAATCTCCGTTGGATGAACCATCAGAACCATCAGATTCTGAACCCCCACCACCTTGCTCGGATACACACCCTGCCAAAATGCCAATAAATGCAATCATTGACACCAAAACAAGTAAAAACTTCTTCATTTCTGTTTCCCCCTCGGAAAATTATTTTATATTTTACCTAGATTTACTAGGATAAAACCAATTGTTTATGCAGCCTCAGCCGCTTTTGTTTCTTTTCTCTTCTTAACTTTGTCGGAAAAGAAATTCATTGCTAGTACCAATATTAAGATGGCTCCTATGAAAACATCCACAATCGCTCGGTGTACCCCTAGTAAGTTTAAACCATTCGAAATAGTCTGGAAGATAATAACTGCATAGACGGTACCAACAACCTTGCCATAACCACCATGAATATCTGTACCACCTAATACCGCTGCAGCTACACTTTGGAGTAAATAGGAAGAACCCAGATCAACCTTCACTGAATTATAGCGAGATGTCATAATGATTGCTGATATTGCCGCTAATAACGAAGCGTATAAATAAACTTTCATCAGAACTCGACTATTTCTAATGCCCGAAAAAAGGGTTGCAACTTCATTACTCCCATACATATACACACTTCGTCCCCAGCTCGTATGATTCATTAATACACCCGTAAGGATTGCAAAAAAGATAAAAATTAACATGGAAAGTGGAATTATTCCAAGGTAATACCCATTTCCAATCAATCCATATGAATCACTAAACCCAGAAATGGATTGACCCTTTGTAATTGCAAGGATCACCCCTTCAAACAAGACCATGGTTCCAAGAGTAACAAGTATTGGAGAAACACCTATTTTTGAAATGACAAACCCATTAAAAGCACCACAAGCAAGTCCAAATAAAATTCCAACCATGATTGCAGGAAGGATGGAATAGCCATTAGTTAACATCAATGCTGCCCCTACGCCAGATAGTGCTGCAACATACGTTATCGAAAGGTCAATCCCACCTGTTACAATTACTACCATCATGGCAATAGCGATTAATCCAAATTCAGGCAATTGGAACATCATATTGTTAAGATTATATGAAGATAAAAAGCCAGGCGCAATTAAACTCATTAACAAAAAGGTCGCAACTGCAATTAATCCAAGGATGCTTTCCTTTGAAAATTTCATTTTATTTACCTCCTTGTATATTATGTTTAGACCTATTTTTGAGGTCTCTAAAAAGCTAGATTTGCACCTTGATAATTGAATAGCTCTTTCCTCCTTAGTGGTGGAGGGCGTAGCTTCGTAAATGAGCGTGTGCTT
>NZ_JAMQKB010000048.1 GCF_028416575.1 Terrihalobacillus insolitus | reverse complement strand
GCGAATATAACTTTTGGAACAAGAGGGTTAGCTTGGTCAATTTCGTCAGCTACCAAAAGTGGCGATTATCCAAGAAGCCCCCACTTCAAGCAACCCGCAAGGGTGGTAAGTGGTGGGAGTAGTTCACGTTTATCTATGTTGATCGTTCGTTCACGTTTAATCTTACTAGTTTTGGATTTTTTCTTTTTCTGTTCAGAACAGCAAAAATTTGATACAGTTATCTATAAGAACAAGGAGGTTGAATTGTATGGCAGTGGCTTTTGGTTTCTTTGCATTCTTTGTCCTTTTTATTTTTAATTCACTCACCCATACCCTATGCCTTAGGACAGAGATGGCAAAAGAGCGCCAACCTGGTGTTTTTCGGATGATTAATATTATGATTACCATTTTACTTATTTCCTCGTATGTGGAAATCTTATTCACCTAATGCATTGGCAGGTTTTGACAACTTTTACCTATATTTAATAAAGTACTGTTTTTTTTAGTAATAAGTATGTTATAGTATTTCAAGGGCTTATCCAATTTAAGCATTCAAGAAACAACAGATTAGGAGTGTAAAAAAATATAATGAAAAAATTAGTACTTGCAGCAACAGTAACACTTGGAGTTTTTGCATTGTCGGCCTGTTCCTCTTCAGGTGATGATTCAGAGGTAGTGGTGGAAACAAAAGATGGAAACATTACAAAAGAAGAATTTTATCAAGAACTAAAAAGTAAAAGCGGGGAATCCGTACTTCAACAATTAGTAATGACTCAAGTTCTAGAAAATAATTATGAAGTAAAAGATTCAGAAGTGGATGACCAAGTTAAAAAATTAAAAGATCAATATGGTGATCAATTTGAAATGGCAATCCAGCAAAGTGGTTTCCAAACAGAAGATGATTTCCGTGTAGCATTACGTACCAGTTTACTACAAGAAAAAGCTGTCACAGAGGACATCGAAGTAACGGAAGAAGAATTACAGCAAAGATACGATAGATTACAAACAGAAATTGAAGCAAGCCATATTTTAGTTGGCGATGAAGAAACGGCCAAAGAAATCAAACAAAAACTTGATGATGGTGCTGACTTTGCAACGTTAGCAGAAGAAAATTCAACCGATACACAGTCTGCTCAAAACGGAGGGCAATTAGGTTATTTTACTGCTGGAGATATGGTAAAAGAATTTGAAGACGCTGCATACAGTATGGAAGTTGGAGAAATTAGTGATCCTGTGAAATCAGCAAACGGTTGGCATATTATCAAAGTAACGGACAAGCGTGACACAAAACAGGAGCTTGGATCATTTGAAGATATGAAAGGCGAGCTAGAAAGACAAATCAAATCTTCTAAAGTGGATCAAGCGAAAGCACAAGAGAAGCTTGATCAGATAATGAAGGATGCGAATATTGATGTGAAGATTGATGAATTCAAAGATCTATTTTCACAAAAAGAAGCAGCCAAAAAATAACACCTAAAAAAAGAGGTGCAACACTTCAAAAGTAAAAGTGTTGCACCTCTTTTTATCTTTAAGAAACGAGTTCTTGCTTCTTCTGATCTGCGTTTTTGTTTTCACGCGCTTGTTCAATCCGTTCCATGTACACTTTTCCTTCTCTTTCAATAAACTGCTTTTCCAACAGTCTCTCTGCACGGAATGCACGAAATGCCATATATCCACTAAAAAAGATAAAGACAACAAACATAAAGACCCACCATGGTGTTCCTAAAATCATAAACCTGCCCCCTTGTCCATTTTTCTACCATTATATGTGTGAAACATAGAAATATGACAGGCTTTAAGAGGTTGTTCAAAAAGTCACCAAATGATAAGCGGCGCATCTCAGGCCCACACGATGTGGGTCATGCAGGCGTTGCCACAGGACGTGCGGTCTTAGCCTGTATTCCTTAAATGGCTTGTTTTTCCGGGCTTCATGTAGGCATAATCTACATTCCAGTCCTCAAAACTGCACCGCCTCGACCTGCTTGCTTCTAATTTGCCGACTTTTTGAACACGCACTTTAAACAGATGGCGTCTCGACTTTCTTTTCATAAAAACGAAACGTGACAAAATAAAGATACCCACTTATAAGTGCTAATCCACCAAGAATCGTGAAAACAGTTGCATAGCTAAGATAACTTGTCAAAATTAAACTCGCAGGGGCTAATAACTTCCCAACGGTAAATCTTAAACTTGCTGCTGAAAAATATTGACCACGCATGTCTGCTGGTGCCAATTTTGAAATAAAACTTTCTTGGATACCAACAACCATCAGTTCGGCGAATGTAAAAAAAACCATAGATATCATAAAAATGAAAATGCTACTCGTTAGTCCATATAACACGATTCCAATTGCATACAACAAACTAGAAACGATAAAAACGTTTCGTTCCTTGAAACGGTTCATCACTCTCGTAACATACACTGTAAACAACGCAACTAATAGTCCATTTTCTGCTAGAATTAAGGCAAATGCCTTCTCGCCATTGACCGTTATTTCAAATGATCCTAGCTTTAGTAATGTCTGATTGTCCACCACCTCACTTGTATATACGGCAATTAATAGATCTAACTGCATAAACGTCTGTGCTACAAATACACCAGCGATAATAAATAGTAAAAACGTTTTATCTTGTGCAATAACTCGATAGTCTTCAAGTTCCTGCCAGATGGCCTTATACCAAGATTGTTTAGCCTCTTGTATCCTTTGTTTTGGTGTTGTTGTTTCCTTTAAATAAATCTGAAGTACTGCAGTTAAGATTCCTGTCAGAACGAAACCTGCAATAAGCATTTCAAATCGATAGGTATAAAATATAAAGCTTCCAACAATGGGACCAACTACAACAGCAATATTGATCGACGTGTAAAAAACAGCAAAAACAGATGCACGATGTTTTTCAACAACAACATCGGCAACCATTGCATGTGATGCAGGCCAATACAAGGCTCCCCACACTCCTAGCAAACTAAACGATATAAATGTAAGAATAGGAGAGTTGTACCACGGAGAATTAGCATATGCGAACAATACGAAGGTCAAGCATTGTGAACTCGTTGCGATAACCATCATTTTCTTTCTTCCAAATCGATCTGCACAATATCCCCCGACTAAACTAGCAATCACAGAAAATGCTTGAGACAGTATAAGTAATAGTCCAGCCTGATCCTTTCCAAATGAACGTTCAAAAAAAATCGTCATAAATGGGAAGTACGACCAAAAAAGAAAGTTCATTGTCCCTTCCCCGAATAATCGTATCCGTAAATTCTTATCCCAATCTTTCCATTTCATGTTGCATACTCCCTATCTCGTTAAATCGGTTGTTAATTTTTTGAAAAATTAGGCTTGTAAAAACTGTGATTTTCCATGGCAAATAAGCAAATCTGTATATTCACCTGTCTAATTTTGTCTAATAAACGATTCAGCATATTTTATGTGATAATTACATAGAAAAACAAGCAATTTGTATCATAAATTCAGATGATAATTTTAAATTTTGAATTCCTACCTCTACAAAATAAGATTAATTATAACAAAAATGAGTTAAAAAATCTCTACTCTATATCATAAATAAGGAGTTGAACTGCGCAACTGGATTTTTTTGAAATAATTATGATGTTATAGAGGTTGTTCAAAAAGTCACCAAATGATAAGCTGCGCATCTCAGGCCCACACGATGTGGGTCATGCAGGCGTTGCCACAGGACGTGGCGGTCTTAGCCTGTATTCCTTAAATGGCTTGTTTTTCCGTTACTCACGTATTAAAAGCATATCCTTAGAAAAAGGAGAACACTTTTTCTTCGTGCGAGGTAATGCTTTCGAAGCAACAAGCTTTCGCTCCGTTACTCAAAACAGCGCCGCCTCGACCTGCTTGCTTCTAATTTGTCGACTTTTTGAACACGCACTTATAGTAAGGATCTTTCTATGAAAAACATATATCAACCACTTAAATCATTTAAAGAGCAGATGAAGTAAGATACATTGAACTACCCACCACTTACAAAAGAAAGTTCACTTTTGAAGTGGGGGATTCTAATGAAATAGACATACACGGTTTATGTTGTGTATGACCGTATCCCGTTCAACTAGGATACGGTTTTTCCACTTTTCAGCTTGGACAAACTTTTTTGCTCTAAATCTGTGA
>NZ_JAMQKB010000047.1:1472-2774 GCF_028416575.1 Terrihalobacillus insolitus | reverse complement strand
GAATGACAAGACATCAATGAACATTGAAACAAACTTTTTCACAAGCAATATAGTTAAGTGAAGAAGGGCGCACGGTGGATGCCTTGGCACTAGGAGCCGAAGAAGGACGGGACAAACACCGATATGTCTCGGGGAGCCGTAAGTAGGCATCGATCCGGGAATTTCCGAATGGGGAAACCCACTGCTCGTAATGGAGTAGTATCCTTACCTGAATTCATAGGGTAAGGGAGGCAGACCCGGGGAACTGAAACATCTCAGTACCCGGAGGAAGAGAAAGCAAATGCGATTTCCCAAGTAGCGGCGAGCGAAACGGAAACAGCCCAAACCAGAAAGCTTGCTTTCTGGGGTTGTAGGACACTCCAATGGAGTTACAAAGAAACCATGTAGATGAATTGATCTGGAACGATCAGCCAAAGAAGGTAAGAGCCCTGTAATCGAAAGATGGTTTCCTCCGGAGTGGATCCTGAGTACGGCGGAACACGTGAAATTCCGTCGGAATCCGGGAGGACCATCTCCCAAGGCTAAATACTTCCTAGTGACCGATAGTGAACCAGTACCGTGAGGGAAAGGTGAAAAGCACCCCGGAAGGGGAGTGAAAGAGATCCTGAAACCGTGTGCCTACAAGTAGTCGAAGCCCGTTAATGGGTAACGGCGTACCTTTTGTAGAATGGACCGGCGAGTTACGATCTCCTGCAAGGTTAAGTTGTATAGACGGAGCCGCAGCGAAAGCGAGTCTTAAATAGGGCGAAGTAGTAGGGGGTCGTAGACCCGAAACCGTGTGATCTACCCATGTCCAGGGTGAAGGTCAGGTAACACTGACTGGAGGCCCGAACCCACGCGTGTTGAAAAACGCGGGGATGAGGTGTGGGTAGGGGTGAAATGCCAATCGAACACGGAAATAGCTGGTTCTCTCCGAAATAGCTTTAGGGCTAGCCTCAAGCGATGTGTACTGGAGGTAGAGCACTGATTGAACTAGGGGCCCTCACCGGGTTACCGAATTCAGTCAAACTCCGAATGCCAGCTATGCAAGCTTGGGAGTCAGACTATGGGTGATAAGGTTCATAGTCGAAAGGGAAACAGCCCAGACCGCCAGCTAAGGTCCCAAAGTATACGTTAAGTGGAAAAGGATGTGGAGTTGCTTAGACAACCAGGATGTTGGCTTAGAAGCAGCCATCATTTAAAGAGTGCGTAATAGCTCACTGGTCGAGTGACTCCGCGCCGAAAATATACCGGGGCTAAACGTATCACCGAAGCTGCGGATTGTTCTTACGAACAATGGTAGGAGAGCGTTCTAAGTGCTGT
>NZ_JAMQKB010000047.1:0-1378 GCF_028416575.1 Terrihalobacillus insolitus | reverse complement strand
GATTGGTGGAGCGCTTAGAAGTGAGAATGCCGGTATGAGTAGCGAAATAGAAGTGAGAATCTTCTACACCGAATGCCTAAGGTTTCCTGAGGAAGGCTCGTCCGCTCAGGGTTAGTCGGGACCTAAGCCGAGGCCGAAAGGCGTAGGCGATGGACAACAGGTGGATATTCCTGTACCACCTCATGACCGTTTGAACGATGGGGGGACGCAGTAGGATAAGGAAAGCGCACAATTGGATGTGCGCCCAAGCAGTGAGTGAGTCAGATAGGCAAATCCGTCTGGCAATCACAAGCTGTGATGGGGAGGGAACAAAAGTACCGAAGTTCCTGATTTCACACTGCCAAGAAAAGCCTCTAGTAAGGTCATAGGTGCCCGTACCGCAAACCGACACAGGTAGGCGAGGAGAGAATCCTAAGGTGATCGGGAGAACTCTCGTTAAGGAACTCGGCAAAATGACCCCGTAACTTCGGGAGAAGGGGTGCTTCTTTTGAACGAGAAGCCGCAGTGAAAAGGCCCAAGCGACTGTTTAGCAAAAACACAGGTCTCTGCGAAGCCGAAAGGCGAAGTATAGGGGCTGACACCTGCCCGGTGCTGGAAGGTTAAGGGGATGCGTTAGCCATATGGCGAAGCGTTGAACCGAAGCCCCAGTAAACGGCGGCCGTAACTATAACGGTCCTAAGGTAGCGAAATTCCTTGTCGGGTAAGTTCCGACCCGCACGAAAGGTGCAACGACTTGGGCACTGTCTCAACGAGAGACCCGGTGAAATTATACGATGCGTGAAGATGCGCATTACCCGCGACAGGACGGAAAGACCCCGTGGAGCTTTACTGTAGCCTGATATTGCATGTTGGTACAGCTTGTACAGGATAGGTGGGAGCCTGAGACTCGTGAGCGCTAGCTTACGATGAGGCGTCGGTGGGATACCACCCTGGCTGTACGGACATTCTAACCCAGAACCGTGATCCGGTTCGGAGACAGTGTCAGGTGGGCAGTTTGACTGGGGCGGTCGCCTCCTAAAGAGTAACGGAGGCGCCCAAAGGTTCCCTCAGAATGGTTGGAAATCATTCGCAGAGTGTAAAGGCAGAAGGGAGCTTGACTGCGAGACCTACAAGTCGAGCAGGGACGAAAGTCGGGCTTAGTGATCCGGCGGTACCGAATGGAAGGGCCGTCGCTCAACGGATAAAAGCTACCCCGGGGATAACAGGCTTATCTCCCCCAAGAGTCCACATCGACGGGGAGGTTTGGCACCTCGATGTCGGCTCATCGCATCCTGGGGCTGTAGTCGGTCCCAAGGGTTGGGCTGTTCGCCCATTAAAGCGGTACGCGAGCTGGGTTCAGAACGTCGTGAGACAGTTCGGTCCCTATCCGTCGTGGGCG
>NZ_JAMQKB010000046.1 GCF_028416575.1 Terrihalobacillus insolitus | reverse complement strand
TGTCAAAATAGACAAATGGTTTCCATCTACTAAAACTTGCTCGAATTGTGGAAATACTCAACCAATGCCTATGAATATTAGGATGTATGTTTGTTTATGTGGACTAAATCTTGATAGAGATTACAATCCAGCACTAAACATCAAAAAAGAAGGCATTCGCTTATTAGCAACTGCCTAAAGACAATATGAACTCTTGGAACAAGAGGGTTAGCTTGGTCAATTTTGTCGGCTACCAAAAGTGGCGATTACCCAAGAAGCCCCACTTCAAGCAACCCGCAAGGGTGGTAAGTGGTGGGAGTAGTTCACTGAGATCTCTATTGTCTTTCAACAAACGGGCGCGATTGTAGAAGATCATAGGCAGAAAATATGATCAAACTTTTTTATATAAAATCACTAGCGTTGATTAACCACTATTTTCCTATTGGGGTTTGACCTCTGTCGCCACTCGTGCAGAAATAGAGCCAGTGAGTCGATGGCCTCAATAGGAAATGTGTTAAAGATTAAACCTCTCGCAAAGTTGATAAATGTCAGGCTTGTGAAGGCCCAGCCTGGCGAAAGTTGATTGTATAGAAAACGTAAAAGCATATAAGCGATAATGGCGCAAAATAACTGGCCGTAAACAGCGTTTGGTTTTGGGCCAAAAAAGCGTTTCATATTTAAATGTTGTTTTAAAAAACGATAGAAAAGTTCCACTTGCCAATGTGCCTTATAGAGATCCGCGATGACTTTGGCGGAAAGAGGCATTAAATTTGTCACGACACGAATCGTATTTCCTTCGTCATCATAAAAAGAAACCACACGAAAACGCTCTTCAGACTGATTGGATCCTTTCCCAATCTGTGCTGTGTAATCTTCAATTACATTCGTCTCCTCCGGCTCCCACCGTTTGAGCGAGTGGCGCTTTTGCGTATACATGGACTTTTTCAGGCGAATCAGAAAAGATTTTTCGGCTTGATGAAGTGCGTCAAAATCTTTGATAGTGGCATACGCCCGGTCGCGGACCGAAGTGATGAGCTGATGGGCAAACTGATCCGCTACTGACGCGTCATGAGTTAACCCTTTTGACTCTTCTACTTGGGTCGGAAGCAGTGTATCTACACGGAAAAGCGTGTGCATTTTGACACCAGAGCGATCTCCGTGAAAAGGTGCCCATGGCAGTTGGTTCTTGCCCACCGTCATCGTCGTCGAATCCAGTGCAGCCAGAGACACTGGAAATTTCAGAGCACGTTTGGTCTTTCGATTCATCCGCTTAGCTAGGCGATGGAGAATGGCTTTAACAGCTTCATAGGGAATGACGCTTGCTTTCTTAGACAATGTCGTATAATCAACGTTTTTTAAATCAGGTTCATTCGTCAATTTACTTTCACTGTCACGGTAGTTCTCCCATTGTTTCGATGAAGCTACCAGCCAAAACATAAGCTGGTCGATTCCTTGCCACTTTGCAGCCGTTTCAGAGTAGCCATGGTATTCTCTAGTATTTTTATAACCTCATCTTCACTGATTAAGGTTTTAAATACGTGTAGAAGTGTGTTACATTGTGTCATGAAGGCATCGCTCCTTTGGTAGGATTTACCTTTATGGTAGTAGGCGATGCCTTCTTTTTTAAGTAATATGCTTGGTTAATTTTGGTTAATCAACGCGCGTGATATAAAATGTATACTAATCACAAGAAAAGAATCCATTTTGATCAGTCTTTTTTCAAAACGGATTCTTTTTGTAACTCCAAAAATAGATAAGCCACCCGCTAATGTAATAAATTTAATCTTAATTGAGAAGGCATCCGACAATAAAAAGTACTGCATTTATTTATTTGCTATTTTGGCGGACATTTATTCCTTTGGTGATAATTACAGCAAATATGCTTCCCTTTTGATAAAAAGCGGAACAGATGTCCGATTACATGCCAAAACACATCTTTTGCCACAAATATCGAAACAAATGTCCAGAGCACTTCTTTTACCATACCAATTCACAATACTTCTTCACATCGTCACACACCTCATATACGTTCCTCTACGATTAATAGCATAGAGGATGATCACCCCCATATTCTTACAAAACAATTGATGAGGCCAAAGCAAAATCTATAGTCATTGTTTAAAGTTAAAAATTAATATCATTTTTTTATTAAATACTTCCAAAAATATGGTTTCCTATCCGACACACAAAAAAATAACGGTCATATGATAATCCATGAGAACATTTATAGCTTATGTGCATAAAATAATTAGAAAAATGTATCGAGGTGAAAGTACAATGAAATACGAAATAGTTCGGGACTACATTGGGAGAGGAAATGCAAGACCAGGCGAAGAAATCGACAATGTCGAATTCATCGTAAGCCATGATACAGGTAACCCAGGATCCACAGCCTATGCAAATAGAAATTATTTTGAAAATGCTGATCCATTTGCATCAGCCCACACATTCATTGATGATGATATCATATTAGAAATTATTCCATTAGATGAAAAGGCTTTCCATGTGCGTTCAAATGTAACAACCGATAATAGAATGTTTGGGGCAGACGCTAATGATGCTGCGATAGGAGTAGAATTAGCGTACGGGGAAAACATTAATTTTGAAGAAGCATATGACCGATATGTATGGTACCACGCGTATCTTGTAGACAAGTTTAACTTGAACCCTAGCGAAGATATCGTTGCCCATAGCACGTTAGACCCTACACGAAGAACAGATCCACAAAACGCCCTTAACAGGCACGGGGTTTCATGGAATGACTTTATCGATGATGTACAACGAGCATATGATAAGTACTTCCAAGGAGATGATAATGTATCAGAACCTGCCGTAAAAGGTGCCTCCATTGATTTGCCATTAGATATTGGAGACGAAGGTCAGTTTGTAAAAGAGGTGCAACAGGATTTAATAAAGGCTGGCTTTTCTCTCCCAATCTATGGTGCTGACGGTATCTATGGAGCCGAAACACAAAGAGCAGTAATGAAATTCCAGAAAAAATATGGATTGACAGTAGACGGCCTTGTTGGACCACAAACATTAGACAAATTAAAAGAAGTCCTCAATACAAGTGACCCAATCAATGAATTTCCTTTACCAGACGGAATCTTAAAAAGAGGAGATGAAGGAGCAGAAGTAAAACAAGTACAACGAGCATTAAAACGGTTGAACTTTGACCCAAAGTATATTGATGGAATATATGGCCCATTAACAGAAGATGCAGTTAGAAGATTTCAGTCTATGTATGCTGCCTTAGATAACGATGGTATTTATGGACCTAATACTAGAAGATATATACAAATGGAGCTAGATGACTTGGGATAGTTATAGGAAAGAACATGACTTAGTTTTTCTATAGATAAGTCGTGTTCTTCTTTTATTTTAAGAAAGTATAAATTTGCAGCTTATTAAAGAAGCATAAGAAAAATTCAACGTTTGACCATCATTTTTTAACACCTTGGAAAAATACCAGTTGATGCATTCGCCATGAAAGCTTGTTCAAAATATCTTGACAAATATGGTGAATACCAATTATATTTATAGATGTCGATCCTCATTTTATATTACGATTCCGTAGCTCAGCTGGGAGAGCGCCACCTTGACAGGGTGGAGGTCGTTGGTTCGAGCCCAATCGGAATCATCATAAAAAAAAGCTGTAAGCCTTGTTGTATAAGGGTTTACAGTTTTTTTATATTGAAATGCTGAATGAATTTAACTCATTTTAAAATTTGGTGTAATTAGAAAAATTTTATTATTTAGTGAATAATCGCTCGTAATTGTTAGCCGCTTCTTTTTGCATATTTGATAGTCGTGTCACAGTGACGCGCCCAAAATTTGTCGAATCGATACATTCCAATGTGAATTTTTGGTAGAATAGTAGTAATAGAGAGGTGCCAAAAGGTCATGCTCTTTTAATAGAATACGCGATGTTTGAAACGCTACGAGATCATGGGGGAGATATTTATGGGTAAGGAGTTCAATGAAATATTAGTAGCCCAATCAGCACTAGAGGACTGGTTTGATTTGTTAAACGACCAGGAATTACTGTATGTGGCCAAGATGGTCAAGCCTTCGATTCCAGGGTTTTCTATCAAAAATTTTTCAAAGGTGCCACCTAAACTACTAATGAAAAACACGAAGAAGAAGGTGCAATCCATTGGAAATCCTGATGAGTTCTTTAAACAATTGGTAAGTGATACGGTTGCTGAAGAATTTAAAGGATTAGAGATCCTTGAGCTTATTACGAAAATGAACATGAATGAAAGCTTTACCCCTAGTCAGAAACTAGCGCTACTTATTACGAGTTATCCATCCTACTATGCAGCACACGAGTCCTTTATTAAAGTGGAAGTGAAAAACAGCCGCGACCCGATTAAAGGACTAGGAAATAACGAGTACTCACTGCTAGAGCAAATGGAAGCAATGATTCATGTCAGAAAGGATGATTTTGCTGGCGAGGTTGAATTTATTTTTGAAAACGATCTTCAATTTGACAAAATGGAAGAGATCGCCCCTGATAGATATGAAACGATAAGAGATTATCTGAATGATAAGGGGCTTCCGATTCCGAATAAGGGGATGTTTCTACAACTATTAAAAGTATATAACGAAGATGAGTTCACAGGTTGGTCTGATCCTGAGAAAATAGCCTTCTATAAGCTTGTCGTTCAGGACATTGTCGCAATCCATAAAACGTTATACGAGTTCATAGATGTGTTAGATGACGAAAAGGATGACCAAATTTCAGCACTAAAAGACCGCATAGCGATTTATGACCAGGACTTGATTACGATCAATAACCTTTATCAAGAGCAGATGAAACAGGTAAAGGAAACCGAAAAAGAAATCGCGAAGCTTCAAAAAGACAAGGCTCAGCTAGAACAACAAATCAAGCAGATGAAGGGAGAGCATGCTCATGAAGTGAAGAAGCTAAACAAAAACATGAAAGAAGCAGCGGAGGAAATGGCGAGAATGAAAGAAGACCGTATCGAAATAGATGCTATTAAACTTTTTAAAGGTGAATCGATTTGCCTATTAAGTCAACCTGACCATCGCACCATCCCTTTATTTTTAGAGGATGATCAGTATATATATTTTTCAAATAGAGTTGAATTTCAGAAAATAGTGAATCAGGAACACCTTCAGGGGAAGATTCTTTTTGTCAACACAGATGGACTTTCAACAAAAGATACGTTCTTTTGTGAAAAGGAACTTAAAACCCGAGTTTGGTGACATAAATTTCCAATCCCTTTATTGTCAAGGGTTTAAAGAGTTATTGTGATTTTTGTAGTCCTAACAAAATTGTTAAAATAATATGATTAACCCTTGATATATAGGGTATTTGG
>NZ_JAMQKB010000045.1 GCF_028416575.1 Terrihalobacillus insolitus | reverse complement strand
CCAAATACCCTATATATCAAGGGTTAATCATATTATTTTAACAATTTTGTTAGGACTACAAAAATCACAATAACTCTTTAAACCCTTGACAATAAAGGGATTGGAAATTTATGTCACCAAACTCGGGATATAAATTAGAAAATGGGAACAAGGTTGTTCGTGAGTACTCAATAAAAAATGAACAACAATATACTACCTATCTAAAGCCAATTTACGAGTCCAAAGAATATAAAGAAATACACAACCCTGTCCTTCAGGTGAACAGTGACAAAATAGATAAAATAACCATCAGTCCTGAGGCAGAAGGAAATAGAAGTCAAGCAGTAATACTTGATCCTGCACAAATTACGACTTTTTTCGAACAACTAAAGAATGATTTATACAGCGAAAAATACGAAAGCATGATAAAACCTAGTAGCATGTCGAACATCCGAATCTTAATGAATGACAATAGTGAACGAAACATCCAATTCAAATCTACTTACGGTAACCTTAAAAAATGGTTGATAGACCGAAACCTATATGAGGATGCAGTGACAACAGCGAACGACATTGAATATGCAGTTATTTTAGCCAACCAAGGTAAACAGGATGTTTATAAACTATTCCAACAACAAGTAAAGAATATTGCGTTAAATAAGCTAATTATTAAGGATAAAAATAAAATCCAATCCTTGTTAGACAACACAATTATCCCTCAAGAAGATGACTTTGTGATTGGCTTTTACTTTGAGGATTCAAACTATCCTTATATAAAAAGCATAGCCGACACCGAAACGCCAGATTTTGTTAAAAATTATTTTAAGTAATGATAATTGGAGGAAATTGAAATGGAAGAAAACTCTTATGAGATGAGGGAATATCTTTTTAACGATATTTATGAAAAGTTTTACCATAGGGTTTTTTGTACATCGATGAATGTGATAAGAAATAGACACCTTGCTGAAGATGTTGTGCAAGAGACATTTATGAAGGCATACAAAAATATCGACAAACTAAATGATAACAGTAAGATTGGAGCTTGGCTATCAACGATTGCGTCTCGAACTGCGATTGATATGCTGAGACGCGAAAAAAGAAGACCCTGTTTACCATTAGAAGAAATAACCTTTTCAATGGATGAAGACCTTCTACCATTATGTACAGTTGAAAGTGAAATCGAATTGCTCTCAATGAAAGAAGAAATGAATGAGAAGATGCTTCAGTTAAGTCCTAAACTTCAGACAGTTTTTTCACTAAAATTTATCAGTCAATTAACGGATGACGAAATTGCGAACCAATTGAACATTACAACATCAACTGTTAAGACTAGAATATTCAGAGCACGTAAAATCGTAAAGGACCAATGGATCCGAACAGAGCATAGTGAAACATCATCACTTGGAGCATAAAGAAAACACCTACACCCTATTTTCAAAAGGGTATAGGTGTCTTTTTGTATCGTTGTTGAAGTAGTTAATAACCTTATTACTTTTCTTTTTTTCTATTATTGCTCAATACTTCTAATACTTTTTGACCCGTTTCACTGTTATCGTTAAGCCCCGCGAATTTATCCGATTCAGGGCCATAGGCATAAACATTTACGTCAACACCCGTGTGACCTCCTGTTGTCCAACCAGTTCCAGAGCGGATGTCAAAAATCCGTTCAATTGCAGCATCAATATCGCCTGTAGAGCCTTCAACTGCAGCGCCTTTTACAGACTGGATCTCTTCTTGCGTTAATTCTAGGTCAATATAGTTCTTTAATGTTTCTTCAACATTAGCACCATCTGCAATTTCTCCAGCCATAAAATCAGGGGTGCGCTTTGCAGCCTTTAGTGGAGCAGGATCCCATTTGTACTCGCCATCACGTCCCATTGTCATACCACCAGTAGAGTGGTCAGCAGTTGTTACTACTAACGTATGCTTGTCTTTCTTAGCAAATTCAATTGCTTCTTTATATGCAGCTTCAAAATCAGCCATCTCACTCATAGCAGAAACAGCATCATTATCATGCCCTGCCCAGTCAATTTGACTTCCTTCTACCATTAAGAAGAAACCGTCTTTATCTTGGCTTAAACGATCTAATGCCGAATCTGTCATATCAGCGAGAGACGGTGCATCTTCCGTACGGTCAATCATCTTGTCCATTGCTTTTGGCGCAAACAGGCCTAGGACTTGGTCGTTCGTATCATTAGCCATTTCTTGTTTTGTTGTAACATAACTATACCCATCTTGCTGAAACTCCTCGGTAAGATTACGGTCTTCGCGGTCAAAATAGGCTGTTCCACCACCTAGCATGACATCTATCTTATGTTGCCCATTGATTAACTCGTCAAAATAACTATCGGCAATCTCATTATAATTGTTGCGCGACTCATTGTGTGCACCAAATGAAGCGGGGGTAGCATGGTTGATTTGAGAAGTGGCTACAAGGCCTGTTGCCTTTCCATCCTCTTTTGCTTGCTCTAGTACGGTCTTTACGTTATTTTTTTCCATATCGACAGCAATAGCACCATTGTATGTTTTAATACCAGTTGCCATCGTGGTTGCTGCTGCAGCAGAGTCTGTCACACTTTGGTCTGGATCCCAAGAATAGGTCTCCTGCATACCCACTAAATATTCTTCAAATGCTGTATTTTCTGAATAAGGAGTTGATTTGTCATCTTGAAAAGAGCGGTAAGCAGTTGTATAGGTAGGTCCCATACCATCGCCAATTAAGAAAATAACATTTTTTATTCTTGCTTGATCTTCCCCCTTCTTTGCTTCTGCCTTATCAAATGTTGCACCTGCCAAACTACTAAGTACAACAGCCGAAATAACAGCAACAGGTAGTAGTTTCTTAAACAATGTTTTCTTAAGCAAAGTAATTCCTCCTCTTTCCTTTTTTATCTGTCTATAATAATTATAAAGGAAGATTATTAAACCCATATGTTATCTATGTTAATGGCATGTTAAAAAAGATAGTACTTTTGGAGCTAGTTTTTACAAAAAGATAGAATTGTTTAATTAATGGATTATTTTAGTATAAATGGTAGATAATTTTTCTTATATTTCCTAGCCATTTAAACTGGTTCGTCCATAGATTGTACTACCATCTCCCAACTCATTTTTTAAAAACTCTTAAAAATGAAACGATCTCCCTAAATTAGTAAAGTGAATTTTTGTTTGCCCAATAAAGGATGTGTAAAAAGTCACCCCTGAAAAGCGGCGCACCTTTTCGTTGAGATAAAGCAGTACGAGATCCACATACTAGCGGGGAACATGAGCTAGCAAGGAATTTTATTCACACATTTGCTTTTACGTGATGAAATATGTATCGAGGCATTCGCTCCATTTAGTGTTTATTCCAATCCAGCAAATCCAACGAGCAACGAAACTAGATAAAAAACGATGACACCAACAAAAACAAACAGCCCAACTTTTCTTTGTTCCGATTTATTTACAATAGGAAGAAGATCAGTAGCAGCTACATATAAAAATACGCCCGCTGAAAAGGATAGACCAATTCTTGCAATCGACTCACTTACTTCTGATGATGCGGCGCCCGTATAACGAATAATCCATACGAGAGCTCCTCCTAACAATGTAGAAAGGCTTAAGACTGCAGATGCAATAAATGCTTTTTTCTTATCATTAAATGCCGTCAAAACAATAGAAGATATTGTTAAACCATCAGGGATTTTATGTAATACCACTGCTACAAAAACAAGAAAACCTAACTGCGAACTCACTTCAAAGCCAGCAACAATCGAAAATCCATCAAAAAAACTATGGATAGACATCCCCAAGAATGCACCGACCCCAGCTTTTTTATCAGAATGCTTATCCATATGTGTTTCATATCCAAAGTGAAAGTGGTTCGTTAAGATGTTTTGAAAGGCAAGCAATGTCATAAAACCCAACAATATATAAATAGCATTATCCGATGTTTGACTTAAACCTTCAGGTACGAGATCCAGTATAGCAATTGCAAGCAAAAACCCTGCTCCAAAAGCCATCATATAATTAAGTGTATCTTGTGACCAATTTTTTCTTACTACGGCAATTCCCCCAAGAAGGGTTGCAAATGCACTAATGAACAAAAAAACAACAATACCCCATACTGTCATAACCCTTCCTCCCTCAATAAAAGTAATATTCTTCTAAATACTCTCCTTTTACATTTGTAAAAATATAATTTGTTATTCCCTATACAAATATGCACTAACTTAATCTTTACATTATAGAGGATGTTCAAAAAATAACCAAAAAAAACGTCCTTTATCACGGATCTTTCCTTCGCTCTTTCACTGCTTTTTGTCTTTGCGCATCTTATCACGTTCAGAAGGATGAACCAAAATAAATATGATATGATATAAAAGATATTTCGTTATGATGGGGCGATTTGACGATGAAACCACAACGCACAAAAATGATATTAGCTATATGCATGATGACACTGTTTTACACGACAGCCCTTTTGTTTGCTATCCCAGAACTACAATTACAATCATTACTAAACAATACATTAACAACAATTGGAGATAAAGCAACCGACTTAGCTTCTGGACTTACGAACGCCAAACAAACGCAGTCAAGAGAGATTGTGTCAAGCACCAGTGATGGTGACACAATGCAACAGAATAACGAAAAACTACCAACCTATTATATTCGTGCTGACTTGGATGAAGAAAACTACCAAATTGATGGTGAAGTTAAAGTTACCATTGATAACCCGAAAACAGATTCAATCTTATTTTATACCTACCCTTATTCTTGGTCTCCGATGCGAATAAAAAAAGTGCTATTAAACGAACAGGAAGTCCCTTTTTCATATAACCAAAAACAATTGTCCATTAAAAATCGAAAAGCACAAAAAGAATTAACGATTCATATTGAATTCGAAACACCTGTCCCTCAAAAAGGTACCCGATTTGGATTTAAAGATGACATCTGGCTCATTACTACATGGTATCCGATGCTAGGTGTTTTGGATGACAATAAGAATTGGGCTGATCGACCTGATCCTATCGGTATGGGCGATCCCTTTTTATTTAACTTCGCCAATTATATCGTTGAATGGACAAGCTCTCCCTCCATTAATTGGTTAAGTTCTGGAACCTTAGTATCGGATACGATTCGGAACAATAGAAGAACAACTACTTGGCAGGTGAATAGCGTGCGGAACTTTGCGTTGGCAGGTAGTAAGAATTATCAGGTGAAAAGATTAGAGTTAGACAAGAACACGACCATCTCCATTGCTTCAACGGAAGAAAAAAACTTGGAACAACTGACCGATATCTCACAAGCTTCCTATTCACTTTTTGAGACACGCTATGGTCAACTACCTTACACAAATATATCCGTAATCGAAACGGGATACAATACCAATTTTGCACTAGAATATCCTAATTTAGCTATTTTTTCAAAAGACCTGTACGCTGACAATCAAATTGAGCATTGGCTACCACATGAAATTGGTCACATGTGGTGGTATAATGCTGTAGGTGTAAATGAAGTTCAAAATGGTTGGATTGATGAAGGATTGGCAGAATTAAGTGTCGTTCTCTATTTAGAAGATCAATTTTCTAAATCCGAAAAAGGGGAACAATTAAGAACTACTTACCGTGAAAGGAATCGTTCACTCACCAATACGTCACCACAGCAAAGAATGGATGTCGGATTATACGGATTCAAAAGTAGATCAGAACTTTATGACTCTTGGTACGCACGTTCAGCTGACATGTTTTTAACTTTACGTGAAGAAATTGGAGAGGACGATTTTAACTATTTTTTAAAAACACTTTATCTAACAAATAGAGGGAAAACTATCGACGAAACAAGCATCATAAAAGCACTTGATAAATCCCTTTCTGTTAAAACCGATCTATTTGAAAACTGGATAAATGAGCCTTACCAACAAACAAAATGGAATGTAGAAGTTATGGACAAATGATCAAGTGGGTGTTGTAAACATCCCTATCAACCGTATCAGATCAAAGAATCAAAGGGAGAATGATGATATGCAGTTCCTTAACCGAATTCTGTCCCGCCTAATCGAGCGAAAGATGAACAAAGTACTATTTAGCTTAATTGTTATTCCTCTATTACTTTTAAATGGAAGTCTCGTCCAAGCAGAGCAGGATTTCTCTAATAGTATTATCGCAGATGCTTGGGTTGTAATGGATCGTGATTCGGGCGAAATTCTACTAGATAAAAATAAAAATGAGACATATTTCCCTGCAAGTATTACAAAAATCGTCACCGCTATTATAGCGATTGAGGAAAATGACTTGGACGAAATGGTCACCGTTTCACAGCACGCAGCAGACACCATTGGTTCAAGTTTGACATTAAAACAAGGGGATCAGATTCCTTTAAAAGATCTCCTATATGGCATTTTACTTCACTCAGGCAATGATGGTGCTGTAGCTGTTGCTGAGCATATCTCACAATCCGAGCAATCGTTTGCTAAAAAAATGACATCTTTCGTCCGCTCAATTGGTGCTGAGAATACGAACTTCGTCAATGCTAGCGGTCTTCCAGATGACCAACACTATACAACGGCATATGACATGGCTTTAATCACTCAGTATGCAATGAGAAATCCGACTTTTAGAGAAATGGTTGGAAGTGAAGCCTATAATTGGGATGAACAATTATGGAGTAATGATCTAGAAAACCACGAAAAAGCGGATGCAAATACATTGGGCCTTCCTTGGTCAGGAGAACAAAAAGTAATCAATCACAATCGTTTACTTTCGATATATGACGGAGCTACTGGAGTCAAAAATGGATTTACAGATGAGGCAAGATACACAGTAGTTGGATCAGCAAAACGGCAAGAAACGGAACTGATTGCTGTCATATTGCGGTCAGATAATGTAGAAACTGCTTATAAAGATATGACAAAACTTCTGGATGAAGGATTTGCGGTATCCAGTCAAACACCAGACGACAATAGCAATAACGAAGATAAACAATCAGACGACTTATCTATTGACCAAAATAATGAGGATGAAGATACATCTGTTACTCCAAGTGATTCAAAAAAAGAAGATCCTTCATCTAACGTAAATGCACCATTACTTTATTTATTTGGACTAGGCATCATTATAATTACTTCCGTATTACTTTTTAGGAAATAAGTAGACGGTCATTTGTTAGGATTTACTCGGACAATTGGATCAAATTGCCCCCCGTCTAGAGATAGCACCTTGTTAGATAAATTTTTCACACAAAGCCAACTCGCTTCAGCAAGGGGAATCCCTAAAACCATTTAAGATAAATGACCATAAAAATCCCGACACCATTTGTTTGATGCCGGGATCAGCTGTTTTCCGTTACCGCTGAGAATCTATTAGCCTATGCTATGCCTAACTTAGATAGGGGATGATAAATGCAATGATACTTAAGCCGATCGCCCACCAAGCTAGCGCTTTTTGGGGACTCGCTAATCCAATCAGGCCTAATATTAGGCCTAGTCCACCAAGCCAAATAGGAATAACAAAAAAACCAATCACTGCTGAAATAATACCTAACCAACCAAGCCATTTACCTGCAACATCACTCATGATAACACCTCTCCTTACTTAAAATTTGAGGAAGCATTCTCTGTGCACAGTTTTGTCTTGTCCTTAACATGATATTAAGAAAACGGGGTATATATTCCGTTTTTATTAAACTTTATACAAAAGGTTAACTTAGATACGGTATAATAAATGTAACAATACTTAGACCAACAGCCCACCAAGCAAGTGTTTTCTGAGGACTAGCTAATCCAATTAATCCTAAAATCACACCTAAACTACCAAGCCAAATCGGGATGACAAAAAAACCAATTACAGCCGATAGGATACCTAGCCATCCGAGCCATTTACCTGTAACATCATTCATTGGAACATCTCTCCTTCCTGTAGAATTTGAAACGTTAGCTGTGCACATTTATTCATTTCCCCTAATTCGTATGAATAAAACGGATTTTATATTCCGTTTTATATATTCTATTCTAATTAATAAATTTTGGTTACACAACTAAAAGAGAACAAGTCTAGAAAAAAAACATTTATTCTGCTACACTGTTTAAGCGAAATGGGAGGTATTGTTATGGCTCAAAACATGAATTTAACAACAGGAATAGCATTGTCCACTCCTTCTATAAGAAAGGATGCAAATAAAAATACGCTAAGGGTTTTAGATGCGGCAAAAAAAGTATTTGCAAAAAATGGATTAAACACTACTGTGGAAGACGTAGCTAAAGAAGCAAACGTTGGCGTAGGTACAATTTATCGGAGATTCAAAAATAAATACCATTTGGCAACAGCAGTTTCGATGGATATCTTTTCAGAAATTTATGAGGAACAGAACAAAATTTCATTAACCAATCATCCTGCTGACACCAAACTGGAATTAATATTTGATTATTTTACTATGGCTAGTAGAAGATATGGAAAAATTCATGATATGTCGCTTCAATTAATGAATTCAAAAGAAATCGGTGATGATCTACAACAGCTCGTTACATCTAATATGAAGAAAATATTTTTAAAAGTTATTATTCAAGGACAAAAGGAAGGATTATTTCGTGAAGGAGATCCAGAAGTGTTTCAAATACTTATGTTTAACATGGTCAATCCGTACGTCGTTTATCAGATTAAACAACGTATTCCTATGTCTGACATACCAAGTTATTTATCGCAAATGATTTTAAAAGGACTATCTAGATAGTTTAGCATTAGAATCCAATTAGGTGTTTTAAGCTACTTTTTAAACATCCTCTATTATTGGCCCCACCTCTACAGGAAGTATTGGCGGGGTTTTTTCAAATCTAGACTTGAACTTTTTTAAGATAATCCATTATTCCTATTGCACATACATGCATGTCTAGATTGATGAACGTGTATACTTCATGGTTATCATTCACTTGTAACGTTCTGAGATAGTCTTCCACATGCGTTCGTAACCTTGCAGCAAGCTCCTCATGTCCCTTTTTTTCTGAGAAGACCTGTTTTCCCGCCTTCATAAAGACATCAAGCCATTCCTCTACCTGATCAAGTGCGACGTCCACGTTCTTTGTCATACCAAAATGTCCAAAATAAATACTGTCCAGCTTCCAATCACGAATACGCTCAACGGATCGCCTCATTGCATCTGGATCAAAGTGATTTGGAGAAGTGGATGGAAGAAAAAAACCGATTCCATCGTCCATTAATGGTTTGTAGTGTACGCCTACCGTATCCCCAGTAAACATCCCGTGACTTACAGGATCATAAATAGAGAGGTGATGTCGTGCATGTCCAGGGGTATCCAAAAATCTTAATTCAGATTGAGCCCCGATCCTAAGCGTTTCCCCTTCTTCTTTCACTTCCAAACGATCCTCTGGAACAGCTAAGACCGGGGCAAATAAATCGTTAAAACTGTCTTGATACACCGCCTGTGCTCCTGCAATTAATTTTCTTGGATCCGCAAGATGTCGTGCACCTTTTGGGTGTACTACTACGGTTGCATTCGGACATTCTTGTAAAAATAAACCTACACCACCTGCATGATCTAAATGAATATGCGTGACAATGATGAATTTGACTTGTTCTAAAGAAAAGCCTAGAGAATCGAGCCCACTTTTTATGTAAGGCACAGAAGGACTTGGACCTGTTTCAATCAACGTAAGATGCTCATCATCTATTACGTATGTACCTGTTCGCCTCGCTATTCCTAAATCATAACCATCAATCAAATGAATCCGATTATCTAATGAAGAAATTGATACTTCCTGCATTTACCTACACCCTCTCAATTAGGAGTTGAAATACTTTAAGTTTATGACAAAGGCAACCATTAATACTAAGTTTAGCGAATAGTATGTTAAATTACAATTCACTCGTCTGAACACGCACTTTAATTTTTTCTTCTGTAATAATTTAAAAAAATCATGAAAAGATAAGAAAAGAATATAAACATTGGAGGAATGACTAATGGGAAAAGATAGACAGGAAACAAAACAAAGAAAAGCAGGACAAGTATCTGCTGATCGAGATCAGGCACTTCATTACGGTGGAGCAACAAAGTTGGAAAGAGAAGAGCAAACAGACAAACGAGATACGAAGAGCTAGTTCTATTCGATCATATACTAAATAAGTGTATATAGAGCAGCGGTATTATGTCAAGGTAAATATTAATAAACCTTGCTGCTTTGAAGGCGTTGTTACTTAAAAAAGGCAATACTGAACTAAGCCCACCCTAATTGGATTACAATTATTAACATTATA
>NZ_JAMQKB010000044.1 GCF_028416575.1 Terrihalobacillus insolitus | reverse complement strand
TACCCTATATATCAAGGGTTAATCATATTATTTTAACAATTTTGTTAGGACTACAAAAATCACAATAACTCTTTAAACCCTTGACAATAAAGGGATTGGAAATTTATGTCACCAAACTCGGGGTATAAAACATAACTTCCGCTTCTTCTGATATGTTTCCATTTACGATTTCAAAAGCAATCGTGTCCAAAACATCATATAAATTAGATGCCAAAATATCTGTATGGTGTTTCTCGTATTCTTTTAGATTATTCATGATTTCAACTGATAGATTTTCCATCTTGTCGTATTGTTCTGGAACATCAAAACATGATTGCCAACCATATTGATTTTTTAATTGTTTCTTTTCAACCATTAAAGATAAAATATGTTTCATTGTGATTTCCTCCCGTTTTTATTGTGAATGGTTGAGCATAATTACCCAACCATATCAGCAAATGTTATTGGATTTTCTAATTGTGCTTCCAATCCTTCATGGAACCCTGGGTCTTCAAATAAATCTTCCATGATTTCGTATTCTCCGCTAATAATGAGGTAATCAATGAATTTAATTAATTCTTTATCCATTGATAGTTTCGTAGCCGCTTCGATTGAATAACCATAATCCAGTAGCAATGAGAATAATTTGTTCATGTTATCGTCCTCCCGTTTTAATAGATTAATATGGAAAAGCGAGCAATTAGCCCGCCTTTTTGATTTCCAATAAAGTATTCTTTGCACGTTTGATATCTTCTTCTGAAATACCAATTTCAGTTAATGCCTTTTTCAATGATGTTGTATTAACCGCCATTTTCTTTTCACCCGTTGCCCAAACTTTAGCGCCACGTTTGATTAATTTTAGGCAGTTGTTTTTGTCAGCGAAAAAGTGGAGGCTGACAGAATATCCATTGTAAGTAAATGAAACAATTTTGATTTCGCCATGTTTTTTATGAACATCATCTTCCACAGTTACATTATCGAATGGGAAAGGTTCCATTTCAGCTTCAGCTTCATTTTGTTCTTCGTTGTTAGTTTCGTCAGCATTTGATTTTTCGTTTTCAACGTGTTTTACTTCATCATCATTTTTAACTTCGTTAGTATCGTCAGTATTTGTTTCTGGTGATGTTTCTTCGATTTCACGGATAACTTCATAATTTTTACGGATTGAGTCGAGTTTAATAGTTTTTCCAGTAGTTTCATTGATTGCAAAGCCTTCTGCTTCGTTTACAGTGATAATAATTTCCTTTTTGTTTTTCGCAGTTTTTGAAACAACAATTAGTTTTTTCATTTTAAATCATCTCCCATTTAATTAATTTATTATCAGGTAATATTTTATAGTCATATCTTAACAAAATGGCAGCCATTCTCAAGGTTATATTTGGAATTTTCTGCCAATATAAAAGCTCATGTTTATTTAACATGAGCCCAACTCCTACCAATTTTAATAAGAGTAATTCTTTGACGTTTTACATTATACATTTTAGCAATATCCGTTTGTTTCATTTTACCTTCAGCTAATAATCGTTTTATTTCTCTAACGTCTTTTTCGTTTAATTTTGAACGACCATTCTTAGAACCTCTTATTTTTCGATTATCTCTCAATCCATTTTTGTGAGCGTGTTTTGTGTTTTGTCCTTTGGTAATAGTTTCAAGGTTGGAAATTCTATTATCAGTTTTAATTCCGTTTTTGTGATTAACGGTTTTATTTAAAATATTCAAACCACCAGCTACAGCTATGATTTCGTGGACACAAAATTGTTTACTTTTCATATTAATTAAATAATACCCATTATTATTTTTTGTTGGTTTCCTATTCTTAATAATTCCATTTTCAACATCAATATCTAATAGGTGCATATGTTTCTTTAAATGTTCCAATCGTTCAGCATTCATTTGAACTTCCCCCTTCATTTGTTATATACAAAAAATTGAAGGGAATTTAAGAATGCTCATTTTTATTACTTCATATGTAGATTAAACATTCATTTTGTTACATCTTATAAATCAATCATTATCAAGAATGTTGTTCCTATGCGATTTCTAATAGGTAATGTATCAATTTTCATGTTTTGTTACATTTGAAAACTAAAAAAGAAGCGGCTGTTATTGCCACTTCCTTTGTTTGAAATATCATTATTATTGGGCCCTAAGCAATAATAACTTTACTTTTTAACCATCATGGGCATGATTAAAAAGCATTTCCCTTTTCGATTTTATCCTTCGGCAATGGTTTTTCCCAAGACCGAGTTCGTGGATTGTATTTTCCACGGTCTAATTGATGTTTTAATTGGAACGAATGATTATGCTTTAATGTTTTCATTTTTTGAAGCGTTTGGTAGTTATTCATGTTATCCCCACCTTAATACATATTTTTTGTAGTATCATTTTCGTCTTTATGGTTTGGATCCCAATCTAAGAAATTAACTTCCCCATTATTGAATTTTTGTTCTGCTCGTTCCCCGTGAACATCTGTAAAATCACGTCCTGCTACAAAGTCTTCATCTTCCTCTTTTTCAACAACTTCTGGAAGTCCAAGGCGGTCATCTAATGATTGATAGATTTGTGTTTCTTCGTTGGATTTTTCAATGTTGTCTTTTCGTGGTTCGAAAAGGTCATCAAATACCCCACCTTCATTTGATTGTTTTTGTGATTTTACGATTGATTGAGATTGATTTAATCCGTGAGCCTTTTCAACTTGTGCAATTCTTTGTTCCAATGGTTTAATAGCATCTTCCAATACCTTTTGTAGTTGCTTAATATCCATTTGAAATTCCTCCTTTGATTTAGTCATAAAAAATTTCCGTTTGTTAGCTGGTCGGTCAACATATGATATAAAATCAATGTCCGCATTTTTCAGCTGTCTTGGCAATTTATTCACCTCCTTTTGAGGTTTTTAATTCTGCCAATTCCTTTTCAATTTTTTCTAATCGTTCAAAATATGGTTTTAATGTTTTCGCTAAAATATCAGCGAGCATATCTTTTTGGGTCATTTTTCATTCTCCTTCCGCTTTTTGTTTTTTCGTTTCCGTTTAGGCTTTAGCATTTGTTTCCGTGTTTTTCGTGGCATTGAAATACTACCTCCTAAATGATTGCATGATTTATATTTAACACCCGTAAAGGTGATATTTTAATAGATTTAGGTTCTTATCCCCTCTTGGAACATACAATTTTGGCTGACTTACCATTCATCAAAAGGGTCTAATAACGGTTTAACTGTAAGATTGATGTTGTTTTGTCGTGCTAAATAACGTGCTTCATGTAAATTGGGTGCTTTTTCAATGATTTCCTTATATTTTTCAAAGCCTTTAAATGCAGTTACCAATCCTAATTCAGCATTGATCTCATCTTCAAATGATTGAGTATTTACATTCCATTCAGATGGAGAATAAGCAAATACTGATACATTAATTGGATTTTCTTCAATGGTTGCACGTTCAATCCGTTTCAGTTTTCGTTCAAAGGTGAGCAATGATTTCAAACTCATGTTATAACCCCCTTTCTTTCAGGTATTCCTCAATTTCCATAAGCTTTTTCTCATATTCGTAGATTTTCTTATCCATTTCCATTTGTTCATGGAATTTTTGCATATCATCATCATCTCGGAATGCTTTTAGGAATACATCACAAGCATAAATAATAGATTTTGCTTTTGATATATTTGTTAGTCTGCCAGTCATTAATCCATTGATTACCCGAGCTAATGCCTTTTTTACATCATCACGAGTTTTAAAAATAATATCTTTGTCGTAATTGAAATCTTCTTTTTTAGCTGGCATTTTATATCGACCCCCTTTCATTTATTCTTTGAGTTGCCAATAACTAAACGAGTTTTTTGCATGATTTTTGGGTACTTTTTCTTGTGGTCTTTCTCATGTTTGTTTGTTCTTGTTTTAGTCCTTCATGGATTGTATTTAGTTTTTTAGCACGTTCTTCCGCTTCATGTAATGAATTATAATATCCATGATGTTGGCGGTATCTTACTTGGTCTATTTGATAGACTCGGTAGATTTCCCATTTATTATTGTGGTAGTTCATTTTAATTTTGTAATTCGGCAATTTTAATCACCGCCCGTTTTTTAATTTTTCGGGTTGGTAACGTGCAATTAGCTCTTTTATTTGTTGGTTTGTAGGTGGTTCATAGTCGGAATATGGGTGTAGTAGCTTTTTAACGGTTCTAACAAATTCGACTGCTTCGTAGATGTCTTTGTAATATTGTTGAATGAATAATTTACCTTTACGAACTCTTGCTCGCCAACTTTTCGTATTTTTATACCAAGTAACTCCCCAAATTCCTGTACTTTCATTGTTTGATTGGGCACTTCTTCGATTTTGTTGGTTTTCAGCATTTGTAACTAATCGTAAATTATCGTCTTGATTATTTAATGGGTTGCCATCAATATGGTCTACGAATTTATTTTTAGGTGCATTTGTTAAAAAACGATGCAATAATTCTCGTTTACGAGTTCCTCGAATATATCCACCAACATATCCTCTATCTACAATAAATATTGATGGATAACGAGTAATAACTCGAGGTAATTGATGAGCACTGATAGTGGTTTCAAGTTTCTCTCCGCTTCTTTTCACGATTTCAATTACTGCTACGTTTCCTTCAATTCGATATTTATTCCTAAACCGTAAATCATGGTTAAACCAACTCATCATTTGATTTCCACCTCGCTTTCCGTTGTTTTTCAACAGATGATAAATATTTCAATACTTGTTCATGTTCTGGAGAATATGCTTCAATGATTTTTAAAATTGGTAAATCAAGTTTTGATATTTCTTCTTCCGCTTCTTTTTCAGTTTTATATGCACCTAAAAGGTATGGTTTGAGTTCCCCGTTTTTCATTCGTGATGTAAGTACAATATAATTACCAATTTCTGTTGGGAGTTTAGGTTGTGGTTTTTTGTTTGGTTGCCATTGTAAATTTTTTAAGCGTAAATTCATTTCATTTCCGTCTGAACAAATAATTCTGCCCGTTTTGTTTCGGTTATTATTTGAGTTATACAGAACGGACTTTATTTCCACGTTTCTTCCACTGTTTTTATTTGGGTTGTAGTATCCTATAACAGTTTTTTCATTTTTTATCCCAAACCGCTTAAATGGTTTTAATGTTTCTAATTGGTCAGTATCAACCACGAACTCAAAATTTTTGTATTTTTGAGAATTTGGGTTGCTCACTTTGATTAGTGCATAATCCCCTTTTATTTTGATTTCATGATTATATTGATCTTTGTTTCTATCAATGTTGTATTCCACTAAGTTGTTTTTTCGATAGTTAAATTTGTTTCCATCTCTATGAGCAATGTTGTCTGATTTCCCAATAATGAAAGATTTTAAATTTTCCAGTTTTCTGTTTGGAAATACCCCATACAAAGTCGGTTTCGATTGATTGGTATTTGCTAATTGAAGGTATTTATATCCACGATTTAATACTTTATCCACGTCTTCATTGTCCACCATGATTTCAATTACAGTTCCTTTTTTTGTTGTGGAAGTGATAATTGAATAATCATCATATTTAGCGGTTAATTCTAATGGCATACATCATCACCCATTTATCATTTTTTCAAATTGACGTTTCTCTTCAACTTCCCGCTTCGCTTCATTGTCCAGAGCCTCCGCTAATTTTTTCATGGAGAAATTTACTTGTGCTTTCCAATATGAAACTGGGTTCCGCTCCTTTTTGGATAATTTTTGTTGTTTCATTTCGATATTTCCTCCCGTTCATGAAGTATCAATAAATGGTATCAATACCGTTTGGTCTTATGGATTATATCAACCTGCCATACCAAGACAAGTGTCTATTCCGATTAATTACATATGATGTAAATCTAATATTGATTTCGTTACATCATAAACAAATTGAAAAATAAAAAATCGTGATAAGTGTTGAGCCTATCACGTTTCTAATAGATTTCATTATGTATCAATTCTTTTGTTTTGTTACATGAAAAAGGTTTTAAGTAGCTTTAGCTATAACTAAAAATCAAAAAAAAAATAGCACCCGTTTTAATGGGTGCTTAATTATTCGTTTTTTATCAAATATTGAATAGCATATTTTAAATCTTTATCCAATTTGAATGACATATTATATCTTTGATTTGGGTGGAACCATATAGGCTTTATTTGTTCATCATGTTTTTTATGTTTATCATTATTTTTAAAATACATAATAAAATGTGGCATTAGTTCGTATGCTTTGTCTTGGTCAATTCCTCTTTCTCTGAACCAATATGGTAAATTCCTAAAAATCACTCTTTTGTCGCTATCACGTTCAATAGGTTTTCTCATCAATTTATTATGGTGTTCTAAAAATGACTCCGCCACGTCTTTCCATGAAATTCGGTTTTCATACATTTCCAATCCTCCTAAATATTTTTCATTGTTTATATACAAAATGATTGATAATATTTAAGGCTGTTTTAATTTTGCAGTATTTTAATTCCTATCGTTTCTAAATGATTTCATAATGTTTTATTCATGAAGTTAATTAATCATTGATAGCCAACAAAGCTATTTATTTTAAAATTGAATTTAATTATGTATCATTTTGTTAAATCAAATTTATTTAATAAGCATTTAGTTTAACAAGCATCTATCGTGAAAAGCGAGTTATGGTGGAAGAACATAATACACCTACCTACCAGAAAATCATGGAGAATTTCGTGATGTTAATTTTCAAATATTGCGATTTTCTGGTAAGTAGGTAAGTGTATCGTGAAAAGCTGAGAATGATGGTTTTCACACCTTGTTTTACACCGGACTTTCGTCCACGCCAACTTTTTACACTTACGAGCTTCCCAAAGTGCGGAATATATTTGGCGCTACCGTTCCCGTAAGAACAAAGCTCTTCCGCCTGACCGGTTATGGGCGTCAACCCCTAACAACTGCAACGGTAAACAAGGAAATCCGTATATTTGCAGTCTGCTGATTTTATTGCAACGGCTCAGCTCACCTACCAAGGTTATTTTTACAACGTATTGTTAGGCATTCCACGTTGGACAAATAAAAACGCCTTTCAACCCGTGCATTTTCACCTTACCACGAGATAAAAGACGTTTTTATAACCAACAGGAATATCCTTAAAATCTGTTGAGTAATTTTGGACATGATTATATAATAACCATGTAAACGCCGCATTGTGGACTTGGTGGAAATGCGGTTGAAACTCCGTTTCGTTATCAGTTGGCGCTGATAACATATGAAACGGGGTTTTTTATTTGTCATTATTCAATTATGTACCATTCATTTTTCTCAAGTATTATATAAGAACCATGATGGAACTCAACTGATAATATCTTCTTTTTTGTTTTTATGAATAATAAAAATGATTTCATTCGTTACTATCGTTAAGCATTTCAACGTAGCACGTTTTAAATTAATTTCGTGATGAAATACTATCAAACAAATTTAATTGCAATAGAACGTAAATACTCGTCATTGGTTATATACAAAATTCATCTGATTTTTTAATTGAACAAAAAAAAGATCATTGTGTTTAATACAATGACCTCAATCCGTACTGAACGGAAATAATTCCTTTCGTTTTTGTTTTGCGACTTCAGCCGCTTCGTTTATTTCATCATAATAACCGAAATAATTCCTTTTTCCATTTTGTCTAATCATGACATACCATTTATTTTCTTTTTTACTCCAATACACGTTTCTAATTCCAGATGATTTATTATTCTTATTTCCGCCTTTTCGATTTTGTTGGTTTTCTGCAACCGTTGAAATTCGGAGGTTTTCTTTGCGGTTGTCTAAAGTATTATGATTGATGTGGTCTGTTTCCATTCCTTTTGGTGTATTCATAATAAATCTATGAACTTTTATTTGTTTTCCACCTTTTATATAACCTACTGCATAAACTTTTTTATCCTTTTTTACATGAACAAAAATTGATTTAAAATTTTCTATCAATCGTGGTAAATCTTCTTTGTCCACTAAAATTTCAAAATATTTTCCTTTTTGGTTAATATATTCAATGATTGCAACATCATTTTCTATTCGATAATTGTTTTTAAATTTCATTGAACTCCCTCCATAAAACTTCGTTTATTATACTATACAAAGTTCAATAAATTTTTTAAGCAAAATTTGCGGGGAGTTTACGACTTTTAGAATATACCTTAAAATATTATAAGGTAATAAACGAAAAAATAAATCACGCTTGATTACTTGCTAAAAATATCGAAGAATTGAAAGTCATTAAACATGAAAAAAGCCTTTCACCATTCGGTGAAAAGCTTGTTAGCTCAACAATTTTTGTTGATAATTCAATGCCGGCGGTCGGGGTCGAACCGACACTCCAGAAGGAACACGATTTTGAGTCGTGCGCGTCTGCCAATTCCGCCACACCGGCATAATAAGGAAATGGAGGCGGTAACCGGATTTGAACCGGTGATAAAGGTTTTGCAGACCTCTGCCTTACCACTTGGCTATACCGCCCTATTTGGAGCGGAAGACGGGATTCGAACCCGCGACCCCCACCTTGGCAAGGTGATGTTCTACCACTGAACTACTTCCGCATATAATGGCTGGGCCAGCTGGATTCGAACCAGCGCATGACGGTACCAAAAACCGTTGCCTTACCGCTTGGCTATGGCCCAATTTAAATGGGGCGACCGGTGGGGATTGAACCCACGTATGCCGGAACCACAATCCGGTGCGTTAACCACTTCGCCACGACCGCCAAAATAAAAATGGCAGGGGTAGTAGGAATCGAACCCACATCGGAGGTTTTGGAGACCTCTGTTCTACCGTTAAACTATACCCCTACTATATAAAATATAAAAAAAATGGTGGAGGGAGCAGGACTCGAACCTGCGAACCCGATGGGAGCGGATTTACAGTCCGCCGCGTTTGGCCAACTTCGCTATCCCTCCAAAAGATGGTGGCTCGGGACGGAATCGAACCGCCGACACACGGATTTTCAGTCCGTTGCTCTACCGACTGAGCTACCGAGCCAATTTAGGATATAAATTAAATATAAGTTATGTAGAGTGGCGGTCCGGACGGGACTCGAACCCGCGACCTCCTGCGTGACAGGCAGGCATTCTAACCAACTGAACTACCGGACCATTTAAATGAAGTATATTATAATTTGCATTAATTTTTCAATGAAATAGTGAAAATAGTTTGTTATATTAAGGGTACCATCAATTCTTACTTTCATAATTTCTATGCAACGTTGTTAGTGAATTGAATTGGTTGCACTAATGCACTACTATTTTTCACTTGCGTGATGTTTATTCGACGTTGTTAGTGAAAGTAATTGGTTGCGGGGGCAGGATTCGAACCTGCGACCTTCGGGTTATGAGCCCGACGAGCTACCAGACTGCTCCACCCCGCGATAATATAAAAAATAATGGTGGAGGATGCAGGGCTCGAACCTGCGACCCCTTGCTTGTAAGGCAAGTGCTCTCCCAGCTGAGCTAATCCTCCTTATTTGGTGACCCGTACGGGATTCGAACCCGTGTTACCGCCGTGAAAGGGCGGTGTCTTAACCACTTGACCAACGGGCCATTATAGATAATATGTATTAGTGGCGGAGAGCGAGGGATTCGAACCCTCGAGACCACGGTAGTAGTCTACACGATTTCCAATCGTGCTCCTTCGGCCACTCGGACAGCTCTCCATGGCTCCACCGGTAGGATTCGAACCTACGACCGATCGGTTAACAGCCGATTGCTCTACCACTGAGCTACGGTGGAACGAAGTGCCTGGCGGAGTCCTACTCTCGCAGGGGCAATGCCCCAACTACCATCGGCGCTGGAGAACTTAACTTCTGTGTTCGGCATGGGAACAGGTGTGACCTCTCCGCTATTTCCACCAGACCAAGTGAGATCCAAGTGTTTATAGTGACATCAAATATTATATCTATTTATTTAGAAAAATTAAGAGATTAAAGTCTTCAATTCGCTTCAAAACTAAGGCTCACATAATAAGATCGATATTGCCGCAGGACACGGGTCAGATCGACGTTGTCACAGGACGTGACGTTCTTAGTCGATCTTCCTTCATGATCAATCTTCCTTGCTTTGTGCACCTTCAAAACTAGATAAGAATTCATACAAGATCATCAACCAACGTTGTTCAGTCTAGCTTCATGGGCAAGCCCATTGTGCTTCTTTCATATAGTTAAGTCCTCGATCGATTAGTATTCGTCAGCTACACGTGTCACCACGCTTCCACCTCGAACCTATCAACCTCATCGTCTCTGAGGGATCTTACTCATTTAAAATGATGGGAAGTCTCATC
>NZ_JAMQKB010000043.1 GCF_028416575.1 Terrihalobacillus insolitus | reverse complement strand
CGATGTTGCAACAGAACGTTGCATACTTAATCGAAGATCGTTTCATCTTGCTCGAATGAAAAACTAGCTTTTTCTTACTTGACATTACTGGTTGTTTTGTTCAGTTTTCAAGGATCAAAATGATGTCATCTGTTGACGACAGCTTATACATTATAACAAATCAGTATACCATTGTCAACAAGGTTTTAAAAATTAATATTCTTGTTTTTATCTCGTTTTTTCCTTCTTAGTGCGACAGCCAAATTAGTATACCTCGTTTATCTAAAAAAGTCAACACATTGTATTGTATGACTTTCAAAAGCGACGCTACTTAACATACCATGTGTATTAATAAATTGCAATAAAAAATTATCTAAACAGTGAAGATTATCGGAAGATTTCCTCCAACTCAATCTCAAACCCTTTTAATACAGTTGATTTTATAATACCTTTACCCTTCAATATGTCCACTTGTTGATACACTTGTTCATCTGTCAAAGCATATACTAGTATCGCATTTAGCATCGGGTTGATCCACCCAGTACTCTTTTACACCGTATTTCATATAAACTTCCATTTTTGTTACAAGACCATAGGAATAAGCTTTCTTAACGCACAAAAAACCATCTTTGGCTCTGATGGTTTTTTATCCTAAAACAAAAATATTCAATGCTGTTAGTGAGGCCAAACCAGGAATACCTAAAAACCCAATGATAATAGCTGTGAACAAATTGATTGGTACGTGTAATCCGATTGAGGCGCCAAATACATTAAAAAAGAATAGCATTAAAACACCGATCACTAGCTTTACTGCACTATTCCCTAATAATTTCACTGGTTTAATTGGTGCACCTACGATTAATAAAATCGCAATCAATACAACCATACTAGTAATAACTAAAGTTGAATCCATTTCATTTTCCCCTTTCCCGCTTGTCCTATTAATAGCCTATGTCGGGAAAGAAAAAAAAGAACTTATTATATAGAGGTTGTCCAGAAAAACTACAAATAATAAGCCGCACATCTGCTCACAAACGACGGGTGAGTTCTACGTTTGATACAGGACGTGCCTGCCTTCCATTCACCAGCATACCTAAAGTGCACTAATTTTTCGCTGCCTCGCCTCTCTTAATAAGTAAAAATATTTTGCTTTTGCCACTGAAAGATCAAATAATCCTGATTCACTTGCATCAATACTTCTATTAAGGATGGATTCCATGTTCATCCATTCTCTTTTTAACCGATAAATATCTGCTAGGAGTTCTTGGTCTATTTCGCTCTTTTTAATTTTTCGGCCCACCATCTCACCTACTTTACAATTCTCTTCTTCCCTCTAATGCTTTAGATAAGGTTACCTCATCCGCATATTCCAAATCCCCACCCATTGGAAGGCCGTGAGCAATACGTGTTGTTTTTATTCCAGACGGCCTTACGAGGCGAGATATATACATTGCGGTTGCTTCACCTTCAATGTTAGGGTTGGTTGCCAAAATTAGCTCTTGTACTTCCTCGTCCTTTAATCGATTAATCAAACTCGGAACATTTATATCCTCTGGTCCTATTCCATCCATAGGGGAAATAGCCCCATGTAAAACATGGTATTTACCATTAAACTCTTTCATCTTCTCCATTGCGATCACATCCTTAGAATCCTGCACCACACAAATAAGAGACATATCTCTTGACTCATCCTGACAAATAGCACACGGGTCTGTATCTGTTATATGACCACAAATACTACAATGGGATAACTCTCTTTTGGCACTAATTAATGCTTTCGCAAAGTCTAACACATCGTCTTCTTTCATATTTAAAACAAAAAAAGCCAGTCTAGCAGCCGTTTTAGGCCCAATTCCTGGCAATTTTGTAAAGCTGTCGATCAGCTTTGAAATCGGTTCTGGATAATACATGCTTTGTGCCTCCTAGAACATTCCTCCAGGCATATTTAATCCCTTTGTAAATTGTCCCATTGTATCATTTGTTTTTTCTTCTACTTGTTTTAATACATCATTCGTTGCTGCTAGTATTAAATCCTGGAGCATTTCTACTTCATCTGGATCAACAGCCTCTTCATTTATTTGCACGTCCGTAATTTCTTTTTTACCATTAGCAATAACCTTAACCATACCTCCACCAGCTGTCCCTTCAAAGCTAAGCTCCTGTAACTCTTCCTGGGCCTTCATCATGTCTTTTTGCATTTTTTGCATTTGCTTCATCATTTTGTTCATATTTCCACCACCACGCATGGAAATCCCTCCTTTAATAGTTAATCATGAATTTCTAGTAGATCGTCCCCAAAAAGCTTTCTCGCCTCTTCGATAACAGGCTCCTCTTGAATTGCTTGATGGCCTCGATCATTATCTTCTTGTTCACGTTGTTTGTGAACATATTCTGCTCGTAGCTCCTGCCAATTTTGTTCTGGAATTGGTAGGATCGTTAAAGATTTACCAACCAATTCAGTTAATAATGATTCTATCGTTTCTTTATGGTCTAAGGCAAGCGAGCAATGGATCTCATATTTAAATGCAACCACTAGCGCTTGTTCAGATGCAGCCCTTGGTTTACTATTTAACACTGTTGCATGTGCTGGTGCATTTTTTTGCTTTAAAGCATCCATAAAATTAGGCCATTGCGCCTGGATATTTTTCAGCTGTTCTTTAGATGCCTCCCCTAATACGATCCGAATCCGTTCATAAGGTATTTTATAGTTATTTTTTATTCCTCGTGATGGCTTACGTTGAACATCGGCTTGCCTTTTAGTAGTTTCTGGTATACTTGTTGTTTGTTGATATGAGTGAATCTTTTTTTCAAGCAGTTCAACTTTGTCGATCAAGCTTTGAACGGCGCTGTCTTCAACAGTTGGCTGCGATGTTTGCTGTTTCATTTCTACCATATTAAGTATTGCAATTTCAATAAAAACTTTCGGACTATTTGTCCATTTGATTTCCTGCTGACACTGATTTAATTTTGCTATTGCTTGCTGCAACCATGAAGCAGGGACTTCCTTTGACAGCCTTTTAAAGGACTCTGACAAAATTGCCCGTTCCAGCATATTTCCTAACGCCGGCGCGCTTTGGTACAACAACAAATCTCTAAGGTAGTAAATAAGGTCGAAAACAAATCTCCCTGGATCTTTACCTTCATTCATTAATTCATCGAGCGTTAGTAGTGCCTGTTGAACATCATTTTGATAGATGGCTTCAACCATATAGGCAAGCTTTTCTTGAGACACAGAGCCAGTTACAGCTAAAACATCCTCTAACATAACCTGATCTTCACTGTAGGAAATCGCTTGATCGAGTAAGCTTAGCGCATCTCGCATCCCTCCCTCAGCAGATAAAGCAACAGCCTCTAGTGCGTCTTTTGTAACCGAAATACCCTCCACTTCTAAAATAGTCTGCATTCTTTCTACAATTGCTTTTGGAGAAATTCGTTTAAAATCAAACCGCTGGCAACGCGAAATTATTGTGAGAGGGATTTTATGAGGCTCTGTTGTTGCTAAAATAAAAATAACATGCTTTGGCGGTTCCTCTAATGTTTTCAGGAGGGCATTAAACGCACCTATTGATAGCATATGAACCTCATCAATAATGTAAACCTTATACTTAACAGCACTTGGTGCATATTTTACTTTATCTCGAATGTCCCGAATTTGTTCGACTCCATTATTTGATGCGGCATCAATTTCCATTACATCTGATATGGACCCATCTTGAATACCAATACAAGCAGAACATTCGTTACAGGATTCTTCTACTGGAGAATGTTCACAGTTAATTGTTTTCGCAAAAATTTTGGCCGCACTTGTCTTACCAGTTCCACGCGGGCCTGAAAAAAGGTATGCATGTGAGAACTTTTCCTGCACGATCGCATTCTTCAGCGTCCGTGTAATATGGGATTGTCCAACTACATCCGAAAAGTTATTCGGACGCCAAACGCGATACAATGCTTGGTAGCTCATACTAGCGCTCCTTTTTCATATCTTCCTTTATTATACCTGAAGATTGTGTAAGATGTGAACCTTGTTACCATGAAAAAATCGTTTCTGATTTTACTTTCTGCTGGTAGTAAAATACCCTTGCCAAATGACAAGGGTAGACTTTATGTAATGTAACGCCGTGCACCCATCTTTGATGAAATAACCCTAAGCGTTACTTAAGTTCATGGCTCAACCCAGGCTTCCCCACGGCACATGAGAAACACCGCTTACTGCTGCTTCCTTCCGGATCTGACAGGGTTCACGGGTTCCCATTGCGCAGGACCCAAGTGTCAACACCAATCCCTTAAGGCAGACCTTAAAGCTATCCACCTCGGATGGGAATTCAGCCTCGCTATAGCGGATTGCGAGTACAGGGCACCGCTACCTCCCCACCTAGCACGGCAAGTTTGCTAACTATTTTAGGGCGCTTTGTAGCGCATTAATAAGTATAACGAGTTTTAACCTAAAATGCAATGGTAGGAATTCTGTTAAATTTTTCTACACCAATATTTGCAACAACTTTTACTTCATTTTACGTTTTTTCTTATCTCTTATACCCTTAAAAAATTCGCTCATTAGTTTTCCACACTCTTCTTCTAATACTCCGCCCAGAACATCTGCCGTATGATTAAATCTTCTATCTTCTAATAAATTCATTAGTGTACCAACACAGCCTGCCTTTGGATCATATGCACCAAATACAACCCTCTGTATTCTTGATTGCAAGATTGCCCCTGCACACATTGGACAGGGCTCTAAAGTAACATACAAAGTGCATTCCTCTAGCCGCCAGCTCCCTATTACTTGGTTCGCTTTTTCAATTGTGATTAATTCCGCATGGGATGTTGTTCTTTGTTGCGTCTCTCGTAAATTAAACCCAGAAGCAATGATTTCTCCGTTATGAACAAGAACAGAGCCGATTGGAACTTCTCCTATTTGTTCTGCTTTCTTAGCTTCCTCAATTGCTAATAACATAAAATGCTGATCATCCATTTTTATCCCACACCTACGCTTTAATTGTTTATAAATTGCACATGATAATCTAGAAATGCGTGTTTGAAAATCCTCTACAAAGGAGTCTAATCATATGAAACATTCAAGTGAAAATACCGCACTTATACTGATCGATATATTAAATGACTTTCAGTTTTCAAACGGTGAAAAGTTACTTAAACACACAAAAGAGATACTTCCAAACATTTTAAAATTAAAGGCATATGCGAAAAAAAACAACCTACCTATTATATATGTTAATGATCATTATGGCACATGGAAAGCTGACATTGACAAAATTGCTACCCATTGTAGAAATGAAAAGAATGCGAACATACTTGATCAGGTACTTCCGACTACAAACGATTATTTCTTAATGAAGCCAAAGCTTTCAGGGTTTTACCAAACTGCTCTCCCTTCTCTTTTAAGGGAATTAAAGGTAACACATATCATTCTCGCTGGGGTTGCAGGAAATATTTGTGTGCTTTTTACAGCTAACGATGCACACATGAGGGACTTTTCTGTAAGTGTACCCAAAAACTGTGTTGCATCAACGGAAACACATGAGAATGAGCAGGCATTAAATCTTATGAAAATTGTCCTAAGTGCAAACATAGACCCAATCTAATAGTGCGTGTTCAAAAAGTCGGCAAATTAGAAGCAAGCAGGTCGAGGCGGCGCTGTTTTGAGTAACGGAGCGTATGCTTTTAATACGTGAGTAACGGAAAAACAAGCCAACGAAGAGATGCGCCGCTTATCATTTGGTGACTTTTTGAACAACCTATAATATCATCTTTTCTTCCTCTAAAACATACGTTACTTATGAAAGACAATTTGAGAGGAGGAAATGCACTTGCAAATCCATGTTGTGCAATCTGGGGACACCCTTTCCGCAATTGCAAATTCATATAATATAACAGTTGAAACGATCGTTTCCGTAAATGAATTAGACACCCCTAACGAACTTGTCGTCGGTCAGGCACTTGTGATCCCGATTGTTGGTCAATTTTACTTCGTTCAACAGGGGGACAGCTTATATAGTATCGCACAAAAATTTGGGATATCTTATCAAGAGCTAGCAAGAATCAATAATGTATCTGTAAACAGTTCATTATCTACAGGATTTCGTCTGTACATTCCGCCAAGACAAGAACCGATTACAGAAGTAAATGCTTATGTAGAGCCCTATGGAGATACCGTCTCAAGCACGCTTAAAAATGCTACACAAAAACATGCTCCTAACTTAACATACCTATCTCCGTTTAGCTACCGCGTGACAAGAGAGGGCAACATTATCCCACCGCCTTTAGATAATTTTTCTGCGATTGCCTCCAACAATAATGTGGGGCTTGTTCTTGTCTTAACCAATTTGGAGGAAGGGGAATTTAGTGCAGATTTAGGAAGAATTATTGTAACAAATGAAACCGTTCAGGATACTCTTTTCGAGAATATCATCCAAACAGCAAGAAATATCGGCTATCGTGATGTACATTTTGATTTCGAGTTTTTGCCTCCCGATACAAGAGAAAATTATAATAATTTTTTACGCAAAGCAAAACGCGTATTGTCGGAGGCTGGGCTTTTGATCTCCACTGCCCTTGCACCGAAAACGAGCGGTACACAACAAGGTAAATGGTATGAGGCCCATGATTATCCAGCACATGGGGATATTGTCGACTTCGTTGTCCTGATGACATATGAATGGGGTTATAGTGGCGGGCCACCAATGGCTGTATCACCAATCAAACCTGTTCGTGAAGTTGTAGAATATGCGAGAAGTGTCATACCATCAAATAAACTTTTCCTTGGTCAAAACTTATATGGTTACGATTGGACGTTACCTTTTGAACAGGGTGGAGAGTTTGCAAAAGCACTAAGTCCAAAACAGGCTGTTGCCCTTGCTAGAGCGAGAAATGTTGCAATTGAATATGATACGGATTCCCAAGCACCATTTTTCAATTATTATGATGATGCTGGGAAGGAACATATTGTTTGGTTTGAAGATGCTAGATCGATCCAAGCAAAATTTGACCTGATCAAAGAACTGAACCTAAGAGGAATTAGTTATTGGAAGCTTGGATTAGCATTTCCACAAAACTGGGTGTTGCTTGAGGCAAATTTTAAAATTAACAAAATAAGGTAAGGAGCAAAGAAGCCGAAGACATAATTTCACCTTGTTTTCGGCTTTTTTCTACAATTTATTTAAAAACCTGTTATATGTTGAAACTTTTCCGGAGTGAAAATCGTCCTAATTAAGGGTGACCTTTCTATGTGCTTGTAGTAAAATAGAAACAGTCTGCAATTATCATGAAAAGAGGATGTTTCAAAAGTGGGGTATACATGTGAAAGATTCTAGAATGAATAGAAGAAATAGTAAAAAACCTAAGACATGGGTGAAGCGCGTACTGTTTTTGGCAATCCTACTATTTTTAGTTGTCATAAGTTATGGTGGTTATTTGGCGTACCAAGCATACGATGCAGCGAGTGATTCTTATACGGACTTAGAACGTCCTGATGAAAAGTCGGAAAGAAGAGAAACCGCCGTTACAATTGGAGAAGAACCAATATCCATTCTATTACTAGGGATAGAAAATTACACAACAGACGGAAAAGATGGACGAGCAGACACACAAATTGTTGTTACGTTAAATCCGAAAGAAAATGAAATGACGATGACAACTGTTCCTCGTGATACTAGGGTAGAGCTGTCAAATGTTGAACAGTATTCTGGATTTCACAAAATTAATGCTGCTTATACGTATGGATCCATTACAGGTTATGGAGCAAATAAATTAGCTATCGAAACAGTTGAAGATTTATTAGATATTCCGATTGATAAATTTATTGCAGTTGATTTTGAAGGCTTTCGCGATATCGTTGATGCGCTGGATGGCGTAACAGTTGATATTAAAGAACCATTTTGGGAGAAGAACATTTACAACAACAATCAGCGAATTTATTTTGAAAAAGGGCCAAAGCGACTTAACGGAGAAGAATCGCTAGCATTTGTTCGAATGAGAAAACGGGATGTTAATGTTGTTTATTCAAGGGAAGAAAGACAGCGTCAGTTCATCAGAGCAGCCATTGACGAAGCGATATCTGCGGGTACACTGTTTAAAGTTGGAGAAATTTCAGACATCCTTGGTAAAAATGTAGATACAAATCTTAAACCTAGAGAAATTTATACGTTACAAAAAGCATATTCATCCATTGATGCATCTGAAATCGAAACTATAAACATTGAAGGAACCAACCAAATGATTGATGGGTTATCCTACTTTATCCCGAATGAGGGTGCTCTCGATACAGCATCCATACAAATAAAACAGGCTTTAGGATTAATGGAAGAAACAAATACGAACACGGACCAAAGTGATGAAGAACATACAACAGAATAGGATTGATTCTAAAGAAACAAAAGGCATTGAACAGACTTTCGTTCAATGCCTTTTTTAACGTCTATTGCGTTTATTCTTCTAGTTTATTCTTCCAATGTAGAAGTATCACCTGTAGGAAGGCCTAGCTCCCATGACTTCAGTAATCTTCTCATAATTTTACCACTGCGTGTTTTTGGAATTGTATCCTTTATTTCAATCTCTCTTGGTGCAGCGTGTGCGCTAAGACCCGTTTTGACAAAGACTCGAATATCCTCAAGCAATTCATCGGTCGCCTCATAGCCCTCATTTAATGTAATAAATGCTTTAATAATTTCACCGCGTTCTGGGTCTGGTTTACCAATAACCCCCGCTTCAGCTACGGCTTCATGCTCAATTAACTTGCTTTCTACTTCAAATGGACCAACACGTTCACCAGAAGTGTTAATGACGTCATCTAAACGACCTTGGAACCAGAAATAACCATCCTCATCCTTGTAGGCACTATCACCAGAGACATACCAACCATTTACAAAATAACTATCGTATTTACCTGGGTTTTTCCAGATCGCACGCATCATAGATGGCCATCCTTTTTTAATTGCAAGATTCCCCATTTGATATGGCGGTAATTCATTGCCTTCATTATCCACGATGGATGCCTCTACACCAGGGATTGGCTTACCCATTGAACCTGGCCTAATATCCATTGTAGGGTAATTACAAATTAACATGGCACCTGTTTCGGTCATCCACCATGTATCGTGAATTCGAAGATCAAGGGCCTTAACACCCCAAGTAATGACTTCTGGATTTAACGGTTCCCCTACACTTAGTAAATGTCTTAACGAGGACATGTCGAATTGATTTGCAACGTCTTCCCCTGCGCTAACGAGCTTTCTTAACGCAGTTGGAGCAGTATACCAAACAGTAACATTATACTTGTCAACCGTCCCGTACCAAGATTCAGGTGTAAATCTTCCACCGCGAATAACGTTTGTGACACCGTGTAACCATGGGGCAAAAATGCCGTAGCTTGTTCCTGTTACCCAACCAGGATCAGCAGTACACCAATAAATGTCATTTTCCTGCAAATCTAGTACCCACTCCCCTGTTGCGTAGTGCTGAATCATTGCATTGTGAACATGATATACACCTTTAGGTTTTCCTGTTGAACCTGAGGTATAGTGAAGGATCATTCCATCCTCTAGATCAACCCATTCAATTGCAAAATCCTCTGATGCTTGCTTCATTTCCGCAAAATAATCGATATATCTTTCCGAAGCTTCTACCTTGTCACCGACAAGAACAATTTTCTTTAAATCTGGTAAGTCTTCTTGTGGTACCCGGTAAAGTAGATCAGGAGTTGTAATTAGCATGGTAGCTTCACTATCCTGTAATCGATCTCTTACTGCTTGTTCCATGAATGCTTCAAAAAGTGGCCCTGCAATTGCACCAACCTTTAAAACACCAAAAAAACTAGCATAAAATTCTGGACTTCGTGGCATAAATAAAAAGACACGATCACCTTTTTCAATCCCATGCTTTTTTAAAACGTTAGCAAATTGATTACTTTGATTTTTTAACTGCTCAAATGTTAACTCCTCTTCCCGGTCTGGAGCAGAGTAAGAAAGTGCCACTTGATTTTTTTTACTTGGGTTTTCTGCATGTCGATCAATTGTTTCATAAGCAGCATTCACTTTTCCAGTTTCGTACCAACTAAATTTCCTTTTCACTTGTTCCCAGTCAAAATTTTTACGGGCATTGTGATAGTCTTTAAGATTGTGCTTTCCCTCTCTAGCAGGAATAGGTTGCATGTCCATTTGATCACCTCATTAAAAATTTTTGCAAGCGGTATCAATTACTAAAAAAATCACTACTATTACATCGTATGTGCAGAAGACGTAATCTATTTTAAAATTTTTAAAAATTAAGCTAATTCTTATTCTAGACGATAATTTATTATTTTTGAAGTAAAAAACCTTGATAAACTTCAAAAAAATTGGATTATAGAGTGTTCATTGAACTACCCACCACTTACAAAAGAAAGTTCACTTTTGTTGAAGTGGGGGATTCTAATAAATAGACATACACGGTTTGTGTTGTGTATGACCGTATCCCGTTCAACTAGGATACGGTTTTTCCAC
>NZ_JAMQKB010000042.1 GCF_028416575.1 Terrihalobacillus insolitus | reverse complement strand
TTATACAAAAGGAGTACTATGGATTGTGTACTAACTGTTGCTAGCAAAAGAACGCCGTGTACCTGATCTTTAGCAGTTGTCTGAAAAATCACGAAATACGCTTTCATGCAGTAATAGATGTACCATAAATAAAGAACAACATTCAAGACACCCATCATGTAAGGAATCACCCCTAAGTTAAGGGAATACTGGTGTATCACATTCCCAAGGACAGATGTTCCCGCAACCCATGTACCGATTGCAAATAGTTGAATCGGATCATCAAGATGCCTTTTTTTAAATGATCGATTAACAAGTGTTGACAAGACCGAAAGAACGATCGATGCCCAAACAGCTGTAAGAATGAACAAAAACAATTTGCCATGTTCATAAAGCAACGGGAATTGCTTCATCGCACTGTAAAGAAAAATTCCGTTCGCCATTACAATTGCCCCTGCAGGTGTAGGTGACCATTCATTTTTTAAAAATAACCTTTTAATGAGATAACATAGTAAAAAAGTGCCTATAAAGCCTAATAGATTTATCATAAAACGTTCCCCCTGTAGACAAATACCAAGTAAATAACTAACTGATAAGAGGCTACTTTATAAATACATGTTGATGGTTACCGTCTTCACAATGTTCTAGTATAGACCTTGTTGCAAGGAAAGAAAAGAGATGATTGTGAATTTTCTTCCTTAACTGCTGCGCTCTAGTCGAGTCGTTTCATTACCCGACTAGAGCATCTTTAAAGAAATACTAGTTCTTATTTATGAGCACCCGCTGTTTTAATCCTTTTCCGATACAACACATAACTACGACGCAAGTACAATAATGGCAAACTGAATACATGGACGAGTCTTGTGAATGGCCAAATGCCAAACAACGCAAATGCGGAAACCATATGAATTTTAAACGGTAACGGTACCGTCTCCATAAAAGCCGCATCAGGTTTGAAAATTAATAAGCCACGCACCCACGGATTGATTGTCGTTCGGTAATCGAAACCGGAATCGGCTACCGTATTGGTTCCTGTAGCAACAAGGCCAGCAACGATTGTAATCGTTAATAGAATAATTGCTATGAAATCACCTAAACTACTTGTTGCTCGAACTCGTTTAACACTAAAACGGCGAATTAGGAGCAGGAAAATACCGACAACGGCCATGAGACCCGCAATGCCACCTCCCCAAACAGCCATTGTATGGTAAAATTCATCAGAAACGCCAAGCGCATAATAAACTTTGACTGGTATCAATAGTCCAGCAACATGACCAAAGAAGACGAAAATTACTCCGATGTGAAATAGCCAACTCCCCCACTTCAACCTCTTCTTTTCCAGAAATTCACTCGATTTCGCTGTCCAGCCAAACTCTCCTGTTTGAAATCGATACAAATGGCCGAAAATAAATATAGTCATAACCAAGTACGGGAAAATCACCCACCAAAATTGATCAGCCATGGGAATGCGCCTCCTTTGGCGTTTCTGGTACGGGCACCATTTCCAAAATGGTTAAAATAGCTTGTAAAACAAATTGGTAAGGACTGTTCATTTCCAACAGTTGTTTATGAATGGCAATTATTTGTGATTCGTATTCTTTTAACAAGTCAGTACCAGCTTCAAAAGATGACACAGAAGCAAATTCCAACATTAATGGTAAGTAATCAGGCAATTCCCCATTGTTTTTCATTTCAAATCCTGCAGCTTCATATTTCTTTTTAATATTTGCCAAAACCGCGCCACGTCCTCGTTGTTCACCATGTTCAGCATACGTTACGTACAAGTTCGTACCTCGGCCAAAATCAAATGTATAAACATAGTTTTGACACAGTTCCTCCAAACTCGTGTTGCTTGTTTGGTCGATAAAATTATGGAAAGAAGTGATAATCGATTCATCGCCCAGTTTGTTTGCTTCTGTCTGTAGCTCTTCCATAGAATTGGCAAACATTTCATCAGGATACTGAAGAAATATTGACGCTAACATTAGTCCCTCTTGAATATTTTCGTTTTTCATTCCTTACACCCCCTGAAACACGCCGCAAGCTCCTGGCCCACCTTCAAAATTCAATCCACATGCTCCTTGTTCATTGATTAAGTTTGAAACGTCTTCGCGATGTGTAGTCGGAATGACAAATCGGTCGTTATACTTTGCTATGGCGAGTAATCGATACATTTTTTCAACCGTTTCTGTATCCAACCCGCAATCTTCGAGCAACGGATGATTCATTTCTTTTCCTGTATTCACTGCACGCATGTGTTGGCGCATAGCTGCCATTTTTTTTAATACAGTTCGAATGACAGTCGTATCTCCAGCAGATAATAAATTCGCCAAATATTGGATTGGAATCCGCATTTCATCAATTGCTGGAAAAACATCTTCCGGATTGGAATTGCTGCCTTTGCCCTCAAAGATATTCATAATCGGGCTAAGCGGCGGTACATACCAAACCATCGGTAGTGTACGGTATTCCGGATGGAGCGGCAACGCAATTTTCCAGTCAATGACCATTTTGTATATAGGTGATTGTTGAGCTGCTTCCAAATAATTTTCTGGTATACCTTGCTGTTTTGCTTCTTTGATTACGTCAGGGTCGTTTGGATCAAGAAATACATCCATTTGTGCTTGATAAAGGTCTTTTTCATTTTCCACGGATGCCGCTTCTTTCACTTTATCGGCATCGTAAAGCATAATACCAAGATAGCGAATGCGTCCGACACACGTTTCTGAACAAATTGTCGGTAACCCCGCCTCAATTCTTGGAAAACAAAGGGTACACTTTTCCGCTTTATTTGTTTTCCAGTTAAAATAAACCTTCTTATAAGGACAACTTGATACACACATTCTCCAACCGCGGCATGATTCTTGGTCTACGAGGACGATCCCATCCTCATCTCGTTTATACATGGCACCAGCAGGACATGCCGAAACACACGAAGGATTCATGCAATGCTCACATATACGCGGTAAGTACATCATAAAAGTGTCCTCGAACTCCATCTTGATCGATTCTTCTACGCCTTCCATATTTGGATCTTGTGCACCCGTAATATGACCTCCTGCTAAGTCATCTTCCCAGTTCGGACCCCAGTTTAACTCCATGTTTTCGCCAGTAACTTTCGACTTCGGGCGTGCAATCGGTTGGTGCTTTTTCGCTGGACTATTAAACAATGTTTCATAATCGTAGTCCCATGGTTCAAAATAGTCGTCCATTTCCGGTTGGTCTGGGTTATAAAACAGTTGAGCCAATTTTTTAGTTCGACTTCCCGACTTTAAGCTAAGTTTGCCGTCCTTTCGTTCCCATCCACCGTTATAACGTGCTTGGTCTTCCCACCTTTTCGGATATCCGATACCAGGTTTTGTTTCGACATTGTTAAAGTACATATACTCGGCACCAGGTCTATTCGTCCACGTATTCTTACAAGTTACACTACATGTATGACATCCAATGCATTTGTCCAAATTCATCACCATTGCAACTTGCGCTTTAATCTTCAAGCCAATCGACCTCCTTTAGTTTCCGAATAACAACGTTCAAATCTCTTTGATTGCCTGTTGGACCATAATAATTAAAACCGTAACTAAGCTGCGCATATCCGCCAATCATGTGTGTCGGTTTAACATGTATTTTGGTTGGACTATTATGCGTGCCACCGCGTGTTCCACTCACATTTGTTTTTGGTACGTAAATATGTCGGTCTTGTGCATGGTGCATAAATGCCATCCCTCTAGGAATACGATGTGTCACAACCGCACGTCCAACAACAACCCCGTTTCTGTTAAAACATTCCATCCAATCGTTATCATCCAGACCAGCTTCAGCTGCATCATCCTTATTTAACCAAATGGTCGGCCCACCTCGGAACAGTTCAAGCATAGGTTTTGAATCAAAGTACATACTGTGAATCGACCACTTATTGTGCGGTGTCAAATATTGTAGTGTGATTTCTTTCCCCTCCACATCTGGTCTACTTTTTGATGGTAAGAAAGGCGTATGATTAACAATCGGCTTGTAAGTGGCAAGACTTTCACCCCACTCCATCATCATTTCATGGTCAATATAAAAGTGTTGTCTGCCAGTTAGTGTATGCCAAGGCTTATCACGCTCCACATTAATCGTAAATGGAGAATAACGCCGGTTTTTATTAGATCCACTGAATGCGGGTGATGTTAACACTTCTTTTGGCTGACGAGTGATGTCATCGAAGGTAAAGTGTTCCGCTTCTCTCTCAGCAGACAAATCTTTGAACGTTTGACCTGTTTTATGCTCTAAATCTTCCCACGCTTTAGCAGCAACTTTACCATTCGTAGTAGATGAGAGTGACAAAACCATCTGTGCCGCGTCACGATCGCTAGCAATGCTTGGCTTTCCTTTCGAAATGCCGTCTTCTTCTGTCTTCGGAATCATTTTTTTCAATTTCTCAAATTCATCTTTCATGATTGGATTATTAGATGGTCCGTCACCGATAGAAATCATTTTTTTATAGATATTAGCGTAATCACGCTCTACGACTTGAATATTTGGCATGGTTACACCTGGAATTGGCTCAGTTTCTCCCTTTGACCAATCCTTAACTTTTCCTAATGGTTGCGAAATTTCTGCTTTTGAATCATGGGCAAGTGGTGTACCAATCACTTCTTTTACAGGTCCGTCAAAGTAATGCTTAGACATCTCTGAAAAAGTTTTTGCAACCTTTTTGAACGTATCCCAGTCTGATTTTGATTCCCATTGTGGGGAAACGGCTGGGTTAAAAGGGTGAACGAACGGGTGCATATCCGTACTGCTTAAGTCATGCTTTTCGTACCAGGTTGCCGCTGGGAGGATGATATCGGAATACAGTGCAGTTCCTGACATCCGAAAATCCATATCAACGAGCAAATCTAATTTCCCTTCTGGTGCTTCATCATGCCACTTCACTTCCTCTGGTCGTAGCGTATCAGAATCCTCGTTAAGCAAACCGTTATGGGTTCCGAGCAAATGTTTTAGGAAATATTCATGCCCTTTTCCAGAACTGGAAATAAGATTGGCACGCCAAACGAACATGGTTCTTGGAAAGTTAACAGGATTATCGGGATCTTCAATCGAAAATTGCAAGGTTTTATTTTTTAATTGCTCCGCTACATAATTCCTGATTTGCTCCTCGTTGTCAGCACCGGCAGATTGTGCTTCTTCATAAAGGTCTATTGAATTTTTATTAAATTGCGGAAAACTTGGTAGCCAACCATTTCTTGCAGCCAATACATTATAATCACCAACGTGGTCGTATCGTGCTTTATCAGCTACAGGTGAGACAAACTCGCTTACTGGTATTTCTTCATAACGCCATTGGTCTGTCGCGAAATAAAAGAAAGATGTACCATTTTGTTGTTTCGGAACGTTTCCCCAGTCTTTGGCAAAAGCAAGTGTACCCCATCCTTCTTTTGGTCGTAATTTTTCTTGGCCAACATAGTGCGCCCAACCTCCACCATTAACTCCTTGGGAACCAACCATTAATACAAGGTTTAAAACCGCTCGGTAAATGGTGTCGGAATGATACCAGTGATTAATACCAGCACCGACAATAATCATCGATTTCCCATTTGTATCAATCGCATTTTGTGCAAATTCGCGTGCGATCTTGATAACATCCTTACGACTTACGCCTGTAAATTCCTCCTGCCATGCCGGTGTGAAGGGCTTTTTGTCATCGTAACTTTGTGGCACGTCACCACCTATTCCGCGGTCAATGCCGTAGTTTGCCAACATCAAGTCATAAACCGATGTAACATAGATCGTTTCCCCGTCTTTTTCTATCTTTTTTACTGGTACTGAACGGGTCATCACCTCTTTTTTATAATCATCAAAATATGGTAATTTGACGGTGACCGTTTCATCTTCTATTCCAAGTATAGATAGACGTGGATCTATGGCTTCGTTTGTATCTTCGTCCTCCATTTTTAAATTCCAGTTTTGCTTGTCGTCCCATCTTGATCCTACTGTCCCTTTAGGGATGGCGTATGCTCCAGTACGTTCATCAAATACGACCGTTTTCCAATCACCATGTTGTACGTTTCTATCGATATCCTGTGAATTCAAGAAACGATCGGCCTTAAACTGATCCCCATCTTTTTGTAGCGTGACTAAAAAAGGAAAGTCTGTGTACTTTTTTGCATAGGTTGCAAACGAATCGGTTTTGTTTTTTTCATAAAACTCATTTAAGATTACGTGTCCCATCGCCATTGCAACAGCTCCATCTGTTCCAGGCTTGACACTTAACCAATTATCGGCAAATTTCGTTGATTCAGCATAATCTGGACTAACGTTGACAATTTTTGTTCCTTTGTACCTTGCCTCCGTTAAAAAGTGAGCATCTGGTGTCCGTGTCAGCGGAATATTGGAACCCCAAACGATAATATACTCGGAATTAAACCAATCACTCGATTCTGGAACGTCGGTTTGATCACCCCATATTTGTGGAGAAGCTGGCGGCAAATCTGCATACCAATCGTAAAAACTGAGTAATGGAGAACCGAGCATCGATAAAAACCTTGATCCTGATGCGTAGCTGATCATACTCATCGCTGGAATCGGTGAAAATCCTAAGATCCTATCTGGACCGTATTTCTTTATCGTATAGATTAAGTTAGCAGCGATTATTTGTGTTACTTCTTCCCAACTCGTTCTCACCAGTCCTCCTTTACCCCGTGCCGTTTTGTAGCGCTTTGAATGGGTAGGATTTTCAACAATAGCCGCCCATGCTTTGACTGGATCATTTGTTTTCGCCAAGGATTCTCGCCACATTTCTAGTAGCACACTACGAATGTATGGATACTTAACTCTTAAAGGACTGTAAATGTACCAAGAAAAACTCGCTCCTCGTGGACAACCACGTGGTTCAAATTCTGGCATATCAGCTCCTGTAGTTGGGTAGTCTGTTGATTGGTTTTCCCAAGCTACGATGCCGTCTTTCACAAAAATATTCCAACTACAAGATCCTGTACAATTGACCCCGTGGGTGGATCGGACCACTTTATCATATTGCCATCGCTGCCGATAAATATCTTCCCACTCTCTTCCTTTATGGGAGACCTCACTCCAACCTTGAGACATTTTTTCCCTCGGCTGAAAATAACGCAGTTTTTCTAGCAAACGATTCCGCTTTTTCATATATAAAACTCCTTTCGAGGCCTATCTGTTTCATCTAAAAACGCATATATCTAGGAATGAACTTTCCGTTAACAACATTGTAACTTTCAATAAAAAAGCAAGGTGTGATGAATGTCACACCTTGCTTTTTTATTTTTGAAAAAATCATTTGCTTTTTCATGTTTTGTTCACAATTACCTCTATTTGTTTCTGAGTGGATTGAAAAAAAGCGTCAGAAAACTATCAGGCTAGCTTTGGGAGGTATTCTATTTTTCACTCTTTACAACACAAAACCATGTGGCAACCTAAAAACCGAAAGCCGTCACCACGGCTTTCGGTTTTATTGGGAAGAAGTTATGCTTCCTCCAATATACTGACTGGATTAAACACCTCGAAATGACTGCGTTCTTTCGGTACTCCCCATTCTTTAAGTGCCTGATTGATAGCCTTTGTAAAAGGAATTCCTCCGCAAAAGTAAAAGTCTGCTTGGTTATTCGGCAAAATAGATTTGAGCCAATCTAAGTCAATCAGTCCCTCTTTGTCGTAATTTCTTGCATCACGATCTTCCGTAGTAGGAGATTCATAACAAACAAAAGAGTTTACGTTATCATTCTCAGCTTCTAATTGGGCAACGTGCTCCCTCATTGCATGAGTTTCACTGTTTATCGTAGCATGAATAAAAGTAATGGAACGGTTCGGCTGTGACTCAACTAACGTGTTCAACATACTTACCATTGGTGTTAATCCAATACCCCCACTTAAAAGGACGATAGGTTGTCTTTCATCAGCAATGACAAAATCTCCTGCTGGTGCCGATACGGAAAGCACACTTCCCTCCTCAACATCTTTGTGCAGATAGTTTGATACAATTCCCGCAGGAGCATTTTCTTGCGGATCTTCACGCTTGACACTAATTCTGTAGTAAGCTTTTCCGGGAGCATCTGATAGACTGTAATGCCTCATATGGGTATAGCGTTCCCCTTCAATTTCAGCTTTTAAGGTAATATATTGACCCGCTTGGTAAGAAGCAATGGCGTTCCCATCTTTTGGTTTAAGGTAAAACGATGTGATCTGATTACTTTCCTTTACTTTTTTATCTACAAAAAAGTCACGGAATCCTGTCCAACCACCTTGCTTTTGGTTCGTCTCTTCATATAGCTCTTGCTCGATATTAATAAATATGTCTGCAATATAATTGTAAGCTTCTCCCCAAGCTTCGATTACCTCATCTGTTGCAGCATCACCAAGGACATCTTTAACAGCTTGGAGTAAAGTTTCCCCAACAACTGGGTATTGGTCAGCTTTCACTCCTAACGCCCGATGTTTTTCGGCAACACGCATGACGACTGGTTTAATTGCAGCCAAGTTATTGATATTTTCTCCTGCTGCATAAACCGCATATGCAAGTGCTTCTTGTTGTAATCCTCTTTTCTGATTGGTTTGGTTAAATATATTATATAGACTGGGAACCTTAGAAAATAACAACTCATAAAAGTGCGTCCCAATTTGTTTACTATTTTCTTTTAATACTGGGGCTGTTGATTGAACTATTTTTAGTGCCTTAGAACTAATCATATAATCACCTTTCATTTGTAAAATTAATCTCTTTAACATGGACCCAGGATAAACTGATCAAGACTCACCCTCATAACCCCCCGTTGTTGCTAACGTCAATGGGATTAAACCGATTACCAGTAATACGAAAACTTCCCGCTCCTTCTTGCATTTCTTCTAAAACCATTTCTAATTCTGGAGTATTTGCTGCAACTAATATTAACCGCTCTATTTTTTCTAATTGACTTATTTCATAAATAGACTCAATAATGTCGGGTGATATAGAACCAAAGCGCATCCGTAGAACTTCAATCAAATCTTCCCGATCCTGCATAAGTCCCGCTTCTTCTTCAAATGAAAACATATTTGCCTCCTTCTTAACATCTAAATCTTTATCTAATTGCATCTTCTCTAAAACGATTTGTTCTTCGCTTTATGCTTTATAAGCAATGAATGCGTGTTAAAATAGTGAATTAGATTCTGACATGTATCTTTCAGTCATTTTTTTGAAATACTGATATTGATTGTTCGCTATTCATTTTTTTATTTCTTCAATAGCCTGTTCTATTCGTTCCAACCTTATTAAAACTGGTTCTAGCACAATTTTTAACATGGCTTCTAATCGTAAAGCTTTTTGGTCATCCTTTATTTCCATCGTTTGGACCTCCCTTGAAAAACATATGATGTATCCAGTTCAGGGTTCATTGTATCTTTTGGAAATAAAAAAAGATGTGACATTTATCACATCTTCACCAAACGTCATATTTCTTTCACATTTGCATTCCTAGTATGTTCTACCACACTTCCATTGCATTTGATGGGACATTGGAGTTCGACCCATTAACTCCTATTAAATGAAAGGGTGCTTTGGTATAAAAGGTAAATTTACCCATTACCGAAAAAATTGATTGGTAGAATAATTTATAGGTGCTATAATTATAAAGAGCATCTCGGAGCGGAGGTAAATTCTGTGGAAGATATATTAAAACAAATTTTAAGTGAACTGAAAGAAATAAAGACAGATATCGGTGACTTAAAAACGGGACAAGCAAGGCTTGAAGTCGGACAACAAAAATTACAGCAAAACTTAATCGAAAGCCTTGGGAATTATACAGAGAAAATTACTGAACATGTTGATGACCAAACCGAAGTATTGAATAAAAGAGTTTACAAATTTGAATCAGAAATAGAGAGATTAAGCAGACAGTAGAAAAGTTAAACTTCATCACTGTCTTTTCTTTTGGAATTGTTTATCTTGTGAATTTCATCACTTAAAGTAACGGGGTGGCGTTTCTAAATCATAAAAGCTCCATTCTCAACCGAATATGAGATTGAATTTTACAGTTTTGCTGTATGGCTTTCTATTGTTGAAACAATTTCTTTATACGTGTCTTTATGATTCACGAGATCAACTGTAAAGTCTTGTTCTTATTCAAGTCCCATCGTCCACCGATAATGGTTTATTTTCAAGAAAACAATTAATGAGGCTAAAGCTGTTCGTTTATTCGCATTTTGAAATGCATGGTTCTTTGCTATTGATTCAAAAAGTGGATCTGCTTTTTCGTAAATTGAAGGATAAGGATAAGCATCACCACCAAACACTGTTTGTTTTGGTCGATTTATAGCTGAGTCAAGTAAGTTAGGATCTTATACTCACATAGGCTCATCTGGAGAATATAGGCGAATTTGGACGGCATTAATCGCAATAACTTGATTTATTGTTAAATAGACAATCTCATTCATTATCTGTCCACTAATCCTTTGAAAGCTTTGTCATGCTTTTTAATCACGTCATTTAAAATATCCATGAATTCATCATCGACACCCTCAGGAAGTGTTATTTGTTCTTTTTTTCTCAAGACAATTTTTTCATCTTTTACTTCAACTTGTACATCATCTCCCTGTGACAAGCCAACTTGTTTAAGTAATTCTGTAGGAAGAGTAATTCCAAAGCTATTTCCAATCTTAGTAACTTTTCTTTCAAATAGCTCCAAAAAATCACATCCTTGTTATAATCGTTATAACACATTTGAAAGTAAATTAGAAAAATATCTATGAGTATGTGCAATGTTACACTTAGACTGGAAAAATTATGAAAATATAATATATAAACGGGCGCAAAGCTTTATGCCTTTTTAAACCTCTACGCTTTTTTTCCACGCGGGATGCCCCCTTTTAGAATCATGATCCGTCTTTTTAGCCCACTTCACCTTTGCCTTAAAAAACAACAGAATCTC
>NZ_JAMQKB010000041.1 GCF_028416575.1 Terrihalobacillus insolitus | reverse complement strand
GCACACGCTCATTTACGAAGCTACGCCCTCCACCACTAAGGAGGAAAGAGCTATTCAATTATCAAGGTGCAAATCTAGCTTTTTAGAGACCTCAAAAATAGGTCTAAACATAATATACAAGGAGGAAATTAAATGGAACACTGGCCATTTCAGGACTATGAATTACCAAGAATTGATCGAATTTCTAACGATTTTTATGCTGCAAGTTTTTTTCTAATGAAATTATTACCCGCCAGATACATGTTACAAAAAGCCGTCGAGGAAAAAATAATCCGGCCGGGTGGGAAAATAATTGAATCAACATCAGGAACCTTTGGATTAGCTTTAGCCATGATTTGTGCAGCTAAAGATTTTAAGTTGACCTTAGTTAGTGATCCAGCAATAGATACTAAATTACAATCTAGACTTGCTGATTTAGGTGTAGACTTGAAAATAGTGGATAAAAAGGAAGAGGCCTCAGGTGGATTTCAAAATGTTAGGCTACAATTACTTAAGGATTTATTGAAACAAGAACCAGAGTATTACTGGCCACGTCAATATGATAATCCTTATAATCCAGCATCATATGCGAAATTAGCAGAGTTTCTGGTTGCTAGGTTGGGTAAAATTGATGCATTAATCGGGCCAGTGGGGTCCGGTGGGTCAATGGTTGGTAGTGCCAAAGCATTAAAAACTGTTTTTCCTGACCTTCAAGTCGTGGGAATCGATACACCTTATAGTGTACTTTTTGGACAACCAAATGGAATACGCCCCTTAAGGGGTTTAGGTAATAGTATCCTACCTTTAAATTTAGAACATTCTATTTTTGATATTGTTTCCTGGGTCCCAGCAGAAAAAGCCTTTCATTTTACTCGTCAACTACATAGAGAACATGGATTATTTATGGGACCGACAAGTGGAGCTTCATACCTAGTGGCAAAGTGGTATAAGGACAACAATCCTGGGAAAAAAATTGTATCAATATTCCCTGATGAAGGAAATAGGTACATCGATACTGTATATTCAGATATTTGGTTAAAATCTAATGGTTTTATTGATAACAATCCAATTCAACCACCCAAATTGGTTGATCACCCTATTAAGGAGCTTAAGGCTTGGTCTGTAATGCATTGGAATGGGAGAAGTCTTGGGTCAATAAACCACAATGATAAACTATTAATCAATACGTAAGAAGGGACTTGTTTAAATGACCTTATCATTAGTAGAAAATAAAGTCGGATTATCAAAAACACATGGGCATCATGGGGAATTAATACAGGGTATTTTTACAACTAATAAAGGCCTTTGTAGAGGATTGGTAACTCTCCCCTTCAAGGAGGCTTGGAGTGTTGCGAGATTTGAGCCTAATAGCTCTAGTGAGTTTACTATAAATGATATCACAAAGTATAAGGCATTAAAAGCCTTAGAATTAACTGCACACTATGTTTCTCAAGAAAACCAAAAAGGATATTTAGAGATTAATTCTAACATCAAAGTTGGAAAAGGGATTGGCTCCTCGACTGCAGATGTTCTATCAACAATTATGGCTTACATAGATTGCTATAACATAACATTAAGCAATAAAGAAATCGCACAAATTGCAGTAAAAGCTGAAAAAGCATCTGACTCATTGATGTATCCTGGTCAATGTATATTATTTGCTCAAAGGGACGGAGAAGTTCTTAGATACTTTCCTGGCCAACTCCCTTTCATGGAGGTAATTGGTGTAGACCTACCGATGAATACAATAGAAACACTAAACCTCACATTACCGGAGTATTCAGAATCAGATATAATCTCATTTCAAATATTAGTCAAGCTGCTAGGGAAAGGTATAGAACAACAAGATACTAGTTTAATAGGTATTGCCTCTACAAAAAGTGCAGAAATCAATCAAAAATTTTTCCCAAAACCTATTTTTAATGAGCTGCTAAGATTATCAAAAATTATAGGAGCAGAAGGAATTCAAGTAGCACATAGTGGGACAGTTATAGGTTTTATTTTTAATCCTTTAAAACCAAAACATTCCAATAATATTTCTTTATTAAACAGTGAACTCAAGAGGCTAAGTCTAAAACCATATAAATTTACAATATGAGGTGATGAAAAGATGGAAAAGTATATCGTAATAGTTGAAGCCACTACCTCAGGTGCCGGGCTTCAAATAATAAAGGCTGCTATTGAGGTTAATAAAAATGTAATTTTCATTACTAATGACAAAGAAAAATATAAAGATGATGTTAATAATCCTCTTTTTAAAAAAATTCAATTAGTTCATTGCCCTAATCCTTCTCATTATTCCACCCTGCATGAAACAATAGAGGGCTTAAAATCCAATGTAAATATTGAGGGCATTATTTCATTATCAGATGGATGTATTGAGGCTGTTTCTCTAGTAGCAAAAGAAAACCACTTAACTTTTATTAACTCAGACGTAGTAAAAGTATGTAGAAATAAAGAGTTAACCAGACGTAAACTCAGAAGTATAGTCAAAATGCCCAAATATCAAGTAATCACAAGCTTTAAACAAGCAGTAGGGGTTTCCGAAAATTGGGGATTCCCAATCATACTTAAAGATTCTAGGGGAACTGGAAGTATGAATGTTTACTTATGCAGGGATGAAAAGGAGTTAACTGAATATTACCATGAAATAAGTACACAAATTAGGGATAAGCAAAATTCTAAAATACTAATCGAAGAATATATTGTGGGCACACTAGTTAGCGTTGAAGCTATAACTTATAATTATAATACATCAGTTATTGGTATAACAAACCGAACTTTAGGAAGAGTTCCTTATTTTGTTGAGCAAGCATATGATTTTCCGTACAAGCTTAGTGAACCTTTAAATAATGAACTTATTGATATTCATTCCAAAGTAGTAAAGGAATTGAATATTAATGTGGGTCCTACTCATACAGAATTTTTAATTGCAAAAGATGGCATTTACCTAGTGGAAGTGAATCCTAGATTAGGGGGGGGACTACTAGGCAAAATGATAAGTGACTCATTAGATTACGACATTTATAAAGAGATCGTTAACATTAGTATTAATAAAGCTAGGTATAAAGAATATAAGGTTGTGAAGGGGGCTTCCACGTATGTATTGTATCCTGAAAAAGAAGGTGTAAATACACGAATTGACGACTCTTTAGCCATTAAAGTCCCTTATATCCAAGAAATAAAAATCAAAAACTTAGAAAAAAATCATGTTATGCTTCCAAAGGATTTTAAAGGGGATCTTGGGTATATATATGCTGTAAGTGGGTCTGCTCCCGAAGCAAGATTAGCTTGTGAAACTGCTTCAAGTCAATTGAAGATTGTCTATGATCAATTTTCTCATTAAAGAGTTAGGATATCTACGATTATTAGTACGAGGAGAGATAGTATGAAAAAACCACATATTTTAATAATAGGTGGATGGGATGAAATTTTAACTAAGGCACTAAGGCTATCTGTAGATATTACATTATTCCAAACAAACGATTCAATAACCGAATATCAAAAAAATGTGGTTAAATCTTTATATATTATGGATATAAATTCTTGCGAGGAAACATTAAAAAATGCTATCCCTGTTAATGAGAAGCACCCATTTGATTCTGTTGTTTCATTTACAGAATATGGATTAGAATCAGCAGCCTTTATAAAAGAGAAATTAAATTTATTAGGTAATCCACTAAAGCCGATCTCTTTAACTAGAGATAAAGTAGAAATGAGGGAATTCCTGAAATATAAAGAAACTAAAATAAAAACCATTGGCTTTGCGGAATGCTTTAATCTAAACGATTTAGAACATGCATCTCGAAATTTAAATTATCCGTTAATTATAAAACCATCAAAAGGTGCGGGTAGCGAGGGTGTTGTGTATATTAATAGTCCCAATGAGTTAATAGAAGCTTGGACCTGGGCTTCTAAATACGATTCCCCATTAATTCTTGAGGAATTTATTGATGGTGATGAATTTAGTATTGAGAGCATATCGTTTAATGGTATTCACACCGTTATTGCAATAACTAAAAAGCAAACAACAGGGGCACCCAATTTTATTGAAGTTGGTCACGTTCTTCCGGCACCAATCGAAAATGAAAAAAAATTACTCATTGAAGAGGCTGTTATCGACTTTTTGCAAGCTATTGGTCATAAAATTGGTCCATGTCATACAGAGGTAAAAATTAATTCACAAGGAATTTTTATTATTGAAGCGCAAACTAGAGTGGGTGGTGACCGAATATGGGAAATGGTGGAGCTAGCTAAAGGTTATGATTTAATCACTGAGACCTTACGTTATCTTGTTTTCGGAGCCACTAATCGAGTTACTTCAAAATCTAATACTTCGGAAATCCTCTTTTTTCTTTCCCCGGTAAATGCCGGAGAGAATGCGATAAAAACATTAGAGGAGCTAAATGGAGTAGTTAAAATTAAAGTTACTGGCCAAAATAGCCAAAGAATTGAATCTTCAAGAAATAGACTAGGTTATATTTTAACAGTTGGTAAGAGTGAAGAAGATACGAGAAGTGTTATCAAAACTGTACAAGAAAAATTATTTGTAAAGGATTTAAATTAGTTGAAAAGTAAATTTAAAGTTAGAAAAATACTAAAAAAAGAATATATAGTTATATTTCTTATGTTTATAATGAATATGGGATTTTTTATGATTATTCCATATCTTACAATTCACCTTACAAATTCTGTAGGTTTAGCAGGTACAATTGTCGGGCTAATCCTCGCATTTAGATTGATTAGTCAACAAGGTTTAACATTTTTTGGTGGGGTATTGGCAGACAAGATAGGTCTTAGGATTAATATAATTTTGGGATCAGCTTTAAGAAGCATAGGGTTTTTATTGTTTGGCTTAAGTACTTCTACCTTTTTATTATTTTTAGCAGCTATATTTTCCGGATTAGGTGGCGCCTTATTTACCCCTGCTATAAGAGCTGCCCTAATTAAAGATATATCAAGTGAAATAGAAAGAAATAAAATCTTTTCATCGTTAAATATATCTGATAACTTAGCATTGGCAATTGGGCCACTTATAGGAGTTGCTTTGTTAAAAGTAGATTTTCTATTGCTGTCTATTGTATCTTCATCAATATATATCGTAATCGGTTTGTTATTATATGCCTTACTAAGGAATAAGACAGTAAATGGTAAAGCTATACAGAACAGAGTGAAGACTATAGATTTATTAGTGGTTGTAATTCGAGATAGAAACTTCGTTACTTTAGTTGTTTCTACTATAGGATTCTTTTTCACTGTTCAACAGATTTATGTTTTAATACCATTAATTTTAGACTTTCTTGATTCTACGGAGGTAATCGCTTATATATACATAATCATATCTGGATCTGTCATATTGTTACAGGTACCAATTGATAAGTTCTTAAATATGTTGCGTATTTCCAACTCAATAAGAATTTTAATTGGCTATTTAATGTTAATTTTGTTTACTATCCCGGTAACGATAACTTTGTCGATTTTTAGTTTATTATTATTTGTATTCGGAATTGCAATGAGTCTTATAATAATTAGCCCCGCATACAATACTTTAGTCAGTAATTTAGCAACCAAAAACACTCTTGCTAGTTTTTTTGGTTTTTCTACATTAGCCGCAGCAGTTGGAGGTGCATTAGGTAATTTCAGTGGAGGTTATCTCATTGATCTGTCTATAAGGTTTGATAGCTTGTCAATTCCTTGGTTCACTATTATAGTATTTAATTTAATTTTTGTATTATTTTACATTTTTGTAGTCCTTAAAGGTAAAAGTCAAAACTCAAAGTTAGAGGATAAGGTCAAAGAAATATCCTAACCGATAAGAAGAAACTTCAGACTAAATTGTTGTTAAAAAGGCCTGGTAAAACCACACAAAAACGGTAGATTATTTTAATAGATTATTAAGTGCTCTATTTTTTTACAGGAATTTTAAACAACTTTATTATTGCATTTTTGAAGAGTGGTTCGGCAATTGTATTGAAAATTAAATGACTTTATTTTTACACCGTTCATATTTGTGAACGGTGTAATATGTATTTGTGGCTTCAAAATTAAGCAACTTTATTATCACGTAACTGAAGAACAAATTGATCATATTTGAATGTTGCCATCAAACAGAGCCGGTCTCTACAAAATCTCTTATTTATTAACAAACTAGAAACAAAGGTTGATGGCACTTTTAAATAAAAATGCTGGATTTTGAGTTGACAAAAACAACATAAGATAAGGCAATAGTTTATAAAAGTACACATTTATGAACAACTCATAACCCCCGATAATTATTAAAATTTCCAGTTCGTAAACATCATAAAAACATTTACAGACGTTCGTTGATTTACGTATACTTTTCCGAACAAATTATAGTATAATTAGAAAAAGAAAAACGAATGGAAAGAGTGAATGTCTTTAATATGGAAAAACGAAAGTACGGATACATTCGGGTAAGCAGCAAAGACCAAAATGAAGACCGTCAAATTATTGCAATGAAAGAAAAAGGGATTACCGATCGTGACATTTTTATGGATAAGATGAGTGGGAAAGATTTTCAAAGAGAACAGTATCAGCTTTTAAAACGAATTCTCCGCTCAGGGGATGTTCTGTATATTCATTCTCTAGATCGCTTTGGTCGGAATAAAGAGGAGATTGTGCAGGAGTGGAACGCTATTACAAAGGAACTTCAGGCAGATATTGTCGTGTTGGACATGCCACTACTCGATACCACGCAATATAAAGATAGCATGGGTACCTTCATAGCTGACCTCGTATTACAAATTCTTTCTTGGATGGCACAAGAGGAACGGGATCGAATACGAAAGCGCCAGCGTGAAGGAATTGATGTAGCAATGCTGCAGGGGAAAACTTTTGGTCGTCCTAAAGCACAGATTACAGATGCGTTCATGGATGCTTATCATGAATGGAAAGAAGGTAATATTACAGCAACAAGTGCAATGCAACAGGCAGATGTGAAAAAAACGACATTCTACAAACTTGTGAAGCAAGTGGAAAAGGGTGCTACGGAAACTTAATCTCTCTCTTATTGCGCAAGATAGCATTAAAATAAACCTTTGTTTATGAAAGGATGGTACGAATGGCTTCAAGGGGAAAAGAATTACTTACAGAAGATCAAAGAGCAGAATTTGTACGAATACCAATGGATATGACCGAACTTGAATTAGAAATCTATTATACTTTTTCGCAACATGATCTTGAAGTAATTAATCGACATAGAAGAGACCATAATCGTTTGGGGTTTGCTGTCCAATTATGCGTTTTACGATATCCCGGATGGTCTCTCTCTTATGTTGAACCTATACCGGAATATGTGATTCAATATATAGCAAAACAAATAGATGCTGATTCCGATTCTTTTTCTTCATATGCCCAACGTGATCCAACCAAGCATGAACATTTGGAAGAAATTCGACAAGTTTATGGTTATCAGAATTTCTCTGCAAGTGAGTATCGTAAAGCTGCACACTTTTTACTGCAACATGCCTTGCAAAATGGGAACGCTATGTACCTACTTCATACAGTCCAAGAAAAATTACGAAATCAAAAAATAATACTTCCAGGAATAACCACCGTAGAAAGACTTGTTTGGGAAACCCGCCAGAGAGCAGAGGAAAAAATATTTAAATCCTTAATCAAACCTCTTTCAAATTGGCAAAAACAAAAACTGGATACACTTATCGACCCTTTTGTAGAAAACAGGAAAACTCCATTAGCATGGTTAAGGGAACTTCCTGGTCAATCGTCGCCCGATGCATTTTTAAAAGTAATTAAGCGTTTGGAATATATCAAGGATTTGAAACTTCCAATGATTAAACAAGAAGTACATCCCAATCGATTGCTTCAATTATCACGTATTGGAGCAAGGTATGAACCACATTCATTTCGTAGATTTAAAGAAAATAAGAAATACGCTATTCTTGTAGCATACCTAGTGACACTCAGCCAAGACTTAATTGACCAAGCAATTGAAATTCATGATCGACAAATGATGATTTTACAATCAAAAGGTCGTAAAACACAAGAAGAAATGCAAAGAGAAAATGGAAAAGCAGTTAATGAAAAGGTTATTCATTTTGCAGATATTGGAGCCGCACTTATTCAAGCGCGTGATGAAGAACTCGATCCATTTAGCACCATTGAAAAAGTCATGCCATGGGATAAAATCATTACCTCCGTTGAAGAAGCGAAAAGGTTAGCTCGGCCAATGGATTATGATTATCTTGATTTGCTTGGAAATCGATTCACTTATCTAAGAAAGTATACTCCTGCCCTTCTTAAATCTTTAGAATTTCGTTCTACAAAAGCATCAAAACCATTAATACGTGCTTTAGAAACATTGAAAGAAATGAATGAATCTGGAAAAAGAAAAGTACCAGATGGTGCTCCGTTAAATTTTGTTCCAAAACGTTGGCAGAAGCATGTTTATGATGAAGAAGGAACAATAAATCGACATTATTATGAAATGGCTGCCTTAACGGAATTGAAAAATCATATTCGTTCAGGAGACGTATATGTTGTTGGTAGTAGACTACATAAAGACTTTGAAGAGTACCTTGTAGCTAAAGAGGGCTGGACAACTAAAAATCCCGAAGAAACTAAGTTAGCAGTTCAATCCTCGGCAGAGGAATATCTTGAAGAACAGAGGAAAGCACTAACACAACGACTAACATGGATTTCAAATAATCTTGATAATCTTGAAGGTGTAAACATTGAAAAATCTAAACTTAGGCTGGATCGTTTGGAAAAAAATACTCCAGAAGAAGCACGAAACTTTAGTTTATCCTTGTATAGTATGTTGCCAAAGGTAAAGCTCACTGATCTTTTAATGGAGGTAGCCCACTGGACAGGATTTGATAAAATGTTGGTACATGCTTCCACTAATCGACCTCCAAAGGGAGAAGAAAATCCTATTCTGATGGCCGCACTTATGGCTATGGGAACAAACATAGGTTTGACTAAAATGGCAGATGCAACACCTGGAATTAGTTATCACCAAATGGCTAATGCTGCCCAATGGCGCTTGTATGATGATGCTATCAGCAGGGCACAAGCTTCATTGGTAAATTTCCAGAAAAAATTAACCCTATCTTCTTATTGGGGTGATGGTACCTCATCTTCGTCAGACGGAATGCGAGTACAGGTAGGTGTATCATCTTTGCACGCTGAAGCAAATCCTCATTATGGTACAGGGAAAGGTGCAACGATTTATCGATTTACAAGTGATCAATTCTCTTCTTTTTATACGAAAGTCATTAATACAAATGCAAGAGATGCTGTACACGTCATCGATGGGTTACTTCATCATGAAACAGAATTAAATATTGAGGAGCATTATACTGATACAGCAGGTTATACCGATCAGGTTTTCGGTTTGAGTCACTTGTTAGGTTTTCGATTTGCACCAAGAATTCGTGATTTAGCTGACGCTAAACTTTACACCATTCAAAAGCCAAGTGATTTTCCTAAATTAGAAAACCTACTTCGTGGTCGGATTAACACAAAGGTTATTCAGGAAAACTTTGATGATGTACTCCGGCTAGCCTATTCTATTAGAGAAGGAAAAGTATCCGGTTCGCTTATTATGGGGAAATTAGGTTCATATGCAAGGCAAAACAAATTAGCCACTGCTTTACGAGAAATGGGAAGAATCGAAAAAACTATTTTTATCTTGGATTACATATCTAGTGAGACACTACGTAGACGTATCCAGAGAGGACTAAATAAAGGAGAAGCCATGAATGGTTTGGCAAGAGCGTTATTTTTTGGAAAACGAGGCGAGTTACGAGAAAGGGGCTTACAGGATCAGTTGCAACGAGCCAGCGCTTTAAACATTATAATTAACGCCATTAGCGTATGGAATACCGTATATCTAACTGAAGCAACTAAATTGTTACAGGATAAAGGGAATTTGCGGGAGGACTTATTAAAACACATTTCACCTCTAGGGTGGGAACATATCAATTTTCTTGGTGAATACACCTTTGATATGACAAAAATATCAAGCTTAAATTCACTGCGCCCTCTCAATCAATAAAATGAAAGCCGAAAACTCCTTAGCGTAGGAAAAACCGGCTTTCTTTATGTCGAATTTTATAATGTATCCGTGGGCTTGGACATTAAAAATGAATAAATAAGATAATACTAATGCCATGAGTAAAAAACGAAAAAGATACAGTTCAACGGAAAAAGCAAAGGTTGTTCTAGAAATATTGAGGGAAGATAGCACCGTTAATGAAATTTCCCAAAAGCACGATATAAGCCCACAATTAATTAGCAGATGGAGGACAGAATTTCTGAATAATATGCCAGCAGTCTTTGATAAAAAGTCTGCGGAAATAGAAAAAATCAAACAAGAACACGAGGCGGAAAAGGAAGAACTGGTTAATCAAATTGGACAGCTGACCGTAGATATGAATTGGCTTAAAAAAAAACAACAACAGGTCTACGATTGGAAGATAAAAAAGCATTAATAGACTTTGATAGTAAGGAGTTAACGGTTAAGCATCAATGTAAACTATTGAACCTCTCTAGGTCAACTGCTTATTATGAAATCAAGGTGCACCAGCCGGACCAAGAGGAAATCAATATCAAAAATGCCATCGATCGGATACACTTTGAAGAGCCTGCATTCGGTTGTCGTAGGATCCGAAATGAGTTAAAGAAACTCGGATTTTTCATAGGTATCAGGCGTACACGACGTTACATGCGAGAAATGGATATTATCGCATTCTATCCTGGACCGAATCTAAGCAAGCGAGATTTGCAGGCACGAACGTACCCTTATCTGCTTCGGGGTGTAAACATTACTCACCGGAATCAGGTCTGGGGGATTGATATTACGTACTGTGGGACTCCAAAAGGATTTATGTATCTCGTTGTTGTCATCGACTGGTATTCAAGATTTGTCGTGGGGTGGTCTCTAAGCAACACCATGAAGACAGATTTTGTCGTTCGTACAGTAGAGAAGTCAGTTCAAGAACATGGAATGCCTGAAATAATCAATAGCGATCAGGGAAGCCAATTCACGTCTAAAGATTATATCGACTGCATCAAAAAATACGAATCGATAAAAATTAGTATGGATGGCAGAGGACGCGCAAAGGACAATGCTAGAACAGAGCGTTTTTTCCGAAGCTATAAATGGGAAAGGCTTTATTTATTATATCCGGAAACAGTGTTGGAATTAAAACAAATGACGAAGCTCTACATGCATCACTACAACTGGAGAAGGCCCCATCAAGCATTAGAAGACAAGACACCGGCTACTGTACACTTTGAGAAAAATGCATAACCACAGCGAAGCTGCTTGCCTTTGACCGCCGTGCCACTCCTTAGTGATCGCTGGAAGGGGTCGGGGCCACGCCAGCGGAACTTAGGAAGTGATTGTCCATGGTACGCTGGCTGTGCGGATGGAGCCACAAAAGGCTGAATTTTTCTCATCCGCCACAAGAAAACGACCATGGACACAAACAAGGTCAAAGGTGGTGAATCCCGGGAAACCTTCAGACTTGGAAAAAATGGGACCTTAAAATGCCGGGTGATTAGACTTTTTTAGGGAGGAGGATTTATCTTAAAAAATTAATTTTTGTGTCTTGACAAGCGGGCACATTACATTTTGCTTAGCGTATGTTTTCCGCGTTTTGTTGGTAGGACCCCGTAGTGTCCTACCAAGGGAATGTTCCGATTCCTCCTGTTGCCCCAAAACTTGGGTGTCTTCCGAATTTAGAGTGTTCCCCTGGCCCTATGTTATAGACCTACACGCTGACTGTTTCCCGGCTGGTTG
>NZ_JAMQKB010000040.1 GCF_028416575.1 Terrihalobacillus insolitus | reverse complement strand
AAGTTTCGTACCACAAACGAGATCTTTGCTTTAGGTGCTCTCACAGATTTAGAGCAAAAAAGTTTGTCCAAGCTGAAAAGTGGAAAAACCGTATCCTAGTTGAACGGGATACGGTCATACACAACATTAACCGTGTATGTCTATTTAACTAGAATCCCCCACTTCAACAAAAGCGAACTTTCTTTTGTAAGTGGTGGGTAGTTCAATACCACATAATTACTAAAATAGATGATTCGTATGATGAATTGGTATAATAGAACATGCTATATTATAAAGGACATAAATATAAAGGTTGTGGCTCCATTGATATTATTTAAAAACAAATGGTATTTTCTATGCGTCAACTTCTTCATCATTGTCTTATTTTTTCTAACAGCGACGAAATTACAATTGATCAACTTCATAAATATCATGTTCTACTTTGCTAGTTTTTATTTCATAACATCGTTAATGTTATTTGTTATAAAAGGACGATTTTTTGATGGAGTTACATTTGGGTTCCGAAGATTCCGCAGAAATGTATCCAAAAACAAAGATTACTTAGATCAATTAGAAGAAAAACCTCTCCCCTCTGAAAAAATAAACGCAAACTTTATCACAACATTCTTTTTTCAAGGTGCTTCTCTATTTGTTTGTATGTTTGCTTTATTGATTTTTTATTACGTGAAATAAGAGTTCTGCGGCCGTAACCTAATAACAAGTGGTGATATGAAAGAGCTAAATCCAACATTGATTTGTTAAAGTGAAAAAACAAATTTGAACACGCACTACAAACAACAGCAGTTAATTATTAAAAAGATACGCTAAATCAACCCGAAAACCATTAAGCAATTTAGATGTAATTTCACCTGTATTTATTTGCATGTCGTGTTGTTCATACATATTTTCATCATTGAGGGCATATACCGTTACTGCACACAGCATCGGATTAACAATCCAATACTCTTTGACACCGTAATTCATATAAAGATTTAGTTTCGTAATCAAATCATGAGACTGATTGGAAGGGCTTAAAATTTCAACGATTAGACTAGGAACCCCAACATATCTAGCATCAGTAAACCCACTTTTATCACAGATAATACTGATGTCGGGAATGACAACTTTTGTTCCTTCCATTTTTTCAATTTTTAATTCAATGTCATATGGTGCATGAAATAACTCGCATGGTTTAGCTACAAGAAAATTCAAAAAATTCATCTCCAGATTTCTGGATATACGTTGATGTATTGTAGATGGTGAAGGCGACATGTATACAAATCCATCAATATATTCTAGTAACGTATCAGAGTTTTCTCGTATTCGAAAATACTCTTCAACTGAAACAGAATCATTACGGTATTGATTCATCTCATTACTCCTTTTCTTTTCTTCTTAATTGTTATTTTACCATGTATTATTATCGTCTACACCACTTATTTAGCCACAACCCATGGTATACTTTTCATCTGCTGCCTATCTTACCTTATTCCCAAAAGGGATTTAACAAACACGTAAATTCTTATTGACAAGTCAAGCTATCATCCCCTACTGTATTGTTATAAAATTGAATATTTTAAATGACTGCTGTGGGAGAGAACGTAGATATACGTCACCGAAGGGGCAAATCTTCAAAGAAAGATGAATCTCTCAGGTAAAAAGACTATAGTAGGCTACGATTCTCTGGAGAGTGCTTCACGCCACCCAAGGGGTACACCTTCTAACATTAGGTAAAACTCTCAGGTACAAGGACAGGGAAAAGGGATTTCCTATCTTTTTTGTATACTTAATGGTTAGGGGGATTTTTATGGTTTGGGACGTCTTGAACGTGATTGGAACCGTTGCCTTTGCGATGAGTGGTGCAATCATTGCCATGAAAGTAAAATACGATGTTATTGGCACTTATGTTTTAGGGTTAATTACTGCGTTTGGTGGAGGGGCGGTCAGAAACCTTTTTATAGGTATCCCTATCATAGAATTGTGGCAGCAAACCACCCTTTTTATTATTGCGCTTTTCACCATTACAATTGTAATTGTTTTGCCAAATAATGCAGTTCGCCTTCTTAGAAAGTGGAGTGTCTTTGATGCAATTGGCTTGTCTGCATTTGCTGTTCAAGGAGCGATGTATGCAAAATCAATCGATTTACCAATCCTGGCTATTTTGTTTTCAGCTGGCATAACTGGTGCAGGTGGAGGAATCATTCGTGATGTATTAACACAACAAAAACCAATTGTATTTCGCCAAGATGTATACCTTTTATGGGCGATAATCGCTGGATTTATAATAGGTATGGGGTGGGCCGTAGAGTCCTATCAGCTATACACCCTTTTTGGCGTTATCCTAATATTACGTGTTATATCACACCAATTTGGATGGAGCTTACCTACTCGAACTGTTCATAAAGTACAAAGGGATTAGGCTGGTTAAAAATAAAAGCATACTATTTTATTATTTTGGATGAGCATTGTAAGAAAAAGTAATAATACCTGAATAATATTTAACGTACTTCCGAAAGAAGTCTCCCTCTTCAAGCGTGTAAAGGGCGTAGCCCAACGGTAAGGGGGAGACTTCTTTCGGAAGTACGTTAAAATGAAAACTTTATGAGTAGCATCAATTTGCAAAAATACTCGTCAGATCAATGCGAAAACCATTCAGAAATTTAGATGTGATTTCTCCTGTCTCCGTTTTCATATCATGTTGTTCATACATTTTTTCATCGTTTAGCGCATATACCGTTATAGAATTCAGCATCGGATTGACAATCCAATACTCCTTGACACCGTAGTTCATATAAAGATTTAGCTTGGTAATCAAATCATGAGACTGGTTGGAAGGACTTAGAATTTCAACAATCAGGTTGGGAACGCCAACATACCTAGCATCTGTAAAACCACTTTTATCACAAATGATGCTAATGTCTGGAATGATGATTTTTGTTCCATCTATTTTATCATTTTTCAGTTCAATGTCATATGGTGCAGAAAATAACTCACAAGGATTCCCTTCAAGTAAATTTCCAAATTTAATTTGTAGCTTTCTGGAAATACGTTGATGCTTCGTCGATGGTGATGGTGACATGTAAACAAATCCGTCAATATATTCTAGTAAAGCTTCACTGTTTTCGCGAATTTGAAAGTACTCATCTGCTGAAATTGATTCATTAAGATATTTATGCATTTCAGTACCTCCTCCAAATGTGTTAGTTTTATTTTACCATGATTTACACACGAAAGAACAAGTATGATTCGTCTTTTTTTTATTAATTATGGCATCATGGCTATGTGGCCAATTTAGTCCTAATTTTTATTACACGCTTACATTTCTTTTGGAGTTATCTTTGTTCAAAGATAAGATTATGTGTTTCACTTTAATTTCGGAAGTTGGCTATATATAATGAGAAAAAATCAATATTAGTAGCAATGAAAAAGGCGTAGTACGATTGCCCTCTGGTAATAACAGAGAGCTTGTGGTTGGTGTAAACATGCACCATGGTGAATTGGACTTGGGAGCGATATAATTGGCGAAGTGATCTCATCAATAATGGTAAGATAATAAGGGTGGCACCACGGCTCATATCTCACGAATCCACATAGCTTTACAATTAAGGAAGATAATCTTGGGTACATTATTATAGAATTTACAATGAAAAGCAGGTGATTTTAACCCACTTTTTTTGTTTAGCTATTTTCAAGTTTTATTTGGCGTATAACAACATCGTTCCCATTTCTTCAGTAGCTATGTTTTTATGTTCCACTTCACCATCTAATAAAAAGTCCCCGCCATGTATATTTATGGTATTTGAATAGAGTTTAATACACAAAAGAAATATGTTATAATTACGGAAAGCAAATGAGGTGATTTGGTGGAAGCATTAGAAATTAACAAAGATATGTTACACAAACTCATTGACAGTATTCCAAACGAAAAGTTACCAAAGGCGTATGAATTGTTCATTGATCTATTAGATGAAGATGATGAGAAATTAACAGAAGATGAACTTGCAGAAATTGATCAAGCCAATGGACGATTTAAAAAACAGCGAAACTTACTCTTTTGAAGAAGTATTTAAGGATTTGTTAAAAGAATAATGTTTGATATTACATTTTCTAAACAAGCTATGAAATGAAATTTGTTGAAAAGCAAGATAAAAATACTCAAAAGAGATTGAGAAGTGCCATTTTAGAAATTCAGGAAAAACCGTATACAACTAGTAATACAAAAGCATTAAAAAATAAAGATTTAGCTAGAAAACGTGTCAGAAATATAAGGATCGTTTATAAAGTTTTTGACGATGAATTATATATTTATGTTGTAAGAATCGATAATAGAGGTCAAGTATATAAGAATATATAACATTGCAAACCCCTAAATCTCGAAAATTCCACTTGCACTTTAGAAGAATGAAATATATAATATTTAAAAAAATCAATATCATTAGCAATGAAAAAGGCGTAGTACGATTACCCTCTGGTAATAATAGAGAGCTTGTGGTTGGTGAAAACAAGCACCATGGTGAATTGGAATTGGACTTGGGAGCTATATAATTGGCGAAGTGATCTTATCAATAATGGTAAGATAATAAGGGTGGCACCGCGGTTCATTCGTCCCTTTTTTGACGGGAGAATGGGCTTTTTTGTGTCTTCTGTTTTTTTAGAATCCAATACAAGTGTGTGTTCAAAATGTCTGCTTTAACAAATAGGAAGAAAAAAATTTGAACGAGGTGTAAAAAATGAAAACAATATTTTCAGGCATTCAGCCTAGTGGGACACTTACGATTGGCAATTATCTTGGTGCAATGAAACATTTTGTCGACCTTCAAGAAGAAAACAATTGTTACTTTTGTATCGTTGATGAACATGCGATTACGGTTCCACAGGATCGCCTTAAATTGCGGGAAAACATTCGATCGTTAGCAGCATTATATGTAGCTTCTGGCATTGATCCAAACAAATCCACCTTGTTTATTCAATCCGAAGTCCCTGCACATACACAGCTAGGCTGGATGATGCAGTCGATTAGCTACATCGGGGAATTAGAACGAATGACACAGTTTAAAGATAAATCAGATGGGAAAGAGGCCGTATCTGCTGCGTTATTGACGTATCCCCCGCTTATGGCTAGTGATATACTTTTATATAAGACAGACATTGTACCTGTTGGGGATGATCAAAAACAGCATTTGGAATTAACACGAAATGTTGCCGAGCGATTCAACAGAAAATATAATGATATTTTTACCATACCAGAAATAAGTGTTCCCAAGGTCGGTGCCCGGATTATGTCGCTTCAGGAGCCTACGAAAAAAATGAGTAAGTCTGCAGAGAACCAAAAAAGCTACATATCCATGCTAGATGATGAAAAACAAATTGAGAAAAAGATCAAAAGTGCTGTCACCGATTCTGAAGGGATTGTCAAATACGACAAGGAAAATAAGCCAGGTATTTCTAATTTATTAACCATTTACGCGAGCTGTACGAACGAGTCGATCGAAACATTAGAAGAAAAATATGCAGATAAAGGGTATGGGGAATTCAAACAAGATACAGCAAAGGCTGTTATTTCAATATTACAGCCAATTCAAGCTCGTTACTATGACCTCATCGAATCGAAGGAACTAGATGATATGCTTGACCAAGGTGCAGAAAAAGCAGATCAAGTCGCCTCCAAAATGCTTGCTAAGGCAAAAAAAGCAATGGGACTAGGCAGAGTTAAAAAGAAGAAATAGTAGAGAGTATAAAAGGTGATTCACGCAAATGGAATCACCTTTTTTGTTTCCTTTATAGAGGATTTCAGAAAGTTACCAAATGATAAGCGGCGACTTTTTGAACATGCACTTAAAGCATGCGCTTATACACATTTTGTTGGACAGGCTGTTGCTCGATTTCCCACATTTTTTCGAAAAATGGTTGGCCTTTTATTATTTTCCCACATAGCTCCTCATGAGCTTGACTCCATCCATCTGAAACCCCTTGATAAAGAGATTGCCACGCTTCATAAAAATCCATCTTGCGAATCATCGCATAGTTATCTGGGTCCCATTCAGTAAGCCAATAACGCATTTCTTCTAAATTTTTTGTTCCTTCCAACTGATCAAGTGCCATCATTAATAGCTGTTTTAACTGTCTTTCTTTTCTCGTTAAACCAAGCATTGAATCAGGTGGTAAGGATAATATATGATACTCTTTTGATTCTTGATTTGTTGGAAATACAAATTCTTGCGGTTCCGTTCCTTCAATCATTTCGAAAACAAGGCGTTCTTGTCTAGGGATCAATCTACTCTTACGGATCGGTAAACTATAGCCCATTGTATCAATAGCAAGAACCGAAATGCCATTTGTGATAACACAAGCATAGTCCAGTGTAATTCGTTCTTGATTTTTCCTTAAAAAACCTCGTTGGTAGATGCTCTCCAACAATGATTTAGGCAAATCTTGAAGATCATTTTCGATGTATTCATATAACACATCACTTATGTACAAAAGTGGTACTTGATCCAACAATTCAATGCCGTCTTCTTTTCTCCACTCATGAAATGGACAAACATTGTAACTATTTTCTTCCCCTTCGAACCAATTAACCCATACATCGTGTAAATATAACATGCTGAACCCCCGCTTTGTTTAATGATTCTTTACGATACATTATGGCCATTATCGGGAATTTTATTCTTTCATAGTAATAATTAACAGGTATCATTCGGATATTTTGAGTAAGCAATCATCATAAAAATAATTCCAATTGGAAAAAAGTAGCACTCTATTCTGCCTTGTATAAATACGAAATAGTCGATCCAGGAAAAACCAGCAGGTAAAAAGTTTAAATATGTGATCATCGTGACACCACCTGAGATGGCTAGTCCAAATCCAACTAAAAAAAGTAGCACAAGTCCCATTTTATCTCACCCTGCCTGTCCAATTTGTCTACTATGATTTATATGTTCTAATCTAGTAAACATGTCTATCTTATTTAAGAATATGTAAAGATAGAAGTTAACTCGCACTTATAGGCAAGAAAAAGACTCCCCATCATGAAAATAGGAAGCCTTGCTGTTTGTTTAGTCGTTGTATTGTTTAAAGATTAGGGTGGCGTTATGACCTCCGAAGCCTAGTGAATTACTTAATACTGCACGAACTTGCTGCTCTCTAGCTTTATTTGGCACATAATCCAAATCACATTCTGGGTCCTCCGTTTCATAATTGATCGTTGGAGGTACGATGTTATTTTGAATCGTTTTTACTGAAATAACTGCTTCTACTGCACCTGCTGCACCAAGTAAGTGACCGATCATTGACTTGGTAGATGATACGGCTAGCTTATTGGCATAATCACCAAATACCGTTTTAATAGCGGTTGTTTCAAACTTGTCATTTAAGTCAGTGCTTGTACCATGGGCATTGATATAATCAATTTCTGTTTCAGCAAGTCCAGAATCTTGAATGGCCTGTCGCATTGCTCTGACAGCGCCATTTCCTTCTGGAGCTGGAGCCGTGATATGATGCGCATCCCCTGATGAACCATACCCTACAATTTCAGCATAAATTTTTGCACCACGTTTTTGAGCTGATTCCAATGTTTCTAAAATTAGAATTCCTGCTCCTTCCCCCATTACAAAACCATCACGATTCTTATCAAAAGGGCGGCTGGCTGTTGCAGGATTGTCATTAAAGGACAATGCTTTTGCCGAAGAAAATCCAGCAAAAGACATTCTTGTTATTGGGGCTTCTGTTCCACCGGTGATCATGATTTCCGCATCACCGCGTTCAATCACTTTAAAAGCATCTCCAATTGAATTTGCGCCCGAGGCACATGCTGTTACAGTACATGAATTAATGCCTTTTGCACCTAATTGAATCGACACCTGTCCAGCTGCCATGTCTGGAATCATCATCGGAACGTAGAAAGGACTTACTCGTTTGTATCCTTTTTCCAAAAACTTTTCAAACTGTTCCTCGTGTGTCCCCATTCCACCGATACCGGATCCAATCCAAACACCAACTCGGTCGGCAATTTCTTCGGTGATCGTAAGGTTTGCGTCTTCAACCGCTTGCCTTGATGCAGCAACGGCATATTGCGTAAATGGATCCATTTTTCTGGCATCTTTTTTTTCCATGTAAGCAGTAGGATCCCAGTCTTTTACTTCTGCAGCAACTTTCGCTGGAAAATCATCTTTATTTACTTTTGTTACAAAATCAATACCAGATTTTCCATTTATGAGATTATCCCACATTCGTTCTACTTCGTTACCAAGAGGCGTTACTACTCCTAAGCCAGTAATAACCACGCGCTTTTTTTGCATGATTACAACTCCTCCCATTCTTTACGTTAATTGATTGCATTATCATTTTCCACAGTCTTCATTATTGGAGGCGTTACTTTCCCCAACGCATTGCAACTGCACCCCAGGTAAGTCCCCCACCAAATCCAACAAGTACTAACAAATCATTATCTTTTATTTTACCGCTTTTTACTTCTTCCGACAAAGCAATTGGTATAGAGGCTGAAGATGTATTGCCGTACTTCTTAACAGATGTTGCCATTTTATCTTCTGGAATTTCTAATTTTTGTCTTGCTGCGTCCATAATTCTGATGTTCGCTTGATGGGGAATCAAGTAGTCAACATCATCCTTTTTGAATCCAGCTTTCTCAACCACATTTACAGAAGACTCTGGCATTTGCCGCACTGCAAATTTAAACACTTCTCGACCGTTCATGCTTAAATAGTCCTTGTCCTGATATAAATATTTGCCGCCACTTCCATCTGAGCCGAGTTCAAAGGATAGAATTCCTTTTCCTTCACTCACTGTGCTTACAACAGCTGCCCCAGCACCATCACCGAACAATACACATGTATTTCGATCTGTCCAATCTGTTATTTTCGACAGCTTTTCAACACCAACAACCAAAATATTTTTGTACGTGTTTGATTCGACATATTGTTTGGCAGTAATGATTCCGTACATAAATCCTGAACATGCTGCACTAAGATCCATTGCAGCAACTTTGTTAGCACCAAGTCGTTCTTGAAGCATACAAGCAACAGAAGGAAAAGGAGTATCTGGTGTAACGGTAGCTACCATTATCATGTCTATATCCTTCCCTGTTAATTCTGCGTCTTCTAAGGCATTGATCGCAGCTGCGTACGCCAAATCAGATGTATCCATAGAATCATCCGCAATACGTCTTTCTTCAATCCCTGTCCTTGTTCTGATCCATTCATCGTTTGTATCCACTAATTTTTCTAGATCAAAATTAGTCAAGACTTTTTCAGGGACATAGTGCCCTGTTCCAATTATGCCTGCAACCATTTATATACACCCCTATGTTAACTTAATTTATACCCTTATTATCAATTATTATGACTTGGTACTAATTTTAATGTATCCTGTTCTTTTTATCAAGCAGGTGGATTTTAATTTCACTTTTATATGATAGCTGCCTTCTCCCATTTGCAATGAGTATCATAAACTAATTAAAAAGGAGGTGAAATGCAGTGCGTTATCCACATAATAAACATCCTAAGAATGGACGCCACCCCTATATGTATGGTCCACCAATGCAAAAACAACCCCCTCTAAAAAACGATAAAAACCAGGAATCATTTGACCTTTTAGGATCTGCACAGACAGTAATGGAAACGTACCATCAACTGTCACCGTATATGAAAGAAATCGTGGGTTTTATGAAGAAGTTTAAAAAATAGTCTGAGGTTTATTGGTCTACAAAAAAAACAAGGTGACGGCAGGCCTTAGGTGCACCCTTGCACTTATCTTGCAAACAAAAAGGGCTGATACACTTTAGTTACCAGTCCTTTTCTGCTCTTTTTCATTCGGTAATAGTCCAGTTTCAATATATGTATTTATTGCCATTTCTACTTCTTTTGTTAATGTGTTTGGTACTTCAGGGCTGTAGTCTCCCATCGAAATAACATCGTCTTGAAAGTCAAAAGTCAATACTTTTCCCTCTAATTCTCCAGCATCAAATTTTTTTGCAGAAAGTAAATATAATTGCTCTACTTGTTGTACTGTACTTGTCAAAACCGTTTCTTCACTCAAGCTGGATTGATCCGAAACATAACCAATCGCATATAATCCGTCGGCAATTGCTTGATTAATGATTGGAACGCTGAAAGAATTACCTGCAGGATACACAACATCAACATTTTTCCTTTTCATCTCTTGATAGATTTTCATCGCTCTTTCCGTATCATCCCAGCTATTCACATAATTCATATGTACTTGTGCATCCTGATTTTTATATTTAACCCCTTCAAAAAAGCCTTCGATCTCAGGCTGCCAGCCGAAGGAACCAATTAAGCCAATGTGATTTGTCTCCGTCATTTCCCCAGCGACCATTCCACCAAAAAAACCCATTGCCAGTGCATTAAAATTTAAACTCGTAACATTATCATCATAATATCCACCATTAAAATAAACGAACTGTACATCTGGATAATTTTCATTTATTTCAACAAAATATTTGCCGTATGAGCTACTATGGCCATAAATTAAATTAACGCCTTTGTTTACAAACTCATTTACCGCTCGATTTACCTCTTGTTGTGTTGTAACCCCTTCTTTAAAGTAAACATCGGTATTAAATTCTTCTTTTATTTGTAATAAACCTCTATATCCTTTATTGCCCCAGGTTTGATCCTGGATCGTGTTTTCCACCAGCATTCCAACCTTCTGTATTTCTCCGTCTGAGCCACAGGCAGTTAAAACAGGTAAAAGGAAGAATATGAGGATGAGCACTCGAAAAAGATGGTTTTTAATTCTCAATATGCGCAACTCCTATTCGAACGTACTAAGCTAAGTTCTAGTACTATTCTACCGTTTAAGCTCGTTTTCGTAAATGTATTTTGTTTTTACATGTTTGTTACATTGTAAAGATTTCTAAAATTCCGATAGTGTTCATGGAGTAATCTTTTACATCGATCAGGTGATTTTCGTTGACATAAATACAAATCGCTTGCTCGATCTGTTCCATTTCCAGTCATTTGATTGGAATGAAGGCGAATTTCTCTAGCTTTAATATTGCTGTTCTCTAGTTGAAAAAGCCATGAAATGAAATCATCAATATAAATAACTTCATCGTCAAAACGACGAGAGTCAAACCGAATGTATTCATCTCCCCAATAGAATCCCTCATCATCACGTTCCATCCATTCCCCACAAAGGATCGGACAAACAATCGTGGTCCAATCATTATGAAAAGGTTTGCTTTTCTTGGAGAATTTTATATTAATATTGTTACGCGCAGAAATGCTCGCTAGTTCTTTCGACCGTTCTATTTGGTCTGAGATATGATAAATAGCTGTCATTTCATCGTTCACATTATTTCCTATCTCTTCTTCATGTCTGAAGGCACTGTTTCTACCTATAAATAATGCAAGATTTTCTTTTTTCTCTGTATCCATTTTATCTATTCCTATTACCTCATTTCCGTCGTGTAATAGTCGATTCACTATATGAAATCCTACCCAATCAAAGCAATTTGTAACCAAATAGGTCATTCCATTTCTCCTCCTTCTTGTCTTCATTCTATTTCACTTTCCCTTTCTTTTTATTCTCAACTCTATAGTTCTTTCATTCCAAAAAACAGTAACAGCGAACTCGTTTCAGCAAGCTGAAACATCGGTGAATCAGATGGAGTCTCGACTCCACCTGATTGGAAATTCCCACCTACGCTTCGCTTAGAGGTGGGGGTCTAAAACCCTAAAACCATTTAAAGATTAATTTCTATTTATTTTTCCGAATGCATTTGGTAAACTATATAAAGAATGTGAATCAAATGAGGTGAAAATGACGTGCGTCTACTAATAACTATTTTTTGGACTTTTTTACTTAGCTTTATGATTTCGTATGTAATAAGTAACATGGGTGGAGGAACATTTTCCATAAGTCAGGTACTTGCCCTCACTGGAATATTTACTATTGCTGTTTTATTACTAGGTGAAGGCGTTTTAAAAGAAAGCCAAAATGAATAACCAGTTAAACAAGATAGTGATAGTGAGAACCCTTGCCTTTTTAGGAAAAGGCAAGGGTTTCGTTATTTTACAGTTTCGCTAATCGTACGGGATTAAAAAGTTTCCAAATGATAAAAAGCCAAGGAAGCCCGTCGTGGGCAAGCAGATGTTACTTATCATTGGTGACTTTTTGAACAACCTTAATACCAAGGAAGTGCACTTAGGCCGACCAAAGCAGTCAATGGCAAAACAAGACGGTTAAACCTTGAAGGATGGCCATAGCCAGGGTAGCCATATCCGTATCCTGGGTAACCAAATCCAGGTCCATAGGCTGGTCCGCCACGAGATACTCCATGTCCTTCGAATTGATATCCTGTATTTGGCACAGCTAAATAAACATATTGCTCATCTACACCCGTGATAATGCCGTCAACTTTATTACCATCCACTGTTTCTGCTAATACATAAGTATGCATATGTTTTTTACATAAATCATACATATGATTGGACTTAGGATGTGGTTGATTCATTTTTATTCCTCCTTCACACTGCTATTCTATTCATTGAGAGCATTTCCTGTGACAGGAGCACATGCAAAAGGATGGTAATTGATCCGATACCAATCTTTCTATGTATAGAGGTTGTTCAAAACCCCCATGACTTATCAGCCACCACGAAGAATGAAAATGTATATAGTGGGGGTATAGCGTTTATTTCTAAGTAATCCTGTTAACTATGATAAAGCAGGTCTGAGATCGTGAC